>CANKOY010000005.1 GCA_947484275.1 Planctomycetota bacterium | reverse complement strand
ACCACCGCGACCCGTTCCTCGCACTGGACAATTCTGTTTGCGCTCTTGGCGGGCGCCGCGTGCGGAGCGGGGGCCAACGCCGTGGTGGGCGAGACCGGTGACGGTCGCGAGTGGCTGACGCGCATATCCGACGGCGTCGCCTATCCGATCGGCCAGATTTTCCTGCGCGGCCTGATGCTGGTGGTGATGCCGCTGGTGTTCGCGTCGCTGGCTACGGGCGTCGGTGAATTGCCGAACCTGCGCAAGCTCGGCTCGCTCGGCGGGCGCACGATGATGATGTTCGCGCTGACGAGCATCGTCTCCGCCGTGCTCGGGTTGTTCGTGCTCAACATGTTCAATCCAGGCCGAGGGTTCGACGTCGCCACGCGCCAGGAATTGATGGAGGAATTCGGCGGCGATGCCAGCAAGCAGGGCGCGATCGCGGCATCGAACGAGACCCAGACCACCAAGGAGTTCTCGGACAGGGTGCTCGACATGTTCCTGCCCAGGAACTTGCTGGCCTCCGTGGTCGGCGGTCAGGCGACCAAGGCCAGCGACTTGGGCAAGGTGCCCTCGCGACTGGGGGACATGTTGCCGTTGATCTTGTTCTCGCTGCTGTTTGGCGTCGCGTTGACGCAGATCGCCGACGAACGACGGCGCGTCATGCTGTCGTGGCTTTCGACCTTGGCGGAAGCGATGGTGGGCATCGTCGGTCTGGTGATGAAGCTCGCTCCGATCGCGGTGTTCTGCCTGATCTTCACCGTGACTTCCAAGTTCGGCCTGGGGCTGTTGTCGAAGTTGTCCTTCTACATGGGCTTGGTGCTCGCGTGCTACCTCGTGCAGATCTTCCTGTTCTACCCGCTGTTGTTGCGGCTCCTGGTCAAGATCAAGCCCGGCCCGTTCTTGCGGAAGTGCGTGCCGATCATGGCCACTGCGCTTTCGACGAGTTCGTCGAACGCAACCTTGCCGACGTCCCTGCGCGTGGCGAAGGAGTCCCTGGGCGTGCGCCCCTCCGTGGCCGGCTTCGTCCTGCCCCTGGGTGCGACGATCAACATGAATGGCACAGCGCTTTTCGAAGGCGCGGTGGTTCTGTTCGTCGCCCAGGTGTTCGGCATCGAACTCGACCTCGGCGATCAAGTGCTGGTTGTAATCCTGGCGGTCATCTCCGCCGTGGGTGCCGCGGGAGTTCCCGGCGGTTCGTTGCCGCTGTTGATGACGATCATGTCCCAGGTCGGCGTGCCGCCCAACGGCATCGCGATCATCCTCGGCGTCGATCGGATCCTCGACATGGGCCGCACGGTGGTCAACGTGATGGGTGACATCGTGACGGCGACCTACGTGGAGCACCGCGAACGCCAGGACGAGGGCGGCGCCTATGAAGTCAGTTGAATTCATTCCGGAGCGGATCATCGGATCCCCGGCCGAAATCACCTGACTGCGTTCGCGTTACGTCACTCCTCAGTACGCTTCCACGCTGGGCGGTAGTTCAGCCCGAGGTTCAGGATGCGCTGCAGCAGCATTTCGTAATCGACGCCGCCGGCCTTGGCGGAATCGGCGAAGTCTTCATCGATGCACAGGTCGGGATTGGCGTTGAGCTCCAACAAGTGGACCTTGCCATCGGGCGCCAAGCGCCAGTCCGCGCGCGCGTAGCCCGACAGGCCCAGGGCTCTGTAGGCGATCTTCGTCAGCCGCGCGATTTCGCGCTCGACGCCATCGGGCAAATCCGTTGCCGCGCCCGTGACGATTCCGTGGCGGCGCTGGTACTCGAGGTCCCACTTCACCTTGGCCGTGGCGATGCGCGGGACGTCGGGATCCCATTCATTGAAGCGCATTTCCCAGACCGGGAACGTCTCTAGACGATTGTTGCCGAGCACGCCTAAGTACAGCTCGCGGCCTTCGATGTACTCCTCGGCCATGACGTCCGTGCCAAAGGACTCGTGCATGAAATTCACCCGCTCGGCGAGCTTGTCCGTGGAGCGCACGATCGAGGCCTGGGAAATCCCGAGCGAGGCGCTTTCCAGGGTGGATTTCACAAGCAACGGCAGGCCCAGTCGCCCCGGGAGCCGCGCCTTGGCGCCCACGGGGAACATGGCGAAGCGCGGAATCGGCAGCCGATGGTAGGCCATGATTTTCTTGGCCAGCACCTTGTCGCGCGAGAGCATCAGCCCGCGCGGGTTTGAGCCGGTGTAGGGCGCGCGCATCAGTTCGACAAAGCTGATCACCGCCTGGCCGTACATCGTCACGCCGTGGAATTCCTCCAGGAGATTGAAGACGGCGTCGGGCTTCAGCGTTTCAATCGCTTCTCGCAGCGGGCGCAGATCGTCGTGCACGCCGATTTGATGCACTTCGTGTCCCAGGGCGTCGAGGCCTGCGATCACGTGCCATTCCGTGCGGAAGGGCTGAAATTGTTTTTCACTCAGCCCCTCGATCGAAGCCGGCGGCACGAGGTCCTCGTGCATCAGGACGAGAATGCGCAGGCGCTTCATGCTGCGCGCGGCACGACGGGCCAGCCACGCGCCTGGGTGCGCGGTGCGCGTTCCATTTTGCGGCCTTTGGCCAGCATGGGGAGACCATAGCGGATCCAAACTCCGATGTCAGGGGCCGCCGCCCCACGGATTTCAGAGATTCTCGGCCGCCACGACGCGCCCGCGCAGTCGTAGATCCCGTGGGCGCCGCACGCGCAGCGCCGTTTCGGACCTTGCGTCTTTCGTTCGGCTTCCCGGTCCACGGACCGCGGATTTCCAGTAGGAGTTCCCCGTGCAGATGAATTTTCAAGGCGCACTGTGCGCGCTGTTGTTGTTGGTTCCCGCGGCGACGCTCGCCAGCGCCTCAAGTTCCGCGTCCCCGCAGTTCCAGGCTTCGGCTCGCGTCAGCGGCGTGGGCGTCGGCCCGATGATGTGCGTCGACTGTGAGTCGCCGACGGCCATGAGCGTCACCCTGTGCCACTCGGCCTCGGTGCAAGTCACCATTGGTGGCTCCGGCGTCGGCAGTTTCAGCACGGGGCAGAGCACCTCCGCGTGTGTCACCGCGCCCGCGGTGCAGCCGGACTCCTGCGTGTGGATGGAGTACCACTACACCTGCGTGCGCGGCGGATTCTTCGGGCTGTGGCAGTGCACTTCCACCGGCGCCAACGTGAAGACCGGCGGCAATCCGTACTGCTGATTCGCGGCCAGTTCTTAGTGAATCCACGGCTCGCCCCTCGCGCTGGGCGCCAGAGGGCGAGCCGTCCAACTCCGCTCCCGCTTGCCCCAAGGCGTGCGCTGCGGGGGATCTAGCCCCGTCGCCTGCCCACCTCGATTTCAAATTGCTTTCGATGTCCTTCCTCAAGATCACGGGAATTGTGCTGTGTGCCTGCCTGGCCCTGCTCTGGCTCCAGAGCCCGAGATTTGTTGGATCGGGCAACGGCGACTTGGTGCTCGCTGCCCACGACAAGGGGAGTTTGCCGAGCGATCCAGCGCTCGATGAGCCCACGCTGCAAGGGGCAGGGCGGCTCGCCCTATCCGCGGGTCGCGGTGAACTGCGGCTCACGAGAGTGGGGCGTTGCCCGCCGGTGGGACGCCTGTCGATCGCCCTGGAGGACGAGGCCAGGGGTGAAGCACGCGAGCTCTCGATCCGTGACACCCTGACCCTGCGCGACTTGCCCTCCGGGAACTACATCCTGCGAAGCCGCGAGCCCGCATGGCATGCGACTCCAAAGCGCTTCTTCCTTGGACCGTCGACGCGCGGGATGGATGTGGACTTCGAGCTCGATCCCCACGGGCAATGGAGCGGGAGGCTGGTGGATTTGCAGAGCGGCGCTGCGCTGACGCGCGCGAGCCTGCACTGGATGGTGCGGGGCGAACTTGGCGCCTTGCCCTTCGAGGGTGAGGCCGGTTCCCGGTCGATGGAACTCGCCGACGGCAGGTTTCAGATCGGCTGCGGAGGCTTCATCGCACGCGAGAGTCAACTGACGATCGAGGTGCAGGGATTCAGGCCTTTCGTCACCGCCTGGATTCCGTGGGACGGGAGCTGCGCCATGGAGCTCGGTGACATCGGCATGGTCCCGCTGGGTCAAGGCCCGTGGAACTTGCGCGGCACGGTGGTCGAGGCTGGAACCGGAGTGCCCCTGGCGGCCGTGAACCTGGTCGCCGTATCCGAAACGACGGAGGCATCCACGCTTTGGCTTTTTGGCGAATCGCTGCAAGGTTCCGTGCCTCAGGATGCGCCCGCGGCGATCAGCGACAGCCAGGGGCGCTTCGACCTGTCCCTGGATTCCCGGGAACCAAGGCGTGTGGCGGCGTTTCGCGCCTCCCACGGACTGTTCCTGAGCGATCCCGCGTCCCAAGGGGAAATCGTCCGGATCGAAATGCCGCGCCGTGCCGTTCTGCGCGGACGCGTGGTGACCACGGACGAAGTGCGCGCGCAAAGTCTGCTTGCGGGCGTCGTCGTCAGCGGACCCAATGGAACTGCCGTCCTCCGTCTGGATCATGACTTGAATTTCGAATTGGGCGGACTGACTGCTGGGCGCGTGCGTGTGGCGCTTCAGGCACTGGAACCCCAGTCAGGGGGACAACCCGTGGCGGCCGAGGTCGTGGTGCAAAACGTCGAGTTGCTCGAAGGCGAAGTCGCGCAGGTGGAATTGCGCTACGGCGTGGATGCAGTGACCCTAGCCCTCCGAGGTCGCGTGCATTTGCCGCACGGGATTGAGTTCCCGACCATGCGCGCCGCCCTGGTGGTGCAAGGTGAGGTTGAGCCGACCCAATTTGCGGTAATCGACCCCTCGGGTGCCTTTGCATTGCCCGGCGAGCCCGGGGTCCGCGCGCAGATCTACATCGGTGGCACCAGCGCCGACTCCAGCCGCGGATTCGTGGGAACGCGCGCGCTGGATCCCGATGGGGGCGCTGCCCTGCTGCAGGAATTCGACGTGCGCACGCCGATGGTTGCGGGCCAGGCCTGGAAGGCTGGAGACCTCGCCCGGCGCTTCAGTGTCGTGCTGACGCCCCTTGCACCGTCGCCCCAGTGGGCGCGCGCCGTGGCCGAGGGCCTGTCGATTTCCACCGACGAACACGGAGAATTCGAGATCTTCGGTCTGGAGCCCGGTCCCTACGAGATCGGCCGACTCGGTGGAATCCGTCAGGCGTTCAGCGTCAGCGGAAAGGAGATCGCGCCGATCGTGCTGCGCTTGGAGTGATCCTGGGGCAGAATTCGCAATCATGGCCCTGGTTCAGCGCGCGGATATTCGACTGGCCGTCATCGGCGATATCCACGCGCACCTGCGCTACCTCGCGCTGGTGCTCGAGCGCATCGCAGCGGAGCGCGTCGACGGAATCCTGTTGGTGGGGGACATCGGCGCCGGTGGCCGTCGCCTGCGGTTGCTCGGTGGCGCCGACCAGGCGTATGTGACAAGCGTGGAACGCGTGTTCGCCGCAGTGCGTGCCCTCGGCGTCCCATTCCTGTGGGTGCCGGGAAACCACGACTTGCCCAACCTCGCGGGCGAGGGCAACGTCGATCACAGCATTGGATCGATCGCCGGACTGCGCGTCGCCGGCGTCGGCGGGGCCGGACCCGCGCGCTTTGGATTCGCCTACGAGTGGGGCGAGGACGAGATTCGCGCGCGCACCGTGCCCGCCTGCGATGTGCTCCTGTGCCACACGCCGCCGGCGGACACCGCGCTCGATCTCATCCCAAGCGGCAGGCACGTCGGCAGTCAGGCCCTCCGGGAATTGGCCCTGGGCCACCGCGGCGTTTACGTCTGCGGCCACATCCATGAATCGCCGGGGGCCGTGATCCTCGGCGAATGCTTGTGCATGAATGTCGGCGGGCTAGGCGCGCCCTACGGCCGACCGCAGTTGGGCTTCATCACGCGCTCGGACAGGGTTCCGGGCGGATGGCGCGCAGAGCACGAGGATCTGTCCACCGGACAGTCGCGGGCCTGGACGCTGGCTTAGAGCACGTCCTCATACATGGCTGGCCCCTAGGCCAATTCCATGCTCGCCATCGCGACGTTGCAGCTCCTTCGAGTATTGCAAGCGAATACGCGTCCTCGCTGCGCCTCGCGGCTGGCGGCCTGGAATCGCCCAAGCGGCCAGCCAGGTATTAGGACGTGCTCTTAGACCGCTTCAGCTCGCGCCGGCCAGGGAGCGGGACACGGGCGCGGGCTGGCCCACCGGTGCCCGCATGGGATCAGCGGACCAGACCACTTTGTAAAGCGTGTCGCGTTCCACGGGAATGCGGCCCGCGTCGCGAATCCACTGCACCAGTTCCGACCGGCGCACGTGCTGGGGCGTCGTGGCGCCCGCGTCGTGGTAAATGCGCTCCTCGACCACTGTGCCATCCACGTCGTCGGCGCCGTAGGACAGTGCCGTTTGAGCCACGGGCACGTCCATCAGGATCCAGTAGGCCTTGATGTGCGGAATGTTGTCGAGCATCAGGCGCCCGACGGCCAGTTCGCGCAGTTCGTCCACGGCCGTGGGGCCGGGCACATCGGCCATCTCGCTGTTGTCGGGGTGGAACGACAGCGGAATGTACGTCTGGAAGCCTCCGGTCTCGTCTTGCAAGAGCCGCAAACGATCGAGGTGATCGACGCGCTCCTCGATCGTCTCGATATGACCGTGCAGCATCGTGCAGTTCGATTTCAACCCGGCGCGGTGCACTTTGCGCGCCGTATCGAGCCACTGATCACCGGACAACTTGAGGTGATAGGTCTCCTGGCGCACGCGCTCCGAAAAGACCTCGGCTCCGCCGCCGGGCACGGATCCGAGTCCCGCCGCGATCAACTCCGGCAGCACTTCTTCCAGAGGCTTTTTCGCCACCTTGGCGATCTGGTCGAGCTCGACCATGGTGAAAGCCTTGATGTGGATCGAGGGCCGCGCGGCCTTCACCGCCCGCAGCAGTTCCAGATAGTACTCGTAGGGGATTTTCGGCCAGACGCCGGCGACCATGTGCACTTCGGTCACCGGTTCGCCCAACTGCTCGCGAATCTTCGTGGCCGCCTGCTCCGGCGTCATCTGGTAGGCGCCGTCCTGACCAGGCAAGCGCTGGAAGGCGCAGAACCGGCACAGCTTGTTGCAGAGGTTCGTGTAATTGACGTGCTGGTTGACGTTGAAGTACGTCAAGTCGCCGTGGAGTCTCTCGCGCACGTGATTCGCAAGGAGCCCGAGCACGTGCAAGTGTTCCGTGCGGTATAGGGCGACGCCGTCCTCGCGCGAAAGCCGCTCTCCGGCGAGCACCTTGCGCGCCACAGATCCGAGGCCCGCGCGATTGGCCAGGCCCTGGAGATCCAAGCAAGGCGAGCGCTCGGCGATCATCGCGTCGCTCCAGTGGCAGCCGCCGCGAGATAGCCGCGGTGCACCGCCGCCTCTTCGCGGGAATTCGGCCCGCGGTGCAGCGACGCGTGTCGCGGATCGACGATCCCATACCAGGAGTTGCGCTGCATGGGCACGAAGCCCGCGCGTTCGATGGCGCGTTCGATGTTCTGAATCGAGACCAAATTCAGGCAGCCGGCGGCCGAGACCACGTTTTCCTCGAGCATCGTGCCGCCAAAGTCGTTGCATCCAAAGCGCAGCGTGATCTGCGCCATCTTCAGCCCCTGGGTCACGTAACTGGTCTGGATGTTGGCGAAATTGTCGAGGAAAATGCGCGACAGCGCTTGCACGCGCAGGTACACGGCCGGCGTCGCCTTGGCCGGATACTTGTGCTCCTCCGGCACGCCATCGGGCTGCATGGTCCAGCACGCGAAGGCCGTGAAGCCGCCGGTTTCGTCCTGCAGGTCGCGCAGGCGCTGAAGGTGCTCGATGCGCTCCGCCGCCGTCTCCACGTGGCCGAACATCATCGTCGCCGAGGAGCGCAAGCCCGCGCGGTGAACCTCGCGGTGCACGTCGAGCCAGCGCTCGGTGCTGGTCTTCTTCGGCGCGATGATCTTTCGCACGCGCTCCACCAACATCTCCGCTCCTGCGCCCGGCACGGAGCCCAGGCCGGCCGCCTTCAGATCGCGCAGGACCTCCGCCAAGGGGCGTTTGTCGAGCTTGGCTAGGTGATCGAGCTCAGGCGCCGAAAGCGCGTGGCAATTGATCGGCCAGCGCTCGCGGATGTCATGGAACAGTTCGACCCACCAGGCGGTTTTCAGGTAGGGGTGGTGTCCGCCCTGCATCAGCAATTGCTGCCCGCCGAGGTCCACGGTCTCCTGAATGCGTTTGTAGATCTCCTCGCGCGAGAGCACGTAGGCGCCCTCAGCGTCGGGCCGGCGATAAAACGCGCAGAACCCGCAGTCAGTGATGCAGACGTTGGTCGGGTTCAGATTTCGATCGACGATGTACGTGACCGCGTTCGACGGGTGCTTAGCGCGCCGTACGTGGTCCGCCAGCAGCCCCAGGGTTGGCAGGTCGGCATGCTCGTGGAGGTAGAGGCCGTCCTCGAAGCTGATGCGCCGGCCTTCGAAGACCAGGGCGGCGATCCGCTCCAACTCGCGCGCCACCGCACCCTGGCGTGACGCGCAAGCCGAGGGGGCCGACCACTGCGACCCCACACTGACGCCGGCGCTGGGCGACTCGAAGACTTGCCCCTCCCGGGCCCCGGATGCCTGTTGCATGACCCGGCCATTGTAGATGGACGCGGCCCGGGACTGAACGGCGACGGGCCCGGAACTTGGACTCCAGGGGCCGCGGGGCCATCACGGGACACTACCATGCTCGCCCATGAGCTCGAACGACACAGCGTTGATGGAAAAGATCGTCTCCCTCTGCAAGCGCCGCGGGTTCGTTTTCCCGGCCTCCGAGATCTACGGCGGGATCAGCAACACCTACGACTACGGCCCCCTGGGGGTCGAGCTCCTGCGGCGGGTCAAGAATGCCTGGTGGAACGCCATGGTGCTCGAGCGCTCAGACATCGTCGGCCTGGATTCGGCGATCATCCAAAACCCCAAGACCTGGGAGACCTCGGGCCACGTTTCGGGCTTTTCCGACCCGATGGTGGACTGCAAGAAGTGCAAGGCGCGCTTTCGGGCCGACAAGCTCGACGACTCGCGCTGCCCCGAGCGGTCCTCGAAGAAGCCCACCGAGTGCGGCGGCGAGCTGACCGAGCCGCGGGCCTTCAATTTGATGTTCAAAACGAATATCGGAGCGGCGGAGTCTTCCTCGTCGGTGGCCTACCTGCGCCCGGAGACGGCCCAGGGGATTTTTCTCAACTTCCAGAACGTGCTGAACTCGACGCGCATCAAGCCGCCCTTCGGCATCGCGCAGATCGGCAAGTCCTTCCGCAATGAGATCACGCCGGGCAACTTCGTGTTCCGCACGCGCGAGTTCGAGCAGGCGGAGATGGAGTTCTTCGTCCCGCCGGCCGAGAACGATCGCTGGTACGAGCACTGGAAGACCGAGCGCTTCAACTGGTATGTCGGCCTGGGCATCGACCCGGCCAAGTTGCGTCAGCGCGAGCACGACAAGGACGAGCTGGCGCACTATTCCACTGGCACGAACGACATCGAGTACCTCTATCCCTTCGGCTGGGGCGAGCTCGAGGGCGTCGCCTGCCGCACGGACTTCGATTTGAAGCGCCACTCCGAGGCCTCTGGCGTCGATCTGCGCTTCTTCGATCCGGAGACCAAGGAGCGCTACTTCCCTTACGTGATCGAGCCCGCCGCCGGCGTCAACCGCGCCGCCCTGACGTTGTTGATCGACGCGTTCGAGGAGCAGGACGTCGAGGGCGAGGTCCGCACCGTGCTGCACTTCCATCCCCAGGTGGCGCCGATCACCGTTGGAGTGTTCCCGCTGGTGAAGAAGGAAGGCATGCCCGAGAAAGCGGCGGAAATCGAGCGCGTACTGCGCCGCGCGCACTTTTCCACGTTCTACGACGAAAAGGCCGCAATCGGCCGGCGCTACCGCCGCCAGGACGAAATCGGCACGCCCTTCTGCGTCACGATTGATGGCGACACGATGTCCCAGGACATCGTAACCGTGCGCCACCGCGACTCGATGAAGCAGGACAAGGTCGCCGTGAAGGAACTCGAAGCGTTCCTGCGCGATGCGATCGGTTCCTGGAAGCGCGCGTAGGCGGGAAGGCTCCAGGTTCAGAGCACGGTGAATGCGCTGGGGACTCTCCCCCAAACGCATTCACCAGAATGCCGTACCGGACTACGTCATCCGACCGCGCGAAGCGTCGGCGAGCATGTGTTTGGCCAACTCGCGCGCTTTGATCACGCACTGATCGGAGTTGTCGTATTCGAAGCGGCCGAAGCGGCCCAGGGGAATCAGTCCGACCTTGTCCATCCAGCCGAGGGCCAGATTGCGACGCGGGTGGTACTCGTGGTCGAAAACAACGTATGCATGGCGCGTGCTGACGCGATCGGTGAACAGCACTTCGCCGCGTTTCAATAATCCCGCGCGCTCCAAGCCCCCGATCACCTGGCCCTCGAGCTCCGGACCGGGATAGGGTGCGCCGCCCGGATGGGTCACTTCGCACAAGAACGAACTCTTGCCCGTAGGCGCGTTCGACGGCGCGTAGTTCGACATGTACGTCACGCGGTTTGCCGGCCCCTGGTCGTCGTGGGGCAGGTAGATCCACGACAGATCGGGATGTTCCGCGCGGTCGAGGGCGATCAGGATGCAGGTGATCGAGTTGAACTCCAGCTCCGTCATCGCGCTCGCCACGTCCGCGGGCACTTCGGCGACGATCCGCGGCACGTCGGTCAACGCCAGGGTGCACACCACTCGATCAAATTCTTCGCCGTTGACGCGCCAACGCTCGCCGACGCGCTGCACTTCGCGGACCGGGGTCTTCAGCCGCACGCGGTCCATCACTGTGGACGCGATCCCGTCGGTGATCGCTTGGAATCCGCCGCGGGCGGGGTAGTAGAAGATCGACTGGTGCGTGTAGCCCTCGGTGCGAATCCCCACCGAGGCGCGTAGCACGTCCTCGATCGGCGCGTCAGGCACGCGGCCCGCGACCCAGTCCGAGGACAACTGATCGGGCTCGCGCTTCCAGACCTTCCTGTTGTAGGGATCCATGAAGTGGCGCGCGATTCCCTCGCCAAAGCGCCAGCGCACCCAGGCGCCGAAGGCGTCCGGCGCGCTCGATCCGTCCATCTGCCTTTTGTGCCAGGCTTCGATGTAGCCCTTGAGGCAATCGAAGTTGGCCTGGGCCGGCAGATCGCTCAGTCCGTTCTCGAAGGGATAATGCACCCAGCGATCGCCGAAGCGGATCTTCGTTCGGCGCTCCTTGGCGACGAAGGCTGTGTCGCCCCCGGCCGCGTCCTTCATCCAGCGCATTGCCGCCGCATCCTTGGAGTACAGGATGTGACCGCCTGTGACGTCATAGGTGAAGCCGGCCACCGTCTTCGAGGCGCACAAGCCGCCGACTGCGGGGGCCGCCTCGAAGAGCGTCACGTCCTTGCGCGCCAACCCGCCTTCGAGCAGGAAGCGCGCCAAACTGAGTCCGGAAACTCCGGCGCCAAGGATTGCGGTGTTCAAGGGAGGGTGAGGAAAGGTACCCGAGCACCCTGGCCGCGGCCACTTCCGAGCCCGCCCTTCGTGGGCGGAAATCAGCGCGAGCGTGCGAGATCGGCGCCACGAACACCGCTTGCGGCCAGGGCGCTCTGTGCATCGGCCAACCAGCGCCGCCCATCGGTGGTGTAGCCCGCTGTCGGCGTTAGGCCCGGGTCATGGCGCGCGAAGGACCGGTTGAAGGCGTCCATGCACAGTTCGCGCGCGTACTTCGCCAAGCACGAGCCCAGGGCGATGGCGAAGGATTTTTCTTCGCCGCGCTCGGCGAACACCACGCGCATGCGCCGCGGGCCGCTGCGCTCGGTGACGACGTAGGCCGATAGAGCAGCGGTTTCGCGCAGGCGCTTGATGTTCGATTCTGGAAACAGGGCGACGAGCAGGGGGCCGTAGTGCGAGCGACCACCCTGGCGATCGACAGAGAGGCGCAGGCCGCCAGCCGCGTGCAGATCGAAGACGCGGCGCAGAATCGGCGCCAATTCCTGCCAGGCCGAGAGACTCTTGTTGTCCGTGCGCGCGAAGCTCGCGTTCAGGTGGCCCTCGGGAATGACGCGCACGCCGGCGTCGAGCAATTCGACGCGCGCCGCCTGCAAGGTGCGCGCGAGGCGCTCGACAGAGAGCTCCAGGGAGCCGCGCTCGTGGTGACGCGGCAGCGCCTGATCCAAGGCCGCGTACCAGGGATGGGCTGCGATCGTGGCCTCGTCAACGGCAAGTTCGCGCGGACTGCACCAAGCCACCGCGCGACCGTCCACTGGCGGCGACCGGCGCGAATCGAGCAGCGTCAAGAATCCCAGGGCCGTGGCCTCCAGTCGGCGCGCTCCGCGGGCGTTGCGCGAAAAGACGACCTTGGAGTCCGCCACCACGAATTCCCTTGGCCTTGAGCCCACGCTCTGCGTGACGCAGGCATCGAGCGTCTTCCAAAGATCAGCCGCAGCCTTGGGCGCGCTAAAAACGCTGTATCCAAAGCACAGGGGGCCGAGCAGGGGCCCGAGCCCGGCTTCGTCCACGCCAGCGAACGTCACGCGATCCGCGGATTCGGACTGCGAGGCTACCATGGACTTGGAGGGGGACCTGCGCGGGGGACTTGGGGCTCAGTACGCGATGACCGCTTCGCGCCGTTTGCGCCAGGCGAGCATGAGCGCCAGGGCAATGGTCCCCGAACCGATCGAGATCAACTGCGAAGTCGACAAAACGCCGCCGAACCACAGGCCGCGGATTTCGTCGCCGCGGAATTCCTCCACGACGCTGCGCAGGATCGCGTAGGCGAGCACGAGGACCAGCGTTACCTGCCCGGCGTAGCGCCGACGCTTGAGCATCCACAGGCCGATCGAGCCGATGATCAGCGCCTTGATCGTCATCATCGGCTGCGTCGCCCACAGGACTTGTCCAGCGTCCGCTTCATTGAACAGGCTGAACGGCGGCAGGGGCTTGGGGACCGTGAGCGTGATCGGAAACGGCAGGTGCTTCCATTGCTCGGAAACCCGCGAGCCGAAGTCGTCGCCCACCATGAGACATCCCACGCGGCCGACCGCCTGGCCGAAAAACGCGGCGGTCACACCGAGGTCCAGTGCGTTCCAGATCGGGATTTTCAAGCGGCGCGCGCACAACACACCGCCGAGCATCCCGCCGAACATTCCGCCGTACATCACAAGCCCACCCTGCCAGATCGCCAACATCTTCCACGGCTCGGAGATGTACTCCTGTCCGATCTTCGATTGACCCGCAACTTCGACGATGACGTAGAGACAGCGCGCGCCGAGCACGACTCCGATCAAGACCCATACAGGCAGCGCGCCGTAGCGCTCCAGGTCGCGCTTGGGATCCGGAGAGCCACTCTGGACGAATCGGCCAAGGATCCAGGTCCCAAGGAGGAACCCCACTGCGACCATCAGGCCGAAGGAGCGCAGGGGAAAGTCGATCCCAGGGACCGTGAAGATGATGGGGTGCATGGAGGAGCCTCGGGGAAGCGCGGGATTGTAGGCTCCGCCCGCGCGAAGTCAGCATTTGGTGCGCCATTCGACGCCGGCGTTGCGGGGCGGGGACTCGCCGCTATGCTGTTCGGCCCCCTGCGCGAGAATTCCCCTCTGGAATCGCCTGCGCGCGGCACCTCACCAACGTTCTATTCGTTCGGTCGCGCTTCGAACACGCGCGAGATTCCATGGAAGATCAAGAGACGCCCCCTGGCCAGCGCCAATCCGATTCGGCCAAGGCCTTCCCGCAGGTCAAGGTCTTCATCGAAGGCCACTACCGCAAACTCTCGCGCGATCTGCCGCAGACCGTGTTCTTCTGCCCGGACTGCAAGGGGCATCCCCGCCGCCGTCGCGGGTGCGCGCGCTGCGAGGGCTTCGGCAAACTGACGCGCGACTCGGTCCAGGAACTGATCGGCTGGGTCGTGGGCGCCGCGTTCAAGACGCGCAAGAACAAGTTCCACGGGGCAGGCCGCGAGGATGTCAACGTGCGCATGCTCGGCGGCGGGAGGCCGTTCGTGATGGAGCTACTCGGTCCCAAGCAACACGACGTCGACCTCGCGGCCGTGGAGGCCGAAATCAACCGTCGCAACGAAGGCCGCCTCGAGGTCCTCGGCTTGCATTGGACGGAGAAGGGCCGCGTGCGCGTGGTCAAGGAAAGCAAGCACGCGAAGGAGTATCGCGCCCTCGTGGACGTGCGCGGGCCCTACGACCTCGCCGTTGTTAGGGGCATGATTTCAAAGCGCACCGCTATCGTGCAGCACACGCCCGAGCGCGTGGCCCATCGGCGAGCGGACGCCGATCGCGAGCGCTGGATCGAGTTCATTTCAGCCGAACCCGCCGAGCCCGCAGTGGATGGCACGGCTCGACTGGAAGTACGCATGCGCACGCAGCACGGCACCTACGTCAAGGAAGCGATCAGCGGCGAAGGTGGCTCGACGCGTCCCTCGCTGTCGGGCCTGATCGGCGCGCCCTGCGAGTGCTTTGAACTGGACGTGACCCAGATCCTCGACGAAGAGGGCAGCGAAGCCCAGGACGCGCCCGCGCGTCCGAGTCCGTCCGCAGCCTGGGGCTCGAACCTGGACGATTGAGGTCGGCGCTCACTGCGCCAGGACCCTGTCAATCTCGTCCTGGATCGTCTTCGAGATCTCCGCAGTGCGCATCGAATGCAACTGCGCCCGTTGTTCGTCGTTCAGCTTGCGCGAGCCGAGGGAGCGCAGGAGTTCGATCCGCACCAGGCAGTTGATGTTCTTGGGATCGGCCATTTCAGTTAGCAATTCCTCGACGCTCAACTTGGCGAAAGTCGCGGCGAGCGTGTTGACGATGTTCGCGTCGATGTAGCCCAGGGCATTGAGCTTGCTCAGCTGGCCCGCGCTGGGCACCTGGTACTCAGAAATTCCGATGGAGAGCCGCGACTTGACTTCGTCAGACAAGCGTCTGACCACGTCGGGGCTCGTCTTGGCGAGATTGACGCGCGCCTCGGGATCCGTGCGGAGGTCGTACAGCTCGGGCTCGAGATCGAACTGACATTCCCCCAAGGGCGTGGGGAGAATCAGCTGGAAGCCATCCTGATCGAGGAAGCTCGATACCAGACGCGTGTGCGAGAAGGAGCCGCGCTTTTGGTGCGCGATGACTTCGGGCTCGTTCCAAAGCGGCAGCAAGCTCGCGCCCTTGAAGCTGGGGGGGAGCGGCAGGTCGCACAATTCCAGAAGCGTCGGCGCGATGTCCACGTTCTCCACCCACGGCTTCACGCGCACACCCTTGGGCATTCCCGGAGCGACCATGATCAAGGGCACGTGCACTAATTCCACGTTGACCAGATTGCCGTGGGTCATCTGAAGCGTGTTCGAGATCGACGGCTTGTCGCCGCGGCGCAAGGCCGCCGCGCGCGAGCTCGTCATGAACTGCGGCCGGGTCCATAGGCCCTCGCCGTGGTCCGCTGCGATCACGATCGCGGTCTCCTCCCACTCACCGCCGGCGCGCAGGGCCGTGAGGATCCTGCCGATGTGCGCGTCGGAATAGGCAACGTCGTCGTCGTAGCCGCCAATCTGCTCGTTGATGTGCTGGATGTTGCGATCAAACTCCGCGAGCTTCAGATCGCGCGTGATCTCGCGGTAGTACTCCAGGCGCGCCGCGGGGATCGAGTCCTTCTCGCGCACGAAGCGGTCGTATTCGCTGGGCGGAGCGTAGGGGTCGTGGGCCTCGTTGAGGTGGATATACGTGAAGGACTTGCGCCCCTTGTTCGCCGCAAACCACGCGGCAATCTTGTCGATCGGGCCGTAGGGCGCGTCCTTGAATTCGAACAGTTCGAAGCCCGGCTGGAAGCCCGCGTCGATGTCGATCACATCGTTGTAGATGAACGCGCCTGTGGCGAATCCGCCGCGCTGGAACACCTGCGCCACAGTCGCCTGCTCCTCGGGGACGCGCATCAATTCTTCCGAGAGGTAAGCTCCGGTCATCATCGAGACCATGCTCGGCACGGTCCACGATCCCTGGCTTGCAGCCTGCTCGAAAACCACACCGGACTTGGCGAGCTTGTCCAGTTCCGGGGAAGTCGGCCGGCGGTAGCCGTAGGTGGACAGGTGATCGGCCCGCAGGGTGTCGACGACGATCAGCACCACGTGCTTGGGTCGCAGTGGCGCAGGATCACTGCACTGGGTCAAGAGCGCGGCCAGGCTGAGGATCGCTGCTACTGTCCGGGCAAGTTGCACGCTCAGGATTCCCATTGCTTCAGTGTAATTCGAGAATCGCCCTCGTGTTCTAGGGCGGCGGCTCAGAGCACCACTCCCATGACTTCGGTCTCGAAAACCAAGTCGCGGCCGACGAAGCCCTGGGTCTTGTAGGTGAACATGCCCGAGCGCATGCGGTGCATCCGTCCGGCCCAAAAAAGTCGCGATCCGGGAAGCACCAGGCCGCGGAAGCGCGTGTCGTTCAGGCCCGCGAAGCCGATGAACTTGTCACCGAACGAGGGATTGCGGCGCAGGAAATCGAAACTGCACAGCTGCGCCGCGCCCTCTGCGTGCAGCACCCCAGGGAAGATCGGTCGTCCGGGAATGTGATCCGGCGCCCACCAGGCATCCTCGCGAATGTCGTGGTAGCCGATGATCAGATTCGCGGCGTGGTCCTCGTGCACGATGCCGTCGAGCATCTCCAGCCGTCCCCGCTGCTTGCAGTAGCGCCGGATGGTGTCCTTGCCGTGCACGATCTGCGTCAAGTCGAGCGTGTCGAGATCGACGAGCGAGGGAGTGGCCAACGATGAGTCTCCTGGTGGGGGAAAGGGAGCTGTGAGTGTAGTCAGGTCCGCGCGCCCGATGCAACCGCGATCGGTGCCACGAGCCACCGCCCACGCGCAACGAGCGCGAATTGCAAGCTGGCTTTCAAGGCGCTGGTGAGATTGATCGCCCACCAAACGCCGTGGACTCCGAAATCGAATTGGATCGCGAGCAGCCAAGCCAGCGGAACGCGCAGGCCGTTCCCAAGCATGCTGACCCACATGGCCGGACGCGTGTAGCCCGCGCCGAGCAGCACCTTTTCGTTGGCCGCCTCGATAGCGACGAACACTTGGGAAAAACTGATGATCGTGACGTAGCCGATCACTTCGCGCTGCACACCGAGGTCCGGACTGAACAGTGGCGCAAGGGCGTCGGCCGAAACCCAGAATGCAATCATGATGCACACGCCGAGCCCCAGCGACAGCTTGCGCGCGCCGCGTACAGCGTCGAGTGCCTCGTCGATTCGGCCTGCACCGAGAGAACGGCCCACAAGTGACGCACCGGCCATGGCAACGCCGAGGAAGAGCGGGAAACTGACGCCCTCGAACACCGTGAATCCGATGCCGAGGGCTGCGAGTGCGTCGTCTCCGAGCGGTACCACGACCCATTTGATCAGCGCCCAATACACGCTTGCGTATGTCGCAATCGACAGCGACACCGGCAGGCTGATGCGCGCAATGTCGAGTACCAGCAAAGCGCGCCCGCCGAGACGCCTGGCGTGCGCGAAGGCACTCCTAAGCCGCACGCCGTGGAGTCGTCGCAGGGCGAACAACCCTAGAGTCACGCTGATGGCGCGCGCGAGCGCTGCGCTCCACGCCGCGCCGACAATGCCATGGCCCTCGATGCCCAGCGCGCCCGCAAGGCCGCCAGCGAACTTCGCCAGCGGTGCATCGCTGAACTCGGCCGCGCGCGCGCCGTAAATCAGCATCGGCGCGAGGAGGTAATGGAGTGCGACCGCCAATAACTCCATCAAGCACATCACGCGCGTGCTGCCGATGCCGATCAGCACGTGGTCGAGCGCAGGCGCGAGGACCAACGGCAGCGAGCACAGGTACAGCGTGCGCAAGTAGTCCGTGGCAAAGGTCGCCGTTTCTCCGCGCAGGCCGAGGAACTCGACGATGTGCGGCGTGGCGAATGGGCCGACGCAGGCCAGCACAATCCAAATTGCCGTGGACAGCACCATGGCACTCGCGATGAGCGCGTCACGGCGCTCCAGATCGCGTGCGCCACTCGCGCGGGCCACCAGCGCCAAGGTCCCGCCCGCAGCGAGGAACACGACGCTGAAGTTCATGATCACCACGAACACCGTTCCTCCCACGGCGGCCTGGGCCTCTGGGCCCAGTCCCTGGATCCAAAACTGGTCGTTGATCCGGTACGCGTTGCTGAGCAAGTACGACAGCACCGCGGGCCAGGCGAGTTGCGCGACGTGTCGCACGCCGATTCGCGCGCCCGGCGTTTCCCCGGCCACGGTCTGCTTCGAGGTCACTGCGTGCGAACCAGCTCGAGCAATTCCAGTCCCTCTAGGCTGACCACCTTGCGCCCCTTGACTCGCTCACCGTCCGGAAAGATCGCAATCACGGTAATGCGACCCTCGGGCAGGAAGCGTGCGCGGTACTCGCCGTTGGCGTTGGTTTCTCCCGCGACCCTGCCTCCGTGGTCGCCGTAGCCCTCGAGCTTGACGCCGGTGGCCGGCGCACCGGGACCGTGCAGTGTGCGCACCAGAAGCTCGCACATCTTGGGTACGGTCACGTCTGCAAGCCGCTCCGGCGATCCGCCGACATTGACCTCGATCGGTTCGCGCACGGGATTCTCGGGTGAGCCGATGTGCAATGTGTAGGCGCCAGACTTGACGTCCGTGAAGAGGAAATCGCCGTACTCGCCGCTGGTGGCCAGGACTCGCGTTCCCGCGGAGCGTGGCTCGAGCGCGAGCGCCAAGCCCACAGCCGGCGTGGAGTCTTCGTAGCGCACGCTGCCTTCGACGAAGGCCGTGACTTCGAGCTGCATCACTACGTACAGTTCGCGCTCGTTCGGTCGCGCCAGAAGCATATGTTGTTCGCCGCTCGCCAGGCCGAATGCAGTGGCGCGCAGCATGTACCCTCCGAAGGGCAGGTCCGGCAGGTCGAACTCCTGTTCGCCGCCGTGGAATTCCAGACGCCTGGTTTCCGCGCGCTCTCGGCCGATCAGCCCGGTGGAGGGCCCGACGCTCAAAACCCATTCCTGAGGAAACGCGACTCCCGGCGCAGCCTGGACAAAACCGCGGATGTGTCCGCGCCCGTCCAAACGCGTTTCGTCGAAGACGCCCGGCGCGCTCTGCGTATGGGTCGGGGAGCGGCCAAACCCCAGGGCCGGTTGCATGGACAGTTCGCCATCGCGATGCCCCGCGAGATCTTCTCCCGCGGGCCGGCGCTCGGCGGAGTTCTCAGGCAGGGACGTCTGGGGCATGTTCGGATCGAGGGGCCGCGTTTGGGACTGGCCCATCCACAGCCACAGCGCCGCGCACAAGCCAGCGAGGCACAGGACGGCAATCCCGCCCAGGAAAGCCCGACCGCTCCGCAGCCCGGCTCTGGCAGAGCCGCCCCGGGTTGCGATGGACTTGGGACCGACGGCATCCCTAGAATCGAAACTGTTCTCCAACTCTCGCACCAACAACTGCTTAGGACTTTTTGCGCCGCGCTGGCCAGGGCACACCCTGGGGGCCGCGCGCGCAATAGCTGCCGGCCGAACGCCAAGCCTGCCAGGAAACCTGCCGATGTTCGCCTCGGTGGCTCCCGCGGTCGGCCCAACCCGCCCGGATCCTACCTGACCCGCCTTCCCCCGAACAGACGAGCCAATGATCGACTTCCCCAGACGACTCAACGTACTCCACGCCCTGCGAACCCTGACCGTTCTAGCGGCCATGGTGTTCCCCGCCTGGGCTTCGGGTCAGGTGCCCGCCGCCGAGGGCCGCGTGATTATCCTGGGATTTGACGGAGCCGATGCCAGGACTGCACAGGAGTTGATGGACCAGGGCCAGCTACCCAACCTCGCGAGGTTGCGCGAGAGCGGCACGTTCGCGCCGCTGGAGACTACGAATCCGGCCGAGTCGCCCGTGAGCTGGGCCGCGCTCAACAGCGGTCAGAATCCTGCCAAGACCGGCATCCCGGGCTTCATCCGGCGACAGTTCCTTAAATCACGCGACAAGAACTTCGACGGGATCCCGAGCGCCGACTTCGGGCATCTCGTGGGGCCCGTGGAAACGCCAGTGGAGTCCCTCGGATCCCCGCCGATTCCCGCTTGGAGCAAAACGACCATGGGCGCGGCTGTGGGACTGGGGACACTTGTTCTCTTCCTGGGTGTCTTCGCCCTGCTGCGCATGCGGCCCGCCCTCGCCATCGGACTGGGGCTCGTGCTCGGCGTCGGCGGTTTCCTTGGCGGACAATCCCTGCGCGGCTACCTGCCGTCGAAGATCCCGGTCTGGAAGAACCCGCTTCAGGCCGCGCCCTTCTGGGAGACCGCAGCGGCTGCCGGCGTGCAAAGCGTGGTGCTCGACGCGGCCCAGGCCTTCGATCGCGAGCCTGTCGATGGCGCCAAGGTGCTCGCGGGTCTAGGTGTTCCCGACGCGCGCGGCTCGGTGAATTCCTTCTTCATCTATACCTCCAGCGAGGATTACCTGGTTCGCGCTGCCGACGGCGGCAAGCCCACGGATTCGGCTGGCGTGGTCTTTCGCATCGACGAGCGCGACGGGCGCTTCGATTCGTTGCTGCCGGGGCCGGTGAATTTCTGGAGCGTCGATCGGATCAAAGTCGAACTGGGAGAATTGAACCGCCAATTGGACGATCCAGGCCTGCGCTACAAGGCCTCGGTCGAACTCAATAAGAAGAAGGACGACGTCGAAGCTCTACTGAAAGCTGAAGAGAAGAAGCGCATCTCCCTGCCGGTGGTCATCGTCAAGAAGAGCGACGGCGCCGAGGTCACCCTGGGCCACGAGACCCAGACCCTGAAAGTAGGGGCATGGTCGGATTGGTACCACTTGACCTTCGAGCTCAATCCGCTGCTCAAGGTGAAGGCGATCGTGCGCGCGAAGTTGCTTTCCCTGGGCAATCCCCATGTCTCCCTGTACGTGGACGCGCTGCAGTACGACCCGGCCCACCCTCCGTTTTGGCAGCCGATTTCACAGCCGCCGGAGTTTGCATCGCAACTGGCCCACGCCTGCGGACCTTACGAGACTGTGGGCTGGGCCTGCATGAACTTGCCTTTGAAGGACAACGTCATTGATTCCGTCAGTTTCATGCAGGACATCGAGTTCACGCTGAAGTGGCGCGAGAAAATGACCCTCCAGGCCCTGCAGAAGAATGACTGGCGCATGCTGATGAGCTGCGAGTCCACGCCCGATCGCGTGCAGCACATGATGTACCGCTACTACGACCCGCTGCATCCGCTGTACTCGAAGGAAGAGGCCGCGCAGACCATGACGTTCTGCGACCAGGAGATTGCGCTCTCCGATGCTATTCCGGCCAGCTACCGGCGCATGGATGCCATGGTGGGCGAAGTGGTCGCCAAGCACCTCAGGCCGGAGGACACCTTGATTGTCTGCTCGGACCACGGCTTCCAGAGCTTTCGACATCAAGTCCACGTCAACAACTGGCTCCTTGAGCACGGCTACTTGGTTCTGAAGACCCCGAAGGCTGGCGAGAAGTTGCGGGCGGACAGCCTGAACGGGTTCGTCGATTGGTCCAAGACCAAGGCCTATGGCCTGGGTCTGGGAATGGTCTACATCAACCAGAAGGGACGCGAGGGCCAGGGCATCGTGCCGCCTGAGGAAGCGCGCGGCGTGCTCGACGCGATCGCTCGCGACTTCCTCGCCACCACCGACAAGGCAACCGGCGAGAAGATTGGTCACGGCGCCTACGTCATGGCCGACATTCACACAGGACCCCATCTCGATCGCGAGGCCGACATGCTCCTGTGCTTTAGCGCGGGATACAGAGTGTCGTGGCTGACTTCCGGCGGCGGACTGTCCGCAGAATCCGACGCAAGCGGTCAGCTCACGCCACTTCCGACGATCATGGCCAACGACAAGAACTGGTCTGGGGATCACGTCACAGTGGACCCCGCGCTCGTGCGCGGCATTTTCTTCTCCAACCGGAAGCTGGCGGAGCCGCCGGGGCAGATCAGCGTGCTGCATATTGCGCCGACGGCACTCAAGCTCTTGGGGGTCGCGATTCCCGCCGCCTGCGACATGCCAGCGCTGGAGTTCCAGGCTCGCTGAGGTCCCGCCACGGCGACTTGGTTGGGAGCCCGGTCGCGATCGGCGTTGCCTGGGCGCGGCCCCGCTCGCGGGCGCGAGCCCACTTTGCAGATCTGCGTTGCGATCTGCTCAGGGCGCTTCCGCAGCGGGAGTGCCCCGAGCCTGCGTAAATTCACCGTGAATTCGCCGCGGGGCGACCGCGGATTCTCGTGGCCTTGCGCAAATCTTGCGAAGGAAAGTCGAGCTTGTGGACGACTCACTCCAACTCAAGCGTCTCACAGACGTTCAGGTACCGGCGACGTAGTCGCTGAACTTCGCCAACTCGGGAGAATTCTCGGGGCGGATCGACGAAGTGCGCTAGGTACGCCACAGACGATCCGATAGGGGAAGGAACATGCAGACCACCGAAACACGCTCATTGAACCGTCCGCGCTCGCCAGCAGGAGAACCTACGCCCCGTCGTTTGCGGTCCTTGGTGCTCGCCTGGCAGGACACGGAATCCTCAGATCAATGGACCATTGATGTGCGAGGATCTGATCGCTTCCTTCAGGGGTTGAATTCCCTGGGCTTCGAACGCGTGCCCGAGTCAGGCGCGCGTCAGGCAATCGCTGATCTTCACGAGCAAAGCGTGCGCTGGATTGTCCGGCTAGGGCGCCACTGGAAATCGGGGAGTCGCTGATCTAGGAAGCTCTCGATTCAGGGGCAGGGCGGGGTTCGGACCCATGTGGGCTCCGGCTCCCTTCAGAGCCCCAAGACGGAAATCGGGTTCGGGGCTGGCAGGCCCTAAGCCCGGGACATCTGGACAGGGATGTCAGGACCTGAACCCAAGGAATGCGGTACTGGCAGCGGCCTGAACGAACAACTCAGAAAAGGATTGGTGGTGTGGGACCCGCCAATTCGCGCGCTCGCGGCGGGGGCTGCGGGCGCGCCCCTCCTGCGGCGCCCGTCCTGCTCCTTGCGAGCAGTCCGGGCGCCGCCTCTTTTCCCCGGCGTCGCAGGCCGAGGGGGCGAAGCCTCCTGCCGTCGAGGCCGCGGGAAGATCCCCTGCATCGGCTGAGCATGCTTCGGTGAGCTCGCATCGCGCTTCGAAAGCGCAGGTCGGCGGCCAGGAAGGCCCCCTGCGCGCCACCGTCGATCGCGCGCGTTGTCCCGACGTCCAGCGCTCAGCCCGACGCGGGCGCCTTTTCCGCGGGCGCGGGGCCCTCAGCGGAAACTCAGGGTCACCGGCCTGTCCACATCGACCCTGCGGAGTGCTAAGCTCTCGCCCTCCAAGCGGATCGGGCGCCTATTTCGGCCTCGATTCGTGAGGCGCTCGGACATCGATCCGAGCCGCCTCTGATTCGGGCTGGCGCCCTCGCTAAGCGCGAGAGTTGCCGCGCACCCCGACTCGGATGGCGGCGCAGCGTCCCCGAATACAGATCGCTTCCCTCACTCGAGTCGAATGACGCACCCTGCCCTGATCGAACGCATTACCCGCTCCCTCGCCTACATGCTCCGCCACCAGCCGGGGGAGTTCGATCTGGAGCTCGATGCTCACGGCTACGGGGATGCTGAACGCATCGTCCAGGCACTCAACGAGCGCCTCGGGGAACCGGTGACCCTGGGTGATCTCGAAACGGCGATCAGGTCCGGTGATCGGCCGCGCTATGAGATCGTCGGCAGCCGCGTGAGGGCCCTGTACGGCCACTCGATCGATGTGGAGCCTGGCGAGCCGACCCGGCCGCCCGAACTCCTGTTCGTTGGAATCTCCGCCCGCGATGCGGATCGGGCCATGCAATACGGCCTCCGCGGCGGGCGGCGCCGTTTCTTGCACCTCGCCCTGAGTTCCGACGACGCAAAGGAGAGCGGGCGGCGCACGGGACGCGACTACGTCGTGATCACTGTCTACGCGTTGGATGCCTGGGAAGAAGGGAACAACTTCTACGACCGCAAGGCGCTGTTCCTCGCCGGCCAGATTCCCACCGAGTTCCTTGAACTCACCGAGACCTGCCACGACGGTGTCGAGCTCGACGAGCGCGCACCTAGCGGTCGGCGCGAGCACGGCGGCTCCCGTCCCCGCGGCGGTGGTGGACGCGGGCGCGGCAGGGAAGATCATGGGGGTCACGGCGCACACAGGTCCGAGCCCCGCGGGACCGAGGATCAAGAGGAAGAGGGTTTCGGCGAAGGCAGTCCCGCAGCACTGGAGCGCGAGCGCGGTCCAGCACATGGAATGGGCGGGCACGATCCCCGCGCCGCTGGCGCAGGTCGCGGTGATGGCGGCAGCGGTTCCCCGCGCGGCGGGCGCGGCTCCCGCGACGATCGTCCGCGCGAAAACGAATTTTCGCGCGAGTCCCAGCCGGCCGCGCGGCGGCCCGATTGGGTCGAGTCTGAGGCCGCTCCCTCGCGCGGTCCCCGCGAAAACCGAGGGCACTCTGAGGACCGCCGTCCAGCCCCTAGCCGCCAGGAGAACACGCAGCAACCCGGCTTTGGCGATTCACACCCCGGACGTGGTCCCCGCGATTCGCACTCCGATGGCGGTGCTCCGACGCGGGAGTCCGAGCGCGGCAATTCGGGAAATCGAGGGGGCCGTCCGGACGATCGCGGGGAGCGACGCGACCGTCGGCCCGAGCGACAGGAGTATCGCGAGGATCGCGGCTCGCGAGAGTCAGCACGCCCCGAACGCGATGCGCCGGTGGCGCCCCAACCTGCAAGTCCGGCAACGCCCGAGCGCAGCGCGCGACCGGTCGAGGCTGCCGCCGGTCCCGGCTTTGGCCTTGGAATCTTCGAGGAACCCGCGGCGCGCCAGCGACAGGCACCGGCTCCGGCGCGCCAGCCTGCTCCCGCGCCGATTCCCCGGGAACCCGAGCCGCGAAAGAGCGATCCTTCCGAGGGGTTTGGCGCCGGAGTCTGATCGCGGTCTGACTTCCGGCCCGAGCGCGATTCAGCGTCGCTGAGTCGCGCCTAGCCGTCGAACTGCGGCCTCGTACACGGCCTCCACCGTGAGGTCCAACATGCAGGCGTGCCGCGGAAGGGGACACGCTCGCTTGCCGCAGGGAGCGCAGTCTGGCCGAGTTCGCTGCACGTACTGGATCTGCCCGTAGGGACCGGTGCGGCGTTCGTCGGCCGCACCGAACAGCGCGAGCACCGGTGCCCCCACGGCGGCGGCCGTGTGCATCGGGCCCGTGTCACAGCTGATCACCAGGGCGGCGCGGCGTTGGAGCGCGATCAACTGGACCAGACTCGTCTCGCCTACCAAATCCAGGATTGGAGCGGCTGCGGCTTTCGACGCCACCGAAGCGACCAAGCGATCGTCCGGTCCGCCTGTCAGCACGATTGGATTGGGACCCCATTCGCCGAGGCGACGCGCCAGCAGGCCCCAATGTGCCGCTGGCCAGCGGTTGGCCGGCTTCGTCGCTCCAAGGTTCAACAGGATTGGCGCAGCTCTGTGCTTGCCGAGCCAATTCTCCGCCCAGGCCTCAGCCTCCGAGTGCCTTGGCAGGTCCAACTCCACAACGGGCGCCTCGATTCCCATGTAGCGCGCGAAGTCCAGAGCCTGTTCGGCCATGGGACGCTCGAAGCTCGCCGCGCTCACGCGTTCCCGAGACCAAATCCAACTGCCTTCCTTCGCGCGTTTGCGATCGAACCCGATGCACCGTGTCGCGCCCGAGAGGCGAGTCAACAGCGCGCTCTTGGTTAGTCGCTGCAAGTCGAGGGCGACGTCATAGCGCTCTGCGCGAATCTCGCGCAGCACTTCGATCCACCCGGCCGGACCGCTGCCGCGCCGCCAGACATGGACGCGCGCGATCGAAGGATGATCCGTCACTAGGGGCAGGGCCAATCCGTGGCAGGCCCAGCCGATGTGAACGTCTGGCCGCGCTAGCTTCAGCGCATTGGCTAAGGCCAGTGCGTTGACGACATCCCCCAGGGCACCGAGGCGTACGATCAGGATTCGCGCGGGTAGGGCAGTCCCCATGGGCCGTGAGTTTGCGCGATCCGCGCCAGCGAGGGGAGCCTGGACACGGATCGGAATGTGTTCCACGGACGGCACTGGGGAGATTTCTTCGCCTCGGAGGCGCGGCAGGTGGGCGTCGAGCCGCTGCCGGGGTGCTTTTGCCACTGCTCTTCAGGAGCCGGACACTAGACTCCGCCCATCGCATGACCGATTGGTCGGAGCTCGAGCGTCTGCCCGCGGACATCCTCACACAGCGCACATCACGTGCTGTGTTCAGTGCGCGCGGCGATCTGGCGGCGCCCCTGGCCGCGGCAGGATTCAGTTTGAATTCTCTCGCGGAGCTTCCAGCCTCGGAACTTGCGGGCAGGAACCCACTGGGGGAGATCGTTGTGGGGGATCAGCGCTTTCTCGTGCGCTACTTCGCCCACGGGGGACTTCTGCGTTGGCTCACTGGCCGACGTTATTGGAATCCTCTGCGTCCTTTTCGCGAGCTTGCGCTGTCGCGCCGCCTGATCGCATTGGGCTTTCGCGTTCCTGAGGTCGTCGCAGCGCGAGCCAGGAAGAGTCGTGGGGGGACCTGGGAACTCGAATTGGTCTCGCGGCGTCTAGAGGGCTCGGTGGATCTCGGCAGCGTGCTTCTGCGCGGTTCCAGGGGCACGCTTGCGCCGGCGATCGAGCGGCGTTGTGCGCGTGCCTTCGGCGCGCTGGTTCGCGACTTGCATCGGCGCGAGTTTTTGCATGGTGACTTGACCCCGCGAAATGTGCTCGTGGAAGGCGCAACGCTTCCCGCGGCGGAACCTCGGCTGTGGCTGATCGATCTCGATGGATCGAAATTCGTTGTGGGCCTGAGCGCGGAGCTGAGAGCCAAGAACCTCAGTCGGCTCTGGCGACACGTGGCCCGCATGCAGGCCGCTGGCCAAGCGCCGCGCGCGCCACGGTTGTGTGCCGAATTCCTGCGCGGCTATGGGACATCAGGTCGCGCGCGCCGCGAACTCGTCAGCGAAATCAGCGAGCAATTCCGTCGCGCGCGAGGCTGGCACGGGGCCGCGGAGCTCCTCGAGCGCGCAGTCGGGGCGCGGAGAAGTCAGCCTCTGTCCTAAGGGCAGAATCGCCCGTGCCCTGCACGGTGCGTTTGCGCGCGGCGCGAACTCGGATCAAGTGCCATGGAATCCCCAGGGCGAAGGCGGCCCCGGAGACTCCGTGGATCCAGGCCATCCAACTGCGCAGGACTTCGCGGGCGCACACGGGCAGCAGCGCGCCGCTTGCGACCATCAACGTGGCCAGCACCAAGAGCGTGCGGCCACTGTTGCGTCCGCGGGCCTCGGTGCTCCAACGCGGAAGCACGTGGACGCCGAACACGAGGCCCAACAGGACGGAGAGTCCCACGGAACTGGCGATGTGCAGGTCCAGGGCCCAGGGCTGGGCGGGATGGTTGAACGCGGAGAAATCGTCCGCGGCCTCGATCCCGTAGCGCAGTACGGCGAACAGCAGGGCGCTGACCGTGCAGATCAGCGCAGTCGCGAGGAACGAGTTGCGCAACCAGGCTGTCAGGGGGTCACCGCCAGGCCTGGGAATCCGTTGTGCCTCAAGATTCGTCCGTCGAATTCGAGCACCAGCCTGCTGGCGTTGCGCTTGGTCAGCGTCTCGCTGTCGGCGGTTGCGCCGAGTACGAAACATGCAGTCGAAAGCGCATCGGCTTCCGTGGCGCTCCTGGCGAGCACGCTGCAGCTCCACGATCCCTGGGCCGGCCTGCCCGTCCGCGGATCGATGATGTGACTGAAGCGTAGGCCGTCGATCGCGCCTCCGCGTTGATCATCGGCACTGGTCGCGAGCGATGCGTTTCGAAGTTCAAGTTCCCAGAGCGCCTGGGTGGCCCCCGGTCGTGGATCGCGGATTTGCACTGGCCAGCCAGCTCCATCCTGCGGACCCTCCATGGCGAGCAACTGTCCGCCGAAGTTAAACAGCGCGCGGCGCAATTCGCGAGCTTCGAACTCCCGCGCCAGAGCGTCGAGGGCGGCGCCCTTGCCGATGGCGCCCAAGTCGATGCGCGCCGATCCGTGCAGACGCCGGGCGCGTCCGCCTTCGAAGTCCCATTGAAACGCGCCAGCCTGCGACGCCTCCAAAGCGGCAGCGATTTCCGCGTTCGAGGGCGCACGCTGCAACTGTTCGGCGCGGCGCCACAATTCGACGGCTGCGCCGGACTCCATGGCAAATCCGTTGGCGCTTGCCCCACCCAGTTCCTTGGCGCGCGCCACAAGTTCCAGGGTCGCGCTGGAAAGCGAGCACCATTGCCCGACGGATGCGGCGTTGAGGCGAGAGATCTCGCTGTCTTCGCGCCATGTCGACCACAGGGACTCCAGCTCTGCAACTCGCGCGAAGCCCGCGTCCGCGGCCGCGTCGAAGCGCGCACGGTCCTGCGTCACGACGCGCAGTTCAAGCAGCGTGCCCATCAACAGCTGTTCGCGAACCTGCAGGCCCTCGTGCGCCAATGGGCCTGCGGAAGTGGCCGCAGGTCCTGCGGTCCACGCCGGAGTCGCGGATTCCGAATGGTGCAGAGCATCTGCGATCAGCAGGAGATCTCGAACTCCGTCGGTGAGCGCTCGACAGGACATCGTCGCGCCCGCGATGCTGCGGATGTCTGATCCCAACTTCAGCGCCGTGCTTGCGTCAGCACCGGCAAACTGCGCGCGCCAACGATCGCGGCGAACTTCGCCGCCGTGGGACTCGCGATAGGTCAGGACCTCCACTGCGCGCACTCGATTCTCAGGTGAGAGCAGCAGCATATACGTGATGGGCAGCGACTTGCCGATCACATCGTCGACGACCGCTCGGCCGAGCAGCACACCCGCTCGCCGCGCTTCGCGATAGCTCCACAGACGCGGCGCCGCGCGCGAACGCAGCGCGCCTTTCAACTCGGCACGCTGGGCTTCACTGAGCGCAATAACGCGCGGGACGAACTCATCCGCATCGGGGAAGGCGCGGGCCAGTGCAGCACAGACCTCAGGCGAATCTCCAACGGCCCCAGGGACACGGCGCTCGAGCGACTGCTTTGGGCTCGGGGCGGCCGCCTGCGTGCCCGACGCGGTGCCGACGCAAAGCAGTGCGATGCAGAAGCCTAGAAGGACCATCCGAGTCCGACGTTCAGCTGGTTTCGCGGGGCGCTGGCCGCTTCATCGTCGCGGAGCTGGTAGTCAGCCTTGAGCACCAAGTTGGGCAGCGGATACAGGCCCAGGCCCAAGGTCCACTCGTTGCGGTCGCCGGTGGGATCGGCCGGAAGACCATTGGGCAAGTCCCGTTGGGTGTCGATGGCGTCGTAGCGCACGAAGGCGATCGCGTCGTGCCAACCCCGGGGACCGTCTCGCCAGGTTTCGGGCATCCAGTGCCAGGCGGCTTCCACGTACCAGCCGGTGATCTCCGACGCGATCGAATCAGTCGTCACCGTGGACAGCTCGCGCGCGCCCCCGATGCGCTCGACCGCTGCCACCGCGCGCAGGTCCAGGCGTTGGAAGGAGTACTCGGCGTCGACGGAGAGGATCGTCAGATCGGCATCGACGCTCGGGTCGCTGCCTTTGTTTCCGTTGTCGAGGCCGCCGTAGTAGGCCGAGCAACCAAGGCGCAGGGACTGATCCGTCGCTTCCACATCGAAGAAATCCAAGGGATGCAGATCGAAGCGTCCAGAGATCGCCGGCTCATTCGCGCTGGGCTGCGCCTTCTGTCGGCCACCGCGGATGCCGTTCACGGCGCTGAAGCCCGTGCCGTCGAGGCCGTTGGTCAGCATCAGTTGATAGCGCGCCGATGGGCAGGCATCGCCGACCAGGCCTATGCCGTCCTGATACCACGTGCTGGGCAGAACGACGCGCTCGACCGAGGGGCGCTCGACGCCATTGAAGGTCGGCGGCTCGTGGCGCTGATTCACGATGCCCAGGGGCGCCAGGAGGCGTCCGGCCTGGAGCGTGGCGGTGGGGCAGAGATTGAAGTCGACGTAAAGCTGCTCGATCGAGAGCTCGCCTTTGTCGTCCTGTAGAAACCCGTGCTCGAGTTCCACTTCGCTGTGCAACTGAATCGACTCGCTGAACGTGTAGCCGAGGTAGACCACGAAGCGGTGAATGTCGAGCTGCGCTCCGCCCGGGCCCTCCAGGTCGTTGTAGTGGAATTCGCCGTAGCCTCCCCAGCTCAGTTTTTCTGGGGAGGAACCCGATTCACTGGTGGCGCGCGACTCATCGAGTAGTGCAAGCCACCGCGCCAGGTCGGTCTCCCTCTCGCGCTGGTGCTCGGTGCGTGAGTCCGCCAGCTGCTGGCGCAGGGATTTCAGTTCGGCCTCGGCGCGATCGAGGCGTTCATCGACTGGGGTTTGACACAGGGCCAGCAGCAGGAGGGGCAGCATGATGGCCAGAGCGTATTGAGACTGAGTCTCAACGTCAAGTGGTCCAGGCGTACCTGTGGCCGGGCAAGAGAGGGGCGTGGGAGCTCAAGGACGCGGAGCAGCGGGCGCTGGGGCCTTGGCGCGGGGGTAGAGCGGGCCCTCGGTCGAGAGCACCGCTTCCAGGAGCTGGCGCGTGGCCTCAGTGTGGCCCAAACGCACTGCGGGGTTCTCCAGGCGCCCCGACTCACGGCGCAGTCTCCGGCGCAGGCCTTTGACGAGCGTCGCACCCTCCTCGTGCTGATCGGTCGAGTGCAGCATGAGCGCGCGGGTGCCCGTGATCACGATCCGATCCGCGAGCTCAGCACCGTGCCGATCGAGCAAGTCCATGGAGCGCGACGAGTCCGCCAGGGCGCGCTTCAGGTCGCCGCTGGCCTGGGCCATGCGCGCCTGGATCGCCAGGCACAGCGCCTCGGCGCGGCTCAGGCCCATCTCCTGGGCCATTTGACCGACGCGCGAAAGCAGCCGTGCGGCCTCAGGGTCGGATTGCTCCCACAACAGGATTCCCAGCCACAAACCGGCGAGGGTCTGACCGCGGCGATCCTCAGTTTCGTTGGCGATCAGCAGCGCGTCGCGCAGGCGAGCCTCGGCTTCCTCGGGCCGATTGATGTCCAGGAGCAAGCCCCCCAGGCGCGCCGTGGCCTCCATTTCCAGGCGTCGTTCTGCGGACTGACGCGCGAGTCGCACCGCATGCTGCATCGCACCCATCGCTCGCCCGGGTCGGCCGAGCAGGCGATAGATGCGGCCGCGCAACATGTGCGCCGCGGCCAAGACGCCGGGCAGACTCCAGTCGTGGGACTGGCGCAACAGACCCAGGGCGCGATCGACTTCACGCAGGGCCGGCTCCAGTGCGTCCGAGAGCAATTCGACCACGGCGATCTGCAGGTGAGTCACAGCCTGCTGCGGTCCGTGAGCGGCCAAATCCAAGGCGCTTTGGGCGAGTTCGCGGGCCGACTCAAGTTCTCCGACGTGGGCCTGGACCGCGGACAGGCGGCGCTTGGCCTCGGAGACGAGCATGTCCGCGTCGCCCGCGCGCTCCGCCAACTCCACGGCGTTCTTGAGGAACCCGCGCGCTAGCCCGTACTGTCCGGTGGAGACGGCGTGGCGACCGTGCAGTAGATAGACGCGGGCCAGGAAACTCGCGTCCGTCTCCGGCGAAAGCTCCAGGTCGGACAGCTGATCGAGCCAGCCGCGTTGTTCCGCGCGGTTGCCCAGTCGATCTGCGGCATCGGCGGCGGCCTCGAGAAATTCGATGCGCAGAATTTCGCGCGCCTTCGTGCGCCCCAGAGTGTCGAGGGCTTCGATGCCCCAGCGCGCAATTGAGTGCACCCTCTGGGTTTGGCCGCGCTTGAGCATCGCCTTGAGCAACGGTCGCAGCACACCCAACAGCGCCTTCGAGTCGCCCGTCGCGCGCAAGTGAAAGGCGCGCTGGAAGGCATCGGCAGTAGTCAGGCTGCGGCTGCGGTCGGGGGCCAGGGCCTCGGCCGCCTGGGCGTGCAGCAGTGCGCGCGAAGCCTGGGGAATCGCGCGGTAGACCGCTTCGCGCAGGGCCGGTCGCGCGAATCGAAAGCGATCGCCCGCGGGGACCAGCCAGCCCCCCTGCACCATTCGTCCGAGCACCTGGGCCAATTCGATTTCAGTGATGGGCTGGAACGCGCGCAGCAGAAACTCCGTGCTGATGCGTCCGCCGACGATCGACAGGCGCTGCAACCAGCGCCGATCCCCCGGGGGCAAATTCCGGTAGCGCTGCTTGATCAGCGTCGGCAGGGACTCGGGCAGCGGCAGGCGTTCGGGAGGCAGGGCGAGCACCAGAGCCTTGCCCTCCGGATCGTCCGGGTGCACGTAGGCTTCGCCGCGCTGCAGCAGGCCGCGCAGGATCTCGGCGATCATCCCCGGATTTCCGCGGCTGCGCTGACCGAGCACCTTGGCGATGCGCAAGCGCGGGGCGGAGTGGTGGAACAGGCGGTTCACCAGATCGGACACTCCGGAGTCGTCGAGGGGCCCGAGTTCGACGCGCGCCGCCAAGTGGCGCGAGTCAAGCGCGCGCTCGAGTTGCTCGAGCATGCGCGCGTTGGCGACGCCATCGTGCAGCCGGCGCCCGAGCACCAGGAAAAAAGGCTGGCCCCCAAGTTCCTCCGCCACGCGCAGGAAGACACTGAGCGTGCCCTCGTCAGCGAAGTTGATGTCGTCTACGAACACCAGCAGCGGCGCGCGCTTCGACAGCGTCACCAGCCAGCGAGCCAATGCCGCCACGACGGACGTCTCCAGGGCGCCGGTGAATCCGCTGTCGAGGGCGCGCGCAAGGGTCTGGGCTTCTTTCGGGGGCGCCGTCCGCTCCAGCGCCGCCCGTTCACGGGCCCCCAGATGGGTCGTCTGCGGCGGCAATCGCAACCAACGCAGCATCAGTTGCAGCACAGGTCCGCAGGGCCGATCCTCCTCCTGGGCGGAACAGCGGCCGTAGAGATAGACCGGCGGATGCTCTGCCGCGCGCGCGCGCGCGGCGAAAGTGCTCATCAAGCGCGATTTGCCGCTGCCTACAGAACCCTCTAGCCACAGCGCGCCGCCGCGCGCCGCGGGGCCCTGGAGCGCGGATTCGTCAGTCCCTGGGACCGGCTGACCCATGGCGTGGGCGTAGTGCTGCTCCAGCTGGCCCATCTCGTTCTCGCGGCCCACCAGCGGCGTCAAGTGCGCGCTGACGCGCTCGGCTAGGTGCGCCGTGCGCGTGTTGTCCGCGTCCAGCTGGGCGCGCCACCAGGCGCTGGATTCCTGCTCCTCAAGGCGCCGTGTGAGTTCGCGCGCGCTCGGTCGCTGGCGCGGATCTCGCCGCAGAAGATCGGCCAACAGGTGATCGAGGAACGGCGACAACTGTGGCGCAAGGCCGGAGGCTGGCCGGTAGCGCGCACTCGCCAGCGCCGCGAGCACCCGGTCCGCCCCGGTCTTGTCCAGTGAGCGCACCATGGGCAAGGTGCTGGAGGCTGGCCGATCCAGCCTGTTGCCCGCGAAGTCAGCCGCGAAGGGATGCGCTCCGGTGGCCAATTCGAAAAGCGTCACACCCAGGGAGAAGACATCGCTGCGCTCGTCGCCCGCTTCGCCGCGCGCGCGCTCCGGCGCCAGGTAGGGGATGCTGCCTGGGTTGAATTCGCCGGCTTGCGCCAGTTCAACGGACGAATCCTCCGGGTACGGACCGTCCGCCGAGCGCGGACGTTTTCCTCCGGGCGGCGTGCGCCGTCGCGCGAAGCCCAAGTCCAAGAGCACCGCTCGCCCGCGCGCATCGAGTCGCATGTTCTCGAGCTTGACGTCCCCGTGAATCCAGCCCGCGGCGTGCAGGGCGGCAAGTCCACCAGCCAGCTGGACGGCCACAGAGCGCAGCAGTGGCTCGGAGAGCGCACCCTGCTCCACCAAGAGACGCTCCAGGGTCTGCCCCGGGACGTACTCCGTCAGCAGGTACGGGCCGATCTCGTCCATGCCATGCTGCACCAGCCGTACCAGCCCAGGATGCTGCACCGCCGATGCGGCTTCGATTTCAGCGGCGAAGGCCCGCGTGGCTCTGGCGTCGGCGCTGAGGTGCGGATGCAGGCGTTTCAGCGCCACGTCGCTGCCCGCGGGCAACCCGCCGGCGGGCTCTAAGAGGCGCGCGCGCCAAACGCGGCCACTGGCGCCTGCGCCAATCTCATCCCCGAGTTCGATGCGCGGGCCGTCGGTCGAGGGGGTGGGCACAGTTTCGGTTCGTGGAGGGCGCTTGAGATCGGCCGGGGCGGGAGGATAGCACGGGGCGGTGCCCCCGAGCAGGGTCGAGCACCGCAGCGCGCAAACCCGCGAACTCGGCGCGCAAATTCGTCCGGAACGCGCCTCCCTGCGGATGCTCACGCGGAACTTGCACCGGGCCACACTAGAATCGGCGCGATGAGCTTCGAGGTCTACAACACACTTTCCAGGCGCAAGGAAGTCTTCCGGCCCATCGAGCCGGGCACCGTGCGCATGTACAACTGCGGGCCGACGGTCTACAGCCGCGCGCACATCGGCAATTTTCGCGCGTTCTTGTTCGCCGATTTACTTCGGCGTTGGCTGGAGCACTCAGGTTATCGGGTGCTGCAGGTGATGAACATCACGGACGTCGGGCACTTGACCGACGAGCTGGCCGGCGTCGGCGAGGACCGCATCGAGGCGGCGGCTCGGCGCGAGGGCCTCAATCCCTGGAAAATCGCCGAGGGTTACGCGCAGATGTTCCTGAAGGACCTCGCCGTGCTCGGTATCCAGCCCGCCATGGTCTATCCGCGAGCCTCGGCCCACGTGCCTGAGATGGTCGAGATCATCGAAGGACTGATCCAAAAGGGCCATGCCTACCAGGTCGCCGGCAACGTCTACTTCAATGTGCGCAGCTTTCCACGTTACGGGCAACTCTCGGGCAATAGGATCGACGAGACCGAGGCCGGAGCGCGCGTGGCCATTCGCGAAGAGAAGCGCGATCCCGCGGACTTTGCGCTGTGGAAGAGCGATCCGAACCACCTGATGAAGTGGGCCACGAGCTTTGGTCCGGACGGATTTCCGGGCTGGCACATCGAGTGCTCGGCCATGGCGCGCAAGCACCTCGGCGATCGCATCGACATCCACACCGGCGGCGAGGACAACGTTTTTCCCCACCATGAGTGCGAGATCGCCCAGACTGAGTCGTTCACGGGCGAGGCCTTCTCCACGTACTGGATGCACTCGAAGTTTCTGCAGGTCGACGGCGGAAAGATGTCCAAGAGCTTGGGCAATACCTATTCCGTTGACGACGTGCTGGCCCGTGGCTTTTCCGCGCGCGCACTGCGTTTTGCGCTGCTGCGCGGTCACTACCGCCAGCCGCTCAATTACACCTTTGAAGTGCAGAAGGACGCCGCGAGTGCGCTTGAGACCCTCGATGACATGGTTGCGCGCCTGAAGCGCATCGAGGTGGGCGCCAATGACTCGAGCGGCGCTGGCAGCGCTGGCCTGGAGGAAGTTCTGCGCGCCCGCGAGGAATTCCAGACCGCCATGGACGACGACCTCAATGTGTCGCGCGCCCTTCCGGCGTTGTTTGGCTTGCGCAGTGCGGTATTGGAAGGTCGGCTTTCGCGCGCTGCGGCACAGCAGGCACTGGCCTTGGTGAAACAGGCTGATCGCGTGCTCGGAGTGCTCGATTCGACCGACCAGGACATTGGCGAGCGGATCCAGGCGCGGATCGACGAGCGCGAACTCGCGCGCAAGACGCGCGACTTCAAGCGCGCTGACCAGATCCGCGACGAGCTTTTGGCCGATGGCATCGCGCTCGAGGACACGCCGAAAGGCGTGGTCTGGCGCCGTCGCAGCTGATTTCGGATTTCAATCTCAGCACGCCTCGTGGCCCAGAACGAGGCGAGCCACGTGCCACGGCGCGCTCGCCGGGGCACGCTGGAACACTCCGTCTGCCCGCGGTCCGCGGTCGAGCATCGAACACCTCATTGCTCACGTGGCTTCTGGAACGGTTGCGGTCCGCCGGCGTGCTGGAAGTCGTGATTTGGGTTGGGCGCGATCCGTCCGATGCTCCTGCGCGAGTTCGTGCGCGGCGCGGTTCAACGTTGCGGGCCCCTGGCCAACCTCGGCGAGGCCGCAGGAGTCAGGCTGCTTGAGTGCGTTGACCCCGCGCGCCCAACACAGGCTCTGGGCGCGGTTCCAGAGCGAGCGTTCCAACTCCGTCGGCTGCAGGCCAACGGCAAGGTCGCTTTGAACGAGGGGCTGTCCAAGGAGCGCGAGACCAACCGTGCGGGCTCACCCGAATTGGTGCCGCGCTTGACTCTGACCTCCCACGGAATTGCAGGAGCGGCCATGGCCAAGCCCCTGCCACTGCCCTTGGGAGCGCTGCCCGGGCCGAAGTTCATCCCGTCCGGGTCGGGAATTCCCACGCCTGAAGGCAAAAAAATTGGCTCCGGGGACGGTGCTCAATTGGGCGGTCCCCAGGGGGCGATATTCCGACAATGCGCTTCCTCTCCAGGCTTGTCCGATGGCTCTTCGATGAGCCTGCGCAACCGGACCAGCCGGACGGGCACCTGTCCGTGCCTCAGGAGCCTGTGGAACTCGTTGTGCCGGCCTTGGCCGTTGTGCCCGCCGAAGCCGTCAGCGTCGAGACCCCAGATCCACCCGCCGCACTGCCGGCGGGGCGCCGTGTGCAGGGGAGCGTTCGTCGGCAAGACCTCGCCAACGCGCACGCAGATTCCGCCGCGCGGCAGTCGCAGGGCGCCCCGCGTTCGCCGCCCGCGCGTCGCCGGAGAACGAATTTCGACAGCGATGAGTCCATGACGGTGATCCTCGAAGGGCCCGACGAGGAGATCCTCTGGTCGATCGGCAGGCGCATCGAGGCTGGCCGTTTCGAGTTGCCGACACTGCCGTCCACGAGCATGTCGGTGATCGAACTCGCCAACAACCCCAGCGTTGAATTCAGCAGTCTCGTCGGACAGATCTCCGTGGATCCGGTGCTGTCCAGCGAACTCCTGCGCACGGCGAATTCCGTCATGTTCGCGGGCGAGGAGCCTGTGGACACGTTGCACTCGGCAATCGTGCGCATCGGACTGCGGGCCCTGCGCTCAATGATCCTCAGCGTGTCGATGCGCGGGACGATCCTGCGCTCCGGGGTGCTGGCGGAATACGCCGAGGACGTCTGGAGTCAGTCTCATTCCGTGGCACTGACGGCGCGCGCAATCGCTCCGGTACTCGGCGTGGATCCCGAGAGGGCATTCCTATTGGGCCTCCTGCAGGACGTCGGCAAGATCGCACTGATCGCCATGCTGTCCAAGGAGTGCAAGGGCGGCCGAGTCTGTTCGCCGGAGTTGGTGGGGCGTGTGTTTCAGGCCTACCACCAGACCGCCGGGGCGGCCATGGCGCGCAAATGGCGCTTGCCTGCGGAGTTGATTTCGGTCGCGGGGTGTCACCACGAATGGCAAGACAACGAGGAATTCGCGCGCGCCGCGGCCTTGGCCAACTTGGCGCACCACATTGAGCTGGCCCAATCTCTTCGGGACCCGAAGTTGTTGTCCGAGCTGTCGTCGCTGCCCTCGCTGTTGTTCCTGGCGCCCCAGGAAGAGACCCGCCAGCGTCTGCTTTCAATCGCACACGCGTCGCCCGAACCCGAACCGGCGTTGCCCGGCTCCTATGCCGGCGACTCGCCTTCGTCTTCCGAATCCGGGCTGCCGTCGGCAGCGGGCGCTTCGGGCGCATGACCCGCGTCGTGGATCTTCCGATCGCGCTCGAGCGCGCCGGCGATCAGCGAATCTAGACGCAGCGATCGTTCGAGCGATTCGTCGTAGTGAAAGCGCAGCGTCGGCGTGCGCCGCATGGACAACACACGTCCCACCTGCCGCTGAATGAAGCCTGCGGCGGAGGCGAGCATGTGCTCGGCCTTCGTGCGTTCCCCGGTGCCGCCAAGCACGGTGTAGCGGATGTCCGCAAGGGACAGATCGCTGGTCAGTTTCACGCCCGTGAGCGTGATCATGCCTGCGCGGGGATCGCTGACTTCGAATTCGAGTGCGTAGGCCACGCGCTCGTGGATCCTGGACTCCAACTTGGCGATCGTGCGCGGATTGGCCATGGCAGCGAGCGCGCGGTTCGACGTCGAGCAGCGCTCGACGTCGACGCGAGCTTCAGATCTTCAAGAGTCGCTTCGTGCTGACCATCTTGTACGCCTCAATGACGTCGCCGACTTCGTAGCCGTCGAATTCCTTGAGCGTGACGCCGCAGTCGAAGCCCTCGCGGACCTCCTTGACGTCGTCCTTCTCGCGGCGCAGGCCCGCGATCTGGCCGGTGAAGACCACTGTCTTGCCGCGCAAGACGCGCACTTTGCTGTCGCGGCTGACGATGCCGTCGATGACGTGCGAGCCCGCCACGCTGCCGAATTTGGACGACTTGAACAAAGCGCGGATTTCTACGTGTCCGATGACCTGTTCGGACACCTCGGGTGCCAGCGTGCCTTCCATCAGGCCGCGCAGGTCGTCGAGCATCTCGTAGATCACCTCGTAGGGGCGAATCTCCACGCCGCCGCGGTCAGCAGCGGCGCGGGCCTTCTCGTTGAATCCCACGTGGAACGCGAGCACGATCGCGCCAGAGCTGGCGGCCAGGTTGACGTCGCTTTCGGTCACCGTGCCGAGGGCCGCGTGCAACATGCGCACGTCGACTTCGTTGTGGGTCAGGCCTTCGATCTGCTGCTTGAGCGCCTCGAGCGAACCCTGAACGTCGGCCTTCAGCACGACATTGATGGTTTTCTTGTGCTGCTCGGTCAGCGCCTGCGAGAGGCTCTCCGCCGTCACGGCGCGGCGCTCCGCTAGGGACATCATGCGATTCTTGCGCGCGCGTTCCTCGGCGACGCCGCGCGCCTCCTCAAGGCTCGCCACGACGTGGAACTGATCGCCGACACCGGGCAATTCAGAAAGTCCGGAGACTTGCACCGGCAGCGAAGGACCTGCGCTCTTGATCGCGCGATCGCGGTCGTCGTGGATCGAGCGAACTCGGCCGTAGCCCTCGCCCGCCAAGATCACATCGCCCTGGGACAGGGTTCCTTCCTTCACCAGCAGGAACGCGACGCGCCCCTTGCCCTCTTGCACTTCTGCTTCGAGCACGATCCCCGAGGCGGCGCCTTCGGTGTGGGTCTTGAGGTCGATGACCTCGCTCTCCAGCGTCACGCGCTCCAGCAGATCGTCGATGCCCGTGCCCTGTGTGGCAGAGACCTCGATCATGCCGACGTCGCCGCCGTATTCCTCCGCCAGCACTTCATGGCCAGCGAGTTGTTGCTTGACGCGACCCGGGTTGGCCTCGGGCTTGTCGCACTTGTTCAGGGCCACGACGATTTTCGCGCCGGCGGCCTTGGCATGGGCGATAGCTTCGATGGTGCTCGGCATCACTCCGTCGTCGGCAGCGACCACGAGCACGACGATGTCCACGGCTGACGCGCCGCGGGCGCGCATTGCGGTGAACGCCTCGTGGCCCGGCGTGTCGAGGATCGTGATCAGGTGGCCCGTCTTGCTGGTGACCTGGTAGGCGCCGATGTGCTGCGTGATGCCGCCAGATTCGCCGTTGGCCACGCGCGAGTTGCGAATCTTGTCGAGCAGCGTGGTCTTGCCGTGGTCCACGTGGCCGAGGAACGCGATGGTCGGCGGACGCGTGGCGAGATCCTTGTCGTCGATCTGACCCCGGGCATGCACGAGTTTCTCGCGCATGACCTCTTCAGCCTCGAGTGTCTCCGAGACCTTCAGCGTCACATCGAACTCCAAGGCGAGCAGGGTGGCGGTCTCCGAGTCGAGCACTGAGTTGATGTTGATGCCCAGACCCGCGCCGGCCATGGCCAGGGTCAGCAACTGGCCCGCCTTGATGCTCATGGCATCGGCGAGTTTCTTCACGGTCACGGGCGCTTCGATCGCGACTTCGGTCCCGGACATCGGCGACACGCCGGTCGGGAGACCAGGCGCCCGTTGGGACGTGCCCGTTCTGGCGCCCGGGCCACCTGCGGGAGCGCCGCGACGGCGCAGGAATCGAGCGGACTCCTTCTCGCGAAGTTGCGCCGCAGTCAGGCTGCCGCGCTGGGCGTGATCGCCGCGCACCAGGGCGCGGCGGCGGTCGTTGCCGAAGGTCGGTTGAACGTTCGGTGCGACGTCGTCCTTCGAGCGCAGCTTGCGGGTCTGCGTCTGGGGCCGGACCTGGGACTGAACTTTGGAAAGATCAACGAATCCGACGACCTTGCCAGGTCGGCGTTGCTGCGCGGGCTTGACGAGATCACCCGGCAGCGCGGCAGGCTTCGGGCCCTTCGACACCGCGGGAGAATCTTCGATCGGATTTTCTGCCGCCGGGACTTGCGCGGGCTTGGCGCGGGCCGCCGGCTCGAGCACATCGCGCTCCGAGTCGGTCTCCTCCGCCTCCAACGGAGCGATCCCCGCGGCAGCCTCTGTATCTTCGGATTGGATCTCCTGCGGCGCCGGTTCCGGTTCGACGTCCGGTTGCACAACTGCGACCTCGGCGCGGCGAATCGCGGGCGCGGGCTCGGGCGCCGCCTGGACAGGTGCCTCGACCACGGGCGCCACCTTCACGACCGGCAGGCTGATGAAGGCGGGGGCCGGAGCGACGGGCGGCGTTTCCTTGACGGGCTCGGGCGGAGCCTTGCGGAGCGCGGGCTCCGGGGTGATCTCAACCCGCGGCGCTTCGGCCGTCGCGGGCTCGGCGTCGGATTCTCCAGCCTCTTCGGGCGCTGAGTCGACCGAGGTGCGCTTCTTCTTTTTCTTCAGCACGCCGGCCAGGCCGCCATTCTCCGCGCTGGTGGCCGCAGCCTCCGCAGGCTTGGCGACGAGTCCGTGCGCGGCAAGGCGGCCCTGGATCGTCAGCAGTGTGAACTCATCGAGGGCAGACTGCGGCCCCTTGACCTCGGCAAAGCCAAGGGCGTGGAGCTTGGTGACCAGCGCCTGGGCGCTCAGCCCAAGTTCCTTCGCCAGCTCGTGGATACGCGTCTTCTTCGTCACAAAACCCCTAGGTTGGGAATGCCGATGGGCTGCCTGGTGCAGCGAGCGGCAAGGATAACTGTTGTTCGTCGGGCGGGCGTGGCATCGGCTCCAGGGCCGCGCCACGCCAGGTTGAAAGGTTGGATGCGATCAGGACTTGGAGACGGAGGCTCCGGGTACGTCGTCGCCGGTGTCCCGCGCTCGGTCCTCCAGGGAATCGTCCATGGCGGGGCCGGTGCTGCCGTCTCCCTCGCCTGCGAGTTCCTCGGATTCGAAATCGGCGCGGGTCTTGATGTCGATGTCCCAACCGCAGAGGCGGCTGGCCAGACGCACGTTTTGGCCTTTCTTGCCGATTGCGAGCGACTGCTGGTCCTCGTCGACGATCACCACCGCGGTGCGCTTGTCGACGTCGGGGTAGATGTTGTCCAAGTGGATCGTGGCCGGCTTGAGCCCGTTCATGATCAGGGTCTCGAGCGAGTCACTCCAGCGGATGATGTCGATGCGCTCGCCGCGCAGTTCGTCGATCACGGCCTTGATGCGCGAACCGCGCACGCCGACACAGGCGCCGATGCAATCGATTTTCGGATCCTGGGAAATCACCGCCATCTTCGTGCGGTAGCCGGGCTCGCGGACAACGCGCTTGATTTCGATGATCGAGTCAGCGATCTCCGGCACTTCCAATTCAAACAGCGAGCGCACCAGGTCGGCGTGGGCGCGACTGACGATGATGCGAACTCGCGGTCCATCCTTGCGCACCTCGACCACGATCGCGCGGATGCGGTCGCCAGGGGCAAAAGTCTCGCCGCGCACGCGCTCTTCCTTGGGCAGATAGGCCTCGACCTTGCCCAGGTTGATCACGAGCTCGTCGCCGTCGTAGCGTTGGACGTTGCCGTTGACCAGTTGGCCGACGCGGTTCTCGTACTCGTCGTACAGCACGTCGCGCTCGGCTTCGCGGAACTTCTGCAGCATGACCTGCTTGACGGCCTGTGCGGCGATGCGGCCGAGCTCCTGGAGGTCGAACTCGTAGACCTCCTCGTCGTCCTCCATGCCGATCACACCGGTCTTGCGGTCGATCTTGACCACGAGATCCTCGCCCGCACCCAGACGCTTGCGCGCGCCGAGGGCCAGGGCTTCCTCAAGAGCCAAGAAAATGACCTCCTTGGGGATGTCCTTGTCGCGGTGAATGACGTCAATCATCCGCAGGAAATCTTCCGTGTTCATGGCTCGGGGTGCTTGGGAGGTGAGGGTCGTGAGAGCGCTCGGCCCGCCGCCCAGGGGAACAGGTCGTTCACGGAGTCGATTCCGTTGAATTGCCGGTTCCCGGGTGGGCGAACTGAGTTGATTGGGTTGTCTTGGAACGAAAAGAGCGGGTTGCCCCGCTCTCAAAAGCGCACCCTCCCCTGGCAGCGGCCGCTAGGCCGGGGAGAGTTCGAGGGAACAGTTTGGTATATCCGTCCTCCACAGTCAACGGCGCTGGCCACCCGTCGCCACGCCCTGGGACCGGCCCAGGGGCTGGAGGGCCGAGTTCTGTGCGCCCGCGGCGCCCTCGAGCGAGTGACACGTCCATGGAATTCAGGGTGCTTGTCCAGTCCGTATTTCCTCGCGCGAGCGCCCCCAGCGTATGGCCACTGGCGAGGACCAGTGGGCGCACCCAGACAGCAGTCCTGGGAAGCCTGTTGGTCCTGTTCGCGGCTCCGACCCCGGCGGGCGCACAGGCTGGGGGGGACGCGGACCTAAAGCTGCTCGTTGGCGCCCTGGAGAGTCCGGACCTTGCACTGCGCGAGGCAGCGATGAAATCACTGGGAGCCGCAGGCCACGCCGGCGCAAGTGCGGCGCTGTTTGAGTTCTCTGGGGCCGCGCTGCGTTCGCGCGCCGCGCGCTCCGAGGTTGTGCGCCAACATGCGGACCGCGCGAGCCTGACTGCCGTGCTCGCCCTGTGCCCAGATCCAAGTCCCGAAGTGCGCGAGGACTTCGCCGTCTACCTCGGCCGAGTGCTGCGGGTCCAGCCCGGCGCCAGTGCCGAGGAAATCGACCTCGCTTGCGCTCAGCTGGCGCGCTTCGCTGCAAGCGATCCGCAGTCCACGGTGCGCACCGAAGCCCTCGAGGCGCTGGCGCGGGCCAACCTCGACGCGACCGCGGGCACCCTCTCCGAACTGACGTGTGCGCTGCCAGGTGCAGAGGGCGCCATGGCAGCGCGAGCGCTGTCCAATTCGCCGCGCGCCGGGAGGCTGCTCATGGAACTGGTTCAGCGCAGCTTCGAGGTCCCGGACAAGGCCTTGGACGAGCCGGCCCTGGCGATGCTCCTCGGGGAGGGCTACGGTCCGGCGCTGGCCGAGGAAGACGCGGGAGGCATGGATCCGCGCTCGCGGCTGCCCTTCATTCGCGCCGAACGGTCCACTTCACCCGTGCTGCGCGCCGCCGGCCAGTTGGCGTTCCAGGGTTTCCTTTCTCGAGCGCGTTTTCTGGGGGCCAGCGGTCGGGCCGAGAGGGTCGCGGCGCTGCTTGCGGGCGAGCTCGTCAATCCCGGGCCAGTGTTGCTGGCCTCGGCGACCTACTCCCTGGCGGCAGGGAGTGATCCGGCGCGCGCGTTGGAGGCCCTGTGGCGACTGCGCGCACTGCTTGGGCCCCCCCGGGCGGAAGACGCACAGGGCCGCTTCGATCTCGCAGTGGCGGAGACCTTGACGGCGGCTGCGCAGCTTGCGGGTGGACGGCGCGAATTGGCTGAGACCGCGCTCGAAGCGGCCCGCTGCCTGCTGGCGGGACTGGCGGGTGAGGGACTGGAGCGAGCGGGCTCCCCGGGTGCGGCCCTGGCCGCGGAGGTCGCCGCCGAGCGGGCCGTGGTCGAGTGCTATGCACTGCTCTCGCTGTTGCGCGCGGGGCGTGCCTTCGACCACGACGAGTGCCAAGTGATCGCGAGGTCGGTCCACGAGCTATCGCTGCGCGCGCAGTTGTTGCAGACGGCCGGGCCGCTCCAGAGCTGGACTGGAGATCTCGACCTGCTCGCGCACCACGCACACGGCCCTTTCGATTTGCTCCTCAGCAATCCTGAGTGGAGTCGCGGACTGGGCGCGCATCCGTTGGATCTCGCGCTCGGCCTTGGACGCGCCCTCGCCACTGCAGTTCCAGACGAGATGCCCGGCTTCGAGGTGTCGGACGCGGGGCGCGAATTGGACGAGAGTCGTTTGGGGCTCTTGCTGCAAATCGAAACTTCGCGGCTTCAACAACTGCAGCGCGAGCTCGCGCGCCTCCCAGCCGAAGCACCGGAGCGCGTCGAACTCGAGAACGCACTGCGCGTATTGAGCGCGGTCATCGACAACGAGCCTGATTTGCATCGCGTGCGCTTGCCCTCGGCGCTTTCCATCGAACTCGCAGGCGATCTACGGGACGAAGGCCGCCCCCTCGAGGCGGCAGCGCTGATGTCGCGCGCCAAGGAGGCACTGACGCGCGCGGACTTCCTCTTTGGCGGTCCGTACCTCCAGGAGCTGATCGCGCGCGCCGAGTCCACCCTGGGCTCCTGCCTCACCGACCAGGGCCAGCCCGAAGAGGCAGATCGGATCCTGGGCGCCGCGTTGGCGCGTCTGGAGACTCTGGCAGCCTCTGGCATCGACGACGGGCGCTCGCGTTCCGTGCGCTCCAGCGTCTTGGTGAGCCTGGCGGTCAACGCCAACGTCAAGCTGCGCGATCCAGCGAAAGCCCTGGCCTACTTCGAGCGCGCCTTCGAACTGCGCCAGGACGATTTCACGCGCACCTTGCTGGCCTGCTACCGCGCGCGGGCTGGTCGCAAGGACGAGGCGCGCGCGCTGCTGCGCGAAATGCCTGAATCGCCCTTCAACTACTACAACCTCGCCTGCACCCGCGCGTTGATCGGCGATCGCGAACTGGCCCTCGACTACCTCGCGCGAGAATTCCGCGCCGGCTCGAAGTCGGCGGCCGCCATCGAACGCCAACGCATTTGGGCGCGCACGGATCCCGATCTGGCCAGTCTTCACGGTGACGAACAGTTCGAATTGCTCGTCGGGAAGTAAGCGATCCCGCGCGCGGTGCTCGCGCCGCGCGCCGCCACAGGCGAGACTCTCTGCCCCATGGAAGTCCTGACTTGCACTCCGCGCGGCCGCCGCTGGCTCCAAGGTGGCCATCCGTGGCTATTCGAAAACGACGTGGCGAGCGCGAGTTCCGCCGCCATTGGTCACGGCGACCTGGTGCGCGTCGTGGGGCCGGGGGGCGAGCACCTCGGGCAAGGGCTGTTCAGTCGCGTCTCGAAGATCCGCGCGCGACTGGTGTCGCGGCGCGAGGAGCCCGTGGACGAGGGCTTCTGGCGCGAGCGAGTGGTCCAGGCCGTCGGGTTGCGCGCGCGCCTTGGCTACGGCGACCCGCGCGGCGCTTGCCGGATGATCGGCGGCGACGGCGAGGGCTTTCCAGGCTTCGTCGCGGATCGCTACGGCGACACGCTCGTGCTGCAGAGCGGGACCATGGGCTCGGATCGTCTGCGCGACACCTGGCTCGCGCTGTTGCTCGAGCAGCTGCCGCACATCGAGCGCGTGCTCGATCGCTCGGACGCGTCTGTGCGCAAGTTGGAGGACCTGTTGCCGCGCGTCGAAGTGCTGCGGGGCTCGATCGACGGTCCGATTCCCGTGCGCGAGGGCGATCTGGAGTACGAGGTGGACGTTTTCGGCGGTCACAAGACCGGGCACTACCTGGACCAGCGCGAAAATCGGCGCTTCGCGGCGCAATTCGCCGCGGGCCAAAGTTGTCTCGACGTGTTCAGCTACGACGGCCTGTTCGGCGTGCGCGCGGCCCTTGCGGGCGCGACCAGGGTGCTGTGCCTAGATCAGGCTGCGCGAGCGGGGGAACGCGTGCTGGCCAACGCCGCGCGCAACGGCGTGGGCGAGCGCGTGTCCTTCGAACGCGTGGACGCGATGAAGGACTTGCGCGCACGCTTCGAAGGCGGCGAACGCTACGGCCTCGTGGTGCTCGATCCGCCGGCCTTCGCACGCAACAAGCGCGAACTCGAGGGCGCGCGGCGTGGTTACCGCGAGTTGAACCTGCGCGGGATGCAACTGGTGGAGCCCGGCGGCGTGCTGGTCAGCGCGTCGTGCTCGCACGCCATGGGCGCCGAGGAATTCGTGGGCAGTTTGCGCGAGGCCGCGGCTGCCTGTGGACGCCGGGCCTACTTGATCGCCCTGGGTGGGGCGTCGCCCGACCATCCGGCGCTCTTGACCTTGCCGGAGTCCAGTTACCTGAAGTGCGCCTTCGTGCGCATCGACTGACGCCCGACGCGCGCAACTTGAGCGCGCGACGAACGTCGGCTATCGTCCCTGCGTATGCAGCCTTTCCTGGAGATCACGGTCAATGGCCAACGCCGCGAGGTGCGCGCCGACGCCCGCCTCTGCGATCTGTTGTCGGAATTGGGCCTTGATGGAGCGGCGGTGGCGGTCGAGCGCAATCGCAAGCTCGTACGCCGCAGCGATCACGGCGTCACAGCACTGGAGCGCGGCGACGAAATCGAAGTCGTGACTTTGGTCGGAGGTGGCTAGGGATGGGCGCCGGGACTCCGGTTCCCGTCCACGAGGCCGACGCGCCCCTGGACGTCGGCGGCATTTCCCTCGGCTCGCGCCTGTTGGTGGGAACTGGAAAATACGCGAGCTTCGAGGAGACCCGCGCCGCCTTGGAGATCTCGGGCTGCGAGTGCGTGACCGTGGCGGTTCGGCGCGTCAATCTCGACGCCGCCAAGGGGCCGTCGCTCCTGGAGTTCATCGATCGAAAGCGCTGTCACATCCTGCCCAACACGGCGGGTTGCTTTGATGCGCAGAGCGCCATCCGCACCGCGGAGCTGGCGCGGGCAATCCTCGACACGCCGCTGATCAAGCTCGAGGTGCTCGGCGATCCAAAGACCCTGCTGCCCGATCCGGTGGGGACCCTGGAGGCCACGCGCGAACTGGTCCGACAGGGCTTCCAGGTTTTCGTCTACTGCTCGGACGATCCGCGCATGTGCGTGCGGCTTGCGGAACTCGGCGCGGCGAGCGTGATGCCCGCAGGTTCGCCGATCGGTTCGGGCCAGGGCATCCTCAATCCCAATGCCCTGCGAATCGTGCTCGAGCTGGTGCACGTGCCGGTGATCGTCGATGCGGGCGTCGGCACGGCCTCGGACGTGGCCTTCGCCATGGAACTCGGAGCAGCGGGCGTTCTGCTCAACACTGCGATCGCCGGAGCACGCGAGCCCCTGCGCATGGCCGCCGCCATGCGCGACGCGTGCCGCGCAGGCAGGCAGGCCTTTTTGGCGGGACGCATTCCGCGCCGGCTCTACGCCAACGCAAGTTCGCCGCTCGAAGGCACGATCGCACCTGGCGGCGGACCCGCAGCGTGACGCTTCAAGACGCGACTCCCGCCCTCGAGCTTGGTTCGCGCGAGCTAGGCCTCGGCGGCGCCGCACTGGTGCTCGCGGGCTTGGCTTTGACGCCGTTGTGCGTCGCCTTCGCGCGCCGTTTCTCGCCCAAGGTGCCAGTGTTTTTTGCGCGCTGGCGCTTCATGCACGCGTTGGTCGTGGCCCTGATCCTCATGCTGGCCATGCAGGGGGCGCCGGCACTTGTGGGGCTCGTCCTTGACCCCGAGCGTGTCCCCGCGGGTCTGCGCGCGCTGCTCGGGAGCGCCCTAGGGCTTGGGGCGACTTGCGCGGTGATCTTCTGGATGGCCGCGCGACTGGATCCGGACGGAGTCAGTTGCCTGGGCCTGCGCGCCCAGGGTTCAGTGCGCGCGTCATGGGTAGCTGTGGCCTGCTACGTGATCGTGCTGCCCGGACTGCTCGGCCTGATGCCGCTGTGGGCATGGATCTTCCAAGCGTGCGGGGGCGAATTCCACGAGCAACAAATCGCCAATGACATCGCCGAGCTCTCGGGGCAGTGGCGAATCTACGCGGCCCTGCTCGCGATCTTCCTGCTTCCGTTCTTCGAGGAAGTGATTTTCCGCGGCTTCCTGCAGCCGTTGCTCGTTCAGAACCTCGGCGACCGCGGCGGCGTGTTCGCGACCAGCCTCGCCTTCGCCATGTTGCACGGAGAGAGCGCCCTGGTTCCGGTACTGGGCCTGGCCTTGCTGCTCGGCAGCTTGAAGTTGCGCACCCAGCGCCTGAGCGCCTGCTACGCGGTGCACGCGCTGCACAACGCCATTGCTTACGGGATGCTGTCCCTGTCCGACGGCGCCTGATTCGCCCGCGCTCATTGCGCTCAAAGACCCTGGCGTGCGATCCTCAGCGCATGTCCAGATTCCCGGCGAAAGGCCTGTTCCGAGCCGTAGAAGGTGGCGCCTTCGCGGCCCACTCCGCCACGATCACTGGTGACGTCACGCTCGGTCCCGACGTCGGTATCTGGTTTGGATGCGTCGTGCGCGGTGACGACGCCCCGATCACGATTGGTGCGCGCACAAACGTGCAGGATCTGACAATGATCCACGCCGACACGGCAAAGCCGAATGTGATCGGCAGCGACGTGACCATCGGGCATCGCTGCGTCTTGCACGGCGTGGAAATCGGCGACGGCGCCCTGATCGGCATGGGCGCGGTACTCCTTGGAGGCAGCGTCGTCGGAGCGCAGGCGCTCGTGGCGGCTGGCGCCGTGGTACGCGAGAACTTCGTCGTGCCGCCGCGCACGCTGGTGGCAGGCGTCCCGGCCAAGGTCATCCGCCCGTTGACGCCGGAGGAACTGGCTATGTTCGTGCATTCCGCCGCGGACTACGTGAAGAAGCTGCGCCAGTACCTGTGAGCACGGCGACCACCCACGATGTCGACTACGCCGCGCGCGTGGTGCGACTGCGCGCGGACCTGGGCCAACTTCCGAGCCTGGCGGTGGCGTTCTCCGGCGGCGTGGACTCCTCCGTGCTGCTGCATGCCGCACACAGTGTTCTAGGCGAGCGCGCCCTGGGAGTGATCGCTGACTCCGCGTCGCTGCCGCGGGCCGAGCTGGCCGACGCTCGCGCCATCGCGCAGAAAATTGGTGCGCGCCTCGTCGAACTGCCGACGCGCGAGCTAGAGGACCCGCGCTACCAAAGGAACGCGGCCGACCGTTGCTACTTCTGCAAGTTCGCTCTGTTCGAGTCCATGGGGGAGTGGTGCTCGGAAAACTCCGTAGCCCACCTGGCCTTTGGCGAAATCGCGGACGACCTCGCGCTCCTGCGCCATGGCTCGCGCGCGGCGCGCGAATTCGGCGTGCTCGCCCCGCTCGCGGCGGCTGGCTTCAGTAAACAGGACGTGCGCCGTTACGCGCGCGAGCACGGTATCGACTGCGCGGAAAAGCCAGCCAGCGCCTGCCTCGCATCGCGGCTGCCCACCGGCACCGCAGTGTCGCGCGAGCGGTTGTGGCGCATCGAAAGTGCCGAAGCCGAGCTCAAGCAACTTGGACTCCGCGTGCTGCGCGTACGCGACCACGCTCCCAAGGCGCGCGTGGAGGTTGCGCACGAAGAACTCGCTCGAGCACGGGAACTGTGGCCTACCATCGTCGCCGCGCTCACGGCCGTGGGTTTCGAAGCGTTCGAACTCGACACGTACCGCGCGCCGGAAGCACGCTTGGACCGCTCTTGAGCCGAAGCTAGCGCTGGAAAATCGGCAGGTAGCCCAGGGGAATCGATAGCACGAGGCTGTGCATGGCCGTGGCGTAGGCGTCGCCGTATTTGGAATCGCGCCAGGAACCGTCGGGCAGTTGCTCGGACTCAAGCTGCGCCACCATGCGCGAGCGCCAGGTCTCCCACAGGCGCGCGTCCGGTGCTTGCCACAATGCCTGGGCGACGTAAAAGCGTTCGTAGTGCAGCGAGCGCGCGTCACCGATCCCCGTTTCGTTCTCGCGGCCCGCCAGGTCGCGCGCCAAGTATTCCATGGCACGCTCGATCACTGGACCGTCGTAGACGCCGATGGAATTCAGCGTGGCGACGCCCGCGGCGGTCAGGGCCGCCGAAGTCGAATTTTGGTTGAGCGCGTAGCGAAAGGACCCGTCCTCCGTCTGACAGCGCTTGATGTAATCCACCGCGCGCGACACCACGGCAGTGTCCACTTTGATCCCCGCACCGTGGGCGCCGCGCAGGGCCTGGACCAGGCACACGCTGACCGAGTTTTCGTGCTCGTAGGAGGGCCGCGGGTAATAAAACCAGCCGCCCTCGCTGCCTTGACTGGACTCGATCAGGCGCACGGCGGCCTCCAGGGCGGCGGCGAGTTTCGCTCCGCGCGCAGTGGTGGGCGAACTCACGTACACCTGACTCAGGGCCAGGGTCGCGAGGCCGTGACCGTGCATGCGCGAAATTGCGTCACCGTCGCTGGAGATGTAACCGCGTGTGGCGGATCCCGGGGCCAGATCGCAGCGCGACACGAGATAGTCGATCGCCCGCGACAGCTCCGCGCCCTGGGGCCCGCGATCGGGCAAGGTGCCGGCGGCCATGTAAGCCAGGGCGCCCAGTGCCGCCACGGGCACAGGCACAGCGTGTTCTGCGCCGCTAGTAGAGAACGATCCGTCGAGAGCCGCGGACTGGGCGCGCTGCAGGGACAGGAGACTTCGATCCACCGCGGCCTTTGCGCGCGACTCGATGTCCGATCGGCGGAGCTCGTTCGAAGTGGAACTGCGCTCTGAAGCCTCCCCAAAAATTGGCGGGCCGGGCTGCGGCCCAGGGCGCTGGCCTTGATCGCTGGCCGCGACCGCCGTCCACCAGAGGCACGGGAGTACTAAGCACGCCATGCCGATCGACGCGCCCATGGGACGGGGGGCGGGGATCACGCTGGCCTGCTTCGCGACGCGCCTAGCGTCGCTCGAGGCCCTGCAGGCGTTTGTAGTACCCATCGATCCAATCGCGATACTGCGGCGGAAGGTCCGATCCGCCTTCGACGCGAAAGATCTCCCGCGCTCGCACGGGCAAGTCGCCCCATCGATCGTCGCCACTGCCCGTGGACCCTGGACCGGTCTTCGCGTTCGGGGGATTCTGCCCAGGTCGATTTTCATCGGGGCCGTTGGGATCTTCGGGAAGCGGGCTGTCGGGGTTCCCGTCACCTTCCTTGGGCTCGCTGCCCTCGGGCTTGGAACCTGGGTCCTTCGGAGTCTGCTCTCGGCCTTGCGGGTCGCCATTTCCCGGTTTGTCGAGCGGTGACTTGCCGCCGGAACCGGGCTTGGGTTTTCCACCGCCCGCTCCGCCCGAAGGCTTCTTCTTATTCATCGCCTCGGCGATCTCGAGAATGCGTTGGATGTCCGACTGGGCGCTCTGGCTGTCGCTCGAGGCGCTCTGCAGCAGCTCGGAGATGTTTTTGGGCACGGCAGCCTGTTTGCCCGAGCGCAACAGATCTTCGATGCCCGAACCCGTGACCGCCTTGGTTGGCACGCGGCCGGAGGCGGCCTCGTACAACTGCGTGTCGATGGCGCGCAGTCGGTTCTCGACTTTCGCGAACAGCTCGAGCATTTCCTGCTGCATCCCGCCCGGGGCTTCGCCGCCGGGAAGCGGCGGCAGTTCCAGGGGCGGTTTTTCGGGCGGCTTCTGTTCCGCAGGCTTGGGCTCGGGGCGCGTCGGTTCCTGCGCCACGAGGCTTGGGGCCCAAAGGAACGCGCAGGCGATGGCGGCGTGGCGGAGCAGCATGGCATCTCCTCGTTTCATGGTTTCAGTGGCGCGCATCATTGCTCACTCGGATCGGGGATCCCCAGTTTCTTGCGGAAGCTCGCGAACAGGGCTGTGGTGCGCTCATGTTGTTCCGCGAGTCGCTGCACGTCGCGCAAAACGCGCGGATCGACCTCGGCGCCCTCGGTGCCCAGCTCGGGGTACAGCGCCAGCAGCCGGTTCAAACTGCGGACCGTGTCGGATTCCATCGTCGCGAGCAATTTCAATTCGGCGGAGTCAGCGACCAGCGGTTCCTTCGGGTCTTTCTGTTCCGGGCCTTCCTGCTCCCCGGGTTCGTCGCGGCTCTCCTTTTCCTTCCGCTGACGCTCGGCCTTGACAGCTTCGATCAACTGCACAAGTCGACGCTCGGCGCTGACCTGCAGGGACTGTGTGCGATCGCCGCTCTGCCAGTCGCCGGTCTCTTCCAGGTCCAGGGCCACGCGATCAAGGTCCTGACCGACGGAGCGCAGGGCCGACTCGAAGACGACGGCACCCTCAGCGGCCAGTGCGTCGGCCATCTGGCCGCAGCGTACTGCGATCGCGGCTTCATCCTTGGCGATGCGTTTGAGCGCCAGCCGCTGGGCGCGCGAGGGTTTGTCACCTGGCTCGCGCTTCGAATCGATTTCACGCGTTCCCGCCGCGGCTTCGCGATGATTCTTGACCAGGTTCTCGAGCTCCTCGCCAATCTTGAACAGCAGTTCTTCCTGGCGCAGGCGCTGGTACTCGTCCTCTTCCTTCTGCAGTTCCTGGGCCGCCTGCTCGAGCTCGCTGCGCACCTTGGCTTCCTCCTCCATGGCCTCAGGCAGGTCGCCTTCGCCAAGGGCCTTGGTGGCCTTCGCGGCGTCGGACTGGGCCTGGTCCAGATTCGGCAGGGGCTTGGCGTCCTTGCGCTCGCGGGCGCGCTTGGCGAGCTCTAGCAGTTGCTTGCGAATCTCCTCCTGTTCGGCGGCCTGCTCGGCCGCTTGTTCGCGTGCCTGCGGTGTCTCGGCGCGCGGGCCCTTTTCCAAGGCATTTTGCGCACGCGCCAGTTGCTCCATGGCCTGGCGCTGCTCGCTAGCGGCTTCCGATTCCGCGCCCTGATCCAACTGCTCCGCCGCGCGCTCCATGGCCTTGGCCGCTTCCTGCAGGCTCTGCTCGGCTGCCTCGGCTGAGGCCTGCTTCAACTGCGCCTGCTTCGCCTTTGCGCTCGCCGCCTGGGTGGCCTTCGACAGCTCGCGTTGGGCCTGCGCGCGCTGCGCTGCTGCGGCCTGTGCTTCTGGCGTGCGCGCGGCGGAATTCCGTGCTTCCGCTAAGGCCGCCTGGGCCGCTTCCAAGGACTTCGTGGCTTGTTCCGCCGCGGACTGCGCGCTTGCGCCGTCTCGCTGCTGAGCGGACGACGCGGCTTCGCGCATGGACTTTGCCGCTTCCTCCAGGGCCTTGCTCGCTTGCGCGCCGCTCTCGCTCTTGGTCTGCGGCAATTCCTTGAGCACCTCGGCAAGGCGTTCGGACTCCACGGCGGCTGCCTGCTGGGAGCGCGAAATGCCCTCGGGCAATGCTCGCTCTTCCGCCAGGGCCTGATCGAGCACACGCGCCGCTTCCTCAGTGGCGCGCGCGGCATCCGCGGCCTTGGTCTGTGCCCGCGCCGCCTGCTCGGATTCGCGCGCGGCGGATTCCTCCGCGCTCGGAGGAGCTGATGCGTCAGTGCTCGCAGGAGTCGACTGCGCCTCGCGCGCGGCAGCCTGGCTCTCCATGGCGAGCCGCAGTGCCTCGGCCGCCTTGCGTGCCGCCTCGCCGGCGAGCGTAGGGGAGGTGCCGGTCTTTTTCGCAAGTTCTCCGGCGGCAGCGCTGCGCGCGGCGTCCGCCTGTTGTTCAAGTTCAGCCGCGCTCGCTTCGAGCTTGCGCGCCTCGTCTTCCAGGGCCGTGGCGGCCGCGTCGCGCGCTTCTGTGCCGGAGCCGGCCGCAGTCTCGAGTTTCTCAGCACCCTCGCGTAGGGCCTTGGCCGCGGGCGCGGTCTGTGAATCCGGGGCTGCGCGCTGGCGACGTTCCTCGCGCTCCGCTGCGCTCGACAATTCGCCGGCCGCCTCACGCGCGGCGCGCTCTGCCTTGGCATCTTCCTCCTCGGCGCCCGTGCCCGCGTCGCGCGTCGAAGCCGCGGCGCGGCGCAGTTCCCGCGCAGCCTGCCGCAGGCGTTCTCCCTTCGCTCCCTGGGCCCGGGCCTCCGCCAAGGAATCCGCGGGCTTCGAAAGTTCCTGAGCACTCTCGGGTCGGTAGCTCTCGAGCAGGCGCTGATCGCGCTTTTCGCGCTGCAGGAGTTCCGCAAGCGAGCGCTCCACCTGGCTCATGTCCAACTCGCGATTCTCGCGGGCGCTCTTCTCGGTCTCCTGATTCAGCGCGCGCTGACGGGACTGCAAGTCATTGAGCGTCTTGGCGAGGTCCTTGGCCTGTTCACTCTTGGAGCGCTCGGCCAGGTCCTTGGTTGAAGCCTCCAGATCTGCTTCGCGCTTGGCGAGCTGAGAAATGGCTCTCTGGACTTCCTTGAGCTCGTCGATGGAGCGATCGATGGCCTCGATGTTCGTGCGATCGAGCAGGATCGACAGCAGGCGATCGAGCCGCTGCACGATCAACTCCTGTTCTTCGAGGGAGAGCACGGCCTGGCCGCTCGCGAGTCCGTTTCGCGCGGCCTCCATCAACTCCTGAAGCGTGCGCGACTTGGTCTCCTCGGGTCGGCTGTTCAGTTCGAGCAGCGCGGTCTTGACCAATTCGAGGGCCCGCGGTCGGCCCTCCTTCTCCAGGCGCGGAATCAGGGCCTCCATGGTGCGCCGCAGGCGATCGAGCTGCCGCGCCAGGAGTTCCTGCTCTTCTGAGATGCCCGTCAGGCTCGGCACGCCGTCCTGGGCCCGCGCCTCAACAGCGCCAGACACCGTCGTCGCACCAGCCACGCTGAACGCAGCGAGGCATGCGAGCGAAAAGCTGCGGACTGTTTGCTGCATCGAGTTCATGAACTGCCTCTCTGCTTCTTCACTTGCCCCCGAGAGCGGCCTTCGCGCGCTCGCGCAATGCCTTCTGTCGGTTGAGGATGTCCTTGGTCAAGGACAGGATCGACTGGAAATTATCCCACTCCGCCAGCCGGGCGAGCAGGGCCTGAATGTGTTGGTCCAATTCCTTGTGCAGGACAAGGTGTTCCCCCAGGGCGGCGTGGACTTCGGCGAGATCCGTGGACTGCAGGGCGCGCTCGGCGGCCCGCGAGGCGGCGCGGGCATCGTCAAAGTCGATTTTCAGGGCCAGGTCCACAAGTCCCGCCAGTTGTCCCGCCAGGGTTGCGCGACCGCGTCCAACTTCGGCTGAGCTGCCGAATTTCCTCCAGGCCTCCACGGGCAGGCTGCCCGAGCGCGGGGCCGCGGCGAGGGCCTCGTCCAGGGCGATCAGCGTGCCGTCCGCCTCGCTGTCCAGGCGCGCGTAGAGCACGCTCTCCGCGATCGAACACAATTCGCGCGCGATTGAATGGGCATCGCCCTCCACGCGCCGCGCGCCGGCGTATAGGGCTGCAAGTTCGCCCGCGGTGCCGGCGCTTTCAGGCGCATCGGATTCCAAACTGGCGACGAGTTCTCTCGCGCGACGTCCCTTGTCGCGAGCCAGGGTTTCCAGTTCGCCGACCGACAAGCGCACGCGCGCCAGGCGATCCTGGGTGCGCCGCAGGAATTCTTCGCTGGAGAGCACGCGCACGGCCACGGAGGCGGACTGCGAGATCGACTCGTCTCCGGCCTCGGGCCGGTTGTCGGCGGCTTGCACTTCAAGGATGAACTGGGAGCCTTCGAGCACCGCGTGCTCGGCGTCACCCAGTGCGGCCACGTCGATGCGCACGCCCGCGATTGCGACCACGGGCCGAGTCTCGTCCGGCGTGCGTTCCTCGGGCGCCACGATGCGCCACTCCAGTGGGCTGATCTTCGCGACTGCGCCCTCGCCGCTTGGGCGCGAACTCCAGGTCATTCGCGCGATGCCGTATTCGTCGCTGGCGCGCGCGCGAAGTGCGATCCAACCGCCGAGCAGAGTGTCGACCTCGACTCGCGCCGGCGCGAAGATCGAGATCTGCGGCCGCTCGTCCGTTTGCACGCGCACCGCGAACAATCCCGGATCGGGATTGGTCAAGCCCTGCGCGTCCTCCAGCTCGAACCGCAGGCGGAGTGACTCCGTGGCCAGCCACTCGAAGCCGCGGCCTGGGAGCGGGGGGACATTGGCCTCGCGCGCGGGGAAATCCATGGGCGTCAACTCTTGCACGCGATCCATGGGGAGGATTCTGGCGCGCGCAAGGGCCTCGGGGGGATCGGTGCGGATCACGACTTGCAGACGTGATCCTGCGAGCACTTCGACGTCGCGATTGAATTCGATCGACGGCGCGCGGCCCGTGTAGGCCGGTGGCTCGATCCGCAGCGCGAGTTCGGCGAGATCGGGGGGCGAAAGCACCTCGATCGTCGCGCGCGCGCTCAATCCCTCGTCATCGCCGCCGCTGGCGCGCAATTCGACGCCATTCTGCAGCGAGCGCAGCAACGTGCGGTACGTCCCGTCCGAGGAAGCGGACAGAGCGATCGGGCTCGAGCCGGACACGTCGAGCAGCACATCGTCGGGGCGCGCGCCTTCGGCCCGCACGAGCACCGGTACGTCGCTCCCGCGGGCGACGCGCACGAACAGCACGCCGTCGCGCTCGACTACCGAGGCCTTTTCGGGCGGCAGGGGGATCTGCAGCGTGAGGTGCGTGCGCTGGGGCCAGTGGGCGGAAGAATCGAGCATGCGAGCGAAGAACGTGCGCGCGAGATCCGGATATCCGACCCACGCCAAGGCGAGCACCGCGGTCGATCCAACTCCCAGGGCCGCGCGCCAGCGGGCCGGGCGCTCGTCGAGGACGCCGTCGATGCGCGTTTGTAGAGCTTCGCGCTCCGCGGAGGCCAATACAGCGTCAACGAGCGTCGGCGCCGCGTCGCCTCCCGCGTTGCGCTGCAACTGAACGGCGCTGACGAACAGATCGTTCGAGCCCGGCCGCTGGCGCTCCAAGAGCACCGCCGTCTGTGCGCGATCCGGTCGCCGCGCGAGGGGCCGGATCAAGTAGCGCCATGCACAAAATCCGGGCAGGGCCAGGGCCACGAGGCCGTGGGCCACGCGCACGCCATGGGGCACGCGCAGTCCGAAGTCCGCGAAGAACGCAAAGGCCAACCAAGCGCAGGTGAGCGCCAGAAGTGTCCCGAGGCCAAACATCCAGACCTGCGCGCTCAAACGCAGGGCAAGGCGCTGCAGCAAGCGCTCCAACGCAGGCGTACGCCCCAGGTTTGATTCAGGCTCTCGCATGCTCATCAGAGGCTGCTAGCGCTGGAAAATCGGCAGGAAACGGTAGGGGATTTCGAGGATCAACACCGCGCAGGCGGTACCGAATGCCGGACCGGGTCCAGTCGTGTTGGGCCATGATCCGTCGCTCTTTTGACCGCGCAGGATTTCCGTGCGCACGCTGTCGAAGTAGGACTCCCAAGCCGGTCCGCCGGCCGTGTACATCGCCTGCACGGCGTAGTAGTGGCCATACCAGAAGAAGTAGTGGTACCCGCGAGAGCGACCGCGATCGCGATTGAATCCGTCGAGATTGCTCATCAGGTAGCGCACGCCCGCATCGATCGATTCAGCAGAGTAGATCCCGACGCCGTGCAGCGCCGTGACACCCGCAGCGGTCAACGGGAACGAGGAACGCGAGCCATCTTGCTTCTGATAGTGGAAGGAACCGATCTCGTTGTTGTAGCGACCGCCTCCGAGGAACCCGTCCGAAATGCTGTTCGCTGACACCGCGGAATCGACGACGTAACGAGCGGCCTTGTCGATCACTGACTTCGAGACTTGCACGCCGATGTTGCGCGCGGCGCGCAGGGCGAGCACCTGGCACACGACGATCGACATGTCGCTCTCCACCGCGTAAGGCTCGTAGCGCCAGCCTCCGTCCGCGTTCTGCGAATGCACGATGAAGTCCACCGCCAATTGCAGTTTGGCGCGAACGTCGGGCCGCGATGTCATGCCGCAAATCTCCGCCAGGAAAATCGTCGCGAAGGCGTGGCTGTACATGCGCGAGCCGGCGTGGGTGATGTAGCCGTCTTCCTGAACGCAGGAGACCACGAAGTCCAGGGCGCGCTCGACGTTTTTGCCGTAGGGGCCGCGGCCCGGCGTGTGCCCTCCGGCTAGGAACGCCATGCCAGCGAGTCCTGTGACCCCAACGTGGCCGCGGTCTTCCTCGGTGTGGTTGTAGCCGGTGTTCAGTTTGTAGCCGATCTTCGCCGTCCAACTGCCGTCATCGTTCTGGTTCGCGGCAAGCCACTCGAGTCCTTGCTCCACGGCCTTGGCCTGCTCGGGCGTAACCACGAGCAAAGCACTCTCGCGGCTCCCTTGTCCCTGGCCTGCAGTGTTCAGTGCGCCAGGCGCGCTGGGTGTAGTTCCGCCGCCGACGCAGAGAAATGAAGCAAGCGCCAGGCCAGAAAATCGCATCGAGATCATCGTTGTTCCTCCCCAACTCTGCCCGCCAGGCCCAGGGCGCGACCTTTGCCGGTCACCATGAGCAGGTTTCCAAACGTAGCCAATTCCACGGCATCTGACGGTCCGAAATCGCGCAGCTCGCGCAGTTCGCGCAGTCCGCCACTTTCGCGGTCAATGGACACGAGATACGTACGCGACTCGCGGCGGGCCGGGCCCTGTCGCTCCTCGGTATAGGCGAGCATCACCAGCCGCGAACTCACGGCAGGCAACGGCAGGGACTGCGGATAAAGATCCGTGGGCGCGATCTTCAGTCGCCAGGCCCAACGCTGTCCGTACGGCAAATGTACCGAGCGCACCAGGGTTTCCTTTCCGCCCGGGGCCGGCGTGCGCAGGAACAGGTAGGGCGCCTCGAGCACCGTTACCGCCCCCGAGCGCAGTCCGAGTGGCAGGTCATCGGGGCCAATGCTCACGCCCGGCACATCGCGCACGGCGCCGATGCGCGTGTCGAGTTCCACCAAACCACCGTCGCCCGCGCCGGCACCGCTGACCAGATAGACCAGGAACGTCTCGCTGCCGCTGCGGACGATTGAATCCAAGAGACGCGCGTCTTCGATCGGCACGCGCCAGGCGCGCGCACCGCTCTCGAGATCGAAGGCGACGACAGAATCCTTCGCGGTGCGCGAGCGTCCGAAGCGCGGAAGAATCAGGCGACCGTCTTCGATCCAGGCGCCGCGGCGATCCTCCGTCGGTATCGGTTGACCGATTTCGATTTCCCGCACGCGCGTGCCCGTGGCGATCTCGAGCACCTGGGCCGTGCGCGTCTGCGAGAGTTTCGGAAGCAGCACGGCGAGGCCTGAGCCGACCACCGGTTGAACCCAGTTCTCCGGCGCGCAGGCGTGGCGCCACAGTTCCGTGCCGCGGCCAAGCTCGATGCCCACCAATTGCGGGCCGCTTCCATCGGGCAGGACCGAAACAGTCAGCACTCCGCCGTGCTGTGCCAGGGGCCAATCGAGCAATTTGCCGCGCAGGCTCCAGCTCCAGGCTTCCTCGCCGGTCGCCGCATCCAGCGCGAGAACGCCCCGCCTCCAGGTGAGGATCACCCGGCCCGTGAACTGAGGTGGTTGCAGTCCGGGACTCGCGACGCCGGGCACCAAGAGCGCGTTGGTCAACCACACCTGGGGCGCGATCGCGCCCTCAACCGGCCGAGTCCACAGTCGCGTCCCGTCGGCGGCAATTGCGTCGAATCGATCGCGCGCGGCGACGATGAATACGGTCTTGTCGCCGAGGTTGAGCTTCCCGAGCAGCACTGTGTCACTGGATTCACTCCAGGCCTCGACAAAGGGCGCATCGAAGTTGGCTTCCAGCGGGACGACATGCTGCGCCTCCGCAGCGGATACCTCAGCGGCGAGCAGGCTCGCGAATGTCGCTGTTGGATCGCGCTCGTCAGCGACCGTCGCACCCTGAAAGTGCCCGAGCCGCGCGAGGAGCGAGCGCGCGAATGCGGGATTGCCGTCCTGGCGCAGGGTGCGCGCCGCGAGCCAGGCCAATTGAGCCTGTCGCGGAGTGGAATTCTGAGCCGACCAGTTTTGCGGCAACTCTTCGAACGCGGTGCGCACCGCAGCCTTGGAATCGCCCGCCGCCAGGGCCAGGCGAAGTCGCGCGTCGCGCGCATCCCCGGCTGCCGCCGTGTGTGGATAGAGGCGCGCCAGGCGCTCGAGCGCGGCGCCATCTGCGGCGGCATTCGCTGCCTCCAACGCGGAGCGCGCTAGATCCTCGAAGGGCTGCCATGCCGCGCGCGCACGTGCTTCCGTGGACAGGAGTCGTTCGATTCGATCGGCGGGCAATTCCGCGCCCAGCGAGATGGACATCGGTCCATCGCCGACGCGGTCGAGCAGGTCCACTAGGGCCGAAAACTCGCGCAGGAGATCGCCGCGCACCGAAGCGTCGGCGATGCGCTGTTCGATCACCCAGCGCAACACGCTTGTGGCCTCTTCCGTTGTCGCCGCGGGCTCGGCGGGGAATTCCAGGTTGCCGCAATCTCGCTCGAGTTCAGCCAGGGCGGATTCGAAGCGCGCGGGCACGCGACCTCGGGAATTGCGGGCGATGTCGGCGAGGACCAGCGCACGCGCGCCGCGATTGGGAGCCAGGGGAATCGCACGCTCCAGGCGTTCGAGGGAGCGCGAGGACTGGGCATTGAGTACCAAGGCCCGCGCTTCAAGCCTCAGGCATTCGAACAGGGCGCGGCGCGCCTCCGCGGATCCGCTATTCGCCGGCGCCTCGAGCACCGTCTCAGCGCGCTGCAAGTGTCCAAGGGCCGCCTGCAGTTTCGATTCCCCGACTTCGCTGGCGGCGCGCTCGCGCAGGAAATTTCCCAGGCGCGCGCTGAGGGCACTGTCGTCGGGTTGGCGCGCGAATTCGCTCTCTAGGCGCTGCTCCATCGAGCGCCAGTCGAGGATGCCACAAAGCTGTTGGCCGGAGAGCGAGAACATGCCGCTGTCCGACACGGCGAGGTTGCCGAAACCAGCCAGACTCCAGGCACCCCAGGTGCCTGAGAAACGCGGATCTTCGCTGCGCAGGGTCTCGCGGCTCAGGGCGATGCGTCCATCGCTGGTGGGCACGATCACGTGCCGTTCGGTGAGCACCGCACGCGGCAGACGCATTGGATCACCCCAACCGTCGCCGAAGAGTCCCTGACTCGCGGTCTCTTCCTGGGGGCCGCGCTCGCCCGCCAACCCCTCCGGAGCGCGCAGCGCCAAGATGTAGCGGCCGCCGAGATAGACCGTGTCCTCGCGCACGCCGAGCAGGCACCAGGGGCCGCTCATGCGCCCGCGCGACTTGCCGACGAACGACGCGGGCAGGGCCCACAGGGCCGCGCCGGTGTGCAGATCGATGCCGAGCATGTCTGTGGAGTCCACGGGTGTCGCCACGATCACTCCGTGCTCCACCGCGGGCGCCGCGTTGCGCCAGACGTTGATGCGATTGCCCGCGGCCATTCCGTTGGCCGGTGGCAGGGCAACCTGATCGTAGACGGTCTCCCACAGAAGCTCGCCGCTGAACAAATCCAGGGCGGCCACGGCGCCCAACTGGGTCAGCGCGATTACCTTTTCGTCTACCACCACCAGCGGCGGCGCGCAGAACTCGCGCTCCAGGCGGCCAAACATATTCAGTGGCCGCTGACCGCTGGCCACCTGCGTGGACCACAGGTACGCGCCGCTGGAGAGTTCGTAGCACGCCACGTGGTAGGAGATGCGACCCTGCGGCTGCCACATGGGCACGAGCACCCGCGAGCCCTCGATCACCGGCGGACCTGCGACGCGCATGCGCAGGGTGAATTCGCCGGAATTGCAATCCCACAGCGGTGGGGGAGAGTGATTCCAAAGCAGCGCGCCAGTCTCCAGATCGAACGCGAACAGCCGGCGATCCGGGATCACGGTGGTGATCGGTATTTGATTCTGGAACGCCGTGTTGCCGTTGGCCGTGAACGGCACCTGCAGCGCGGCGACGGCGATGCCTCCGCCCACGGCGGGGGCCATCATCAGACCTTCGCGGTCGATCCCCTCGAAGAAGTCCGAAAAGGAAACCTGCTTCCCGTCGCGGGCCACGAACGACCCGGAGCGCACGCCATTCCAGCCGGGGTGCTCCGCGCTGCGCCAGCGCAGGCGACCGGTCAAGGCGTCCGCGGCCGACAGCGTCAGGGAGTTGGAAGCCAGTACCAGATCGCCCGACACGATCGGAAATGAGTTGAAGTAGTCGGAACGCGAGTTCGTGAAGGGGCCCGCGGGCCCATCATCCAGGCGCAGGGGCTGCTCCCAATGATGTGAGTCGGAAGTGGGCAGCTCGATCCCGTCGAGACTCGCGCTGGATCGGCCCAATGAAGAGGAACGCGAAGCGCGCAGGGCGCCGTCTTCGCGCATCCAGAGTTCGCGCGCGTCGGGCCCGAGGTCGGAGTCATCCGGCACGCGCGTTTCGCGCGCGCGCTTCCAGGCTCCACGGGCCGCGGCGAGGTTGCCCGCTTCGGCTTCGATGTCACCCAGGGCGAACCACGCTTCGCGGGCCGTGGGCGTGCCTGGGAAACGACGCGCGATGTCGGCGAGGGAGGTCGTGTCGAGACCGGCGCTCGCGCGCGCGAACAACTGCCGCGCAGCGGATTGCGTGCGCTCGACATATGCCGCGCGCGCGGCGGGGGGCAGTTTGGCGAACAGGTCTCGGGCACTGTCCGCGGCACCGCGGTAGACCTGCTGTGCCGATCGCAGCGGTGCTTCGTCCGCCAGGGGCAGCGCGATCACCGAGCCCGCGTGTTCCTCGATCAAGCGTTCGATCGCCGTGACTGCGTCGGAGTACCGGCCTGCATTCAAGTGCTCCAGCGCCGTGTCGTACTGGGCGCGCGCGCTCTGTTTGTCGGGAATCGAGAAGGGCCGCGACTCCTGGAATTCGGCCGGGTTCGGAAGCTCCTGAGCGAGCGCCGCCGAGCCAGCGCACAGTGAGAAGTACAACGCTCTTGTGGCGCGGTACACGGCGCGTGTTCGCCAAGCCTGCTGCGTGAGCGACGGGCCCATGGAGAACATTGTCTAGACCAACTCCCAGCGCTTGCGCAGCACCCATTCGGTCGCGAGCAGCGCCAGTGCGATCCAAAGGGTCGCCCAGCGATCCCAGATGTCGTCCAGGCGCGAAGAAATCGGTTCGCGGCGTTCCTCTCCGCCGGGGAATTGGGCAAAGAGCTCGCGCACATTGGCGAACTCCACGGCCTTCCCACCGCTCAGGGCGGCCACTTCGCGCAGCAGGCCGGGATCGGGCGAGGGGTCCTGATTCTCGAGGCTCGGCAAGACCACTTCGAAATCCGCCGACGCGACACGCGTGCCGCTGCCTTCGATCCAGACGCGATAGCCGCCTAGTCGTTCCGCCTCGAGCGTCGCGCGGAAGACGCCAACGCGACCGGGAACTTGCGGCAACTCCAGCCGCGACTCGCGGCCCTCGGGATCGCTCCAGACCACATCCTGCTTGGGCGCCGACGATGGACGGAAGTCCTCATCGAGCACGCGCGCTTCCACCACTGCGCGCTCACCGAGCGTGTAGCTCGTGCGCGCAACCTCGAGCCGATAGCGTCGATCGCCACTCTTGAGGCGGCCCAGGGCCAGCCAGCGGATGGCGTTGCGCCAGAAGCGCTCGTGGTAGGTGTCTCCGTAGTGGTAGCGCCAGCGCCAGGACTCGTCGAAGCCCACGAAGAGCGTGCGGCCCGAAGGGAAGTAGCCGGCGACCAGGAGCGGGTAGCGGCCCGAAGAATTCTCCAGGGTCGGGTGGCGCAACAGCACCTGCGTCCCCGGTTTCGCGCGCGATATCGGCGCGAACCAATACATCCCCGACAATCCCTCGGGGTCCTCCCACAACTTGCGGCTGGCCGCGGCATCCGGCAAGAGTCGCACCACCTCGTGGGGCAGGAGCGGATCTTCGACACGCGGTTGCCACGGTGCGCGCGACATCGAGAGGGCGTTCTCGTCCGAGGCGTCCACGGACACCGGCAGCAACTCCTCCAGCGGCGTGCGCAAGAACGCGCGCGGGTTGTCGTGTTCCCCGGCGAGGAACAACAGCCCGCCGCCGCGCTCGACGAATTCGCGCAGGCTCTTCATGAACTCGTCGGAGCGCGCAGGATCGGGCGAGATCGAGTAGGGATTGACGTCACCGAGAATCACCACGTCGTAATTCTCGAGCAGTTCGCGTCGATCCGTGGGCACGCGCACCAGCGGAATCAAGCCGCGCGAGGTCTCCTGTGGAAAATCCGGCGCAGCGGACATCAGCATGCAGCTGACTTCGAGCTTTTCGTCCGAGCGCTTGAGCAACTCCTTCAGGAAGCGGTACTCCCAGCGCGGATAACCGTCCACGTACAGGACGCGCACCTTGGCGGGGGTGACGTGCACTGAGAATTCGAGCGAATTGTCGTCAAGCAACGTCTCGCCGCTGAGCGGGGGCACGCTGACCCGAAAGCGTCGCTCTCCGGTGCGCGCATCGGCTGGGCCCGCACGCGCCAGGAGCGTCGCGCGCTCCCCGGTCTCGCTCAACTCGACTTCCTCTTCGGCGGCCATGGTCGGGAGCCCCGCGCGCAGTTCTTCGAGTTGCACGCTCGTGAGCGTGCCCGCTTCGACGCCGCGTCCAACGACGCGCACGATCGCCGTGATCTCGTCGCCCTCAAGCGCAGTCGTCGGCACTTCGACGATTTCGATCAGTGCGTTTTTCTCGCGGCGCGAGTCGCCGAGCAAGATCGTGTGCACGGGCACTCCCAAAGTTCCTGCGGCGCGCGCGGCGTCCTCGGGTGAGCTGCCGGAGTTCGAGCGACCGTCGCTGATCACGACCACGTCGGTGACGTGTCGTCCGCGGTGGGCCGAGAGCACACTGCTCAAGGCATCTCCCAAACGCGTGGTGGCGCCGTGGCCTTCGAGACGATCGCTGCTGCCGGCCCCCGAGTTCGGATCCGACAGGGCCGCGGACACGTCGAACGGCGCCACGCCCTCCGCGAAGCGCATCGCGCGCGTCACGTACCCACGACCCTGGAGGTGCGGCAGCAGTTCCTTTTCCAGCAGCGCCTGCTCGAGCTCCAACCGCATGGTCTCGGCCGCGGATTTGCCTGCCAAGGTCTCCACCAGTTTGCGACTTTCGTCGTCACCCAGGTACGCGTCCTTGCGGCGCATGCTGGCCGAATCATCGAGCAACAACAGGACCTCCGCCTTTTGCACGTCCTCGCGCCGTTCAACGAGCACCGGCCGGAACAGCACGATCAGGAGCGTCACGATCGCGCCCATGCGCAAGCCCGACAGCAACAGGCGCGCGCGCAGGGACAGGCGTTCACCGCGGTAACCCGCGTAGCAAACCGCAAAAACCAGCGGAATCACCACCAGCACGAGCACCCAGGCCGGCGGCAGGTCGATCAGGCGCAGACTGGCGCGCGTCCCGACGCTCGGATCGGACTGCGACGCAGCTGCGCCCTGCAGCACGGGATTGAGCCAACCGAGCCAAGCATGCATCAGCGCACACTCCGGGTCCGGCCGATCCAAGCGGCCCACAGTGTTTCAAGCACGATGCAAGCCAGCGCGAGCCAAGCGATCAAACGCCACAACTCGCCCTTCTGCTGGCGTTCTCCATCTTCGTCGCGACTCTGCGCGCGTTCGACGCCAGCCGGTTCCAGAGCGGGGTGAATCGCAGCCAATTCCGCCGCGGTCAGTCGCGCCAGATCGCTCTCGCGCGTGTCCACGGCTACGGCGACGGGCAGCGACTCGTGGCCCTCGATTTCGATCTCGTAGAGGCCCGCGCGCTCCAGTGCCGGAATCGTCGGCAATTGCCACATGCCCGGGCCGATCGGCTGTGCCTCGCCGACAATCGGCCGGCGTGCGTCGTCGGGCGTTCGGAGTGCAAGCTTGCGCGGGAACACATCGACGCGCGCACTGTAGGGACTGCCCACGGCGAGGTTCGGATCACTGTCCCGGATCGTGCCCGCGTAGCGCGTCAATTCATGGACGAACGGCACCAGCGTTCGCGGGGACTCCGGCAGGCGCGTCCAATCGGCATCGATCGTCGAGGTCCACAGGAAAACGCGGCCGCGGTCGAAAGCGCGTTCGATCAGTGCCGCGCTGCGGGCGCTGTCGTCGAAACGCGCTAGGACGCGTGCGTCGGGCAGCGGGCGGGTCTCGAAAAATCCATAGAAGGGAACTTCGGTCAAGAGCGGCTTCCAGCGTTCGTCGGCGAAGAACACCAAGGCCGGATGGACGGGGTCGAAGTCTTGGATGCGCCAGTAGCGTTCGTCGCGCGCCACCAGGGAGCGGACCAGCAACTCCGCGGGCAGCAGACCGCTGCCGTCGGCCTTGAACAGACGCGCGCCGTAGGCGAGCGCATCGGCGCGGTCGCCCAGCGACACGATCAAGGACGCACCGGCGGCGACGCGCGCCTCCAGTCGCTCCAGGGCTCGCGGCAGGAGATTCTCGACGTTCGCCAGCCAAATCACATCCACTGCGCCGAGGTCGAGATCCGTCTCTGAAAGGCGCGCCGGATCGACCTTCTGCACTTCGAATGGCGCGCTCGCCGCACCGATCGAATCATCGCCGCGCGCGGGCTCGAGCACCGCCGCGAGGTAGCCGACTTCGTCGCTCGACACGTCCAGGGACGGGGCGCCGTCGACCAAGAGCACGCGGATCGCAGGCGGAACGATCACGATCGCGGCGCGCGAGTCGTCCACGGACAGCCCGTCGGTTTCCAGCAGAGCGCGCACGCGATGCGGCCCGCGCTCGCGAAACGTCTCGCTGATCAGCAAGCGCGTGAAGCCGCGCCCGGGCACCTCGATCGTGCTCTGGGGCCGCCGCTCGCCGTCGATCTCGAGCACCACGCGCACACCGCTGCGCGAGGTGGGACCGAAGTTGTCCACGCGCAGCACGAGGTCCACCGGATGGTCGGGTCCGAGCACGCGCGTCTGGGGACCGAGTTCGCTCAGGGCCAAGTTCGCCGGCACCGACTCGCCTGGTCCCAGGTCGTCAACCCACACTCGCAGGCCCAACTCCCGGAGGCGATCGAGTTCCTCGAACAGGCGTGGTGCGGACTGTGGAGGCATCGCGGGGCCCACGTCAACTCCCGGCGCGCTGTCCGTTTCCGCGCGCACGTCTGGCGTGAAAGTCGAACGTTGCATGTCGGTCAACAGGTGGATCTCGAGATTCTCGGCACCTTCGCCGCGACCCAATTCCTCAGCGTGCGCGCGCACTTCCGCCAAAGCGGCCCCGAGGTCCAGGGGCTCGTCGGTGGGGGCGCCGAGCGTGTCCAGCAGGTCGAGCGCTTCCTCCGGACTGCGCCAGGACAAGAGGCGCGGCGTCCGTGCGGCGACCACCAGGCGGGCGCGATCACCGCGGTTGGTGTCGAGCGACAGGAGCAATGCGCGCGCGCGCTCGATCTGGCGCTCGTACACCGTGCGCACACCGTCGCGCCAGCCCGTGGAGTAGGACGCGTCGATGATCAGGGCAAGGTCGCGGCGGCTCTCGGTCATGCCTGAGAGCGCTGAACGCGCGCCCACGAAGGGCCGCGAGATAGCCAGGGCCAGGAGGGCGATGGCGCCCATGCGCAAAAGCAGCAGCAGCAGATTCTCCAGGCGCGCCCGTCGCCGTGTCTTGCGCCAGGCCGCCTCCACGAAACGCATCGCAGCCCAGGGCAGCGGCTTGAAGCGCTGCCGATTGAGCAGGTGAATCAAGAGCGGAACGGCCGCCAGGGCCGCGCCGATCACCAACCCGGGATGAACGAATCCGTCGAACACGCGTTGATCTCAGCGCCTTCCGCCGCGGCTGCGCATTTGACGGCGCGCCAAGTAGGTGGACAGCACGGCCCCGAGGTCTTGGGACGTGGAAATCTGGATGCAATCCAGGCCCAGTTGACGCGTGCGGCTCGCGAGTTCGCGCTGGTGCGCTTTGAATTCCTCGATGTACGCCGCGCGCAGGGACTTCGGATCGATCTTCTGCACACCCGCGGCTTCGAGTCCGTCGAGTCGCACGAGGTAGGAGATGTCGAAGCTCTGCTCGAGCGGATCGACGATCTGGAACAGGATCGGTTCGTGTCCGGCGTAGGACAAGCGCCGCAGGCCCTCGAGGATCTTGTCGGGATCGTCGAAGAAGTCGCTGAAGATGGCGATGATGCCCTTGCGACGCAGGCGCGTGTTCATCCAGGACAGCACGTCGCCGATTTTCGTTTTGCCCTTGGGCGTGTAGCCCTCCAGCGCGGCAATGATGTCGTGCTCCTGTTCCAACCCGGTCTTCGGCGGCACTTTCTTGCGCTCGGACTCGTCGAACAACACCAGGCCAGCGGTATCGCGAGAGTGCAGCACCAAATGGGCCAGCGCCGCGGCGCACCAGCGCGCGTAGTCGAACTTGGTCCAGGCCAAGGATCCGAAGGCCATGGATTCCGATCCGTCCACCAGCAGGTGGCAATTGAGCGAAGTCTCCGCGTCGAATTCCTTGATCACCAGGCGGTCCGAACGACCGAACACTTTCCAGTCGATGCGCCGCAACTCGTCGCCGGGCACGTACTCGCGATGCTGCGCGAACTCGGCTGAATTGCCGCGTACGGGCGAGCGGTGTTGGCCGGCCATATAGCCGTCAACCACCGAGCGCGCCACCAGCGTCAGGCCCGCGAGTTGATCGAGGACCGCGGGATCGAGGGAACCTGCCATGGGCGAGCGCGGTGTTGCTCAGCTCTTCTGCGCGGTGCGCACTCCGGGCAGCCCGGCGCCGACGCTGCCGGCGGGATCGACCTCTTTCAACAGTCGATCGACGATGTGGTCGGCGGTCATGCCCTCGGCCGATGCCGAGAAGTTGGTCACGATGCGGTGGCGCATCACGGGCCGCGCCACGGCGCGCACGTCCTCCACCGAGGCGTGATCGCGGCCATGCAATGCGGCGTGGGCCTTGGCGCCGAGCACCAGGAATTGTCCCGCGCGCGGACCAGCCCCCCAGGTGACCCATTCGCGCAGGAACGGCACCTGCTCGCTAGAACCGACGCGGGTTCCGCGCGTGAGTGCCAGGACGTAGTCGAGCACATGATCTGCCACCGGCACGCCGCGCACGATGCGCTGCAGTTCGATCAAGTCCTCGGCACCGAGCACCTTGTTCGGCTCGCCCTGCGCGCCGCCGGTCGTTCTGCGCAGAATTTCGCGTTCCTCATCCTTCGACGGATAGTCGACGCGGATCATGAACATGAAGCGGTCGAGCTGCGCCTCGGGCAGCGGATAGGTTCCCTCTTGCTCGATCGGGTTCTGCGTGGCCAACACGAAGAAAGGATTGGGGAGGGGATGGCGGCGTCCTCCCACGGTGACTTGGCCCTCGACCATGGACTCCAGCAGCGCGGCCTGGGTCTTGGGCGGCGTGCGGTTGATCTCGTCGGCTAGGACCACGTTGGCGAACAGTGGCCCCTTGGCGAAGCGGAACGTGCGCTCGTTCGTGGCCGGATCCACGTGCAGCAGGTCCGTGCCCGTAATGTCGCCCGGCATCAGGTCCGGTGTGAATTGGATGCGGTTGAAGCTCAGGTCCAAGGTCTTTGCGAGACTGGAAATGAGCAGGGTCTTCGCCAGACCGGGGACGCCTACCAGCAGGCAGTGGCCGCGGGTGAGGACCCCGATCAGGAGTTGGTCGATGACCTCCTCCTGGCCGACGATCGCGTGGTGCAGCTCCGCTTTCATTCGTGCGTGGGCGTCGCGCAGGCGTTGCATGGCGGGGTCCGACATGGCGGTTTTCTATCGATCCTCAGGGGTCTGGGTTGGACGCGTCTCGGTGGGTTGGACGCGCAAATCGTCGCGGAAGCCTCCGAACGAGTGCGAACTTAGCACTGTCGGCAGAGGGAGCGCGGATTCCTACAGGAGTTTCACGCTGAATCTCCGCCCCTAAGCCGCGGGCGCGCGCCTGTGTGAACGACCTGTTCAGCGCGCGCTGAAAATTTCCACCCGCCGGGTGGAGAGCACAAACACCCTGGACCCCTCCGCCCAGACATTACCCCCCCGCGGCAGCGGGCCGCCGAGACTCACGCTGGAGAGCAGCGCCAGGTCGGCGTCGCGGTCAAAGAGGTACAGGGCGCGCGTGCTTGCGGCCAGGACCCGGCGTGAGCTGGCGAGGGCGCGGCCGGCGAATTCCTCCTCGGGCCCCAGACGCAGACCGTCGCGTCGCGCTCCACTGTCCAGGTCCCACTGGGCCAGGGCCCAGCGGGCGCCGCTGCGGGAGAGGACCACGGCCCGATTTCTGTCAGCGGTGACCAGCGCCTCGGCGCCCCCCAGGGGATCGGGGGCCCCCAGCCAGGGACTGCCCCCGGCGTCGGGCCCGGCGGCGTTCACTCTGTATAGGTGGTCTGTGTCCGCAGGGGCCCAGGCGATCAGCTGGCCCTGCTCGTCCAGGACCGAGCCCCAGCCCGTCCAGCCGCGCTCGGCCGGATCCCGGCGCCGGTTGCGAACCGTGAACCTCAGGCGCCCATCCAGGGGGGCAACCATGGCTCCGAAACCCAGCTGGCCCCCGGCAAAAATGCCCTGGGATGTGGCTAGGAGCGGCTCCGCCGGCATCGATGTTATCGCGCGCCGCGCGAAGCGACCGGCGTCGCTAACCCGCTGACCGCCCTTGCCCAGGTACGAACTCCAGCGCACGGCACCGCTCTCGGGGTCGAGGGCCCGCAGTTCAAGTTCGTGCTCGCCTGAGGCCGCTCCCGAGCGCCGCACGAGGACGATCACAAGTCCCTCGGTCCACAGAGGGCCGGGCTCGAATTCAAATTCGTCCTGACCCTCGCCAGCGCTGAGTCCCGGTCCCGCCGCGGCCCTGAGGGCCCAGCGAAGGCGCGGCGGCCCAGGCTCCAATTCGAAGTCCAAGCGGGCCAGAACGTTGGCTTGGCCACCGAGCGTGCGGCCGGCCACGACTACCGAGCTGTTCTTGTCCGTGGCGGGGTCCAGACGCCATCCCGGTGCATTCCCCGGGGCTACGCTCGGCTCGACGCTGAGTTCGGCCGAGCCCAGCCACTCATTGTTGTCGAAGGGGCCGGCGAGTTCGTGTTTTGGGCCACCGAGCAGCCAGAGTGCTGCTGGTGTCTGCAGCAGTGTGCGGCCGTCTTCGAGGTGCCCCATGCCGGCCTGGGGACCGGCGCCCAAGGGACGCGAGCGCTGCGCCTGGGCGCGTGGAAGCTCGAGATCGTGGGCGGCGAGGAGCACGAGGTTCGCGGCGTCATTCCACTCTTCGGAAATTGGCGCCGCTGGCCGCGGGAGCATTGTCTCCCGCCGCGCGATGCCCGCGGGGACTTTTCCGTCGCCCGGCCCCGCGAATGAGATGTGTCGTCGTGCGCGCTGGAGCCAGGCGCGCGCCGCGGCCTTCTCTCCGCGTTCAAACGCGAATTCAGCCAGCAGAAGCGCGGCGCGGGCGGCGCCCGACGTGCCAGGCAGTTCGCGCTCGACGCGCGCCAACTCGGCGACGCCCAGATCCGCGCGATCAAGTTCCTGTTCCGCGAGGGATTCGAAACGCTCGCGCCAGCTGGTTCGCCCGGCTTGCGGGAGCGCGGACATGCGGCGGAAGACGGCCTCTTCGATGCCCTCGGTGTAGCGCTCCACATCGCCCTCGCTCGAGGACCAAGGCGAGAGTTCCCCGGGCTTGGTCACGGGTCGCGGAATTGAACTCGAGCCCGAACGCGAGCGCACCAGCGCGTTGCGCCAGGCCTCACATGCGGCGGTCCACGGCCCAGGGGACGAGCTGCCCGCGGGGTCCGCCTGCGCCCGGCTGAAGGCTTGGTCGCCCAGGGCCAGTGCTTGCTCCGCCGCGGCGTCCACAGGCAGATAGGAATCGTTGTCGAGGCGGCCCTCGAGTTGTGCCCGGGCGACTCCTGCGCAGAGTGCAAGGAGCGCGCCAGCGACAATGAACCGACCGATTCGTTCCCCGTGGCGTCGAGAGCGGTGGCCTGTCGCCGACGTACTTCCAGTCCGGTGCACTAGCGCTGCTGACCGACGGCGCCGGGATCCACCAGCAGCGCGCGACGTTCGCGCTCCAACAGGATCGGATCGCGCTGCGCGCGCAGCAGGCGATCGAGGCGCGCGGATTCCTCCACGGCGGTCCCGTAGCGGCGCACGAGCACCTCCGTCGAATCCCCAAGTCGGCGCTCTTCCGCCAGTGCAGGGCGCAGTCCGAGCACCGCCACCTGCGCGAACACCGCCAAGGCGGCGATCACCGGCAACCAATAGAACAACACGGAGCGGGCTGAGACTTCAGGTTCCGGCGTGGGCAGTGATTCGCTTGTCATGGCGCGGGTGCCTTAGCGCAGTTGCGCTGCTCCGTAGTGTGCGCTGCTGCCGAGTTGTTCCTCGATGCGCAGCAGACGGTTGTACTTGGCCACGCGGTCCGAGCGGCACGGCGCGCCGGTCTTGATCTGGCCCGAATTCGTTGCCACCGCGAGGTCGGCGATTGTCGTGTCCTCGGTCTCCCCAGAGCGGTGCGAGAGCACGCAGCGCATTCCGCTGCGATGGGCGAGGGCGATCGTGTCGAGCGTCTCCGTCAGCGTCCCGATCTGATTGACCTTGACCAGAACCGCATTGCCGCAGCCCTTGTCGATCCCAAGCTGCAGACGTTTTGAGTTGGTGACGAACAGGTCGTCGCCGACGAGCTGAGTCTTCGCTCCCAGGCGCGCGGTCAAGCGTTTCCAACCGTCCCAATCGTCTTGGTCGAGACCATCCTCGATCGAGAAGATCGGGTACTTCTCGCACCAGCCCGCGTAAAACTCCACCAGCTCGGCGGAACTGTGCGGCTTGCCGTCCACCGTGTACTTGCCGTCCTTCAGGAATTCCGCCGAAGCCGCGTCGATGGCCAGGCGAATGTCGACGCCGGGCTTTAGCCCGACGGATGTCACCGCAGCGAGGATCAACTCGATTGCCTCTTCGTTCGAGCGCAAATTCGGCGCGAAACCGCCTTCGTCGCCGACGTTTGTGTTGTAGCCCTTCGACTTGCACACCTTGCGCAGCGCGTGGAACACCTCGGTGCCCATGCGCAATCCCTCGGCGAAGCTCGCGGCTCCGAAGGGCATGACCATGAACTCTTGGATATCGACGTTGTTGTCCGCGTGCACTCCGCCGTTGACGATGTTCATCATCGGCACCGGCAACACGTTCGCGACCGTGCCGCCGACGTAGCGGTACAGCGGCAGTTGGCATTCTTCCGCGGCGGCCTTGGCCACGGCCAGTGAAACTCCGAGCAAGGCGTTGGCGCCGAGGCGGCTCTTGTTGGCCGTGCCGTCAACTTCGATCATGCGCCGATCGAGTCCCGCCTGGTCCAGGGCTTCGAGGCCGAGGACCGCGCTCGCCAAGTCCTGATTGACGCTCTGCACAGCGCGCTGCACGCCCTTGCCGCCATAGCGCACGCCGCCGTCGCGCAATTCGTGGGCTTCGTGGACGCCGGTGCTCGCGCCGGAGGGCACTGCTGCCCAGCCACGCGCGCCGCTGTCGAGCTCGACTTCGACCTCGACCGTGGGATTGCCGCGCGAGTCAAGGATCTCACGCCCGTGAACATGCAGGATTTCGCTCATGCGACGGGAGCATAGCTCTGCGCGGAGTCGAAAACAGCATCGTCCGGGATCGCCGGACGCTCCCCGAGCGTGCCGCGGGCGGTTGCAATTGCCAGCCGGGGTCCGGCTCGCCAAGATGGTGGGCCCGCGCCCTCCGGCGGAGGCCGAAATCCACCCGATGCGCGACGTCATCGCCCTGCCCAATCTCCTGACGCTGGCCAACGCGGTCTGCGGCTTGCTCGCGCTCTCCAAGGGCATCGACGCCCTGGCACTGGGCGGCGCCTCGCCGGCGGTGTTCTACGCCAAGATGGAGGCTGCGGCCTGGCTGATTTTCCTCGGCATGGTGTTCGACATGCTCGACGGCAAAGTGGCGCGTTGGACAGGAGGCACGAGCGCCTTTGGCGCCCAGCTCGACTCGTTTGCCGACGCGCTGACCTTCGGATGTGCGCCGGCGTTGTTGGCCAAGATGCTGATCGAGCATGAGGGCCCGGTCCTGGGCTACGAAGGCAATACCAGGATCCACTTCCTCTGCGCGGCGGCCTTCAGCGTGATGGCGATCCTGCGACTAGTGCGCTTCAACCTGGAGAACGAGCCCGACGAGGAAGCCCACCAGTCTTTCAAGGGCCTGCCTTCGCCGGCGGCCGCGGGGGCCGTGGCCTCGGCGATCCTGCTGTACCTCGTGGCGCGCAAGCCCGAACTTGAGATGGACAGCGGCACCCCGACGCCCGTGGGGCACCTGTTGCGCCTCTCCGGCGGTCTGGACTTCACTCTCCCCTGGTTCTTCCTGCCCGCCCTCGCCGCACTCCTGCCGCTACTGGGATTCTTGATGGTGAGCCGCGTCCGCTACACGCACATCGCCAGCGCCCTCACGCGCCGCGGACCCTTCCTGGCTTTGGTGTCGTTGGTTTTCAGCGCGTTCCTGGTCTGGATTGCGCCGATTCCGATCCTGTTCCTGGTCTTCAACGGTTTTGTCCTGTTGGGCCTGGTTCGGGCACTGGTTGGCCGGCGGAAGGCGCAGGCCCATTGAGCGCCCCTGCACTCCGTACGCGGGCGCTCGTGGCCCTGGGTTCCAACCTCGGGGATCGCCGAGTCCAGCTCGAGGTGGCACTGGCGCGGCTCGCGGCGGAGCCAGGGGTCACCGCACTTGACGTGTCTTCGTTCCATGTGACCCAGCCGGTCGGCGGCCCGGCGGGGCAAGCGCCGTACTTGAACGCGGTGCTGCGGATCGAGACAGAGCTGGATCCGCGCGAACTGCTCCAGCGTCTGCAGGCGCTCGAAAGGCGCGCGGGCCGCGATCGATCACGCGAGCAAAAGAACGACGCGCGTTGCCTGGATCTGGACCTGTTGTTTCACGGCGACCTGAGCATGCGGGCACCTGAGCTCGAGTTGCCTCACCCGCGAATCGAGGAGCGTAGTTTTGTGCTCGCTCCCCTGTGCGAACTGGAACCGGAGCGCGTGCTCAGGGGCTGCGGCAGAACCGTGCGACAGCAGTTGGAACAACTCAACGGGCAGTCGAAGACAAGCGGGCGTGTTTTCGGCGAGACGCTTTGTCTGCACAGTCCAGCGGCGGCACAGGCCTGGTGTCGCGAGCGTGCCAAGCGCGGCGAAAGCATCGGATTCGTCCCCACGATGGGGGCGCTACACGCGGGACACCTGGAACTTGCGCGCCGCGCCGCGGCCGAGAACGACGTTCTGGTGGTCAGCGTGTTCGTCAATCCGCTGCAGTTCAACGACCCCCAGGATTTCCAGCGCTATCCGCGCGATTTCGCTGGCGACGCACGGATGCTGACCGGCGCCGGGGCCACCATGGCTTTCACGGGCGACTTGACGCAGTTTTTCCCCGGACAAGTGGGCGCTGACGGGAAGCTCGCGTCCGCAGCCTGGATCGAGCCCGGTTCCAGCGCCGAGGGCCTCGAAGGCCGTCACCGGCCGGGCCACTTCCGCGGCGTGTCCACGATTGTCCGACGCCTGTTCGACGTGGTCGCGCCGACGCGCGCTTACTTCGGACAAAAGGACTTTCAGCAGGCCCTTGTCGTCCAAGACCTCGCGCGTGCTCGAGGTGGTCCGCAGGTGATCGTGTGCTCGACGTCCAGGGAAATTCCCGGTCTCGCGCGCTCCTCCCGCAATCAACTGCTCTCGGACGTGGAACGCCGTCGGGCCGCGAGCCTGTTCGCCGGACTGTGCGCGGCGCGCGAGCTGTGGCGCGGCGGCGAACGGCGCGCAGAGGCGCTCGACGCTTGTTTGAAATCCACGTTCGGGCGGCTTGACATCGAACTCGAGTACGCCGAGGTGCGCGATCCCGAGGCGTGGACTGCGGCGCCCTGCCGCGGGAAAATGGAGCGCGCCATCGCGCTGCTCGCGGCCCGAGTTGGGCGCACGCGACTGATCGACAACTTGAGACTCGACGAGCCTGGTTCCGGAGTGCGCTGATGGTTCCAACACCCCAGCCAGCAACAATTCAGGCGCCCTGCAAGATCAACCCGACCCTCGTGGTGATCGAGCGCCGTCCCGATGGCTACCACGAACTCGATCTGACGTACCTCGCGCTTGATCTGTGCGATCGCGTGCGGCTGACACCTGCGATGGGCCGTGCGGGTCAGGTGCGGATGGATGGGCCCATGTTCACGCCGGACATTCCCTCGGACGAGCGCAACCTGGCGCGCCGGGCCCTGAGCCTGGCCCTGGAGATTGGGCGAGCGGATGGGCTTGACCTTCGCGACGTTGACTTCGACATCCAACTGACCAAGGGCATTCCAAGTCAGGCCGGACTTGGCGGCGGCAGCGCGGACGCCGCGGCTGCTCTGCTCGGCGCCTGCGGCGCCATTGGACTTTCCCCCGACGATCCGCGCGTGCTCTCGCAGCTGGCGCAACTCGGCTCGGACTGCTCATTCTTCCTTCGGGCCCGCGACCATGGGCACGCCCGGGGCCTCGGACGGGGCGAGCGAATCGAGGCCTTGCCGCCTCCCAGTGCGCGGTTCGTGGTGGCGATCCTCACTCCGGGCCAGCTCGCTCCCACAAGCGTGGTCTACGGGGCCCTCGGCGCCCTGGCGAATCCCGAGGCCCGCCGGGCACGCGGTCAAGCCTCAGTGCTCGCCTGGGTCGGAGCGAGAACCCTGGAGGAACTGCGCGCCGCGCTGGTGAACGACCTCGAGGCCGCGGCCCTGCGTGCACTGCCTGAACTTGCGCTGTGGCGCTCGATTCTCGACGAGCAAGGCTGCGAGCACTTTCGACTCGCGGGTTCCGGCGCCAGCTTCTTCGGCTTGTTTTCCGATGCGCGTCTGGCGCGAGTGACCCTCGACAGGATCGAGGTGTCCGCTGCCGCGCGCGGCGTCACGCCACGTGGGTCCTGGGTTGCTCGCCCCGCGGGCCACGGCGCGCGGCCCGTGGGCGGACCGGGGGCGGCAGATTCCCAATCCTGAGTCGGCGATACAGCGAGACGTGTCGCCATCGACCGCTGGCATATCCGCTGCGGCTGGGTCGTGATCTGAGCCTTGCTTGCGCCGCGCTCCCCATTGTTGATGTGGGGCCCGGCTCGATCGGGTTCGGGGCAGGTCCGGGGGTGAAGCATGCCCAGGATCGGCACTCAGGCATCCAAGAACCCGTTGAAATTGCCAGCCCATCGGCCCTCATCCCGGGGTCGCCATCGGATTCGCTCGCGATGAATATCACCGAGATTCGCGTCAAGCTCATCGACGACCAACGTGACAAGCTGCGCGGCTTCGCCAGCCTCACCGTGGATCGTTGCCTAGTCATCCGAGATCTGAAGATCATCGAGGGCAGCCGTGGGCTGTTCGTGGCGATGCCTTCGCGCAAGCTCCACGACCGCTGTCAGAGCTGTGCGGGCAAGAACCACATTCGGGCTAAGTACTGCAACGACTGTGGCCAGCGCTTGCGGGAGGGCCGCGGCGACACGGACGACCGAGGTCGCGTGCGCCTGTATGCGGACATCGCCCACCCGATCCACCAGGAGGGCCGCGACGAGGTCCAGGCGCGTGTTGTGGCGGCCTACCAACAGGAATACGACTCCTCCAAGCTCGATGGCTACGTGCCGGCGCGCTTCGACGACCTCGACTACCACGTGTTTGCCCAGGACAGTTCCGAGTCCAGCTGACACTCCGCCGCGATCCGTTAGGATCCTGCGGCAATGCGCGTTCGGCCCGATTCCCTGGCAGTGATCGGACTGGGCGCCGTGGGGCGCCGGCTGGCGCAGCGTTGGAGCCAGGGGGGACTTCGGGTCTCGTCGTACTCGCCATCCGCTGAGTCTCGCGCCCGCGCCCGAGCGGCGGGCCTCGAAGTCCACGATCAACTCTCGAAGGCCGTCAGCGGCGCAAGCACGGTCGTGCTGTGTGTCCGCGACAACCAACTGCCCGGCGCCATCGCGCAGTTGTCGAACCTCGAGGGACAAGGGCCCGGGCCTGAGCGAGTTTGGTTGCACACCAGCGGCAGCAGAGACTCTTCGGTTCTTGCTCCACTGGGCGGCGCGGTCGGCGTGCTGCATCCGCTGGCTGCATTCGCGCCAGGTGGCCCCGGCCCCGAGCTCGCTGACGCCTGGTGCGCCGTGGGCGGCGACGAAATCGCGCGCGCACGAGCCGGCGACTTGGTTCGCGCCCTCGGAGCCCACGCGCTGGAGCTCAACCAGAGTCAGCACTCGTCGGCGAGGTACCACGCGGCAGCGACTTTGCTTTCCAATGGAATGGTGGCCCTGACCGCCGTCGCGTTGGATCAGGCCCGTGGCGCGTGCGCGGATCCCGAACAAGCTCGACTGGCGTTGATCGAACTCCTGCGCAGCACATTGGCAAATCTGGAGGTCAATACGCCGGCGCGGGCCCTGACCGGCGTGGTGTCTCGGGCGGATGTGGAGACGATCGGAAGGCATTTGCTTGCGCTCGCGGATCAACCGGAGAGCGCAGAGCTGTACCGCGCGCTCTCACGGCAAATGCTCGCGCTTGCGGTCAGCGACGGCCGCCTGAGCAGCGCTGAGGCGAGCGCCGTCGAGCGTGCCTTGAGCGATCGATGACACTCGTGGTCTCGTTGCGCGACCGCGAATTCGGCGCACTGGCGCGCCGCGCGCTAGTGGCTGCAAAGTCCGCGGACATGATCGAGCTGCGCTTGGACAGCTTGACCGACGTCAGCGAAGCGCAGCTTGGGCCGCTGTTCGCGGAGTTGGGCGTGCCCGCAATTGTGGCCGTCAACGGGCCCGAAGCCCACGGGACGTTTGCCGGAGCGCCGAGCGATCGCGCCCAGGTCTACCTGCGCGCCGCACGCGCGGGCGCGGCCTTCGTGGATATCGATTGGCGGCACGCGCGCGACTTGCCCAAACTTCCCAAGACGACGCGTCGCATCGTCTCGCGCCACGGCAGGGCGCCCGCCGGTCAGGGGGCAACTTGGCTCGAGGAGCTGCGCTCCGCTGGCGCGGAAGGCGATCAGTTCAAACTGGTGCTCGAGGCGCGCACCACAGCGGACGGGCTCGAAGTCCTGTCGCTTTTGAACGACGCGCCCCAGGACCTGATCGCATTTGCTTCGGGCACTGCGGGCAGTTTCACGCGCGTGCTTGCGCCGATCCTCGGTTCGCGGCTCACCTACGCTGCCTGCGATGCGCAGGAAGGCTTCGCGGGTGAGCCCACGGCCCCCGGTCAGCTCACTGCAAGCGAGCTGCGCGCCGCCTGGCCCGTCGCTGGCCCGAAGCGCTCGACTCAAATTTTTGCCGTGCTCGGTCAGCCGATCTCACATTCGGTTTCTCCGCGCGTGCACACCCGAGCCCTGCGTGAACTGGAACTCGACGCGGTGTTCGTCGCCATGGAGATCGACGATCTGAGCGCGACGCTCGACGCATGCGCCGCGCCGAACTGGCGCGGATTCGCGGTCACGGCGCCGCACAAGCGCGCGGCCTTCACCCTGGCGACGCAACACGACGAGTCCTGCCGGACCGCGGGCGCGGCGAACACTCTCATCCGCGTCAAATCCGGTTGGCGCGCTGCGAACAGCGACATCGCCGGTGTGCGCGGAGCCCTGCTCGGCGCGAGCGGCAAGGAGAGTCTGCAGGGCAAGCGCGCCCTGGTGCTCGGCGCAGGCGGCGCCGCACGGGCTGCGCTCGCGGCCCTGGCGGAACTCGGTGCGTGCGCCACAGTGTGCGCGCGCGACATGGGCCGCGCTCAACTTCTGGCGCGCGAATTCAAGGCGGCGACCCTGCCCTGGGAGCTGCGCACTGAGGCGCTCTCCACGAGCATTGAAATTCTCGTGCAATGCACGCCGGTGGGCCAGGGCGCGCGGGAGTCGTTGATCCCAGAGGACGCGATTCCCCGGGGCGCGATCGTGATCGAGTCCGTGTATCGACCCGCCGAAACCGCGCTGCTCGCCGCAGCGTTGCGCCGCGGCGCGTCGGCGGTGCCCGGTTCGGAGTGGTTCGCGCACCAGGCCGCGCAGCAGTTCGAGTGGCTCACAAATCGAGAGGCACCGGTGGAAGTTCTGCGCGAGGAGCTGCGGCGTGCCCTCGCCTGAGGAGCTCCACATCGCACTCGTGGGATTGCGCGGCGCGGGCAAGTCCAGCGTCGGGCGTGTGCTCGCGACGCGCCTCGGCCGGCGCTTCGTCGATCTCGATGACGAGGTTGCGCAGCTCGCTCGCTCACGCGGCCGTTTGGGTGCGGACGAATTCGTGGGGGAGCTCCTGGCGCGGATCGGAGTGGGGGAATTCCGCGCGCTCGAGTCCGAGGCCCTCGCCGTCGTCCTCCAAAATTCCGAGCCCATCGTGCTCGCCAGTGGCGGCGGTGTCGTCGAGGCGGAATCCAATCGCAAGCTGTTGATTGAGCGCGCCTGGTGCCTGTGGCTGTGTGCCGCGCCCGAGGTCCTCGCCGCGAGGGTGCAGGCGGATCGGAACTCCAGGCCCGCGCTGATTTCCGGCGGGCCCCTGCAGGAAGCAAAGGAACTCCTCGCGCGCCGGGCAGTCTGGTACCGGGCGGTCGCGCGGCTGGAATTTCAGTGCCGCGACCTGGACCAGGACCAAGTGGCGGCGGGCCTGATTCGCGCACTGGGGCTGCCGCAGGCCCCCTGAACCTGTTCCGCGGTGAACATGGCCCTTGGAATTGGCCGCCCCTATGGCTAGACTGCCCCCCACACCGCGCGGTGGAGCAGTCTGGCAGCTCGTCGGGCTCATAACCCGGAGGTCGCAGGTTCGAATCCTGCCCGCGCTACCATCCAGAAGGGACTTGCGAGTCATCGCAGGTCCCTTTTTCGTTGGGTTCGGCGGCGGTGATAGTTCGCGAAGGCGTACTCCGCCGCGGGGCTGCCGTTGCACAGCGCTAGCGCGGCTCAGCGGGCGACGAACTGTCGTAGTCGCGCGAGGATCGCCGGGTCTTTGGCCCAGGCGCGGTCGTTGTGCCCGCCGCGGAACTCGCACAGCTCCTTGGGCTCTCGCGCTGCTTCGAAGAGTCGTTTTCCGTGGGCGAAGGGCACGACCCGGTCGTCCCGACCGTGCAGCACGAAAACCGCGGCGTTCGAGTGCCCGAGGGCTGTGCGCGTTTGGAGGTCCGTCCTTAGAAGCCAACGCACAGGCAGGAACGGGTAGGCCGAAGCTGCGATGTCCCCAAGCGCGGTGAAGCTCTTCTCGAGCACCAGGACGGCGACGGCACGCCGGGTTGACAACTCCGCGGCCACGCCGCCACCCAAGGACTCACCCCAGGCGACGAGCGGGAGACCGGGCGAGCGGGCGGCGGCCCAGTCGAAGGCCGCGTCCGCGTCGAGCGCGAGTTCGGCGACGGAGGGCGAGCCCGAACTGAGGCCGAAGCCGCGGTAATCGAACAACAGGGTCGACCAACCAAAGCCGTGGAAAAGCAGCGCGAGGTCGAGCCGATTTTCGACGGAGCCCGCGTTTCCGTGGAAGACCACGACCGAGCGCGTCGGGTGCGGCGCTTCGATCCACCAGCCGTGCAATTTCGTTCCGTCCGCGGCCGCGAGCTCGACCGTCTCGAACGCCAAGCCGGCCGCCTGCGGAGTGAGCTTCGGCGGCGGGCCCGGGAAGAACATCAGGCGCTCCTGAAACATCCAGGCGAGGGCGCACAACGCAATCCAGACGCCGACGACGGCGAGAAGCAACTTGGTCAGGCGTCGCGGAATTCGCACTGCACTGCTCCCGTGTCGTGTCCGTGTGGAATTGCCCCCTGGCAAGGCGACTTCTGCCAGGGGGACACGTGGCTACTGGCAAATCTGAAACTGCAGCGCGTTGCTCGTGTTCGTCAAGAACAGATCGCCGGGGTCGCGGCTCCAGAATTGTGCGTTGACCTGCTGGCCGACCACCAGCAGTGCGGGCACGGTGCCGCCTTGTAGGAATGCGTTGAAGTCCATGCTCAGGATGCCGCTGCAATCCAGTCCACCGCCCAGAGGGTTGCCGCCCGAATTCAGACCGGGGCCGCGCTTGATCTGACCGCCGATGCACAGCGTGCCGCCCTGGAACGGCAGCGCCGCCGCCTGAAAACCGAACAGCATGAGGCCGGGCTTGTTGTTCAGCACCTGCGTCGCGCGGATCGTGAACGGCGCCGGGCTCGACACGCTGGGCAGGCCCGTGAAGGAAATCGACGGCGCGCAGAACAGCGAGTTGAATTTCGCGACGCAGTAGACCGCGGGCGGCGCACCGCCGAAGCATTCGCATTCGTCGGGAATCCCAGTGCCGTTGATGTCCAGCGAAAAACCGCTGGCGATGTCGCAGGTGTCCGCGACTCCATTTCCATTGCAGTCCGTTGCCGCTTCGAAGGCGCCCATGTCGATGACTGGCGCGCTGCCCGAGCCCGAGTCGGGCACCGCGGGATTGTCGGCGCGCCGCGGAGCACCGGACAGATCGAGGTTCGAGCCCACCGGCAGACCCGCGTTGCTGCCAGCGTCCACGCCCGGCGCGCTGGGAGCCAGGCGCGGGAGGAACGCGCCGCAGTTGTCGAAGATCGGCGCGGAACTGAGGTTGCCCGTGCCCGCGTAGCCGACGACCAGCGAGTAGGTGACCGACATGCCCGCGGGCGAAATCTGCGCCGTCACGCCAGTGGCTCCGCCGGCAGCGATGTTGCCATCGACAATGCAATTGATGATCGAAGGTGACGCGCTGCTCCCGGCAATTCCTGCGGACGCGCTTGCAGGCGACGTGTTGGCGATAATCGTGCAGTTGCGGATTTGAGGACTGGAACTGGCGATGAACATCGCGCCGCCGCCGGTGCCGCCCGTGGCGCTGTTGCCCTGGAACAGCGAGTTGTAGACCTTGACCGAACTGTTGCTGAAAATCTCGATCGCCCCGGCGCGGTTGGCCGTGTTGTTCGTGAAGCGACAGCGCTCGAACGTGGCGGCGACGTTGGTGGCCATGTCGAACGCTCCGCCAAAGGACCCGCCGATGTTCGCGTCGAACGTGCAGTCGGTGAACGTCGGGCTGGAGTTGTTGATGTAGCCTGCGCCACCGCCGAAGGAACAGCGGTTGGCGAAGAAGCGCGCGTTGCGAATCGTCGGGCTCGCACCGCTGACGCACAGGATCCCGCCGCCGCGATCTTCGTTCGTGGCTCCGCCGCTGGCGTTGCCCGAGCGGACGCTGAAGCCGTCGAGCACCGCGCTCGCGTTGGTGCCCGCGCCGTTCAGCACGTGGAACGAGTTGTCGGTGTAGATCGCGCTGCCGTCGTTGCCGGCCAAATCGCCGGATAGGGTCGTCACGTTCAGCTGGACGTCGCGCTGCGTGAGGCTCGTTTCGAAGCCTGCGAAGCCGCCGTAGACCTCAATGTTGTTGCGCAATTGGTGCGCGATGCTGCGCGTGCCTAAGGTGGTGGGGAGGTACGTGCCTGCTGCGACCCAAATCTGATCGCCGCTCACCGCCAGGCCCAAGGCCACGGCCACGCCGTCCGCCCCGCGGTGGGCGTCAACCCAGGAACTGCCGTTGTTGGCGCCCGTCGCGAGCCCCACATTGACGTAGCGCGTCCCGGCCCAGGCGGTTGGGCTCAGGAGCAGGAGTAGAGCGAGGGGGGAGGCGAAGCGCGGGCGCAAAGAGTGCATGCGTGAGTTCTGGTGAGGGTCGAGGTGTGCGGCGGGCAACCCTCACTTGTATCAGAGTTGGCGCGATTGCGGACCTCCGGCCAACGCCGGACGGGCATAGAATCTCACGGGCCATCGGGCGGCGCTCGGCGACTGCCCGCGTGCTCATCGCCGCGCCGCGTCCGCCCTCATCGCGAAACAGGAGCTTCCATGGGTCTTCGATTCTCCAGTCCCTCGGGTCATCGCCGCACTGCGGCAATCCAGATGGCTTGCTTGACGGCGGCCGTTGCGCTGCTTCCCGGCCTCGCCCATGGCCACGATCTCTTCGTCACCAGCGATGCCGCGGACACCGTGCGCCGCTACAACGGCGCGTCGGGTGTGTTCGGTAGCAATTTCACGCCCTCGATCGCCGCGGTGGGGGAACTCGGAATCCACATCAGCGTGCCCTACAACCGCATGCTCGTCGGGCACTTCTCCGGCGGAGTCGAGGAGTTCAATCTCACGACCGGCGCCTACATCAAGACCTACAATCCGTCCGGGACTGTGCAGTGGGCTGGTCTCTACGGGCCCAATGGGAACGTGCTGATCGGCGACTGGAGCACGAACTCCGTGAGCGAGTACAACGTGAACACCGGTGCGTTCATCCAGACATTGACGTCGGTCTCCAATCCCGCGGACATGCGCATCGGGCCCAACGGAAACTTGTTCATCTGCAGCTACACAGGCGGTTCCGTGCTCGAAGTCCTGGCGACCAACGGCGCATTCGTCAGTTCCTGGAACCTGCCCGCGACCACGCAGGCGAACGATCTCGCATTCAATCCGAACGGTGAGATCTTGGTCACGGCGATGGTCACGAATCTCGTCTACCGCTACGACAGCGCGCACAATCTCCTGGGGAGTTTTTCCGGCACCGGCTGGGGCAACCCGCACGGGATCGAGATCAGTCCCTACACGGGAAACGTACTGGTGGCGGACGGCATCTCAGGCCAGGTGCACGAATTCCATCCGACAACCTACGTGGAATTGAACCCGGTGTTCCTCCAGCCCGAGCCCGGCGACAAGATCGTCGACATCACCTTCGGACCGCCCGCGCCGCCGGTGATCTTCTGTGGGCCCACGGTCAACAGCCTGGGTTGCGCGCCCTTCATCGACTGGTTCGGCTCGCCCAGCGCGACGGCGGGTGCGGTCTTTCGCATCGAGACGCGCAACGTGATCAACAATAAGCCGGGGCTCTATCTCTACACTGATGCGGGGCAAGCCGCGGTGCCGTTCGGAAACGGACTGCGGTGTGTGAGCGCGCCTGTGCGACGCGCGGTGCCGATGAACTCCAGCGGCAATCCGCCGCCGAACGATTGCTCCGGCGTGTATTCGCTCAACATGAACCTCTTCGCTGTCGGCGGACTCGGTGGCACCCCGGCGCCCTTCCTGCGCGTGCCAGGGACGGTGGTGGACGTGCAGTGCTGGGGACGCGACAACGGTTTCGCGCCGCCGAACAACATGACTTTGTCCGCTGGGCTCGAGTACATCGTCGGGCCCTGAGGACCGGCGCGCGCAGGGCTGCTAGAGTGCGAGCATGAGCTCCACAGGATCGTTCCGACTGTGCGCGATCAGCGCGCTTCTCATTCACCTGGCTCCTGTGGCAGCGGCGCAGATTGACCGCGTCAACGGCAGCCCCTTCGTTACGCGCTCGGAAGTCTTCGCCCAGCATGGCATGGCGGCCACGAGCCATCCGCTGGCGACACAGATTGCCCTCGACATCCTGAAGGCCGGCGGAACGGCGGTGGACGCGGCGATCGGCGCCAATGCGGCGCTCGGTTTGATGGAGCCCACGGGCAACGGCATCGGCGGAGATCTGTTCGCCATCGTCTGGGACGCGAAAGCGAAGAAGCTACACGGCATCAACGGCTCGGGCCGCTCGCCCCTGGGGCTGAGCTTCGAGGGCCTGCAGGGTGAATTGAAGAGACTCGGCCGCGCGACGATTCCGCCCAATGGAATGCTGCCGATCTCGGTCCCCGGCACCGTTGACGCGTGGTTCGAACTGCACAAGAAGTTCGGCAAGTTGCCGATGGGAGATGTGCTCGCGCCGGCGATTCGCTACGCGCACGGGGGGTTCCCGTTGACGGAGTACATCGCCTTTCAATGGAACATCGGCGTGCGCGGGGCGCAGAAAGCAAAGTTGCCCGGCGCTTTCCTCGGGACCTACGCGCCCGAGGGCCGCGCCCCGGCGAAAGGCGAGATTTTCAAGAACCCGGATCTTGGACGGACGCTGGCGCTGATCGCCAGCAAGGGCCGCGACGCGTTCTACCGCGGTGAGATCGCCGAGCGCATCGACGCTTTCATGGCCGCCAACGGCGGGTACCTGCGCAAGCTCGATTTCGAGCGCCACACTTCGACCTGGGTCGAGCCGGTGTCGGTCAACTACCGCGGCTACGACGTGTTCGAGTTGCCGCCGAACGGCCAGGGCATCGCGGCGCTGCAGATGCTGAACATCCTCGAGGGTTTCGATTTGAAGTCCATGGGCTTCAACTCGCCGCAGACGCTGCACGTTATGATCGAGGCGAAGAAACTCGCCTTCGAAGACCGCGCGAAGTTCTACGGAGACATGGAGTTCTCGAAGCTTCCCCTCGCGGGTCTCTTGTCGGAGGAATACGCCACCGCGCGGCGCAAGTTGATCGATCCCGCGCGCGCCGTGCGCTCGTTCGATGCCGGCAATCCCGCCTTGGACGAAGGCGACACGATCTATCTCACTTGCGCCGACAGCGCGGGCAACATGGTCTCGCTGATCCAGAGCAATTACCGCGGCATGGGCAGCGGCATCGTCGTGCCCGGCCTTGGATTTTGCTTCCAGGATCGCGGCGAGATGTTCGTGTTCGAGCCCGGCCACGCCAACGTCTACGCCCCCGGCAAGCGCCCGTTCCACACGATCATCCCCGCGTTCATCATGAAGGACGGCGCGCCGTTTCTTTCCTTCGGCCTCATGGGCGGCGCGATGCAGCCCCAGGGCCACGTGCAGATCGTCTGCAACCTGGTGGACTTTGGCATGAACTTCCAAGAGGCCGGCGACGCGGCCCGCTGGCAACATCTGGGTTCGAGCGACTACGACAATCCGAAAATGACCGACGGCGGTTATGTGGAAGTCGAGAGCGGCATCCCAAGCGCCACTGTCGAAGCGCTTGAGAAGCTGGGCCACGAAGTGCGCTCCGGCCGCGGCGGTTTTGGCGGCTACCAAGCGATCCACCGCGATGCAAAGAACGGCACGTACGTCGGCGCCAGCGAAAGCCGCAAGGACGGCCACGCGGCGGGGTACTGACGCACGAGGCGGTCTGACAGTGCGAAGTCATGCCGGCCACTGTCTTCGGCGCGCCGAGTAATGGCAGGGACAGCAGCGCATCCGGATGCTGCATCTCGAATGAGCTGCGAATCACGGCGCCCTTGACCAGGTCGATGACGACTCGCCGTGCGTGGACTATGCGCAACTAGACGTACTTGGGCCGTTGAACGCGGCCGTCTTCCTGAGTGCCATCTGGCGCAACCGCCGAGCACGCGCCACACAGGAGCGCAAATGCGGCGAAGCGAAGCATCGTCTCCATGTTCGTTCGTTTCTCCGCGATCGGCACCCAGGGCTCGCTCGAATGCTACCGAGGGGCGCCGTGCAGTTGACGGCCATTCCCGGCCACAGGGCCTCTCACAACAGGAATTGCAACGGTGTCCTGGCGCAAGCGCTAGGATTGTGAAATCGCCTGCGCGGCGGGGGAGTGCACATCCATGAGAGACACGCTCGCAATCCTCGGTCTTCTGTGCATCGCGGCCCAGGCTCCGGTCACGTCACATGCGCAGGTTGCGAACTACAACGTCCGGAAGATTTTCCCGGATGTGTTTCCTGTGCTGCCGACGATTCCCTGGCCGCCGGTCCGCGTGCTTAATCAAAACCGGATGCTCGTCGCGATTTCCAACGCGCCGTTGCCGGACGCGATCGAGTTTCTCGACATGAACGGATTGTTGCTCGTCCTCCCGGTGACCGGTGCGGTGCAAGTCAGCCCCAACGAATGGGAATTGACGACTCCGATGGCGATGGTGCCGCACATCCTCTCCGGGACCATGGGCATCACTGCGATTCACACGGGGAACGGCACGAGGTCAAACATGAGGCGCGCCCTGCTGCCCTGAGTCGCGGGGCGCGCGATAGTTGAGTCGCACGCCGGCCGTCCTCTACAGCTGGGGACTCGAGCTGACGTTGCTTCCCGGAAATCCTCGGGAGGAAACGCTGATGCGCGTCGTGCTTTGGGTCCCCGCAGCACTCGCGGCGAGCAGTAAGGCTAATGACGTCAGCACGCGCGATTCGTGTCGAGCGGGGGAAGTCATCGAGGTCTCCTTCGATTTCGCCGCGTTGCGATGCCGTTCGTTCGGACCCGTCTGCCGAGGCCAAATCTGAGGTGTCCCGAGCCTATTCAGACCTGCGACTTCGCGCCACCAGAGCGTAGGATGGCGCCATGTCTGCCCCTGCGGAGCGCGAAATCGAACTGGACATCGGCGCGGTGCTCGTGCCCGAGGTGCGCGTGGCGGGCACCATCGCTTCGCCGACGGAAATTCTCCCGGATCCCGAGTACTTGCTGCGCTTTCCGCCCGCGGGTGTGGTCGCCTTCGGCCGCACGCCGGCGGGCGCGGTCTCGCCGGTGAAATTGCTGCGCACCCTGCGCGCCGCCATGCGCGCGAAGGGTGAGAGCGAGCCTTTCGCATGCTGCGACCTCGAACAGGGCGCTGGACTGCACTTCACCGAGGGCACGCGCCTTCCGCCGGCCTTGGCTCTGGCCGCTGCGGCGACTGGTGCGCGCACGCCGGCCCAGGGAATTGCGCTGCTGCGAGCCGCCGGAGAATTGACCGCGCGCGAGGCGCGGGCCTGCGGCATCGAACTGGTGCTCGCGCCCGTGGCCGACGTCAACACGGCCCGCGACAATCCGATCATCGCCGTGCGCAGTTTCGGCGACGACCCCAAGCGCGCCGGTCGATTGGCCCGCGCCTGGCTCGAGGGTCTGCGCGCGGGCGGCGCCGCGGGTTGCGCGAAGCACTTTCCCGGACACGGCGACACCTCCCAGGACAGCCACATCGAACTGGCGCGCGTTTCTCGCGACGAACAGGGGCTGCGCGAGATCGAGCTCGTGCCCTTCCGCGAACTTCTCCACGCCGGCGTGGAGACGGTGATGGTCGGTCACCTCGACGTGCCCGCCATGACGGGCGAGCGCGGGCTGCCGGCCACGCTTTCGGAACGGGCGATCACCGGCGTGCTGCGCGGCGAACTCGGCTTCACGGGGGCGGTGCTGAGCGACGCCATGAACATGGGTGCGCTGGCCCAGGAGCCTCGGCGGTACGCGCGTGCCCTGACCGCAGGCTGCGACGGACTTTTGTGCCCCCACGATCCACATGCGGCGGCGGCGGAGTTGCTGGCCGCAGTTGCCTCCGGCGAACTTAGCCGCGAGCGACTGGCCCAGGCCGCGAGCACCATGCGCGCCCTGCGCGACGAACTGCGCTCGCGCTCGATCGCTCCGCGGCCCCTGCATTCTCAGGTGGGGGAGAATTCTCCACTGGAAGCCCGCGCGACCTTCGCAGCGGATCTAGGAGCCGCCGCCCTGGTTGCATCTCCAGCATCTTGGCCCTGGCGGCGAGGGAAGTCCTGCGAGGTCGGCATGTCAGAACCCGAACTGCCGACTCCGGAGGCACGCCGACAGATCGCCCTTTTGCGCGAGGCCCTGGCCCAGGACTCCAGCCCGGCGGGGGTGGTCCTGCCGGTGGTTTGCGAGGTGCGCGCCTTCCACGGCGGGTACGGGCTCACGGAGACTGAAATCACGAGCCTGCTCGAGCGCGTAGCCGACTTGCGGCGCTTGAAGTGGCCTGTGGGCCTGATTTGGTTCGGGTCGCCGCAGACCCTGCCTCGCAATCTATGGGAGGACCCGAACCTGCCGATTGTCCTGGCCCATGCGCCCACTCCGCCGATGTTTGCCGCCGTGCGCGCTTGGCTCCAGGGCAAGATCGAGGCCGGCGGTAGCCTTCCCGCCAGTCTGGGATAGGAACGAGCGGAGGCAATCCGCCCGCGCTCAGCGGCGTTCTTGACCCCCAAGGTCGCCCCGCTATCATCTCCGAACCTTATCCGGCACGATTCCGCCCCCGCGGACCCTCGCTGCCCGGATCAGCGCTCAACGGTCGCCGCTGGCGGCCCGCAGGCGTGCGAGGATCCCCAGCGCTCCATCACCTGTTTTCCAACGCCCCACGCGAGTTCACCAAGGTCCCACGCGCCTTGGACCGCTCCATCCCCCTGGTCTTCACCTCTTAATGAGGAACGCAGTCATGACTGGAACCCCCCGCACTCTTGGCCTCGTCCTGGCGCTTTCCGCCCTCACCACGCCGGCCTTGGCCAACGCGGTTCCGACGCCCTTCGCTCTGACGACCCTGAACTGGAGCAGCGCCGACGAAGTCGAAGACCTGTTCAAGCAGGGTGTTGAGCTGCTCAGCCGGGGCAAGGACGCCGAAGCCCTGAAGTCCTTCCAAATGGTCCTGGCCAAGGATCCGTCCCACGAGCAGGCCTACCGCCTGTGGAAGAACACCGACCACAAGGTCTGGATGGAAATCCTGACCAAGCAAGGGGACTTCGAACTGGTCGCCCGGCGCCTGATGGGCCTGGCCGAGATGGGTCGCGCTGAGCGCAAGAACGACGGCGCCGCGATCAAAGCGCAGCTGGATCTTCTGCGCTCTGAAAACTCGATGGAGTCGCGCAAGGCGCGCAACACGTTGGCGGCCGAGCACGGCGAGTATGCCGTGGCCTACATGCTGCCGACCCTGGGTGATCAGGGCAGCGACGATCGTCGCGTCCTGTACATGCACACCCTGACCGAAATGGACAGCGACGTTGTGATCCCGCTGATCGAAGCGCTCAACAGCCCGGACGCGTTCCTGAAGCGCAATGTGGCGCTGGTCTTGGGCTACATCGGCGATTCGCGCGCGGGCGGCATGCTCGCGCACCTGGCCAAGTCGGACACCGACGGCGGCGTGCGCAGCGCAGCCAGTACGGCGCTGGCGAAGTGCAAGAGCTCCGGTGACGCACTCACGGATTTCCTCAAGGCCGGTGAGGCGTACGCGCTACGCCAAGGCAATGTGCTCTCGGCCCACCAGTACTCCGACGTCGTTTGGAGCTGGACCGAGAAGGGTCTGGCTTCGATGCCTGTCGCGCGTGCTGTCTACGGCGACGAGCTGTCGAAGAAGAACTACGACCGCGCGCTGGCCGTCGATTCGAATTCGATGGTTGCCCGCGCCGGGCTAGCCCGGGCATACGCAGCGGAGAACGCCAAGCTCGCCGCGATGGCAGCTGCTGGCGCTGACGTCAGCTCCATGGCCGCTTTGACCGACTCGAATGCGATCGGCATGGGATTGATCGGGGCCGAGGCCATCGATCACGCCCTGTCGACCGCCGTTCGCAACTCGGATCACACGGCAGGCCGCGCACTGATTCACGCCCTTGCCGCGATGCCGAATGGGCCCACGGGCGGCCTGATGGCCGCACTGGGCAGCAAAGACGGTGCGATGCGTTCGGAGGCCGCCGTGGCCCTCGGCGACATGGCCGTTCGCGCGCGCTCGGGCGCCGATGGCCGGGTCGTTGCGATGCTCGGTGAAGCCGTTGGACGCGAAGTCGTGCGCACGGCGTTCGTGATCGAAGCCAACGCCGACATTCGTCAGGGCGCGCAGGCCCAAGCCGAGAAGCTTGGGTTCGCGTCCATGGGCGCCGACCGCGGCGCGAACGCGCTCGCCCTGCTCCACCGCGTTCCGGGCGTCGATGCGGTGATCGTGTCAGACTCGTTGCCGGATCTGACGACCTTCCAGGTCATCGCTGATCTGCGCGCAGAGCCGCGTTTCGAGAAGACGCCGATTTTCGTGCTTTCGGCCAATCCCGACCAGGCGAAGGAACTCTTCGGCGACAGCGTCTCCGGCGTGATCGCCAACGCTGGCGACATGGCCGAGGTTGCGACTGCCGTCGGTGCACTGACAGGCGACCGCGCCGAGGCCGACCAACTGGCCACGAAGGCCGCGGTCACGCTTGGCAGCATTGCAGCCGCCGGCGGCAGCATCTCGGAGGCCATTCCGGGCCTGATCTCGACCCTCGCCAAGCGCGAGGACGGCGTGTCCACGGCCTCCATGGCGACCCTCGCCCTGGTCGGCGACAGCACCCACGTTTCCTCCCTGGTGGCCGTTCTTGCGGACGCGAGCCGCTCGGACGCGGCTCGCACCTCAGCTGCGCACGCCCTAGCCGGTGTCTTCGCCCGCGGGGCTGCGGCATCTAGCGAGGACATGACCGCTGTGTTCCACGCCGCGGTGAATGCGGAAGGATCGGCCGCGGTGCGCACGAGCGCCGCTCGTGCCGTGGGCGCAATGCAGCTTCAGCCTGACGTTCGGGCGGAGATGCTGCGTTCGGCGGCGCGGACCGCGAAAGCACAAGGCTGAGCCGCCCCGGCGGGGTATCCTTTTGCCGCGCGCGGCGCTGGGGGCAACCCCAGCGCCTCCGTTTTCAATCAGCGGGCCAGTGTAGCTCAACGGTAGAGCACCGCTTTCGTAAAGCGGGGGTTACGGGTTCGAATCCCGTCTCTGGCTCCATTCCACGACGTCGCGCTCGGCGCGGCGACACGGTCTTGCGCTGGCGCTCCGCAGCGGGAGTCCGGGGCTTTTCGGCCGCGCTCCACAGCGAGCCGATCGCCCCAGGTCCCGGCCGCGGCCTGAACACCGACGCGGACACCTGGACCATTGTGCGCGCGGTCGGCTGGATCGTCAGCCCACTTTGATGCGCCGATGCGCTAGGCTCGCGGCCCCCAATCCAGCTTCCAGGATCCTCCCGCAGCGATGACGGGATGCGACCCAGGAGCAACCACGCTCGAGCCCCGGAGCTCCCATGCAGCGCAACGAATCGACCCCCGATACTCGATCGAGCACCACCCGTCGAAGCCTCCTGGCCTTGGGAGCCGCGGTCGCAGGTGTGGGCTTGCTCGCGAACACGTCAGCGGCCCGTGGATCCAATTTTCCGGCTCCGCAAAAGCGTCGTACGCGCGTGCCGCCCAAGCCGGGCGAGCCGATTCGCATCGGTGTGATCGGCATCGGCGCGCCGAGCACGCCGGCCATGGGCTTTGGCCATTGCCAGCGCATCTGCGCCCTGGCCAAGGAAGGCAAGGAGCAGGTCCTGATCACGGCGATCAGTGACGTGGCCGAGCCCTATCTCAAGCGCGGCGTCGAATTCTGCAGCAAGGAACAGGGCATCGAAGTCGCCGGCCACCGCGACTACCAGCAATTGCTGGCCCGCGACGATCTGCACGCGGTCTTGATCGCCACGCCCGAGCACTGGCACGCGCGCATGGCCACCGACGCGATCCTGGCCGGTCTCGACGTGTACCTCGAGAAGCCCATGACCCTGAGCGTCGAAGAAGCCATCGAACTGCGCGCGGTCGTGAAAGCCAATGACTCGATTTTCCAAGTGGGGACGCAGTTCCTTCAGCACGCGAAGTACCACAAGGCGCGCGAGCTGATCGCCGCGGGCGCCATCGGCAAGCCGACGTTTTCGCAGACCAGCTACTGCCGCAATTCCAAGGATGGCGAGTGGCTCTACAGCGTCGATCCTCTGGTCGTTCCTGGCCCAGTGCTCGACTGGAAGGCCTGGTGTGGTCCCGCGGGCGCCAGTGACTGGGATCCCAACGTCTTTTTCCGTTGGCGCCGCTATCGGCGTTGGTCCACTGGCGTGATCGGCGACCTGCTGGTGCACGTCACCACGCCCCTGGTCTGGGCCCTCGACGCAGGCTGGCCGACGCGCGTCGTCGCCACCGGTGGGCACTTCCACGACACCGCCATGGAGAACCACGATCAGGTCAACTTGAACGTCGAGTTCGAGAAGGGCCACACCATGACGATCGCGGGCTCCACATGCAACGAGACCGGAGTCGAGGTGCTGATCCGCGGACACAAGGCGAATCTCTACCTCGCCAACGAAGACTGCGTGTTGAGGCCCGAGCGTTTGTTCGTGGAAGAGATCGAGGAGCAGACCTTCAAATCTCCCCCGGGAGTCGCTGACCAGGATGCGCACCGACTGCAGTGGCTCGATTGCATCCGCAAGCGCACTCCGGCAATCGGCGACGTGGATACGGCAGCGAAGGTGATGGTGATTGTCGATCTGGCCACGCGATCGCTGTGGAGTAAGGGCGCCTACACCTTCGACCCCACGACACTCAAGGTCGCGCGCGCGTAGTGCAGGCGGCGCCGCAAGAGCCCACGCAACTCGACGCGCACGGCGGCCCGAGGCCCCATCGCGCGGCGTGTTACGCCATGGGCACGCGCTTTGAATTGCTGCTGGCCTGCGAATCTGAAACCCGCGCGCTTGCGGCGGCAGAGGCCGCGCTCGCGGTGATCGAGGACTGCGATGGGCGCTACAGCCGCTTTCGCAGGGACTCGCTCGTGTCGCGCATCAATCGCGCCGGAGCGACTGATTGGGTGCGCGTCGATCCTGAAACTTTTGAACTGCTAGAGCTTTGCGCGCAGTGGAATGCTGAGACTGAAGGAGCCTTCGACGTGTGCGTCGGGGCGACGATGGATCGGCTGCGCGCGGGTCCGGTGCTTGCAAACGATCTTTCGCCAATTCCTGGGGCGGGCTTCGTCCTTCACAGGGAATCGCGCAGCGTGCGTCTCAACGCATCCTCCGTGGCGCTGGATCTCGGCGCCGTCGCCAAGGGCCACGCCCTGGACCTGGCCGCATCGGCGTTACGGGAATTGGGGATCGAGAGCGCGCTCCTGCACGGCGGAACAAGCAGCGTGATCACGCTCGGTGCGCCGCCGGGAAGCGAGCGCGCGTGGAGCGTGGACCTCGGGATCGGATTTGGGGGCGCCGAGGCCACGCTGCTGCGCCGCGCCTTGT
>CANKOY010000004.1 GCA_947484275.1 Planctomycetota bacterium | reverse complement strand
TTGAAAAAGTCCCGTCGCGAGGCGAGGCGATCTTCGTCGTGGCTAGGAACGCGACGGAGGGACGGCGGAGGCGGCCTTCCTGGCCGCTGAGCACGGCCCGACGAGCGTGACGACGCCACGGCGAAGATCGCGAAGCCGCAGCAGGGCACTTTTTCAACGGGCTGCTAGGGACCTCCGCGAGGAACTGCGTGCGGTCCCGAACGCCTGAAGTGAAGCAAATCGCACACTTTCCGGCCGTGACGAACAGTGCGCGCTCTCCGCGCCGGAAACCGTGAACTCCCCGGGGGCAGGTTCGTTGTGAGCGGCTCGATGCAGAGCTACTCTCATCGCCCGTGATCACCGTTGAACATCTGACGCGCCGCTTCGGTGCGAATCTCGCCATCGAGGACCTGTCCTTCCACCTCGACGCGGGCGAAGTCGTTGGCTTCCTCGGTCCCAACGGCGCCGGCAAGACCACCACGATGCGCATCCTGACCGGCTATCTGCCGGCCAGTTCGGGTGTGGTGAAAATTGCAGGACTGGATGTGTTGCGCGACTCGTTGGCCGTGCGCCGCAAGATCGGCTACCTGCCCGAGTCCGTGCCGCTGTACCGCGAGTACCGCGTGCGCGAGATGCTCGAATTCCAAGCGCGACTGCACGGAATGCCGCGGCGCGAAGCGAAGACGCGCATCCCCGCAATTCTCGATCGCGTGCGCATCGCAGATCGCAGTGAGAGCATGATCGGCTCCCTGTCGCGCGGTCAACGCCAGCGCGTTGGACTTGCTGTGGCGCTGCTGCCCGCGCCGGAGCTCCTGATCCTCGACGAACCCACCAGCGGGCTAGATCCACTGCAGCGCTTGGAGATGCGTGGGCTGCTGCGCGAACTGGCGCGGGAGCACACCGTGCTGCTCTCCTCGCACATCCTGCCCGAGGTGGAAGCCGTGTGCCCGCGCGTGATCATCCTGAGCAAGGGACGCATCGCCGCCGATGGCACGCCCGACCAACTGGTGGCTGGATCCCATCACAAGAGCGCCGTGCGCCTCGAAGCCGTCGTCGGCGCGGACAGCGCGGATGCCGTGCGCCTGCTGCGCGCCATCAAGGGGGTCCGCGATGTGGTCGATCGCGGTCGCCTTGGCATCCACAACGTCTTCGAGATCCAGACCGCGGAGGATTTGCGCGAGGACATTGGTGCCCTCGCTGCTCAGCGCAAGTGGGCGTTGCGCGAGTTGTCCTACAGCCGGCCGACGCTCGAAGTGCTCTTCAGCCGCATCGCCTTGGAATTCGAGGGCCACGGACAAGCACACGGCGCGTCCTCGGGCGTTGCGAGCGCTGCTCCCAAGGACACGAACGTTTCGCCGACCGAGATGGGCGCCTACATTTCCCTCGGGACGCCGACGAAAAAGCCAGCTGCGCCCGCCGCTGCCGCAAAGACGGCCATTCCGCTCGGCACGCCGACGCCACCCCGCGTCGCCTACAACCTGAATCCATTCGAAGCCGGGGCGGCGCGCGACTTGAAGAAGCCGGTGGTGCCCGGAGACGAGCCTCCCAAGCAAGCATGAGCGGCCTGTGGACCATCTTCCGCCGGGAACTTGCCGGGTTGTTCTTCGGCCCCCTGGCGTGGTTGTTGTTGTTCGCGGCGATGTTGCTCAACGGCGCACTGCTCGCCTGGTACGTGGGCGTGTTCGACGGCGATGTCGACTTTTCGATCTCCATGTTGCTGGGCCACGGATTGCCTTATTGGACGGTGATGGCCGTGCTCCCACCGCTGCTGACCATGAAAATGATCAGCGAAGAGTCGCGGGCGGGCTTGCTCGAGTTCCTGCTGACCGCTCCGGTGACAGATCAGGCCGTGGTGCTGGGCAAGTTGCTCGCAGCCACGGCGTTCATGTCGTTGCTTTGGGCCGCAGCGCTGCTCTACGGCCTCGCCCTCGGATTCCTCGGGGCCGCGCCTGATTGGCCGGTGCTGTTTGGCGCCTACTCGGGTGCGGTGCTCGTTTCGGGGTTGTTCTGCGGCATCGGACTTGTCGCCAGCGCAGGCACCAGCACGCCGATCCTGGCTGCCTTCCTTAGTTTCGTGTTCAACCTCGTGCTGCTCTTGTTGCCTTTCCTCAAGGACCTCGCCGGCGCGACGCCGGAGAACTGGCAGGGTGCAGTGTTTCGCAGGATCGATGTGGTTGCGCGACTGCAGGGCTCCTTCGCGAACGGCGTACTCGACACGGCGCACGTGGTTTTCTTCCTTGTTTGGACAGGATTCTGTGCATTCCTGGCCACGCGGCTGGTCGAGTCGAGGCGTTGGCGATGAGCACGCAGGGCGCATCTTCCGCCGGTGCATGGCTGCGCGCGCGCATCGCCGTGGCGGTCACCCTGGGCCTGCTGCTTTTCGCCTTCGCGGCTGGACTGACCACCTGGCTTGCGGAGCGTCCGGGCCTGCGCGCGAGATTCGATCTCACGAAGAGTCAGCGCAACTCACTGGATCCGGTGCTGTCGGACATCGTCGACAAGCTGCCCGAGCTCGCGACGATTGAAGTTTTCTTTCGGCCCTTGCCCAAGCACATCGCCGTTCCTGGGGGCGAAGCGCAGGGGCGATTCAATGACTTGCTGGAGGTGCTCGGAGCATCCGCGCCGGAAAAGATCAAAGTGATCCGTCACGGGGCGGGCGATCCCGTCAGCGCCGCGGAGGCCCTCGCGCGACTGCGGATCGATGGCGATGAATTCGGCCTGGTTGTCGTTCACCGCGGCAAGAGCCGCGCGCGATTGACGCTCTTCACGGACATCGCCGATTTGGACGTCGGCAATCCAGATCCGAACAACTTCGTTCCGGCAAGCATCGCCGCCTTCCGCGGGGAAGAGGCCCTGGCCAAGGCGCTCAAACGTGTCTCCGCCGAAGCGCGGCCCAAGATCTATTTCCTGGTCGGACACGGCGAACGCAATCCCTACGGCGCCGCGGCCAGCGAAGGCAACGAGAGCGGCGACCTCGGCGCACTGACGACGACTTTGGTGGCTGACGGATTCGAGATCGAGCGTTTCGACGGCAATGGCGTCGCGATCCCAAGCGATTGCGCCGCCCTGGCGCTCGTTGATCCGACCCAAGCACTTTCGGCGGAAGAATGCAGCACCATTTTTGACTACGTCGATCGCGGCGGACGCCTGCTCCTCACGGGCAGCCATCGCTATCCCGATGGCGAGGGCAGCACCCGCGCACTGGCGGCTCGCTACGGCATCGACATCGGTCTTGGTTACGTGGCCGAGCAGAAGCCAGGTCCCAACGGGTACATGGTGGGCCTGGCGGAGTGTGCGAACATATTCAGCGGTCCTGGTGCGCTTCAGATTCGCCACGCGGTCACGGAACCCCTGGTGCGCTTCGGCCGCAGCCTCTGGAGTCAGATGGCCCGACCGCTGTCGCGACAGGGCCAGCGAGTGGACGTCGTGCTGACCGAACTGGCTCAAGCCAGCGAGAATTCCTGGATCGACTTGCCCGATAGCTCGGGCTTGAATGACTGGAAGCCTGATCGCACGCGCGAACCCATGGGCCGGCGAACAGCACTGGTCTACGCGGCTCAACTGACGCCCGCGGAGGGCGGCGCCGCGACGGACGAGACGCGCCTGGGACGATTGATCGTGATTGGCTCGCCCGAGCTCCTGACCAGTCGGCTTTCGAAGACCAACAAAGACTTTGCGCTCAACGCTTTCAATTGGCTCGCCGCGCGCGAGTACCGCTTGAGCGTGGCGCCGCGCGTGGAAGAGCATCGGATTCTCGACGTGCGCCAGGGCGACAATCTCGTTCGCCTGCGGTCACTGGTCGTGTTCCTGTTGCCGGGGCTGTGTTTGATCCTGGGTTTGGTCACCTGGTACCGGAGGCGGCGTTGAATTCGATCCAGCGAAGACTTGCGCGGACGTCCACTCCGCTGGGGAATTAGTCCGTGGGTTCGCGCACCGTTTGGTTCCTGCTGTTGTTCGTGTTGCTGCTAGGCGGAATCGCCCTGTGGCAATTGGAGCGCGAGAAGTCCGGACAGTTCGAGACGGACCGCCCGTTGTTCGAGGGCGTGTTGCCGGAGCGCTTGCGGGCCGTGCGCATCGACAACCTCGAGCGCGGGCTGCAGCTCACGATGGAGCGCGACGCCAACGGCACATGGCAGATTGTCGATCCTCTGGCGTATCCCGCCGAGGGCGGCGTCCTCGATCGCCTGCTTGAAATTGTGGCGCACAACCGCGCGATTCCCGCGGAAGCCGCAAACCTCAAGGGATTTTCCCTGGACCCGCCACGCGTTGTACTGGAGCTGGTCGAGACCTTGCCCGAGGGCGAGCGCACCCTGCGCTTGGAACTGGGCGCGAAGGACATCGACGGCAAGCACGTGTTCGCGCGTGTCGATGGCCGCGTCGTGCGCACCTCGCTCAACCTCGATTCGACGCTTGAGCGCGACCTTGGGGATTGGCGCCAACGGCGCATCTTGAACGCGGCCCCGGCGACAGTGCTCGAAGTGCGCCGCACGGGCCTGGTTGCGCTGGACGAGCAGGAGGGCCTGACCGATCTCGCTTTCGAAGCCGGCACGACGGAAACAGGTTGGCGCTCAACGAGACCCTGGAACGCCGCTCTCGATCCAGCTGCGGTTGGCCCGTTCCTATCCACGGTCTGCTACATGCAAGCGCGAACCTTTCTGGCGGATTCCGCTGCGGAGGCCGCGGCTTACGGCCTGAGTCAGCCTGATCTGCGCGTGGAGTTGTCGCTGCAGGGCGGCAGTGAAATCGCGCTGCTCATGAAACGCCACCGTGAGTCGCAAAGCTGGATCTGCATGCGCGAGGGCTCGAGCCACGTGTTCCGCGTCGATGATTCAAGCGCGCTCCTCGCCGTTCTTCCCTCCGATGGCTTCTTGGACGCGCAACTGGTGCGCTTTGTGCGCGATGAGGTTCAGCGCATCGAACTGCACTCTGGCGAGCGCAGTGTGAGCCTGCGCCGCGAAGGCACGCAGTGGAAACTCGGCGCTCGCGATGGGGCGCTCACGCAGGTCGAAATGCGCGCCGATTCCGAAGCTGTGCTCGATCTGATTGGCGCCCTGGAAAATGCGCGCGTGGCGAAGCATTTGGTCTACGAGAACGCGCAGCCCTTTGCCGCGGGCGACAGCGTCGAGAGCCTTTCGATCGTCACCGGCGAAGGCGAGTTCAAGCTGGAATTCGGCGCTGCGCAAGCTGCCAGTCCGGGCGTGCCTGGACGCTTGTTCCGTCGCGCAGGCGAGGATGTCGTCGGAATCGTCGAGTCCGCCGTGGCCGAGCTCGCCTCGCGCCCTTGGGCTGAACTGGCGGATCGACAGCTGGTTTCGCTGCCCGAGCTTGGCATCGCTTCGATCGAACTCACGCGCGGTGGGCAGACACGCAAGTTCGAGCGCGATCCTGTCAGCGGGCGCTGGTCCCCAGCAGGCGCCGATGCGCAGGCGCCCAAGGCGTTCATCAAGTGTGTGGACCGATTGCTCTCCTTGCGCGCCGATGTGTCGGTTGGACCCGCAGGAGCGTTTGTATTGCTCGAGCCCTGGGAAGTGCTCGTGGTCGACATCGCCGGTTTTAGGACAACCTACCGGCTCGGGGACTTGACCCTCGATCCAGCGCAGCAGGGCTTCGACGACGGGCGGCTGCGCGGGATCGTGACCTCAAGCGGATTGGTGTCCGATCTGGCCCTGATCCCCTGAGCGCGGCCTTGCTGGGGCGATCTGGGGAGTCTAGGCTCGCCCTAACAGGTTCCAAACTCCAGCCCCCCGCGCCAGGTCCATGCTCAACCCAAACCCCACCCGCGAGCCTCACGGTCGGGATGGCGATCGCCCGACGCGGCCCGCGCTCCCGCAGCCGCCTTCAGGTTCCAGCGCGGCCGAGCTGACCTCGGGGGCTGCCAGCGTTCGGCCGGCGCCGAAGAGCGGCGCGGCTCGGCGCGCTCGATCGAACACCGGGGTCCCGGCGATCGTCGACAACCTGAAATCCAATCCGGCGCTGCGCGACCGAATCGTGCATTGGAATGCGATCGAAGCGCGGCCTGCTGACCTCTGCGAGTTTTCACCGGCACTCGATCCGCGGCTTTTGAAGTTGTTCCAGGATCGCGGGCTCGAGCGCCTTTACTCGCACCAGCGCGAAGCGATCGATCACGCCCTCGCCGGCCGCGATGTGCTGGTGACCACGCCGACGGCCTCTGGAAAAACATTGTGCTACGTCGCTCCCGTAATGCAGCGCCTGCTTGAGACCGGCGGCAAGGCGCGCGCGCTATTCTTGTTTCCGACCAAGGCCTTGTCCCAGGACCAATCCGCGGCGCTCAACTCGATGATCGGCGACCTTGGTGAGCCCTGGCACAGCTTCACCTACGACGGCGACACGCCACCGTCCGTGCGCCGCACGCTGCGCGATCGCGGCCACATCCTGTTGACGAATCCGTGGATGCTGCACGCGGGGATTCTGCCGAACCATCCCAAGTGGTCAGAGCTCTTCCGCGATTTGTCGACGATCGTGATCGACGAAGTGCACACGTTGTCCGGCGTGTTCGGCTCCAGCGTGGCCAACGTGTTGCGCCGCTTGCTGCGCATAGCGGAGCACTATGGTTCGCGACCACAATTTCTGTTGAGCTCGGCGACCCTGCGCGACCCCAAGTCACACGCGAAGGCCCTGACGGGCCGCGATGTGGAAGTGGTCACGGAGGACGGTTCACCCGCGGGCCCGCGCACATTTGCGTTGTACAACCCGCCAATGCTCGATCCGATCGCGGGTCTGCGCGCAAACGCGCTGGAGGAGGCGCGCCGCCTCGCGCACCAGTTGGTGGGTCCGGGACATCAGACGATTTTCTTCGCCAACCGCCGTACGGCGGTCGAGGTCCTGACGCGCTACCTCAAGGAAGCCGCCCACGAATTCGGTCTGGATCCCGACGAAATTCGCGGCTACCGCGGCGGTTACCTGCCGCTGCACCGACGCGAAATCGAAGATGGACTGCGCCAGGGAACGGTCAAGGTCGTCGTCACCACCAATGCACTGGAACTGGGCATCGACATCGGACGGCTGGATGTGGCGGTGCTCGTGGGTTACCCGGGATCCCAGGCGTCGTTCTGGCAGCGTGCTGGGCGCGTGGGGCGGCGCGGCAATCCGAGTTTGATCGTGCAGGTGGCGCGCTCGGACGCGATCGATCAGTACTTGACGCAGCATCCCGAGCACCTGTTCGGTGCTCCGCGCGAGCGCCTGGGCTTGGACCCGGACAACTTGGTGATCCTCACCGAGCAATTGAAGTGCGCCGCGTTCGAGTTGCCCTTCACGAAGCGCGAGTTGGCCGCGGACACGCCTTTTGCGCGCGCGCCGCACGTTGCCTCGGTGCTCGACTATCTCGCCAGTGAATCCGGCTTGCTGCACGAGAAGGATGGCACTTGGTACTGGATGGCCGACGCCTATCCGGCCCAGGACGTGTCACTGGGCGGCACCGGACCGGACAACGTCCTGGTGCTCGACGCAGAATCCGGCAAGGCGATCGGCGAGATCGAACGCTCGGCTTCGATTACCACCGTTCACGAGGGCGCGATCTATCAAGTCGAAGGCGAAACCTGGAAAGTCGAGCGCTTCGACTATGAGAATCGCCGCGCCTACCTCAAGCGTGTGGAGAGCGATTATTTCACCGAAGCCGAAACCGACACGGAGGTGGCCGTGTTGCGCCTCGAGCGCAGTGCGCGCCGCGACCGCGCGGATGCTCCCGATGTCGAGGACTACTCGATGTGGACAGGTGAAGTGCATGTGACGACCTTGGCGACCCAGTACAAGAAGGTGCGTTTCTACACGCGCGAATCGGTGGGGGCTGAGGACATCCACTTGCCCGCGGAAGAACTCGACACGCAGGCGGTGGTGTTGACCCTGTCCGAAGAATCCGCGCGCGAATTGCTGCTGGATCAGGGCGATCGCGGTGCTGCCTGGGCAGGAGTCGGCAAGCTGGTGCGGCACGTGGCGCCGCTGTTCTTGCGCTGTCAACCCTCGGACCTCGGGCTTTCCGCCCAGGTCAAGTCCAAGCACTTCCGCCGTCCAGCGCTGATTTTCTACGACGAGGTGCAGGGGGGAGTTGGACTCTCGGAGCATCTGTACGAGATCCACCGCGAAGTGCTCGCGGCGGCGCTCGAAGTCGTTTCGCGCTGCGATTGCCACAGCGGCTGTCCGGTGTGCGTCGGACCGCCCGAGGAGTCCGGCGCCCTAGGCAAGGAGACTGCGCTCACGATTCTGCGCCATCTATGCGCGGGCGCAGCGCCCGCCGAGTGCGCTCCAGCCTTGGAGCGCGAGCCAAAGCCGTGAGCGAGACCCGCGAGGACTTCGAAGCGCGTTTGGCGCGCACGCTGCGCACGGCCTCCCCGCGCAAAACTTCCGCGCAAGCGGCGCCTGCGCCGGAAGCTCTTGTTCCGCCAGCGCCAGCACCCGAGACGCCAGCAGCGCTGCCCGAGTGGTACACGCGCCGCATGTCGCGCGGTTCGATTGCGCACGCGCCAACTCCTGTTACGCCGGCTGCAGGCACTGGCCCGAATGCGCCGCGCACGACGCGCGGCATGCCGGAGGGCCTCGCGACCGAATCCAACGCGCGCGGCGAATTCGGCGTGCGCATCGAGCGCTTTCCTGCGGAGTTTGTCCACGGTTCGGCTGCGTTGGGCGAAGTTCTTACCGCGGACGGCTCACAACTCTCGGTCTTGACCGGCGATGCCTCTCTGCGCGAGTTCGATCCGCGCCAGGCGACGTTCCTCGACATTGAAACCACCGGACTGTCCGGCGGAGCGGGAACGCAGGTGTTTCAAGTGGGGCTCTTGACCTACGAAGGCGCTGGGTTCGAGCTGTGGCAGGGGTTTCTGCGCTCGCCCGCGGAAGCTCCCGCGCTGCTTGAAGCTTGCGCCGCCCGCGTGCGCCGCCGCGGCGCCCTGGTCAGCTTTTTCGGCAAGTCCTTCGACCGCCACCGCCTTGAGGATCAGATGCGGCTTCACGGCGTCGAGCCGTCCTTTGCAGGTCGCCCGCACCTGGATCTCTATCACCCGTGTCGTCGCCTGTACGGCAAGCGCTTCGTCGACGGCAGATTGGCGACTATGGAGCGTGAGTTGTGCGGCGTCGAACGCGAAAAGGACTTGCCCGGTGCCTTCGCGCCCGCGGCGTGGTTTGACTTCCTCGCCGGCCGCGCCCACGCGCTCGAAGCCGTCTTTCTGCACAACCGCATCGACGTCCTGAGTCTCGTGCGGCTGTGCTCGCACGTCGCACGGGTGCTCGATGATGATCTGGCAGAGCGCAAGGATCTCGCGCAGATACGCGCAGAGGCGCTGACCGTACTTTTTGCCACGCGGCGCGACTGGCTGCGCGTGCTCGAATGGAGCGCTCGCGCCCTTGACGAGAACAGCAGAGCTCGCCCCACGCTCGCTTTCCGCGCACGGGCCCTGCAGCGCACGGGCCACTTCCCGGAGGCTCTGGCGCTTTTCGAGCAGGTGGCAAGCTCCGCCAGGGACGGACTTGCCGCGGAGGCGTGGGCGGAAGTCAGCGTGCTCGCCTGCCGCTTGGGTGAGCTCGATCGTGCACAGCTCGCATGCGGCTCAGGTGAGAGCATGGCTTCAGTCACATTGGCGGGCACGCGTCGCGCAAGGCTCGACCACAAGCTCCTGCGCGTGCGATCAAATCTCGCCAAGGGGCGTTAGCTGCTGCCATCGGCGTTGGGCGGAATCGCGGCAGCTCCCTTTCTCCGCGTTCCTCACGCGTTCACCGCCGAACCTGCTGCTCTTGAATGATCCAATCGTGACCCTGTTCGCGCGGCCAGCGTGAGCTCGCCACAGGACCCGCTGTGCGAGCAAGCGCCGATCTGTGCGTCAGCCCTTGGAGTGGGTGCGATCGGCCTGGACTGAGGCGTTGCTTGAGAGGTGTCGCCGGATCGCCTCCGGCAGCGCGAGCTTCTCTTCCGCGAATACGCGCTCCGCCAAACTGTGCGCGTCGTCGCGCGTGCCCACGGCGATACAGCGCTGCAAGAGAATCGGCCCTGCGTCGTACTCGTTCGTGACGTAGTGCACCGTGCAGCCGGTGAACTGCACACCGCGCTCGAGCACGGCCTGGTGCACGCGCGCGCCGAAAAATCCCTTGCCGCCGAACGCGGGCAACAAGGACGGATGGATGTTGATCACGCGGCCGATCCAGGCGTTTGGGATCACAAGCAGGCGCAAGAAACCCGCCAGCACGACCAGGTCGACTCGCTTTCGATCCAAGTGCGCGAAGACGGCGTCGCTGAAGGCCTGGGGCGTTTGGAACTCGCGGTGTGGGACCACAGCGGATTCGATTCCTAGGCGGCTGGCGCGCTCCAGTGCTAGAGCTTCCGCGCTGTTCGAAAGCACCAGCGCGAGCTCCGCCCGCAGCTCTCCGCGCGCGATCACCTCCGCGAGGTTCTCGAGGCTCCGGCCAGCGCCGGAAACCAACACGGCGATGCGCGGTTTCACGCCCTCGCTCACGGAGCTTGCTCCAGGCGCGAATGGGCTTCGAGCTGCACATCCGCGGCCAGAGTCCAAAGGAAATCGTCGATCGCTGGCGCCATGCGACCGGCGGTCGCCGCCACGCGCGCGATGTCCATGGGGCCTTCGCCATCGTCAGTCACCGCGACCACGCACAAACTACCGAGGCCCGCGTGGGCAGCAGCCAGGATCGGCGACGCCAGGCGCTGCACAGCCACGTGCGCTCCGCAGCTCTCGAACCAGCGCCGTTCCGCCGGCGTATCGATCGAAGGCCCCAGCGTGCACGCGGCGACGCACTCCTTCGCGACGATTCCAAGGCGCGCCGCCGCAGCCCTTGCCGCTCGGCGCAGGTGGACGTCGTGAACTTGTGATTGATCGGGAAAAATCGGACCAAGGCGGCTCTCACCCAGGGAAACGAGCACGCTCGCCCCCGAGAGATTCACGTGATCGGATAGCAACGCGAACGTGCCCAGGGCCGCGCCGCCCTCGCCGCCGAGCCCGTGGCCGGCGCTAATGTGGATCAACGCCGATGCGCCCGCTGCTGCGGAGAGCCAAATCGGAAACGCCTCGGCCCAGGGGGGCGCGCCCGGCGCGAGATCCGCGGGCTCGTCGGAGATCATCCACACGGCCAAGCCGTTGAAGGTGCCCCAGTGCAGCACGCTCTCCTTCCAGCAGTCGGGCACGCCCGGGATGTTGGCCAGGGGAATGCGTCGTCCGCCTTCGAGCCGCGCAGGCAGCAGGCCCAGGCCCGTGGCGGCGAACACCAGCGCGGTGGGGGCGCTGACGCCCTTGGTCTCGAGCGCCGCCTGGGCCTGGAAAACGCCCGTGTCGAGAGGGGATGCGGAATTGGACTGAGTCACGGCTGCTCCAGGTGTGCGGTCAAGCGTTGGCGCGCTTCCTCTACGGATAGCGGCAGGGAGACTTGTTTGAGGCGTTGCTTCTCGCCGCTGATCAGCAAAAGAGAATTCTTGGGCACGCACAGCAGGTTCGCGAGCAATTCGATCAGCTCGTGATTCGCGCGGCCGTCGTCGGCGGGGGCGCGCACCGCGATCTTCAAACGACCATTCCAAAGTCCCGTCACGCCGGCGTGCCGGGCGCCGGGTTGTGCGCGCAGCCCTAGTGAACAACTGGACGGGGAAAGAGCCCGCAGGAGCAGCTTGTCCATGGCCAGCGCATTCACGGCATCACCGCGTTGCTGGCGGCGAGCCGTCGGAAAGCATGCGAACTAGTTGTGTGTCGCCAAATTCGCGCATCAGTCGATCGATCCCAGAAACGGACAACGACCAGGCGTCCGAGCTGGCGTCAACCAGGCTCTGGGCAAGGATCGAAGCGGCCTGGCTCTCGCGCTCGAAGCGTGCGCTGCTGCCCGCGAGCGTCGCCCACGCTCGACCGATTTCGAACGCTTCGTTCAACTCGCGCACTTCGCCTCCGTCGAATCGCGCACCGCCCTTTCCGTCGAACATTTCACGGGCCGAGTCGATCGCCGAAAGCACGGCCGCGGTCCGCATCAGCGCTTCGATGCCCAGGGCCTCGTCGGGGGTGTAGGCGCGATTCAGCCGTTCGTTGAAAAGGAAATTCAGTCTGTCGGGCCTGCCGCCGAATTCCGACCAGGGTACCAGTTCCGGTTTGCCGTCCACGTCCAGGGTGATTCCCGAGTCATCGGCGGCGAGAGCGTTGCGAACCGCGCCGCGATTACCGCGCGGGTCGGAGATTTGCTTGCGCTTCCAGCCCCCGGCGGAAAACTCGCGTGCGAGCGACTTCAGTGCAGCCTCGCAACGCGCGATGTCCGTCTCCAGGTCGCGCACCAAAGTCAGCGCGGGCTCCGTGGAGAGCGCGGCGCGAAGCCCGGATAGGCGCGCGGACATGGCGCGGAAGTCGAGCGCGCGCAGTTCACGCTTGAATCCTCCCGCGTAGCCCAACTCCGTTGCAAGTCGCAAACGGTCTGCGTCACTGCGCGTGGTGGCCAGGCGCGCTCCCTCGGCCTCGAGTCCCGCGCGACGGGCCGTGAGATCGCTCGCAGATTTTTTCAGGGCGCTCAATTCGAGCGCCACGGCCGCTTCGATGTCCTCGGACAAACGCGGTAGCCGCAGACGCTCGAGAATTGCGTCGATGCGCATGGCGACGTCTGCGAAATCGCCGCGCGCTGCGCCGGCATCGATCTCGCCCAAAGACGCGTCGACTGCTTGCTGTTCGCGCAGCAGAACGCGACGGTAGATGTCCGCGCGTCCCTTGAGGTAGATCATGTCCTCAGTGATGTCCGCTGGAACGTCGCTGGCGTTCAAGGCTTCGAGGGCCGCGAACATCGAATCGGGGTGAGAGCTGAGGATCGACTCGAGGACCGCAAGTCCACTGCGTCGGCGCTCCAGCTGAGCCGCATTGGCGGCAAGCGCCTCGTTCAGTCCGGCCTGCAATTGACTCGCCTCGGCTTGCATCTCGACCGCGGCAGACGTGCCCGCGTACTGCGCGGCAAGTTCCCCCAGTCGCGCGATGCGATCCGCGGCGGCGAGATCCGTAGGCAGATCGCGCCACGCGAGTTTGGCTTGGGCCTCCAAGAGCTTCAGGTGGGTGTCGTCGTCGCGGACCACCCCGTTCCTGATCGGTGTCGGCAGATTCTCGTCCGGGCCGCCGACCTCGGCCGAGTCCGGCGCTGTGTCAGCGGCGATTTTTGGCGGCGGCACGATTGTCGGTTCGGCCGGTCGATTGAACCACCAAACCGCTGCGATGGCCGCAATTACAACTGCGGCGCCACCCACGAGCTTGAGGCTTACGCCGCTTGCTTGCGCGGGACCCGCATTGTGCAGCAGGGTCGCGCGCACGCGGTCCACTTCCTGAAGCAGCACGGCTGCCGATGGGTAGCGATCGTCGGGCTTCTTTTCGAGCAGGCGCTCGATGATGCGCACGAGTTCCGCGGGGAACTCCGGGTCCATCTCCGCGAGCGGCTTGGGCTTGTCGAAGAAGTGCCCGCGCAGAATGTCGCGCGTGGTTGCGCCCTCGAAGGGCGTGCGTCCACTGAGCAGGCGGTAGGCCGTAGCGCCCAGGGAATACAAGTCCGAGCGGCTGTCCACGCGCTCGCCGCGAGCCTGCTCCGGAGAAATGAAATGGGGCGTGCCGAAAATGCGGCCGCCGTCGGATTCGCTGGCTTCCGCCTCGAGGTGCGTCGCAAGGCCGAGGTCCGCCAGGCGCGTCGCGCCCGCCGACCCCTGCATCATGTTCGCGGGTTTCAGGTCGCGATGCACGATGCCGCGTCCTTCGGCGTAGACCAGGGCGCTCGACATGTCGTGCAGCACGCCGAGCACTTCGAGCCAACCCATGCGGCCATCGCGTGCCAGTCGCTCCTCGAGCGTGCCGCGATCCATGTACTCCATCGACAGGAAATGTCTGCCGTGGGCCTCGCCTACATCGTGAACGACGACGACGTTGGGGTGAGTCAGCGACGCGGCCACACGCGCCTCGTCCTTGAAGCGCCGCACGAAGTCGGCATCGGCACACAACTTCGACGAGAGCAGTTTGAGCGCGACCTTGCGGTCGAGGCGCTCCTGGGTCGCGAGGAACACTTCGCCCATTCCGCCGCGGCCCAGAAGTTTCTCGATGCGGTAGCCGGGGACCTTCGGCAGGGGCGACTGCTCGTAATTCGTGGCCAGCGATGCGGGCTTTGCGGTGGCTGGCATCGGCGCGTTCGCGGGAGTGGCCGCCCGCGCCGCGGGACTTGCACTCGGCGCTACAGGGCTTGCACTCGGCGCGGGCGCCGGAACCACTGGCGCGCTCGGATCAACGACGCGCAGGCGGCGCGAACCCACCAGGATCTGATCGCCCGCGTCGAGCTTCGCTTGCTGTACGCGCTCGCCGTTGACCCAAGTGCCGTACTCGGAGCCAAGATCCTTGAGGGCAAATCCACCGCCCTTGGCGCGACCGATGGCGCAGTGAACGTCGGAGACGCCCTGACCCTGCACCGCGAATCCGACCTTGCTCGCCACCGAGCCGATGGTGAGCACGCCCGAGCGCGGCAACTCGACCTGGGTCGCGCCCTCGCCAAGCAACTCCAACACCAATCGACGTGTGTCTTCGGTGCTCACGGGCGCGACTCCTCGCTGTGGAACAGCGCGCTGCCGATGCGCACGCAGTCGCTGCCTTCCTCGATCGCAATCTCGAAGTCAGAGCTCATTCCCATGGACAGCCGCGGCTTCCCATCGCAAAAGGCCTCTGCCGGAAGCCGGCGCGACAATTCGCGCAGGCGCGCGAACACGGCGCGAGCTCGACGCGTGTCGCCGTCGAATTCCGGCACGGGGGCAATCGTCATTAGTCCGCAGAGTCTCAGGTGTGGCGCGCGGCCCATGGCTTCGACGAACTCCGGCACGCGATCTTCCGTCAGTCCGGTGCGCGCGCCGCCTCCGACGTAGTCCACTTCCACGTACAGTTCTGGGGAAGCATTGAGTTCCAGAACGTGACGGCTGAGAGAGTCGAGCAAGTCGCGCGAGTCCAGGGAGTGGACGCTGTGGCACAGGGTTGCGGCCCGGCGAGCCTTGTTGCGCTGCAAATGTCCGAGCAAGTGCCAACGAACGTCGAGCCCCTCGCGCGCGAAAGCTGCCTGGCGAATTTCCAGGGACTGCACGCGGCTCTCACCCAGGTCGATTTGCCCCAGTCGCGCCAAGTCCGCGGCGACTTCAGGGGCAACCGATTTGGTCACGGCCACAAGGCGCGGGGGCGGGCGGCCGGCGCGCGAGGCGGCGCGTTCCAGTCTCGCGCGCAGGGCGTTCCAGCGCTCACACAGGCCGGTCGGGGGAGCGGGGAATGACACCAAGGGACAACTTCGTGGGGTGCGGGTGCGCGCCGCTGAGGTTATCCGCAGGAACCCGCGGAGTCACTGTTCCCGAGCCTTCCGGCGTCGCGCTCCCCTGAATGTCGAGCCCTCAGCTGGTCTCGAGCTCGAGTCTGAGCCGCGAAACGGTGTTTGCGCGCACGCGCGGGCGCTCGGCCGGGCGCACTCCGGCTACCCAGAGGATCTCTGAACCGCAGGTCACCAGCGGCACGTTCGGGCGATCGCTGCGCGGGATGCCGCGGTCCGCAAGGAAACGCGTCAGGCTTTTCGACCCGGGCGCCCCCAGAGCGTGAAAGCGATCCCCCGGGCGCGGAAAGCGAACGCGCAGGGCTCGCGGGTCCGCCACGGCGGAAAAGTCGAGTTCCACGACGCATTCTTCGCGAGGGACTTCCCGCGGGGCACGCGGTCGCAGCACTTGGGCCGATAGTCGGCGGCCGTCGGCCATGCGCACGAGGCCCGGGAGGCAGAGGCGGTATTCGCGCTGCGCGCCGCCCGCGAGATTCACGGGGAACGGCAGGGCGGGCTCCGTTGAGCCTGTGACCTGCGCCGTTTCAGCGTCCACGGATTCCGCAGGACCAGGGGGTTCCAGAACCAGTTCGGCAGCGCGCAGATGCAAGCTCCAGCCGCCGCCCAATGCACGCCGGGTGCTGCGACCCTCGCGCAGGTCGCGGGCGATCGTGTCCAGCAGTGCCCGACCCGGTGCTGCCATAGTGCCCGCGAGCAGCAAGCGCGATAGCGCGCATTTGCGCAGGGCAGGGGAGAGGCGCATCAAATCGCCCCGCGCGACGCGTCCGCCGGGGCGAAGGACCCGCGTGCCTCGGGCCTGGGCGTGGGGAATGGGGGTCCACGCCAAGTGCGAGATCGCTTGCTCCAGCGCGTTCTCCAATCCCTGGACTGCATTCGCGAAGGCGAACAAGTTCTCGATGCCCTCTGTCCCAGCGACGGCCTCGACCTGGGGCAGGAGTTGTCGGCGCAGGCGATTGCGGGCGAAGTCAAGGTCCGCGTTCGAGCTGTCGTCGCGATGGTCGAGCTGCGACTCGGCCAGCCACGCGCCAAGTTGGGCCTTGCGCAGGCGGACAAGCGGTCGGGCCACACTGACCCGCGGCGCCATGCCGAAGCTGCGCCGTGGGGCCAGTCCGGCCAGTCCCCCGGTGCGAGTGCCGCGGGTCCAGCGCAGCAGCAATGTCTCCAGCGCGTCGTCCGCGTGGTGCGCGGTGACGATCGTCGCGTCGCCGAAATCCGCGGCCTCCTCCAGCAGCGCGCGATAGCGCAGGGCGCGTGCCCGCGCTTCCAACCCGGACTTTCGGCCATCGAGGTCCAGCTTCCGCAGGCGGAATTCCACGCCTAGTCTGTGGCAGAGCTCGGCGCAAAACTGAGCATCGCCGCTGCTTTCCTCGGCCCGCAGGCCGTGGTCAACGTGCACCGCGCGCAGAGGATGGGCCGGATCCGCCTGTCGCGCGAGCTGCAGCAAGAGAACGCTGTCTGAGCCGCCGGACAGGGCGATGATCAGAGGCTCGCCATCGCGAATGCCAGTGGCCCGGGCCAGGGGCGCCCAGCGTTCACTCCAGAGGGCGCGAACCCGGTCAGATTGCTGTGGGTGGGTCCCACCGCACTGCCGCGGGAGGGCGTCGGCAAACAGGCTGTTGTCAGGCATGTTGGAGAGCTCGCTGGGCCGGAGACGTCGCCTCCGGAGCTGGCCGCCGCTGGATTCCAGTGCGGCCGATGGGGGGGGCCATCCTACGTGGGTGGCGCGTTGATCGGATCGGCACGGAGGGCTACCCTCTTTCCCCACCTTTTCGAGAATTTGCTCGGCCGCGCGCTGCCCTAGTCCCGCGCTGGCTTTACGTCCCCAGGCTCCCTGGAAACAGCCCCAGTTTTCGGGGCGCAGGTCGCCCCCCGCCACCCCAAAAATCCCATGACGCTTCGCATCGCCATCAACGGGTTCGGCCGCATCGGCCGCAACGTATTCCGGGTCATCCACCAGCGCCACCCGGGGCTTGAGATCGTCGCCCTCAACGACATCACGAGCACCGCGACCCTGGCCCACCTATTGAAGTACGACTCGGTCCACGGGCCCTTCTCAGGCAAGGTCGAGGCGGGAGCGGACTTCATCGTGGTCGATGGCAAGAAGATCACCGTCAGCGCCGAGCGCGATCCGGCCAAGCTGGCCCACGGCGCCAACAAGGTTGACGTGGCGATCGAATCCACCGGCATTTTCACCGCGCGGGCGGATTGCCAGAAGCACATCGACGCGGGGGCCAAGCGCGTGATCCTGACCGTGCCGCCGAAGGACGAGATCGACGCCATGCTCGTCCTTGGGGTCAACGACTCGATCCTCAAGGCCAGCGATCGCATCGTCTCGAACGCTTCGTGCACCACGAACTGTCTCGCGCCCGTGGCCAAGGTGCTGCACGAAAATTTCGGCATCGAACACGGTCTGATGACCACCGTGCACGCCTACACCAACGACCAGAACGTGCTCGACCTGCCGCACAAGGATCTGCGCCGTGCGCGAGCCGCAGCCCTCAATATTATTCCGACGACCACTGGCGCCGCGCGCGCCGTGGGCAAGATCCTCCCCGCGCTCAAGGGCAAGCTCGATGGCTTCTCCTTCCGCGTGCCGGTGCCGGACGGTTCCGTTGTGGATCTGGTGGCGCGCGTTTCAAAGGACGTCACCATCGAAGAGGTCAACCGGGCCTTCGCCGACGCGGCCGGGAAGTCGCTGAAGGGCATCCTCGAGTATTCGACGGATCCGTTGGTCTCGAGCGACATCGTGCGCAACCCGCACTCGAGCATCCTCGACTCGCTCTCGACCATGGTGATGGAAAAGCGCATGGTCAAAGTCGTCGCTTGGTACGACAACGAATGGGGCTACTCCTGCCGCGTCGCTGATCTGGCGGAATTGCTTGGCAAGCAGATTCAGGGGAAGTAATCCCCATGGCCACTGCGAAGCACGGGCTCGACGGATTGGCCATTGAGAATCAGCGCGTCCTCGTGCGCGTGGATTTCAACGTGCCTCAGGACGATTCCGGCGCGATCACCGACGACACGCGCATCCGCGCGGCATTGCCGACGATCCGGGAAATCCTCGGCCGCGGCGGACGACCTATTCTGATGTCGCACCTGGGTCGGCCGAAGGGCGTGGATGAAAAGCTGCGCCTGGACGGGGTCGCGACGCGTCTCTCGCAGTTGCTCGGCGCCCCGGTCAAAAAACTTGGCGCATCGATCGGCCCCGAAGTGGAAGCCCAATGCAAAGCAAAGCAGGGCCCGATCCTGTTGCTTGAGAATGTGCGCTTCAACTCCGGCGAAACCAAAGGTGACGTCGGCCTGGCCGCGAGCTACGCCAAGTTGGGCGATGTGTTCGTCAACGACGCCTTCGGCACATCGCATCGCGACGAGTCCTCGGTCAGCGGTGTCGCACGCCTGCTGCCCTCGGCCCCGGGGCGCTTGCTCGAGGCTGAGATCGAAGCATTCCAACGCGTGTTGACGAACCCCGAGCGACCGCTGATCGCCATCCTCGGCGGTGCGAAAATTTCTGACAAACTCGCGGTGATCGACAGTCTGCTGGACAAGGTCGACTGCCTGCTGATCGGCGGCGGCATGGCCTACACCTTCCTCAAGGCCCAGGGTCGGCAGATTGGCAAGTCGTTGTGCGACGACGCGCACCTGGAAACGGTTCGCGCTGCGTTGGCCAAGGCCGCGGCACGCAAAGTTGAAATCTGTCTGCCGGACGACCATGTGATCGCCGAGAAATTCTCCGCCGACGCAGCTTCGAAAACGGTCAGCGGCGACATCCCCGACGGTTGGATGGCCCTGGACATCGGTCCGCGCACTCGAGGCCTATACACCCAGCGCATCAGGACCGCGAAGACCCTGGTCTGGAACGGACCCATGGGGGTGTTCGAGATGCCCTCCTTCCGCGGGGGCACGGAGGCCGTGGGTCGTGCCGTGGCGGACTGCCCCGGCTACACAGTGGTCGGCGGCGGCGACTCCGTGGCTGCGGTCGAGTTGCTCGGCCTGGCCGAGCGCATCAAGCACATCTCCACCGGCGGCGGTGCCTCCTTGGAGCTGCTCGAGGGCAAGGTCCTGCCGGGGATCTCCGCCCTGGGGAGACGTTTCTAGCAGTCGGAGCGCGGGCAGATTCTGCTCACGCCCCCCGGGATCTGGTCCCGGGGCAAGCCATGGCGCATCGGCGCGGCCAGAGGGCTAGAATCCGAGCCGGTTCACGCGGCGCGTCCGCGTGGATCCAACCGATGCCCATTCCTCCCACCCTGATATCGCCTTCCCTGCTGGCCTCGGACTTCGCCAAGCTGGGCGACGAGGTGCGGCGGGTCGAAGCCGCCGGCGCGGACTGGCTGCACATCGATGTCATGGACGGACACTTTGTGCCCAACCTAACCATCGGCGCGCCGGTGGTTGAGTCGTTGGCCCGGGTTGCGAGCCGTCCCCTTGATGTGCACTTGATGATCAGCGAGCCCCTGCGCTATGCACGGGATTTCGTCAAGGCCGGCGCCCACGTCCTGACGTTTCACGCGGAACTGGCGCCGACACCTGCGAGGCAACGCGAGATGCTCAAAGGGCTGCGGGGCGAGGGCGCACCCCTGGTGGGCATTGCGCTCAACCCGCCCTGCGCGATCGAACACATCGCCGATGTGCTCGACGACGTTGACCTGGTGCTCGTGATGAGCGTCCACGCGGGGTTCGGTGGCCAGAAATTCATGCCGGAAGTTCTGTCCAAGGTGCGCTGGCTGCGCGAGCGCGGCTACGTCGGCCACATCGAGATGGATGGCGGCATCGGCGAGAAGACTATTGCCCAGTGCGCCGAGGCAGGGACGAACGTGTTCGTCGCCGGCTCGGCCGTGTTCGGATCCAGTGACATGCCGGGAACGATCGCGCGCATGCGCGAAACCGCCCGCGCAGCGCAGACCAAGGAACTCCATGCGAAATCCTGAGCAGGCCAAGGGCGAACGCGTGCTGGCTGGCAGCGACGCCAAGTCAGGGGAGCGCGCATCCGAGGCGAGCTCTCCCAAGATGGAATCGGCCGCGAAGACCTCCAGTGACGCAGCGGCCGCGGACCCGAAGTCGCCGAAAAACGTCAGCGCCCCGATCGAGGTGCAGCCGTCGGAGGTGGCTCTGTCCGAGACGCGCTTCGCGCGTTTGCGCAAAAAAAAGGACATGCCCGAAGGGCTGTGGCTCAAGTGCGAGAGCTGCGGGCAGATGATCTATCGCAAGGAGTTGGAGGACAAAGGCCGCGTTTGCCCTTCCTGCGAATTCCATTTCACGCTGCCGGGACGCGAACGCATTTCGATGGTGCTCGATCCCGGGAGCTGGCGCGAAGAATTCGCCAACTTGCGCACGATCGATCGGCTCAATTTCCACGATCAGATTCCTTACCTCGAAAAAGTCAGGAAGGCCGAGGTGCGCACGGGGCAGGCCGAGGCGCTTCTGTGCGGCGAGGGCGCGATCGATGGTCGCAAGCTGATTCTGGTCGTGCTCGACTTCAGTTTCCTCGGTGGATCCATGGGCGAAGTCGTCGGTGAGAAGATCGCCCTGGCGACGGAATTGGCCGCCGCTCGGCGCCTCCCGCTGTTGATGTTCACCAGTTCAGGTGGAGCGCGCATGCACGAGGGCGTCCTGAGCCTGATGCAGATGGCCAAGACCTGCTCTGCTCTGGCGGAGTTCCGCGACAAGGGCGGGTACTCGATCTGCGTGATGTCCCATCCGACTACCGGCGGAGTCACCGCCTCCTTCGCCTCGGTCTGCGATCTGACCCTGGCCGAGCCGGGGGCCCTGATCGGATTCGCCGGGCCGCGTGTGATCGCCACTACGCTGAAACAAGAGCTCCCGGCGGGCTTCCAGCGCGCCGAGTTCCTGCTCTCCAAGGGCCAGATCGACCAAATCGTGCGTCGCGCCGACTTGCGGCCGACACTGGCCCGTCTGCTGGACTACGGAAGCGGGCCGCGCGTGAAGGCACCGCGCCGTGTACGATCCTGATTCCGAAACGTCCCTCTGCCAAAAAGCAACCACCCCATGATGCAAACATTCGTCTGCGCTGTGCTCGCACTGGCGTTGCCCGGAGGCTTCGCGCCGCCGGCAATGTCGGTCATGCACAGCAGCCTGCAGGTCATCGAGACTCTGGATGAACTCAAGGCTGAGATTTCAGCCTCCTACAAGGAAGCCCCGCTCGACGAGGCCAAGGCCGTCGATTTCAGCCGTCGCGCACTCGCGATCTGCAAGGCGGCGAAGGAAGCTGGCGCGCGCGCCGATTCCCTGAAGGTCAGTTTCACGCTGCGCTTCCGCGGATCGAGCAAGGATCTCGACGAGGTGCGCGGCCAACTGTGGGACGTGGTGATCGAAAACGACGCGGACAACGTCGACGTTGTTGCGCCGCTGATCTCCACTTACATGAAGGATCGCGACCGCGCCGCTGCGCTGGGCAAGCGCTCCAAGGCGCCCGAGATCAAGGCCGCCTGCGCCTATATTCCGCTGACCCTGGCCGCCGCGCGCGACGACCGCAGTGAGAAGGAAACCCAGGAGCTGGTCGCCGGCCTGAAGGCCTTCCAAAAGGAATTCGGAACCGTGGTCGATCCGCGGCGCAAGAAAACCTGGGGCGAGGCCTCGGAGACGCTCTTGTTCCAGGTCGAGCACCTTTCGATTGGCGCCATGGCACCCGAGATCGAAGCGAACGACACCTCCGGTGTGAAGTTCAAGCTCTCCGACTACCGCGGCAAGGTCGTGTTGCTCGACTTCTGGGGGAATTGGTGACCGCCTTGCCGGGCCATGTACCCTCACGAGCGGTCGCTCGTGGCACGTTTGAAAGATGATCCCTTCGCTCTCCTTGGAGTCAACTCGGACAAGGACCTCGATGCCCTCCAACCCATCCTCAAGGAAGAGAACATTACCTGGCGTAGCTTCTGGAATGGTCCGGAGGGAACTGCCGGCCCCATTAGCAAGCGCTGGGGCATCTCCGGCTGGCCGACCCTGTACCTGATCGACGCGGAAGGCAAGATCCGGCACAAGTTCACGGGGAGCCCGGGCGATGAGAAGCTCGATGCATTCATCGACGCCCTGGTCGCGGAAGCCAAGACTGCCAAGAAGTAGTTCAAGGCCTTCGGTTCGCATTCTGATGACGGCGCTCGCCGCGACTCTGGTCGCAGCGGGCGCTGTCGTCATGCTGGCGCCGACTCGCGCTCAGGCCGCGCCCGCAACACTCCGGGGCGAGTACCTATTCGAGGTCCTCCGCGACTGGCGTCGCGCGCGACAGCGCGGAGAAGTGGACGTCACCCTGCGGCTCGGATTTGCGCAGCGCGCGTTGTCCGTGGCGGACGCGGCGAAGGGACGCGAGCGTTACGAGGCCTTGCGATTCGTGGCCAACCTCGAGGGCGCGGGCGACTCGGCCGCACTGCTCGAGGCCCGCGACCGCGCGCTGGAACGTGTGATCGGCGAGTTCATCGACGACGGTGACATTATGGGGGAGTTCGTGCTGCGAGTCCTTCGGAACGATGCCCACGACAGTGGCCTGCGGGCTCGAGTGTCCGAGGCCACGCGCTCCGACTCGGTTCGCGCTGCGTGCCTCTTCCATGCCATCGAGCCTGTGTTCGACCGTGCACTGGATGGCGGTGACATCAGTGCGCCCGAGCGCGAGGGCATTCTTGCCAGACTCGTGCGCATCGGTGCAGCCTACGGCGACGCGAAGCACCCGCTTTCGGCCCAGACCTGGGGCACATTCACGGCCGCCCACGGGGCCACGATCCGCGATTTGATCCTCGTGGGCGATCCCGCGCCGGAAATTGTCGGGTCGCAGGTGGACGGGAGCGAACTGCGCCTGAGCGCGCTGCGCGGTAAGGTCGTCCTGTTGTGCTTCTGGGGCGAGTGGTGTCCGCCCTGCCGCGTTCTCTATCCCAGGCAACGGGCTCTGGTCCAGCGGCACGCTGCGAGTTCCTTCGTCCTGCTCGGCGTCAACTCCGACCCGCAGGCATCGACTCTCGCCGCGGCGGTCGCAAAGGAAGAACTTCGCTGGCCAAACCTGTGGGACTCCGCGGCGGGCACCAGCGGACCCATCGCGACGCGCTGGCGCGTTCGAGTTTGGCCCACCTGGTGCTTGATCGATACTCAGGGGTTCGTGCGCAACATTTGGCGCGGAGCGCCCAGCGCTGGAGAATTGGACGCGGCGCTCGAAGCGTGGCTGCCTAAGTCGGCGCGCTGAATTGCATCACCCAGCTGTCGAAGCGCCCTGGGTCTCCGCCGCCGGCGCTGATCTTGTTCCAGGCCAGTATCAGCGGAGTCAGTGCGCCGCCGAGCTTTGTGTCAGAGACGTGCATGGCCTCGGGCCAGGGTGAAGTCAGCTGATATCCGGCTGCCTTGACGAAGCGAAAGCCGCGTGCCTCCAACTCAGCTCGAGCCTCCTCGCGCGTCATGCCGTTCATTTCGCGAGCGGCGATGAGCGGCTTGCGCTGCCGGCGCGACCGCATGCCCTTGGACTCACGGTGCACGTCGCCGATCACCAAGGTACCGCCGGGTGCGATTGTGTCCGCAAGTCCGTCGAACCAGCGCTTGAAGTCCGGGGCGAAACTGACGACTCCAGAGCTGATCACGTGACCGAAGCGCGCCTCATCTTTGGCGGGGAACGGAGGTTCTTCGCCGAAGCCCGGGCGCACGCTGACTTGCTTCAATCCCGCGGAGCGCGCGTTGGCTTCGGCTCCCTGACACAGCTCAGGTGAGGGATCGAACATCGACAGACTCGTGTCCGCGGCCGACAGCGCAGCCTCGATCCCACACCAGCCGGCGCCACATCCGAAGTCGAGCACGCGCGCGCCCGCTTTCACGGGCGCGAACGTGCCGACGTACCGGCGCATCCAACGGTAGTGCGCCCAGCCCCGGGAACCCGGCGTCGGATTCCAACCGCCGGCGTTCTTGTCGAATTTCAACACGGTGTTGGCCGCCGACAGCACGTGCTCGCGCCGGCGCGCAACCAGCAGGTGACCGCGCTTTTGCAGCGGCAAAGCAAGTTCGGTCCGCGCGCCGAGCGTATCGACCGTGGCCTTGCCCGGTTCAAGCCGGCCGTGGGCGACCACATGCAGCCAGGGCCAAAGTGCGTTGCGCCAGCGTGTGATTTCGGCGACCGGTCGCGCGTCCTTCAGATAGACCATCACCGTGCCGTCGGGCGCAAGCAGCGGATTCCCGCGATTCCTGTAGGTGCGGACCGCGGCGGTTACATCGGGGCTGTAGCCCACCTGGGCCACGAGCACGCTTCCAGGACCGCGCTGGACCGCAGGACGATCCTGACTGGGGTCGGCGGCATCGACGACGTTGATGCGTTGAATGTCGAGGTCGAAATGCGACCACAAGGGCGCCAGATCGTCGCGCGAAGTGTTGTATAGCGGGCTCAAGCAATCTCCTGTGTGACCGCGCATGCTAGTGTCCCGACCCCGAACTGCGCTAACAAAGTCGACCTGCCGCGCCGTGCTTGGTTGCGTACGCGGTCCTTTGAGCGCCGCAAGGAACCGGGGTCCACGGGGCCTGCCCGGGAAGCGGCCTTCGGCCGGACTTTGTTGGCGCGGTTCCGGTAGAGGACACTAGCATCGGGCTTGGGCCGGACAGTTCCACCGGCGCGCGGCACCTGGGCCCCAAGCGGCTCCGCCATGAACCCGATCGATCCAACGCTATCCACCGCCACGTGGCGCCTGCTCCACCTGCGACTTTCGCCGCTCGAACCTGAGAGCGTTCTGGCGGAGCGCGCAGCGGTCGAACTTGGAATCGAGGTCCGCGACGTGCGCGGCCTGCGCATTGCGCGCAAGGCCCTGGACGCGCGCCGGCGAACGCGCAATGTCGGACTCGAGTTCGTTTGCAACGTCGATGTCGTTCTCAACGCGCGTTCGCGCACCCGGGCCATGGCCCGTTTGGAAAAATCCGGCCGACTGCGCCGCGCGCCGACCACGGCCAGCTTGATCCACCCGCGGCCCCATGGGTCCCTTAGCGGGGAGCGAGCGCCGCGGGCCGTGGTCGTAGGCAGCGGACCCGCGGGCCTGTTCGCGGCCTGGGTTCTGTCCTTGCACGGAATGCACACCACATTGATCGAGCGCGGGCCGCTGCTCAAGCCGCGCGCGCGGGCACTGGCGCGCTTCCATCAGAGTCGCGAGCCCGACCCGGAGCGCAACTTGCTCTTCGGCGAAGGCGGCGCGGGGACCTATTCCGACGGGAAAATCTACACGCGCGTCGACGACCCCTTGGAGGTTCCGCTCCTGGAGGAACTGGTTCTCGCCGGGGCCCCGGGCAACATTCGCTACGACAGTTTGGCGCACATCGGCACTGATCGACTGCACCGGATTTTGCCCACCCTGCGCGAGAGTCTGAGTGCCCGCGGCGTGAAATTTTTGTTCGACACGCGCATGGACGGCCTGCTGGCCACGGACTCTGATCCGCGCAGGGTCCGTGCCCTGCGCACGACCGCCGGCGAAATCGAATGCGACCTTCTGTTCCTCGCCATCGGCCACAGCGCGCGCGACACGGCCTTGGCACTGGCAGCCGCCGGCGTCGAATTCCAGGCCAAACCCTTCCAACTCGGTCTGCGCATCGAGCATCCCCAGGAGTTGATCACGCGCGGTCGCTACGGCGAGGGCCCGGCCGCGGCGGTCCTTGGGCCCGCAAGCTACAACCTGCTGCGCAAGGCCGACGACCTGACGCCCGCGGCCTTTTCTTTTTGCATGTGTCCCGGCGGGCGCATCGTCGCCAGCGTGAACGAGCACGGATACCTGTGCACGAACGGCATGTCGAATTCCAAGCACAGCTCGGCCTGGGCTTCAGCCGCGCTGGTGTCGAGTTTCGGTCCCGCGGAATTCGGGAGCGGTCCCTTCGCTGGCGTAGATTTCCAGCGCGCCCTTGAGGCACTGTTCTTCCAGGCCGGAGGCGGTGACTTCACTGCGCCAGCCCAGAGCGCGGCGGATTTTCTTGACCGCCGCTTGGGCCGCGCAACGCGCCACTCCACGTACACCTTTGGCACGCGGCCCGCGCGCCTGGACCAACTTCTGCCGGAGCCGGCGCGCTCTGCGCTCACGCGCGCCCTGTGCGATTTCGAGCGCCAGATTCCTGGCTTCGCCGGACCCGAGGGTGAATTCGTCGGCTTGGAGTCGCGCAGTTCGGGGCCGCTGCGGATGCCGCGCGATCTGCGCACGCGGCGCGCGGCGGGCTGGCTCAACGTGTATCCGATCGGCGAAGGCGCCGGCTGGGCGGGGGGAATCATGAGCGCCATGCTCGACGGCGCGAACAGTGCCCTGGCCTCGCTGGAGTTCGGGCTGTCAAACGGCTGAAGGCGGCCGACGTTGGGTACAGTGGGGCCATGGCGAAGCAGCACGAAAGTTCGAAGCGCACGGTCCATCGCAAGGTCACCACACGCAGCCTGCTGCAGATGAAAGCTGCGGGCGAAGTCATCACGGCCCTGACGGCCTACGACTTCCTGATGGCTGAGCTGATCGACCGCTCTGGCATCGATCTGATCCTCGTAGGCGATTCGGCGGGAATGGTGGTGCAGGGCTACGAGACCACGATTCCGGTGACGATGGAGCAGATGCTCTATCACTCGGCTGTGGTTGCGCGCGGCGTCGAGCGCGCACTGGTCGTTGCCGACATGCCGTTCATGAGTTACCAGGTCAACCCGGACGAAGCGTTGCGCAACGCCGGGCGCATGATCAAGGAAGCTTCGGTCGAAGCTGTGAAGCTCGAGGGCGGCGAAGTCATCTGTCCCACGATCCGCCGCATTGTCGATGTGGGGATCCCCGTCATGGGGCACCTAGGGCTGACGCCCCAGTCGATCCACAAGTTCGGAACCTATCAGGTGCGCGCCACGGAGCCCGAGGAGGCTGATGTGTTGCGTCGCGACGCGCGCGCGCTCGAGCAGGCCGGCGTCTTCGCGATCGTGATCGAAAAAGTCCCCGCGGACCTCGCGCGCGAGATTTCGCGCGAAGCGAAGGTCCCCGTCATCGGCATCGGAGCCGGACCTGGGTGCGACGGACAGATCCTCGTGTCCCAGGACATGCTTGGAATCTATACGCGCTTCCATCCGCGCTTCGTGCGGCGCTACGCGGAACTTGGTAGCGCCATGCAGACCGCATTCGAGCGCTACGCGAAGGACGTGCGCGCAGGCGAGTTTCCCTCACTGGACGAGAGCTACTGAAGTCGGCTCGGGCCCGCTGCGCGCGTTTCGGCCACGAATTCGAGGAACGCCGCGCACAGTCGAACGCCGTCTGGCGTGAGGATTGACTCGGGGTGGAATTGAACGCCGTGGCGCGGCAGGCTTCGGTGTCGCACTCCCATCACCACGCCGTCGGCGGTCCAGGCGCACAAGTGCAGTTCCTCGGGCAGCGCATGCGCGCGGGCCCGCAGCGAGTGGTAGCGACCCGCCTCGAAGGGGTTGCTCAGCTGCCGGTAGAGGCGGCTGTGGTCGTGGTAGACCAAGCTCTTGCGGCCGTGGACCGGGATGGGATCCACCTCGAGCGCGCCTCCATAGCGCTCCACCAGTGCCTGATGTCCCAGGCACACGCCGAGCAAGGGAACCTCGTCAGGCAGGCGCCGCAGTAGTTCTGGGCACACGCCGGCGTCGCGCGGTTGGCCCGGCCCCGAACTGAGCACGATCGCCTGCGCGCCGAGGGCGAGGATCGCGTCCACGCTCAAGGCGTCATTGCGCTGGACCAGAACTTCTGCGCCGCAGCCCTCCAGGGCCTGTTTCAGGTTGAAGGTGAACGAGTCGTAGTTGTCGATCAACAGGATCATCGCGATGGCGAGCGCGCGCCTTTGCGCCGCTGCGGTGGACCATCATGTGGCCGACGTGGGCAGCGTCAACCCGGTTGTGCGCGGGGCGCTTGTCTTCGCGCCCTGGCTCGCTCAGGATGTCGGTCAGCACCCTCGAGGTGGGCGGTCAATTTTCGCCCCTGTCCCTCTCGTGCTGGAGAAGATCATGACCACGCAATTTCTCGTCGGTGGAATCGCCGCCCTAGTCCTGTGCCTCTGCGGTTGCGGTGAGGAAAAGAAAAGTGCTCCGGCCAACGCGCTCGAGGAGGCAAAGGAAGGGATGTCGAAGATCGGTGACGCGTTCTCCGATGCCTGGGCGACGACCGTCCAGGAGCTTGGGGGCAAGACCGATGAGATCAAGGCACGCATCGAGGCCGCCAAGCCCGAGGTGCGAGCCAAGCTGACCGAGCTCAAGGCCACGTTCGAAGAAAAGCTGGCGGTGGCTCGCCAGAAGGTGGCCGATGCCAACGCGGCGGCGCCGGAAAAAATCGATGCCATGAAGCAGGCGGCCCGCCAGGCGGTGGAAGAAGCGAAGCAGGCTTACCGCAACGCAACTGAGAACTGAGCGGAGGTCCGCGGCGGCGCTCACACTCGCAGACCCCCGTCGTAGTCGGCTGCGCCGCTTGAGAGCCGTGGGCTGCAGGGGTTTCTTCGATCCTGTGCCGCGGGGCCGTGGGGAGTCCAAGGCTTGAACCTATCGGGCGCGCCGACCAGAGCAGACCATGAGCCAATCTCAATCCGCCGTGTCTATCCGCGGCCGCGCCCTCGGCGCGCTCGTTTTCCTCTTCGCCTTGGCGACCGCTCTCATCTGGCGCCTGGCCGAGGCTACCCCGGCGGCCGGTGCGGGCGAGGTTCCAACCGACAGCTCAGTTCCGGTTGCTGCACCGAGTTCCGCAAGATCACGCGATGAACTTGCGCCGGACGAACGCTCGACCATCGCGCTCTTCAAGCGCGCCTCCCCGGCCGTCGTGCACATCACGAATTCTGCCTTGTATCGCGGTCGCTTCAGTTTTTCCGCCACCGAAGTCCCGCGCGGAACCGGGTCGGGCTTTCTGTGGGACGACAACGGCAATGTCGTCACCAACTTTCATGTCATCAACAATGGCAGCAAATTCAAGGTGACCCTGTCGGATCGCTCGGAGTGGGACGCAACTGTCGTCGGCACCGCGCCCAACCACGATCTGGCGGTGCTGCACATCGATGCTCCGCGCGCGCGTCTGAGCGCCCTTGCGGTAGGGACTTCCTCGGGTCTTGAGGTGGGGCAGAGTGTCTACGCAATCGGCAATCCATTCGGCCTCGACCAGACTTTGACCACCGGAGTCATCAGCGGCCTGGGGCGCGAGATTCGCTCGGTTTCCGACCACAAGATCTCGGACGTGATTCAGACCGACGCAGCGATCAATCCGGGCAACTCAGGCGGACCGCTGCTCGACAGTTCGGGCCGTCTGATCGGCATCAACACGGCGATCGTCAGCCCCTCGGGCGCCTACGCGGGCATCGGGTTTGCCGTGCCCGTGGACAACGTGCGCCGCATTGTGCCTCAGTTGATTTCGCGCGGCCGGGTGACGCGGCCGGGGATAGGAATCGTGCCGGTTCCCAATGCTCTCGCTCAGCAGTTGCGGGTGAAAGGTGTGATCGTCTCCGAGGTCAGCGCGGAGGGCGCCGCCAAGCAGGCGGGGTTGCGGCCAGCCCTGCGCTATCAGGATGGTTCCCTGGAACTGGACGTGATCGTGTCGGTCGATCGTCAGCCCGTGGAGAAGGTCGAGGACCTGTTCGACATCCTCGACCAGCGCAAGGTCGGCGATACTGTCTTGCTCGGCGTGCTGCGCGGCAGGGAGCGCCTCGAGGTTCCAGTGAAGCTGCGCGAATTGCAGGACTGACGCTTCTTGGCGCCGCGTAAGTTCCCGGCGCTGGGCATGCCGATGGGTGATCCGAGGCACTGAGGGCGACGGATTCAAGACCTGCCCGGATTGCGTCCGAAGGACACGCACCCAGAGCTTTCTCCGGCTCCGAATCACCCTACCGCGCGTGTCCCCGGGCCGTCACGTTGCTTATGCTGCCCGACGCACCGCGATGAACGCCGTTGGACGCATGCACACCCTGAACGCCATCGTACCGAGCTGCCGCCGATGAGGGGGCCCCTGGCGTTGCTCGCGCGCAGTCCTCAGGAGGATCTCTCTCGCGATGGAGAGCCGCGCTTCACCTGGACCGAGATCCTGATCCTGGCCCTGACGGTGCTCGTCGCTCGCATGCTCGCGGCGCGCGCCTTTCCGATCTACGACGACGCGTTCATCACGTACCGCTACGCGCGGAACTTGGCCACGGGATTGGGACTGGTCTATAACCCCGGCGCGAGCTGGGAGCCGATTCTCGGCACCACGACACCCGGGTACGCGGTTCTGCTGGCCGGGTTCCAGCTCCTGGGCCTGCCAATCGTCGCCGGTTCCCTGGCGCTCAATTTCCTGTGCGACGCGCTGTCGGCCGTATTGTTGATCCAACTCCTGGATCGCCGTGTGGTGTCGTCGCTCGTCGCCGTCGTGGCATTCGCCGCGATTCCAGAAATTGCGCGGATCTCCGCGGGCGGCATGGAGCCACCGGTGGTCGTGGTGTGTGCTTTGGCCGCGGTGCGCTGCTTCCAGTTGAATCGCATGTTCCTGTCCGGTCTGGCCAGTGCGATCGCCTGCACCCTCCGACCCGAGTGCGTGCTCTTGGTTTTGACCCTGGGCGTGCTTGCGCTGATCGAGCGTCGTTCCCTCCTGCCATTCCTGCTGCCCGTGATCGTGATCGGTGCGCTTTTCGCCGGCACCTTGCAGTGGATCTACGGCAGTCCGTTTTCGCACTCCGTCGTGGCCAAGGCTGCGACCCACAGCGGCGAACAGAAGCCCGGATTCTCGCGGCTGCCAGACATCCTGGCGCAGGCGTTCGGCCCCTCGCAACCGATGCGCATGCTTGCCGTGATGGTGGGAATTGGCGCGATCGCGATGTGGTTTCGTCGGTCGAAGTTCTTGCCCTTCGCCATTTTCGCCGCGCTGATTGTCGTTGCGTACTTGATCGCGCGTCCCAAGACCTGGGGCTGGTACTTCTACGCGCCGCTCTTGGCGTGGGTGGCATGGCTCGGCATGGGATTCGAGCAATTCGCGCGCTGGATCGGATTCGACCGGCTAGGGCTCGGGCGCCAAAGCCGCGTGCGCGTCGCGACAATCGCAGCCTGCGTCCTGTGCCTGGGGGCCGTGTCGGCATTTCCCCTGGTGCGTGCCGACAAGGTCACGCCGATGGTGTACGGACACTTCGAAACCTGGGCCAAGGAAGCGCGACTCGCCGAGCGAAAAGTGTCGATCTCGGCCTCGGACATCGGCGCTATCGGTTGGTACACGGACGCGCTGATCTACGATTCCGCCGGACTGGTGTGGCCGGAGGCCATGCAATTGACGCGGCCCGTTGATCAGATTCGCAAGTACATGCCGGATTACGTGATCCTCGTCGTGCGCCGCTCGCGCCTCGAGCCGTTCCACGCGGGCTCGCCCAGCTTGGCGGCGCGCTACCGGCCGATCCGGCGTTTCAACGAATTCAACAAGACCGGGCTGGACAAACTGCATCCCCACATCAGCGAACTTCCCGATTGGTGGGAGCAGGATTACCTGATCTACGAACGCATCGACGAGCGCGACGAGTGAGCTTGGCGCTAACCTGAGACCGTGAACTCCCCGGAGCCCACGCCGTCCCCGATTCTCTCGCGCCGAGCCGTGCGCGAACTCGATCGGCTGTGCCACGATGAATTCGGGATCCCCGGCTTGGTGCTGATGGAAAATGCTGGGCGCGGCGCGGCAGAACGGTTGCTGCTGGAATCCGCGGACGTCACGGAGCGTTTTGTGTTCCTCTGCGGTCCTGGCAACAACGGTGGCGACGCTTTCGTCGCCGCACGGCACCTGCACAATCGTTCGCGCGACGTGCTGCTCCTGGCGACGCATTCCGCCGCGGACACTCGCGGCGACGCCGCCTGGGCGCGCTCGGTGGTGGAGCGCATGGGGATTTCGATCGAACCGATTGTCCACGACACTGGCGTCGCCGCTGCCGCCGAAGTCGAACGCCTGCGTGCGCAACTCAGCGGCAATGTGATCTTGGTGGACGCATTGCTGGGCACTGGGGCCGTGGGGGAGCCCCGCGGCGCCGTGGCGCTGGCGCTGCGGGCGGCCCGCGAGGCGCGCCCGCGCCTGCGAGTGTCACTGGACTTGCCCAGCGGCCTCGACGCTGACACGGGTGTCGCCCACGAACTGTGCTTCGCCGCGGACATATCTCTGACATTCGCGGCCCGCAAGCCCGGACTCGTCGCCTCGGTCGCAGGCCGGGTCGTGGTCATCGACATCGGCGCGCCGCGAGCATTGTTACTGCGCCTCCAGGGCACCTGAGGCGCGCTACTCGCGCCTTGGAAACGGTCCGTCGTTGCGCGGACTGGCCAGCGGGGCTAGCGTTGGAAGCGTTGCTCTGTCGAATTTCGCCCCGCCTCGCGGCCCGCCTGCGCCTCAATATGAAATATTCAAGCCTCAGTGCCCTCGGAATCGGCGCGCTGTTCGCGCTCAGCTCCGCTTCGGTCCCTAGCGCTTCGCCGGCCGTGATCGAAGGCGGTCCCGAAGTCGGCAGCGTGATCGATTTCAAATTCTCCACACCGCCCCTGAATTCAGATGGCATGAAGAGCCTCGCCGAACTTCGCGGCCGGCCGGTGCTGATCGAATTCTGGGGCACACGCTGAGGCAGTTGCGTCGGGGGGACCGTGCCGTCCTCCATCAAGCGCAAAGCCGAGCTTGGCGCCGATTTCAACGTGATCTTCGTCGAGGCGCAGCGCGCCACCGCAGACGAGATGGAAGCCTTCATTTACCGCAGCCGCTGGGGCGCGAGCGAGGGACTTTGGACCAAGGACCAGCCGTGTTCCACGGCCGGCAACGGTCTTCCCTACATGGTGCTCTTGGGCAACGAGGGTCAGGTGCTGATCACCGGCGTGCCCTCGGAGAGCAAGCTGAAGGACCTGATCCAGGCAGAACTCAAGCGCGCCAAGGGCGTGCCCAAGGACGCGCAGCCTGCTCTGGCGAAGGCCTATATGGAATTCAACAAAGGCAACTATGCCAGCGCGATTTCAGCGGCGAATAATCTCGCCGCCACGCCGGCGGACGAGGACAAGCACGGAGTCGCTCCCAAGGCCGCCGCTCTGGCCGAAGCGTGGACCTCACAAGCGAACGCCCGCGTGGAGCGCTTGAAGGGCATGCTGGCCCACGGCCGATTCGCCAAAGTAGACGCGCAAATCGTCGAGCTGAAAGCTGCGTTCAAGGGGCTCGAAAGTCTCGAGCAGCAACTTGCCAGCGTCACCGAGGAGCTTGCCAAGCCTGAGCAGAAGACCGCGCGCGAAGCGGCGAAGGCGCTCGACAGTCTGCTCGAGAAAGTCAACGAGAAGGGCGTCGACGAGCGCGCGCTGAAGGACCTCCGAAAGCTGGCCGAGAAATTCAGCGGCACTCAATCCGCCGCGCGCGCCGCGCACCTGGCGGATGTTCTGGAGAAGAAACCGTCGCAAGACTGAACGCGCGCCGCATGAGCGGCGAACTTCAGCGGCCCGGTTGGCAATAGCACGGCGAGGAGAGTCTCACGTCCGCCCTTGACCAGGCGCGCGTGAACTCCTCGCCGGTTGTTTTTGCCTGGGCTGCTTCGCCGAGGCCTTCGTGGGCGCGTCCGAGTCCAAAGAGCGACCAGCCGTTGCGCGGGTATTCCTCGAGGTCCGCGAGGAAGACCTGCTTGGCCTCCTCGAACTGTCGCGCTTCGAGCAACGCCGCGCCCAGGGCATGCCGCGAAGGCATCATCCAATCCGGGGCCTCGTCGTACCTCAACTGCGACTGCATTCGCACCGCTTCTCGCAGACTCGCGAGCGCCGGCTCGATCTCTCCGCGGCGGAATCTCAGTTCGCCTTCCAAGAGCGCGCGCGGGATCTTCAACACGGTGTTCGCCGGGTTGTTTCCGATGGGGCGCGATTCCTCAATCGTCGCGGCGAGGTCGTCGAAGGCGCGCAACTCGCCCTCGGCGCCCACGAGATCGCCGCGCACGACCAGCGCCACCCCGCGGCTGTAGTGACGCACGCAGTTTGAAATCTTCAGCTCCGCGGGGAACGGCGGTGTCGCAAGAATGTCGTCCCAAAGACCGAAGCGCACTTGAACGTGGAGCACCACCGGCATGAATCCGTCGACGAACGGTCCCATTTGGTCGACGAATTCCCGCGGCACGCCTGCGTGCATTTCGCGCGCCGCTGACAGGGCGCCGGCGCGGTCGCCGAGCATCATCGAGGCCCAAGCCAGGAAGTGGTGGTTGTGGGCCATGTACAACCGATAGAAGCCGGCCCGCGGAAAGCGCTCAGCGTGCCGTTCATCGGCCGCAATGGCCCTGCGATTGGCGTCCGCGGCCTCGGCCCACCGGCCCAAGCGCGCGTCGATGTGCGCGGGCATGTGCAAGAGGTGACCGGTGTCCACGACGCGCGCCCCCAGGCGCTCGGCCGCCGGCAAGGCGCGCTCTGGGTAGGGCGATGCCTCCAGCGCGTGGATATACAGGTGGCAGGCCCCCGGATGGTCGGGCGCGAGCGCGAGCACCTGCTCAAGCACCGCGACGACTTCCAGCGCGCCTTTCTTCGCTCGGTGATCGACGGTCCACAGGTCCCAGGGATGCAGGTCCATCAACGCCTCCGCGCACCACGTTCCCACGTCCGCGTCCGAAGGGTGCGCGCGCCAAATCGCGACCATGGCGTCAGCGTAGGCCTGATCCAACGGACCGCGCTCGGCCGCGAAGTCGGCGCTGTATCGCGCGCCTAGGGCGCGGATCAAGTCGCGCTCCAAGGGCGTCGCCTGTGATTCCCGCGCGCGTGCCTGTGCTAGGGCTTCCCAGGCGGCGCGCGCCCGGTCAGGTTCGAGTGCGGGATTGTTGATGTGCGGCCCGTTCGCCAAGGCGATGGCCCACCAAGGCATGGGCGACTCCGGGGCCAGGCGCGCCGCCTCCTTGAAGGACTCGATCGCCTCGTCGTGGTTGAAGCCCCACATCAGCAACAGCCCCTGGTCAAAGCTGCGCTGTGCTACTTCCGAGTCCACTCGAAGCGGGCGATGGGTCGCGCCCGGATCGTCGAACGGAGCGCTCGAGTTGCCGCTCTGGCATGCGGCGAGCGTGGCTAAGAGCAGGCTGAGAAGGCCGGTTGCGCGGAAGGCGAACATCGTGGGGACCTCGTGGGAGGGGAGTTCGAACTGCTCAGCGCCGATCTCCTTCGGACTTGTCTGCTGGCGGCGCTGGGGGTGGAACATCAGCGGGCGGTAAGGCGACGCGCGGATACTTGGAAAGCAAATCCTCGAGCGTGTGCCTGGTCCCGCGCCAGCGCAGGGGACCGCGAATTTCGGTCTTCGGGTCGATCGAGAGCGCGCCCACGGGCGATCCCTCGGGGCGCACTTCGCGCGTCGGCTCGAACTCCAGGGCCGCGGGATTGGCTCCGGCCACAAATCGATTCGCGCCGCGCAGTTCGACGGAGTTGCAGGCACCTATGGCCACCAGAATCCGATCGCCGCAGCCCTCGGCCATCTCGAAGTCGTTGCCTTCGAGGATCAACTTCTCGGTGGGGGCCGTCTCGCCGCCGTCCCAGGCCACCAAGGCGCCCGTGCCATAGGGAGAACCGGGCCGCGTCAGCTTGCGCAGCTCGGCGACGAAGCCCGCGCGATAGCGATTGCCCTGCATCACGATCGTGCCGTTGTGGCGGCCAGCGAATGTGAAGACGCTGCCACCCTTGTTGCCGTCGCCTGCGCCGATACAGCAATCCTCCGCCGTGCAATTGCGAATCGTCAGCGTGCCTTCCCCCGGCGGACCTTCCTTCGTGCGCGCGGTGACTTGAATGAACGTGCGGCCGACGCGGGCCACATCCACGTTCTCGATCAACACGTCGCCGCGCAAGTTTTGGAGGTAGAAGGCGTGCTCGCGCCGCAGATCGACAATGCGCACGCGTTTCGTCGCGCCGCGAAATTCAAAGTCCTTGAGTCCACGGCCGTAGACACCCCACTTCGACGAGCGCTCGCCATGGTCGATGCGGTGATCCCAGACGCCCACGATGTCGCAATCGATGAATCGATAGCCCTCGTGCACCCAATCCGGGCCCTGGGAAAAAAGCACCGCGGAGCGCGTTCCCGCAGACAGCTCGATGTTCTCAAACGTGATGAACCCGTTCTTGATCTGCTGGCTGAACGTGATCGTGTCCGAGTCGCCGGCGATGCGCACGGCACCGACGCCAACGACCGTGATCGGCGCGGCGCGCGTGCCGCCCGAGGTCCGCGCGTTCCAGGCCGCGTCGCGGTCGTAGCCGATGCCGATGCCCTTGTAGACACCGCTGCCGAGCTCGATCCGCGCACCGGGAGCCGCGCGCGTCAGGGCTTCGGCAATGGAATTGACGGCTGCAACGGCCGGTCCTCCGTCAAAGGCAACTGTGGTCGGCGTGCAGACCATCCGCAGCGCCTTGGGCGGCGGGGGCGGCCTGGGGCGCTTCTGGACAGGCGCGAACGGCGCGGCCAAAAGAATCAGTGCGAGAGCAGCGTGGATCGAGTGCATGGGGCAGAGAGGCGATCCTCGCCCATGGAGCTCCAGGCTGCAAACCCATTCCTCGCGGCGCACTGCGAACGAGCGCGCGGACCCCAGGATGGCCCGGGATCCGCGCAGACGCGCCGCGGAACTTCGTTCACGCGAAAAACTGCAGTTCAGGGCGTCAGTGTCACGGGCACCGGGTTCGACGCCATCAACGGTTGACCGAGGGCATCAAACACCACGAAGGCGTGATAGAGGGTCAAGCCGCTGTAGAGCGGACCGAGCAGCGCCGCGTTCGGCGTAAAGGTCACCTGGGCGCGGCCGTTCGCGTCCAGCTGCCCGCTGCCACCTTGGATCAGCGCGTTGATCGGCGACGCCAGCGTGTGCTTCAGGTAGCGATCCGCCGCCAGGGGCAACTGCAGGTTCCCGAGGTTTGACTGCGGCGACATTCCGGTGATCGATCCTAGTACGCGGTAGGTCATGCCCCCGTAGGCGGCTCCCACGTCGAGCGTCAACGTCGGAGTCGACGGCTGGGAAGCGCTGACGATGTAGTCCGTGGCCCACAGCGCCAGTGGGTTCGTTGAAATCACCAACGCGTTCCCCGGAGCGAGGGTCAAAGCGAGGTTTCCCGGCGAACCGACAACGAGGTCCGGCTGTCCGTCTTCATTGACATCGCTGGCGCCAGCCATGGCGACGCCGAGCTGCATCCCAAATTCGACTCCGTGGCGCGCGGACAGGAGCGCTCCATTGATGCCGGAGAAGAACCGCAAACTACCGGTGTCCTGCGCGCCGGGAAGATCCTCGCCAGGTGCGCCGACGACGAAGTCCGGCACGCCATCTGTGTTGACGTCGCCTGCGGGAGAGACGCGCGCGCCGAAGCGATCGCCGCTGGCATTCCCGATGACCCGCAGGAAGGCCGGCCCGCCGCTCGCGACATGAACTTCAACGAAGCCCGCGTCCATCGGCGAGACTTGCGGAGCACCGATAGACAAGTCGGTGTTCCCGTCGTTGTCCACGTCACCGATCGTCGCCAGGGAAATTCCGAAGTTGTCCCCTGCACTGGAGCCGACGATGGTCGTCATCAAAGCACGATCGAAGCCGGAGAAAATGCGCACTAGGCCGCTGTCCGCGGAGCCCGTGATCGACGGACCGCCCACCGCAAATTCCGGCACGACGTCGTTGTTGCGGTCGCCCACCGAGATGAGCGATGCTCCGAACAGCTGATTGGTCTTGGTGCCGAATAGTGTGAACATCGTGGCTCCTGTGGCGCCGGACCACGCGCGCACAGATCCGGAGGAGAGCCCGAAGTCATCGTCGTCGATCGCGCCGCCGGCGAATTCGTCGATGCCGTCCCAGTCGAGATCGCCCAGCGACGCGACGCTCCAGCCCATATGATCGTTGGCGCCGATGCCGTCGCGCACGAACAGGAGCGATCCGTTTCGGCCTGAGTAGACGTACACGCGTCCACATCCCGGGGTGGCCCCGCTGGCCAAGGGCGCGCCGACGATGAAGTCATTGACGCAATCGCCGTTCATGTCCCCCAGGGGCGCGATGGAATGGCCAAAGCGATCGCCGGCCGTGCCGCCCTCCAGCGTGTAGAGCACTGTTCCGCGTGAACTGGAGAGCACGCGCACTTGTCCGCGCCAGTTGTTCCAGCCCACCGCGCCCACGACGTAGTCGGGCCTCGAATCGCTGTCGACGTCGCCGATTTCGGCCACGGCCGAGCCCAGGTGCTCTCCGCTGGCGCCGGGGTACTCGTAGAGAATCGATGCGACCCCAGTTTGGGCCGTGGAGGGCGCCGAGATCGCCAGGAGGAGGGTGGCGGACGCCAGGCCACGAAGTAAGCAGGATTGGATGGTCATGGAGCTTGGGGGGGGCGGACGAAGAGCGCGGGACCTGCCCCGCGCATAGTCAGACCAGGGGTTCCATCCGAGGCTGCGCGGGATCTCGGGTGCTCGGACCTGCGTCGGTGCGTCGATCGCCAGGCCGCCGGCCCAGCCATGGGAGAGTCGGGCCCGAAAATCGACCTTCGACGCCCGCAGGCCGGTGCGCTACAACGCTGCACCCCTGTGGTGGGGCAGTACCCTCGACCCGGCCCACCCGACCTCCGAAAGACGCCATGAAACCCAGGCAAGCTCAGCGCCCGGCCCTGCGCATCGGCCTGATCGGGCAGAAGTTCATGGGCAAGGCCCACTCGAACGCCTGGTCCCAGGCGGCGAAGTTCTTCGACCTCAAGCGCAGGATCGAGCTGGGCACGATCGCGGCGCGTGACGCGCGCTCCTTGGAGGCATTCGCACAGCGATTCGGCTGGGCTCATTCCACCGGCGATTGGCGCGAACTTGCGCGCGACCCTGAGATCGACCTGGTGGACATTGGTACGCCCAACGATGTGCACGCGGAGCAGGCGCTGGAGTGTCTCGCGGCGAAGAAGCACGTGGCCTGCGAAAAGCCCCTGGCGGGCACGCTGGCAGACGCCCGAGCCATGCGCGACGCCGCGCGAATGGCCAAGAAGCAGCGCACTTTCGTCTGGTTCAACTACCGCCGCGCGCCGGCGATCGCGCTCGCGTGGCAACTCTTGCGAGAAAAGCGCTTCGGCAAGGTCATTCACGTCCGCGCGCGCTACCTCCAAGGCTGGGGTGGGCCGAAGACTCCGATGTCCTGGCGCTTTCAGAAGAAAATTGCCGGCTCGGGCGCCCATGGGGATTTGAACGCGCACATCGTCGATCTCGCGCGTTTCTTGACCGGGGATGAGCTGCGCGAGATCCACGGCGCAGTGGCGCGCACGTTTGTTGCCCAGCGCAGCGTTGCCGGCAGTTCGCGCAAGTCGAAGTCGGATGTGGACGACTGCGTGGCCTTCCTGGCCAGTTTCCGCGGCGGGGCCACTGCGAGCTTCGAGGCCACGCGGCTGGCTCCAGGCCACTTCAACGACAACACGATCGAGATCAACGCAGAGCGCGGGTCACTGCGCTTCTCCTTCGAGATGATGAACGTGCTCGAGGTCTTCGACGCCAACGAAGATCGACGGCTGCAGGGTTGGAAGTCCATCCAGTGCACCGTGGGCGGCGAACATCCCTACGCGGAGAATTGGTGGCCGGAGGGTCACGTGCTCGGCTACGAGCACGGCTTCATCAACCAGGCCGCGGACATCGTGCGCGTGCTCTCGGGCGAAGCGCCGATCGTGCCTCTGCCTGACTTTGCAGACGCCTACGAGACACAACGCGTTCTCGAGGCAGCGCTGATCAGCGCGCGCGAAAGAACCTCGATCGACCTCGACAGCGTGCGTTGAATTCCACATCCCACTTCCGAACCACACCATGACGCGACCGGTTTGTCTGTTCACGGGCCAGTGGGCCGATTTGAAACTAGAAGACCTGTGCCAGAAGGCGCGCGCTTTCGGCTACGACGGCCTCGAACTCGCCTGTTGGGGCGATCACTTCGACGTGCAGGCTTGCCTCGCAGACGAGAACTACGCCAAGCGTCACTGGGAGCTCCTTTCGAGCTACAACCTGGCTTCCTACGCGATCGCCAGTCACCTCGTCGGCCAAGCGGTTTGCGACGGCATCGATGAACGCCACCGGTCGATCCTGCCCGAGAGGATTTTTGGCGACGGCAATCCCGAGGCGGTGCGCAAGCGCGCTGCCGCGGAGATGAAGGACACGGCCAAGGCCGCGCGGCGTTTCTTCGATGCGGCTCCCAAGGCGGTCAAGCAGCAATTGGCCCTGAGCGGCAAGACGGTGGTCGTCGGCTTCACTGGCTCGAGCATTTGGCCGCTTCTGTACTCCTTCCCGCCCAATCGTCCCGGCGCGATCGAGCAGGGCTTCACAGATTTCGCCACGCGTTGGGGCCCGATCCTCGACGTGTTCGAGAAGCACGGCGTCAGCTTCGCGCTCGAAGTGCATCCGACGGAGATCGCCTTTGACATTGTCTCCACGCGCCGCGCCCTGGCGGCGGTCTCGAACCATCCGGCCTTCGGTTTCAACTTCGATCCGTCGCACTTCGGGTACCAGGGCGTGGACTACGTCGGCTTCCTGCGCGAGTTCTCCGCGCGGCTGTTCAACGTGCACGTCAAGGATGTCTGGTGGTCCAAGACGCCCACGGCCGCTGGTGTGTTCGGGGGGCACTCCGAATTTGGCAGCGACGGACGCTTCTGGGACTTCCGTTCCCCGGGACGCGGTCGGATCGATTTCGAGGCCATCGTGCGCCAGTTGAATCGCTCTGGCTACGCGGGCCCCCTGACCGTCGAGTGGGAGGACGGCGCCATGGACCGCGAGCACGGCGCCGCTGAGGCGCTGAACTTCGTGCGCGCCCTGGATTTCAAGTCTTCGTCGCGGGCCTTCGACGCTGCCTTCGAGCAATGATCGCGATCCGTTTCCTGTTTGATCCGTCGCTTCGTTCCGCCCATTCCTAACCGAGCAACACCGCGCATGTCACTGAACGCCGCTGGCCCCGCGCCCACTGCGCTGAAGTCGCGCCTGTCCGCGATGATGTTCCTCCAGTACGCGATCTGGGGCGCATGGCTTCCGTTCCTGTGGTCGTTCCTTTCCGACCATCGCCACATGTCCGACAGTCAGATCGGCATGCTGTTCGCCGCTGGCGCCATTGGCGCGCTTCTTGGGCCCTTCATCGCCGGGCAGGTGGCGGATCGCCACTTCGCCACGGAGAAATTCCTGGGAATCAGCCACCTGATCGGCGCGGCGCTGATCTGGCAGTTGTCCGAGGTCGAGAGTTTTCACGCGTTCCTTAGGTTCTCGCTGATCTACGGCTTGGTGTATTCGCCGACACTGGCCCTGACGAACAGCCTCGCCTTCCACCACTTGCCCGATCGCGACCGCGACTTTGGGGCGGTGCGATTGTGGGGGACCTTCGGCTGGATCGTGGTCGGTATCGCCATGGGCCACTGGCTGGCCTATGCGCACACACCTGCGGACGCCACGGCGGAGGTCGTTCACGCGGCTCAGGTGGCGGGCAAGGCTGATGCGTTCCGATTGAGCGCCGTGCTCGGCGCCCTGATGGGCGTCTACTGTTTCTTCCTGCCGCACACACCGCCGAGCAAAACCGGCCGGAATAACGCCACATTGGAGGCCCTGCGCGCAGTGAAGCGCCAGCCGCTTCTGACGCTTTTCCTGCTGGCGGTGCCTGTCAGTTGCATCCACCAGTTCTACTTCGTGCACACCGAGGGCTTCCTGCACGCGAAGCTGCAGGTGCCCGAGTCCTTCCGCACGATTTTCGGCGTCGGCGGCGGCGGCTTCATGACCATCGGGCAAATGGTCGAGGTGCTCGTGCTCGGGTTGATTCCCTTGGTGGCAAAGAAGGTCACGCGCAGGACGTTGCTTGCCGTCGGGCTCATCGCCTACGCCTTGCGCATGGCACTGTTCGCCTACGCCCAGGACTCCGGCATGTGGCTCTTGGTCGGCGTCGGCCTGCACGGTGTCTGCTTCGGCTGTTTCATTTTCGTGGCGTTCATGATCGTCGACGAGGAGACCAGCTCCGATGTGCGCGCAAGCGCCCAGAGCTTGTTCAACCTGGTGATCATCGGCATCGGAATCATCGTCGGCAGTTCGATCGCGGGCAGCGTCGCCACCTGGGCCAAGGGTTCCGGCGCCATGGACTACGAGCGCTTGTTCTCGGTGCCGATGTACGCATCGATTGTGTGCCTCGCGCTGCTGCTGGCCTTCTATCCGAAGTCCACTCGCCGCGTCGCGACGGGGAACTGAGCTCGACCAGGCATGCGTTTCTTGCTCGGAATCATCCTGTGTCTGGTCGCCCACTCGCCACAGTCGCCGCCGCAGCGCCCGCGAGATCCGTGGGTGTTCCGCTCAGTCCTCGATGGTCGAGCGCGCATGGTCACGATCGCGCTGTCCCATGAAATGTGGGTTGCTTACGACGCCGGAACCTGCAGCCTTTACAAGGCCTGGAAGGGCGGCGTGCACTTCGACGGCGCGGTCTACACCAGCGTCCACGGCCCGCAGCCCACCAGCACGGGTTCGACTTACGTCGATGGCGCGGACGTGGGCGTTTGGTGGCTCTCCCTCGGCGAAGGCGCAGCACAGGAGATCCGGCCCCGTTGGCGCGGCTATTCGATGACGGGTGGGCAGGTTCACCTGCGCTACGAATTCGCCTTGAAGGACGGTGCCATCGTTCGCGTCCAGGAAACGCCGGAGTTCGCGCGGCCGGAAAAACTGTTCGACGACCCCAATTCTCAGGCGCCCTGGCTGAGCAAGGGACTGGTGGGTTTGCGGCGCACATTCACCGCCGAGGGTTTGCCAGCGGGCGCGAGCCTGTCGGTGGCAGTCCGCGCCCAGTGCGTGGGCTATCTGATGGAACGCTTGGTCGACGTCGAGGACCGCGAAGTGCAATTGCCCGACGGCGGCAAGGGACGTCAGGTCAGCGGCAAGCTGCCGCTCAGTCGCGAACAACCGCGCAACGACCTGATGCTGTTTTTCCGCCCCGCTGCTGAGGCCCCGGAGCCGAAACAGAAATGAAGCTCGCATTGTGGATTTCGCTAGTCCTGTGCATCGTTATCGCGGGTTGCCGCGATGTGCCTCGGCGCTCGGACACGCCAACTGAGGGTCGCGAACCGGAGCCGGCGCCGGCTGAACCTGCGCTGAGCGTCGCGGGGTCGCCTTATCCCGAGCCTGCGCCCAGCGCCACGCTTCTGCCGGCGACGATCCGCATTTCAGCGGAGGAGCGCGCCAGCGCCTGGGAGTCTGGACTGTGGCTGCGAGGGTTCCAACTCGATGGCGCGCTGAACGAACTCGTGGATCTGATGCCAGCGCAGACACCAAACGTCTCGCGCGTCGTGCCCACCGTGGACTTGGACGAAGCCCGCGGCGACTTCGGCATGGAGTCGAACTACCTCACGTTCCTGAGCGGCGCGCTGCATGCGCCCGAATCCGGAGCCTACTTACTGCGCCTGTGGAGCGACGACGGCAGCAAGCTCTTCCTCGACGGTCGGACCGTGATCGACCACGACGGACTGCACTCCATGGTGGCCAAGGAAGTGCGCGTGGAGCTCGAGCGCGGCTGGCACGCGATCGAACTTCGGCACTTCGAGAACGGCGGCGGGTCGCGCCTGCGGCTGGAGTGGCGTCCACCCTCCGCGGACTCCGTGGACCTCGTGCCGGAGAGTTCTCTGGCCACCGCCACTGGAATCGTGCGCCTGACGGCTCCGGGCGAGAAGCGCGCCGTGCGTGCGTTGCTGCGCGGCGCACCGGGCGATGGCCGCGACATCGACGGCGTGCATCCATCTTACCGCGTGACTCACGCGCGCCCCGAGCACTTCGAGCCACGCGTCGGTGGAATCGACTGGTTGCCGGACGGGCGCATGCTCGTGTGCACCTGGGATTCGATCGGCGCCGTGTACGTGCTCGACAACACCGCCAGCGGTGAGCGCTCCAAAATCACGGTGAAGCGCATCGCTGCGGGCCTCGCGGAACCCCTGGGGCTTCGCGTGGTGGACGGTCGCATCTTCGTGCTGCAAAAGCAGGAGCTGACCGAACTGGTGGACCTCGACGGCGACGAGGTGATCGACGAGTACCGAGCCATCGCCTCGGGCTGGGAAGTCAGCGACAACTTCCATGAGTTCGCCTTCGGTCTCGTGGAGCAGGACGGATTTTTCTACGCCAATCTTGCGGTGGCGATCCTGCCGGGCGGCGCGAGCAAGCGTCCCCAGGTTCCTGGCCGCGGCAACGTGCTGAAGATCGATCCGCGCGACGGTTCCTTCGAGTTTTTCGCCCACGGACTGCGCACGCCCAACGGCATCGGCCCCGGCCCGAACGGCGAGATTTTCATCACCGACAACCAAGGTGACTGGCTGCCGTCATCGAAGCTTGTGCGCCTGGAGCGCGGCGCGTTCTATGGCTCGCGCGCTGTGCTGCTCGAACAAGCGGCGGGCCTTGCGGTGACTCCGCCCGTGCTTTGGCTGCCCCAGGATGAGATCGGCAATAGCCCCAGCGAACCCGCGCTGCTTCCCGCGGGCCACGGACCCTACTCGGGCCAGACCGTATTCGGCGACGTGACCCACGGCGGCGTTCAGCGCGCTGCACTGGAGGTTGTCGACGGAGTCTGGCAAGGCGCAGTGTTTCGCTTCACACAGGGTCTGGAGGCCGGGGTCAATCGCCTGCGCGTCGGGCCAGACGGTGCGCTCTACGTGGGCGGGATCGGTTCCACGGGGAACTGGGGGCACGCGGGCAAGTTGCGCTACGGCCTCGAGCGCTTGAGCTACAGCGGCGAGAGCACCTTCGAGATGCTCTCCCTGCGCGCCCTGGAGAACGGTTTCGAGATCACATTCACCGAGCCGCTCGCGCCCGGATGCGGCAGCGATCCCACCAGCTATCAGGTTCAGCAGTGGTGGTACCGGCCGACGGCGCAGTACGGCGGCCCCAAATTGGATCGCGAGCCATTGACTGTGAAGTCCGCCACGGTCTCACCCGATCGGACGCGAGTATTTCTCGAAATCCCAGGCTGCAAGGAAGGTCACGTGGTCCACCTGCGCCTCGCAGGGCCATTCTTCGACGCTCGCGAGCGCCTGCCCTGGTCCACGGAGTGCTGGTACACGCTCAATCGCATTCCGTTCGGATTGCGCGGCGAGGGGCGCGAGCCCGAGGCGCTGCACACGCCCGAGATCAGCGCCGAAGAACGCGTGGCCGGTTGGCGCTCGCTCTTCGACGGCGAGTCCCTCAACGGCTGGCGCGGTTGGAGGCAAGCCGACCCGCCCGCGGGATGGCGCGCCAAGGAAGGTGTTCTCGAGCGCGGCGCGGGCGGGGGCGATCTCACCAGCGTCGAGGAATTCGCCGACTTCGAGTTCGCATTTGAATGGAGAGTCGCTTCCGGCGGCAACAGCGGGGTCATGTTTCGCGCCAGCGAAGACCACGGCGCCCCTTACGAGACTGGACCCGAGTTCCAAATTCTCGACAACCGCGCCCACGCAGACGGAAAGAACCCGCTGACGTCCGCGGGGTCCAACTACGCACTCAACGCACCGCCGTTCGATGCCACTTTCCCGCCGGGTCAGTGGAACCGCGCGCGCATCCTGGTTCGCGGCGGTCAAGTGGAGCACTGGCTCAACGGCCATCAGCAGTGTGCCTACGAACTGTGGTCCGAAGAGTGGAAGTCCGCCGTGGCGAGCTCGAAGTTCTCGAAGATGCCGGCCTACGGGCTGAACAAGAGCGGGCACATCGTGTTGCAGGACCATGGCGACCCCGTGAGCTTTCGCAGTTTGCGATTGCGGGTATTGCCCTGATCAGAGGTTGCCTGGACGATTTTTCCCCAGTGACGCGCTTCAGAGGCACGCGTGACGGGACCTGAATCCAATCCCGAACTCAAGGCCGAGCGCGACGCCGCCGCGCTGAAACCCGCGCCGCCGAAGTCGGCAGTTTTTTCCATGGCCACCTAGGGATCCACCGGCGCGCTGGACACCCAGGGGGCGGGAGGACTTGTGTCCAACCCCCTGCTTTCACATGGACCGGGTAGTCTTCCTGGACGCAAGCCCTTGGCGCAAGCTTCGCCAGGGCGCGCATTCAGGCGAAACGGGGAACTTGCCGGTTCGCTCATCAGTCTCAACCGGCTTGGACCTGCCCGTCCGATGCGCCGCGGCCTGCCTCTCGACTCATGCTCACTTACCGACTCGCCCTAGCCAGTTCTCTGATTTGTTCCGCCGCGGCCCCTTTGATCGCCGCACCGAAGCCTCAGGTCGCGCCGGACGCGGGCGCGGACCAAGTGCTGGCCTTTCCGGAACCCGCGCTCCTCAACGGGGTGCTGAACAACAGATCGATCCTCGATTGGTGGACGGCCGACGGCAACAACGCCACCGAGAACAAGATCGTGATGTACTCCGATGTGGCGGGCGTTACGTCCTCACCGGTTTTGATCAGCACCGGTGGCATTGTGTTCGGCTGGCCTAGTGACTTGGTCTGGGCAGGCGGTCAGCTGTACGGAATCGAGTCGTTTCATCGCTACATCTACACGGTGGTGCCCAGCACCGGAGTCTGCACGCCGATCGGACCGGCCAACGTCTATCAGGATGTGTACTCCCTGGCCTACGACGCGACAGGTGATCGCCTTTTCGGAGTCGAGCTCAAGAAGAAGCGTCTGCTGCGCTTCAATCGCACCACCGGCGTAGTCACACCGATTGGTGGGAGCACGTTGGTCGGATATCCGCTGATCCGCGCGCTGGCCTTCAATGACGCCGATCAAATGCTGTATGCCAACGATCAGCAAACCGACAAGCTGATCAAGATCGATCCCAACACAGGCGCGGTGACCTTCGTTGCCAACATGCCCGCGGAACCGTTCGGACGCATTGAAGAACTGACGTTCTTCCAGGGAGAGCTCTACGCGTCCGACGGATTGCTCGATGCCGGCGGCAGCCTCGTGGCTGGGCAACTCCAGCATGTCAACTTGATCACCGGGCAGACCACGAACATCGGTCCGGTGGTCGACGACCTGTCGCCCCACAGTTTGATCGTCAATTCGTTGCCTGAGGACTTTGAGTGGTCCCAGGTCTCAGGTCCGGGCACCGCGACCTTCAGCAACACCAAGGTGCTCGCACCGACCGTCATGTTCTCGGCGCCGGGGAGCTACACCCTCGCGCTGACGGCTTTCGCCTATCCCACGCCGGTGGTCGACATCGTTGTTGTCGAGGTGACCACCGACATGGACGGCGACGGCATTCTCGATGATGTCGACAATTGTCCGAACCTTGCCAATCCAGGCCAGGAGGACTGCGATTCGAACGGCGCGGGCGACGCCTGTGAGTTGGCCTCTGGGGCGGCGTTGGACTGCAACTCAAACGGCATCCCGGACAATTGCGACATCGCGGGCGGCACGAGTCAGGATTGCAATGGGAACGCTCTTCCGGACAGCTGCGAGATCGCTTCGGGTTCGGCGCTCGACTGCAACGTGAACGGCATTCCGGACTCATGCGACCTCGCACTTGGGTCCAGCATCGACTGTGACGGGAACGGCGTTCCCGACGAGTGTCAGGTGGATTGCAATGCCAACGGCATTCCCGACGTCTGCGACCTGGCGGCGGGCACCGCACTGGATTGCAATACCAACGGGATTCCCGATACCTGCGACATCGCGGGCGGAGCGAGTCAGGACTGCAATGGGAACTCCATCCCCGACAGCTGCGACATCGCCTCGGGTTCGGCCCTCGACTGCAACGCGAATGGCATCCCGGACGCTTGCGACATCACCCTAGGGGCAAGCGACTGCGACGCGAACGGCGTTCCCGACGAGTGTCAGGTGGATTGCAACGCCAACGGCATTCCCGACGTGTGCGACCTGGCGGCGGGTACCGCACTGGATTGCAACACCAACGGGATTCCCGATACCTGTGACATCGCCTCGGGCGCTGCATCGGATTGCGACGGCAACGGAATCCCCGACGCCTGTGATATCGCCTCGAGTGCGGCGCTGGACTGCAACTCAAACGGCGTCCCGGATTCCTGCGACATCGCCTCGGGTTCGGCGCTCGACTGCAACGTGAATGGCATTCCGGACTCTTGCGACATCACCCTTGGGGCAAGCGACTGCGACGCGAACGGCGTTCCCGACGAGTGTCAGGTGGATTGCAATACCAACGGCATTCCCGACGTGTGCGACCTGGCGGCGGGTACCGCAGTGGACTGCAACACCAACGGGATTCCCGATACCTGCGACCTCGCCTCGGGCGCGGCATTGGATTGCGACGGCAACGGAATCCCCGACGCCTGCGACATCGCCTCTGGCTCGGCCCTCGACTGCAACGCGAATGGCATCCCGGATTCCTGCGACATCGCGGGTGGCGCGAGTTTGGACTGCAATGGGAACTCGATCCCGGATAGCTGCGACATCGCCTCGGGTTCGGCCTTCGACTGCAACGTGAATGGCATTCCGGACGCTTGCGACATCACCCTTGGGGCAAGCGACTGCGACGCGAACGGCGTTCCCGACGAGTGTCAGGTGGATTGCAATGCCAACGGCATTCCCGATGTGTGCGATCTGGCGGCGGGAAATGCACTGGATTGCAACACCAACGGAATTCCCGATACCTGCGACCTTGCCTCGGGCGCTGGGTTGGATTGCGACGGCAACGGAATCCCCGACGCGTGCGATATCGCCTCGGGGGCTGCGTTGGACTGCAACTCAAACGGCGTCCCGGATGCCTGCGATCTTGGCGGCGGTGGCAGTCAGGATTGCAACGGGAACGGATTGCCCGACGAGTGCGAACTCGCTTCGGGAAGCGCCTTCGACTGCAACGTCAACGGCATCCTGGACAGTTGCGAGATCGCCGGCGGTTGGAGTTTGGACGCCAACACCAACGGCGTGCCGGACGAGTGCGAGGCGCCCAACGGCTTCGCCTATTGCTCCGGCGATGGCAGTGCCGCGGCCTGTCCGTGCGCGAATCCCGGCGAAGCGGGTGCGGGCTGCGCAAACGCCACCGGTTTCGGCGCGCGGATCTACAACGGCGGAGGTGCGAGCTTCGGCGCAGACGATGCGCTGCTGGTCGGCGTTCGTCTTCCGGCAAACAAATTGGCGCTGTTCATCACCGGGGACCAGACGATGAACTCAGGCCAGGGCACCCCATTCTTCGACGGCCTGCTGTGCCTCGTGGTGCGCAAGCGCTTCACGCCCGGGCTGTCCTCGCCCACGGGCGTGATCACGATGGCGACGCCCGTGGCCGCAAGCGCGGGCCTGATCCAGCCGGGTCAGACTTGGTACTTCCAAGCCTGGTACCGCAGCGGTCTCGGTGCTCCCTGCGGCACCGCGGCCAACACGTCGAACGGACTGGGGATCGTGTTCACGCCTTGAGGGGCGCGCGCCCTCAGAGCTGGTGCTGAGTCACGACGCTGTCGGCATCGACGCATTCGAGCACTTCGCTTCCGGGGCCGGGCGAGATCTCGTAGATCGCGCGTCCGTCGAGCATTCCGCGGTGCACGTAGAGGCCAGAGTCCTTTGGCACGCACAGTTCGGTGTCTTGTTCGCAGCGCGGCACCACCAGCATGATCGGATTGCCGCCGCGGCGCAGCAGGTACATGCTCGCCACGTCTAGGCGCGGATCAAGCCACTCGCCGAGCACGACTACGCCCTGTTCCTGTGCGCAGGGTGCCAGGGCGAGTTGCGCCACCAGATCCTGGTTCCACTCGTCTCCGCTGCTGCAACCCAAGAGCGGTTGGAAATCCAAGGCCAAGGCGTCGAGGAACACCTCGCCGAGTGAGTAGGACGCCGGCTGCGCCCGCACGCTGGAGCGCGCGGTGGATGTCACGTCGTCGACGGTGTGTCCATTCATCCCTCGCGCGACGTTCGTGACATTGGCAGGGGGATCGCCGCGCTCCCAGTTGATCGCGAAGGCGCCGCCCACCAGGGCCAAAAGGCCCGCGGCGGTGGCGTAGGGCGCCCAGGGGACGCGCGAGCGCAGCAGCACGGGAGTGGAAGCCCCTGCATTCGCAAGTGCACCGGGGCTCGCACCGAAACTCCGCCGCAGGCTGTCGTCAATGGCGCGGTCGGCCTCAGCCCGGGCGCGAAGTTCGGGCCGCGAGGCGATGCGCGCGCCCTCGTGGTCCCGCGCCTTGCCTTCGAGCTGTCCGTCGTACCAGAGGTCGTAGGTACTCGCGTTCGCCGATCGACGGCTCGGATCCGTCCCTTTGGGGTCCATTGATTCGCTCATGATCGATCCTCGCGGTGTTGTCGCGCCAGGAGTGCTGCGCGCAACGCATTGCGCGCCCGGTGTACGTGGCTCATGGCCGTGCCCTCAGGGATTCCGAGCAGCACGCTCAATTCGCTGTAGTCCAAGTCCTGCACGGCGCGCAGCAGCAGGCAAGCGCGCGCCAGCGGTGAAAGTTCGGCCAGGGCCGCGACCACCTCGTCGTCGAAGTGATCCTGATCGCGCGACAGCTCCAAGAGCGCGCGCGGATCGGCGGGCTCGTCGGGCACACCCGCTGCACCCGGCTCCTCCATCTCGTCCCGGGTCGTCGACTCGCGGCCGGAGCGGCGCCGCAGGGAATTCAGGGCCACGTAGCGCACGATCTGACCCATCCAAGCGCCGAAGCTGGTGCCCGGCTCGAAGCTGCCAAGTTTCGAAAGCGCGATGGCGCAGGCATCCTGGAGCGCGTCCTCGGCTTCTTCGTGACGCCCGAGGATCGCCCCTGCCAAGGTCAGAAGCACGCCGCGGCGGGCCTGAAACTCACGCGCGAATTCCTCAGGCGTCAGCATTGCCCGCCTGGAACGAGCGACCGGCATTTCATGAATTGGAGCCAAAGGCATCGGGAGCGACCCTGACCCTCCCATGTGCGCCAGGCCGCAACTCCTTGCACAGCTCTGGGTTGTTCCGACGGAGGTTGGTCACGGCTGGGAAACGGAGCGGATTTCCAGCTCGCGCAAGTAGTAGGTCCCCGGGTCCCGGCCAGGGCGAATGAGTACCCGCGCGCCCGATTCCGGCAGGGCGAGGGGCAGGAAGATCAGGTTGGGGCCCTTGTTGAGCCCGTGGAGGAACTTGGGTTGGGAGGGAACTCCCAGCTCCCCGGGCAGTCGGGTGAAAACCCACAATTCCGTCTCCAGGGGGCTGTCGATGCTCGCGTGAAGCACCGGGACCTGGCCTTGAACCGGGACCACAGTCCCGAGGTCGATCACGCCTTCGGCAGCTCCGAGGACAAGCGGAAGTCGAGGGCGCACGAGTTCGTGTACGGGACGAAGCTCGATTGGACCCTGGCCCCGGAGGTTCCACTGGCTGGCGTCCTTGTCCGCGGCGACCAGAGTGGAGGAAGACATCGCGAAGCGTCGCTCCCAGGGATAGGGGTCCAGGGGGCGAAAGCGAAGTGGATCGGCGTGGTTCAGCGTGCGCTCGACGAACAGATCCACCAGGATCTTGGGCCTGATCCGGCGAACCTCGTCGACGTCAAAGGCCCAGTTCCATTGGCACTCAAGGTAGGAGCATTGCTCCGACAGGCCCACTTCGATCTGTGGTCCAAAGGAGTCGTGGATCAGTACCACCCGCGGCCGCGTCGAGTCCGCTAGTTCGCTCTTGCGCACACGCCCGAATGTGTATCCCCCGGTGTGCTTCTCTACTGCCTTCGGTTGTGGCGGCGCGTACTCGTGGATAGACATCGGCAACAAGTCGCCGATGTACATGCTGGTCGCCATGGAATCGCCGGGAGGCGGCAGTTCAGTGCGCACGAAATCATCGAGTTCTCGGGGCTCGAAGCCGCCGACCAATTCGTTCATGCGCTCGAGCATCGCGCGAAGCGCCACTTGGGCCCCGCGTTCATTCCAGTGCGTGCCGAGCTTCGTATAGAGATAGGCGTCGGGACGATCTCCCTCGCGGGCGGCGATCAGCGGGTCGCACAGGTCCAGGATCTGGACCGCGGGAGCGAGCGTACGCATGTACACGACGAACTGCTCCAGTCTGCGCGGTCCGATTGGTTTCATCTCGTCGGGCAGGAAGTCGGCGTAGATGCTCTCCTTGTCGGGCGCGATGACGAACAGGTACTCGACTCCGATGGACTTGAGCAGCAGGCGGCGCCGCTCGATCATCGCCGCCCAGCGACGAAGGTCGATTTCTGTGCTGGGCAGGGCGCCCCGATGGTTTTCCTTCGAGTTGTCGCCGCCGTAGAACATCCAGCCATCGCGTCCGAGAAAGGTGTTCCGGTTGGGCGATACACCAAAGCCAAAGACCTTGACGATGCTGTTCCAGCGCAACAATTGATCGCGCAGGCCCATGCTGTCGTTGAACCAGGCCTCGAACTGCTTTGGATACTCGAGCGCCGCCGCGGTGGCCCTGGGGAAATCCGGCAGGGGCGCCGGTGTGCGCAACTCGCGTCTATTCGGACTGCGCTCGCGCTCGTCGGGCCGAACCCAGTGGTCCAGCGTCGGGGCGGCGAGTATCAGCAAGAAAACGATACCGGTTCCCGTGTCGAAGAACCGACGCGCACGCGCGCGAGTGGGCGCCAGGGGTTCCATCAGAAGCGGAAGTAGATGAACGGGTTGTAGGAGCTGCCGGCTAGCTCGAGGCTCGCGGCCAGGAATACCAGGGCCACCAGGGCGAGCCCGAGTGCTTCCGTGGCGAGACTGCGAAAACCATGACCGGCCGCGACCTGCCGTGAGTGCCAGCGCGCCGTGGCCGCCAGCCAGGGCACCGATCCGATCACGCCAGCGGCCAGCGCGGTGACGATCCGCGGATCGACGAAGAGCGCGATTGGGTAGAGCTCCGAATTCGCGCCGGCGCCGAGCATGGCGCCGATGTAGCCCAGCGCATGTTGCAGGTCGTCAGCGCGGAAGAACACCCAGCCGACCATGACCAAGGTCAATAGGTAGCCATGCTGCACCCAGGCGGATCGCCTCTCGAGCCAACCTCGAAGCCCACGGCGCTCGAGCACCAGGAACAGCCCGTGGAAGAGACCCCAAACCACGAAATTCGCGCTGGCGCCGTGCCATAGGCCGCACAGGAAGAAAACGAGCACGAGGTTGAAATACGTGCGCCCCAAACCCGAGCGATTGCCACCCAGGGGGATGTACAGATAGTCGCGAAACCAATTCGAGAGCGAGATGTGCCAGCGCCGCCAGAACTCGGTGATCGAGCGCGCGACGTAGGGATGGTCGAAGTTCTCGAGGAAGCGGAAACCGAACATGTGGCCCAGGCCGATGGCCATGTCGGAGTACCCGGAGAAATCGAAGTAGATCTGAATCGTGAAGGCGAAGATCCCCAGCCATGCGACGGGCGTCGACAGACCGCCTTCCAGTGCGAAGATCCGATCCGCGACTTCCGCAGCCGCATTGGCGATCAACATTTTCTTGCCCAGGCCGAGCACGAAACGACGGGCGCCATATGCAAATCCCGACCAGCTCGAGATGCGCGAGGTGAGCTGCAGCGCGACATCCTTGTAGCGCACGATGGGACCGGCGATCAGCTGCGGGAACAGCGAGATGTACAAGGCGAAGTTCAGCGGTCCGCGCTGCACGTCTCCGTCGCGCCGATAGATGTCGATGACGTAGGAACAGGCCTGGAAGGTGAAGAACGAGATGCCGATCGGCAGCCGCAGCGTGCCGTCGTCCTCGGTCAGGGTCTCGCTCCATAGCGAGCTGGCTTCGAACACCGCGGAGAGCACCGGCCAGGGCGCGTCGATCCAGCCAAGCCCTAGGAGCAGGCCGCTGACTGAAGTCCAGATCCAGTGGGCGTACTTGAACAGCACCAAGAGTCCGAGGTTGAAGCACAGGGCCAAGGCCACGACGCCCCTGCCTTGCCCGCGCGATCGCGCGCGATCGACCCACAATCCCAGGGCCCAGTTGATGACGCAGGACAGGAGCATCAGCCAGACCACGATCACTTCGCCCCAGGCATAAAAGATCAGGCTCGACAGGAGCAGCACCGGGTTGCGGAAACGGGGGTCGAGCCCGTAGTAAGCCAGCAGCACCAGCGGCAAGAACAGGAACACGAACAGGGGCGAACTGAACAGCATGGCGGGCTGAGGATCTTACCCGGTGACCCGCAGCATTCCGGCCTCGGGAGCAAATTGACGGTTCACGCCGCTGGCGGAGATTCCTCGCCCTTGGCTGCATCCAAGGGAGATCGTCGTCCGTACTCTGGGGCGCTAGTGTCCAACCTCCTGTTAGTTCTTGCGATCCTCTTCGGTGCGGCCGGTAGCGCACCCCATCCGGACTCGCGTTCGTCCTCCCTGATTGTCGTCCGCGACAGGAGCGCGCAGCTGGAACTGCAGTTCCAGGAACGGGCGCTCTTCGAGGCCGTGGCACTGGACAGCAACGCTGACGGCGAGATCGACCCAGGCGAACTGGCAGCCGGGCAGAGCCTTGTTGCAGCCTACCTGCTGGATCGATTCCAACTCTTCGCGGCGACCGAGCAGGAACTGGGCCGCGACTTCGATGACGCGCGCGCGTTGGTGGGCCGAGCCACTGCGCTGCGCTTGATCCCGGCGGCGGAGAGCGCCGTGGGCGAGGCGCGCGTGGTGGCAAATTTCGAATTCGACGCGCCGCTGCGCATCGAAGCGCTGACTTTGCGCGTTCGCATTTTTCTGGAGCAGAATCCCTACCATCGCGACGAAGCGCGCCTGGAATTCCAGGGAGACCTGCCTGCGCGCCACCTGTTCGCGGGGGATTCGGGACAGGTCTGGCACTACCGCACGGAAGGCGAGCGCCGGCCGGGAGTCTTCGGCGACTACTGGCGCGAGGGTTTGAGGCACATCGCCGCGGGATGGGATCACTTGGCGTTCCTGTTGGCCCTCGTGCTCTGCGCGCGGCGCGGCTGGAGCGTGCTGTGGGTGGTCACCGCGTTCACGCTGGCGCACACGCTGACTTTGGCCCTGGCGACCTTCGAGTTGGTGAGCGTGGGCTCCGAGCTGGTGGAGATGGCGATCGCGCTCTCGATCGCCTACGTCGGCGCCCTGAACTTGATCTCGAAGCAACCCAGCGCGCGCTGGATCGAGGCCTTTGTCTTCGGCCTGGTGCACGGCTTGGGCTTCGCCGGGGCGCTGCAGGATTCTTTGGCATTCGAGCCCCTGCGCATCACCGCACTACTCGGCTTCAACCTGGGCGTGGAGTGCGGCCAACTCGCGATCGTGATGCCCCTGGGCCTCATGTTCGTGCTGTTGCCTGGGGCGCGTGTGGCGGGAGACAACCCGCGTGCGTTCCTCGCGCCGCGCTGGCTGCGAGTTCTTGGCTCGACCGCCGTGATCCTGGCCGGCTTGTTTTGGTTCGCTCAGCGGGCCGGTTTCGCGGGCTGATCCGAACCCGTGGTCTCGCTATGCTGCGCGGCGATGGAGCGCGTGGCATGGATCGCCCTCGGCGGCGCACTGGGGGCTGTGATGCGCCACGGCTGCACAAGTATCGGCGTGCGCTGGGTGGCGGCGGGCATTCCCCTGGGCGTACTGATCGTCAACGTGATCGGCTCTTTTGCTGCGGGCTTCGTCGCGACACTGCTCGCGGCGCGCCCGCAGAGCAGTGAGAACTTGCGCGCCTTTGCGCTCGTCGGTCTGCTCGGCGCCTTCACCACCTTCTCTGCTTTCTCCAATGAAAGCGTGGAGCTCCTGCGCTCGGGCGCCGTGGGCAGGGCGTCGCTGCACGCGCTGTTGCACCTGTCGCTTTCGATCGCCGCCGCCTGGCTGGGTCTTAGCGCCGCGCGCTGATCAGCATCGCCGGGAGGGTCGGAAGCCGTTTCATCAAGGAGTTCATCACTCCAGATCCGCACCTAGCTGTGGGGGACCGAACTCGTTCTGAATCGAGCGCAGCAGCGGATCTACCACCAGGACCCGGGCGGATGCGGATCGTGGATCGGGTGCGCGCCCTGGGGCTGGCCAGCGGCCCCGGGGCCGAGCGTGAAGTGCTTCTCGCGCGCATTCCGAGCCTGCGAACTGGCGCTGCAGTCGGCGCAGTGCCTACTGTGGCGCGCTTGGAACGCACCGCGCCTCCCGCCTGGACTGAAATCCGAGTGCTGGCCCCCGAGGGCTGGCTCGAGTTGATCGCCGATGTACTGGCGCTCTCGCCGTGCACCAGCGTCGCCTTTGGGCGACCCTCGCTCGCCAGCGATGCGCCCCCTCCTGGCCTCGACTACGTGCGCACGTTCGTGCCCGAGGCTCGCGACAACCCCGAGCTGCGCGCCGAGGTCCAGCGCCGTCTGGCCGAGCTGTGCGAAAGCACAGGCGCTGAAGAACTGCGCGGCCTCAGCGCGAAGTTCCTGCCCTTGCCGCCAGAGGACTACGCCAACTCCTGGAAAAAAACCTGGAGACCTTTTCGCGTCGCAGGCTTTGCGATCGTGCACCACGACTACGCTGGCAGGCCGCGCGCCACCGATCAGCGGCTGTTGCTCGAGCCCGGTGGCGCCTTCGGAACCGGGCGCCATCCCTCGACTCGCGGTTGTCTGCGCGTGGTGCGCGAGCGCGCGCGCTCCGGTGACCGCGTGCTCGACGCCGGTTGCGGCAACGGGATCCTGGCTGTGGCCGCTGCCCTTTGCGGTGCCGAGGCGACCCTGGGCTTCGATATCGATTCCGCGGCCATTCCCTACGCTGAGACCCTTGCCCACGACAACGGGGTCGCCAAGCGTTGCGTCTGGCGCGTCGGCGGCTTCGAATGCCTCGAAGTCGCGGACACCGGCTTCGACGGGGTCTGCGCGAATCTGTTTGCAGACCTGATCCAGAGCCACGCGGCTGAAATGGCGCGCCGGCTGCGCCCGGGGGGCTGGTTCGCCATCAGCGGCTGCCGCTCGGACCTCCGGGTTTCCACCTTGGCGGCCCTGGCTGCGGCTGGGCTGCAGCTTCAGGAGTGCCGTACGCGCGGACGCTGGGACACTTACGCTGGCATCCTGCCCGCGGACTGCTAGGTCTACCGAGAATTCCCGAAGGATTGCGGCCCCCCGGGGCACACTGGCAGCGCGTGACACCTCCGTTGGACGCGGCCCGCCTGGAAGCGGATTTGGTGCGGCGCGTGCTCGCCGGCGAGCACGGCGCCTCAGAAGAGTTGTTTTCGCTCCACTTTCGGCCGTTGTACGAGTTCGCGCACTACCGCATGGGGGCTTCGGCCGTGGACGTCGAGGACGTGGTCCAAGACACGTTCGTCGTGGCCTTCGAGAGCCTGGGTCGCTTCGACGGTCGCTCGACCCTGCAGACCTGGCTCGCGGGGATCGCCAAGAACAAGATCCGCTCGCGGCGCCGCAGGCAGCGGCCCATGGCGCTTTCGGATGCCCTGGAATCCGCCGATGGGGACATCGACTCGTTGCTGGCATCGATCGACGAGACTGCGCTCCCGGACTGGGTGTTGGAGCAGCGCGAGACCAGCGAGCTGGTGGGGGCGGCCTTGGCGCAGTTGCCGCGCGACTACCGCGAAGCGTTGCTGTCCAAATATGTGGACGGCGCCTCGACCGCCGCGGTCGGCGAAAGCGTGGGACGCTCCACCAAGGCGGCGGAGTCCCTGTTGACGCGCGCTCGCGTGTCCTTCGCGGGGGTGTTCACGCTGCTGGCCAAGCGCCGAGGGGGGCTCGATTGAGCTCGGAGACACGCGGCGATTCGAACAGCGTGCTAGAGACGAATCTCGTCCTCTTGTTCACGCGCGCCTACCGCGAGGTGCCGGTCCGCACTGGATTTGCGGCCCAGGTGGAACGGGCGGCGCTGGCTGCGCTGCCGCGTCCGGTCGCACTTCGCTGGCCGCTGCGCACGGCGGCGTTCGCCGCTGCCGCGGGTTTTCTGATCGCGTGGCTCGGCGCCATGGCATTCGCGCGCTCCGATCTCGCCCGCGACCGCATCCTCGCCCGCTTGGAGATCGCCGTGCGCTCTGAAGAAGGTCCATGGGTGAGCACGGGGCGCGGGATCAATGACGTGCCGCGCCTCGATGGGGCGGAGCATGGGCTAGAGCTGTTCGTTCCCGCTGGCCGCGTTGCCGCGGTCTCGACGGGTCCGGGCGCACTGGCCTTTGCAGGCCCCGCCCACGCGCGCATCACGCCCGGGGGCCGCACACCTGAAATCGAAATCTCGGCTGGAGCCTTCAGCCTGCGAGGATTCCAGGGCCGAATCAGCACCGAGCTCGGCGCGATCGAGTGCACAGACGCGGATCTGGATTTTTCGAGCTCGGATCCCGAGACAGCGCGCGCTTGGCTGGCTGCCGGTCGCGCGCGCTTCGAGGCCCGCGACGGCCGGAGGGAGAAACTGGTTCGCGAGCGACTGTTCACCATGGGGCCCAAGAACGGCCTGCCCTCAAGCGCCCCGACAGCGGTCGCTGGCTCGCTTCCGGGTGTGCTCGGGGACGTCGGCGCGGGGCGCAAGCCCCTGCCGCAGGAACCCACGCCCACTTCAGCGGAGGTCGGCCCGCTCAAGTCGATTTCGGGCCGCGTGCGCGGTCCGAATGCAGAACCGATCGCGAGTTTCTCGGTGATCCTGTTGCGCGAATTGGAGTTGCCGGACACGGCGGACCCTATCGTGCACGAACTCGTGCATCCAGACGGCCAGTTTGCTTTCGACTCACTGGAGGCTGGCCCGTGGACGGTTTTCGTCCGCGCGCCGGGCCATGCACTGTGGACGCGCGAGCACGTGATTGTCGGCAAAGCGCCGGCAGTCCTCGAAGTCGTCCTCGAGCGCGGCGTCGGGCTCACCGGGCGCGTGATCGACGCCCAAAGCGGAGCTCCGATTGCGGGCGTCACGCTGTTGTCGGAGAGCGATGTTCCGACTTCGCTGCTGCACTTCGGACTCGACGAGTGTCCCGACAATCCTTCGGCCATGGCGCGCTCGGATGCGTCGGGTCGCTTCGTGTTCGAACACCTGGCTAGCACGCCGACGGTGGTGCGAGCCACCCATGCCGGCTACGGGCCGCAGTGGAGTGCTCCCCTTCGGGCAGGAACCGACGGATTCGAGCTGACAATCGCGCTGTCGGCCGGCTGTGGGCTCGCGGGACTCGTCGAGCGCGAAGACGGATCGCCTTGCATGGGAGCGGAAATCGTGATCATGCCCCAGCGCGCGGTGCTCGGGCTCCCACGGCGCTCCTTCGGCTGGGTCGTCACCGACGCGAGCGGCGCCTATTCCGCGCAGGACTTGCCCGCCGGTAGCTGCGTGGTCGTGCGCCTGGACGTGTCAGGTGCCGGCGAAACCCAGGGTGAGCCGCGCACCGAAGTGCGCGAAACTCGACTGCGCGAAGGCGAAGTGCAGACCGTCAACTTCTTGGCTTCGCCCCAGGGCTCGCGACTTTCGGGCCGCTTGTTCTCCGCTAACAGCCGACCGCTCTCTGGGACGACGATCTCGATCATGTTGCGCGACGCTGCCGCGGGCGCCACAGGAGCGACGAATTTCAACTGGCGCTCCCAAGTGTGCGGAGCGGAAGGTGCCTTCGAGTTCACGGACGTGCCGCCAGGCAACTACGACGTTTTCCTCGGCGTGCGCATGCCCATGGACATGGTGCACGTCGATGTGGTTGAGGTTCCGGGCGCGCGCAATGTCCAGCGCGACTTCATCGCGCCGGCCGGAATGCTGCATGGCGCTATTCGCGCTGCTTCGGATGCGCGGGCCGTGGAATCCGCGGTTGTGGTCCTCGAACGTGAACAGAGCTCGGGGCAGGATGATTTCGTCGCCAAGGTGTTGAGCGACGCCAACGGCCAATGGCGCATTCCGCACTTGAGCGATGGGTTCTATCGCCTGCGGGTATACCCGGGCGCGGGCCTCGCGTTTGCAGGTCGCGATGGACTCGAAGTTCGCGCGGGCATCGAGCCGTCCGCAGTGGACCTCGAATTCAAACCCGGCCGCTCCCTAATGCTCACGGTGACCGATGAGCAACGGCGCGCGCGCTCCGGGGTTCGGGTGCATCTGATCGACCGCGCTGGAATGGAATTTCAGTGCTCGCGCGATCCGCGCACTGACGGGAGCGGGCGACTGGAGCTCGATGGACTGCCCAAGGAGTCGTTGGTCATCCGTTTGTCCGCTCCTGAGGGCTCCGTGCTGGAGCACGTTCTCGGCGCCGCATCCGCGCCGGCCCTGACCCTGGTGCTGCGGGCAGTTCCAGCGGACGGGGCAGCGACCGGAAAATAGTTCGAAGGAGTTCCAGCGCTCAGATCACTCATCTGTGCCATGGGGGACCCCCGCGGGGCCCCGCCCTCTTGCCATCCCATTCCAACCGCCTGAAACTCGAACACGATCATGACCCGAACAAGTCTCCCGACAATCTTGATTGCCTGCCTTGCCGGGGCCGCCGCCGGTGCCCTGATGGTGGTGCTCGTCCCATCGGACAGCCTGGAGTCTCCGGTGGCAGCCGCGTCGGAGGACGCCCGTGTTGCCAAGCTGGAAAAGGACAATCAGCAACTCCAGCGCGCCATCGACGAACTGCGCAGCTCCCAGGCGCTGCTTGCATCGCGCACTGATCGCAGCTCAGTGGCTTCCCCGGTGGAGTCCGCCGCCGCAGTTGTCGGCGTCGAGCCCACTGATGTGGCCCCTGTGGTTGTCGCGCCGACGGAGATGACTCTGGAATCGGCCCTGGCGCAGTTGAGCGATCCGGAACTGAGCTACAACGAACGCACCGAAATCTGGGAGCGCGCACACAAGGCCGGGATCTTGGATCCCCTCATGGAGGCCATGGCCGACCGCGCCGCCCGCGAGCCGAACAATCCGGACCTGCGCGTGGACCTCGGCAATGCGTACCTGCAAAAGCTCATGCGCTCAAATCTCGTTGAGCAGGGCAAGTGGGCCATGAAGGCCGACAGTTCCTTCGACACCGCGCTCACGTTGGATCCCCAGCATTGGGAAGCGCGCTTCACCAAGGCCGTGTCCTACACCCACTGGCCAGCGATCACCGGCAAGCCCGGTCTTGCGATCGGCGAGTTTCAGACGCTGATTGCGCAGCAGAACGCGGGGCCCAAGAAGCCGCATCATGCGATGGCCTACTTGTACTTGGGCAACATGCACGAGTCCGCAGGCGACCTGGCCAAGGCCAAGGAAGTTTGGGCCCAGGGCGCCTCGATGTTCCCGGACAACGCTGCGCTCCAGGCCCAGATGGCATCGAAGTGATGCCGCTTCGCGGCGCATTGCTGTCCTAGCGCGCGATTCGACCGCGGGGTCGCTCGCACGGGTCCTCCCAGGGCCAGCACGACCTTGAGTCAGTGCTGGCTCTGATCGTTGTGGGAAGGCGCGAGACCACATGAGCCTGCCCGGGGCGTGAGCGCACGGGCCGGAGTGTTTCCACAGCCCGTGGCCAGGAAAGAGCTGCTCTGGATTTCACTGCTGAAACGCCACGGCCGCAAAGCTGCATCAGGCGCGTGCGAGAACTCTCGCGCCCAAGGGGTTTCTGGTCCTTTATGCGAGGGAAAGCACCCTACGGCTGCGCGTTGGGCTCGAGCGCGGCGACTCTGAGCGCTGGGCCTGCGACCGCCCGGAGCAGGCGCGCGCGGCATGATCAGTGGGGCATCCAATTTTGAACCCGCGCTTGGTTCAGGTTGGCCCGGTGCCGTGCCGAAGAGCGCTCGTCAGGTTGGCCGGGCCCACTGCCCTCCACCCTGCTCCGCCGTCAGTGTTGGACAAGCGCACCCGCAAAAATGCAGCTCAAGATGTCGATGCTCGAATCGCGCGGACGCGTTGCCAACGGCACGCCGATCCTCGGCGCGAACGGCCACAGGACGGTGCGGTTCAGCGGCGCCCTGGACTGTCGAATCTGCGCCGGATCGCTCGACTCAAACTTGCGCCGCGAGTTCATGCCCGAGCAGGCCTGAAGCGCCAGCGCTAATCCAGTAATCCACCAATGCCGACCCATTCCCCCGCAGGCGCGCCGTTTGAGAGCCAGGTGCGCGAAGTGATTTCGCGCGTCGCAGGTGACCTCAGCATGCTCATCGACCATCAGGTCAAGATCCACTCCACGGGCGCCCAGCGCTGGCGCTCCAAGCCGGCGGGCAACGAGCAAGTGCACATCGCGTTCAAGCTGTCCTTCGATCTGCGCGGGGAGACGGGCTACGGCGCACTGCTCATGCCTCTGCCCGAGGCGATTTCCATGGCCAGCTTGCTGCTCATGGTCCCTCAGGACGTAGTCAGGGCGAAGCGCTCCCTGACCGAACTCGATCGCACGACCAAGGACGCGATGCTTGAGATCGCCAACTTCGTCGGAGGCGCCGCGGACGGCGCCCTGCGCGTGCGTTTTCCCAAGGGCCTGTCCGTGCGTTCCATGGGTTGTCAGGGACTTCGGCCCCAGCAGCCGCCCGGATTTCCCTACAAGACCGGCGAAGAACTGATCGTCGGACGAGCCATGGCGCGCATCGGGGAGTTTCCGGCGTTCGAAATGCTTCTGGTTATGCCGGTTCTCAGCCTGGAAGCCGCGCCGGCGAGCTGAGACTGCACGCGATCCGCCCCTTGGCGATTGCAATTGCGGGCCCGAGGCCGTCTGCTTCCGCCTCCGTGCAGAGCATGTCGCGCCAGACCCACAGCGTTCGACTCGTTTCCGATGCGCGCGAAGCCGCGCGGATCCTCGTGGACGAGATCGCAGAGCTTGCCGCAAAGCGGCGCGGCCAAGGTCGCTCCCTGGTGCTGGGCCTGGCCACAGGCGGCACGCCGATCGCGGTTTACGAGGAGCTTGTGTCGCGCGTGGCCGCGGGCCGACTGGACACGTCGGACTTCGTCGCCTTCAACTTGGACGAGTACTGCGGCCTCACCACCGCGGATCCGCGTTCGTTCGCGCAATGGATGCGCGCGCGGCTCTTCGATCCCCTGGCCTGGCCGGCAGGCCGCACGCACATCCCGGCGGGGGATCTGGGGCCTTCGGCGCGCGCGCGCCATTGCGCCGAGTACGAGCAGGCGATTCGCGACGCCGGGGGCATCGACCTGCAATTGCTCGGTTTGGGACGCAATGGGCACATTGGCTTCAACGAGCCCGGCAGTTCGCGGGACTCGCGAACGCGCGCCGTGGACTTGGCGCCCGATACTCGAACCGATGCAGCGGCCCAGTTTTCTCCGCGCGAAGTTCCCACCCAGGCCCTGACCATGGGGGTGGCAACGATCCTCGAGGCGCGGCGCGTGCGCCTTCTGGCTTTTGGCGCTCACAAAAGACCTGCGCTGACCCGCACCCTAGGTGGACCCGCTGGCCCGGACTGTCCTGCGAGTTTTCTCTTGGAGCATGGCGACGTCCAGTTCTTCGCCGACCGGGACGCCCTGGGCTCCTACTCGTAGATCAACGCCAGGGCTCGACGTTTCTCGAAGTCCGCGAGCAGCGGTTGCCAAGCGGCCTCGATCTCCGCCGCGGACTTGCCCGCGCGCAGGGAGTCGAAAACGGAGAGCGTTCCCCAGTGCCGCCCGAGGACCGGCGCATCTTCGAGTGTCAATTCGTCGCCGTACATGCGCTGCAGCGTGCACAGGATCGTCAGCGAGGTTCGCAGCGGCCGGAACTCGCTCGCCTGGGTGAGGTGCAACTGCACACCGTGCAGGTTCAGACCCTTGTGCCTGTGGTACGTGGGCGTGTAGTGGACTTCGCGGAAGCTAACGCCGGGCAGTGCTGCGCTCTCGAGCTCGGCGCGAAATGCCCGCGCGTCGATGAACTCGGCCGCCAGCGTCTCAAAGGGCGCCGTCCAGCCCACGCCATCGTTTACGTTCTTGGAAATGCCACCGATCATCCCGGTGGCGATGTAGACCTGGGCCGAGATGGCGTGGGGGATGTGCGGCGACGTCGGCACCCACGGAAGGCCCGTGTCGGACCATGTCATCGTCCGCCGCCAACCGGTCATGGCAATCACGTGCAGGTCCAGATCCAGCGCCAGTTCGCGCTGGAAGAAGCGCGCCACTTCGCCCACGGTCATGCCGTGGGAGACTGGCATCGGGCCATAGCCGATGAAGCTCCGGAAGCCCTCCTCGATCACCGGCCCCTCGAACAGCACGCCGCCGATGGGGTTGGGACGATCCAGCACGTACAGGGGTTTTTTCGCCGCCGCCGCCGCGCGCATGACCTCGCCCAGGGTGGAAATGTAGGTGTACGTTCGCGACCCCACGTCCTGAATGTCGAACAGGAGGGCGTCAACCCGAGAAAGGGCCGTTGCCGAGGGGGCGCGCTGGTCGCCGTAGAGGCTCTCCACCGGAAGGCCGGTGCTTTGGTCGACACTGCTGTGGACCTTGTCGCCGGCGAGGACGTCGCCGCGCACGCCGTGTTCGGGGGAGAACAACTGCACGAGCTTCCAGCGCGGATCCCGGGCGAGCAGGTCGGCTGTCATCACCAGGCGCGAATCCACGCCGGAAGGATTGGTGATCAGGCCCAGGCGTTTTCCCTCGAGCCCCGGCTCGCCCTTGGAGAGCAGGACCTCGATCCCCAGGCGCACCGGGCCAGTGGGCTGCGCCAGCGGTGCGCGCGCCGTCTCCGGCAGGGGAACTGCGGGGGCCTGATCCTCGATGACGGACGGGGGCCGGAGCATCCAAACCAGGGTGCCGATGCAGCCGAGGATCAGTGCCAGGAGCAGCAGTCGGCGAGGGTGGAGAGCGCTCACGCGCTTTCGTCCAGGACCTCGGCGATCACGTAGGTGCCGCTCTTCGGGTCGCGTCGGAGGGTGATCAGTTGATTCGCCTGGGCGTCCTCGAGCAGCCGCGAGAACGAGGCGTAGCCGTGGTACTCCTCATTGAACTGCGGCTGCTTGCGCTTCATCGTGTCCTTCACCAGCGAGCTGTGCAGCTCGCGATTTTCGCGCTGCAGGGCCGAGGCGGAATCCAGGAGTTGCTGGAAGGCCTCACGTTTTTTCTGCGGCAGGTCCGAGAGGCCGCGGCGTTCCACGCGCTTGGGTTTTTGCACCAAGTCCTCGTAGAAAACGAACTCGTCGCAGTTGTCGATCAGCAGCGGACTGGTCGAGCTCTTCACGCCCACGCCGATGATGTGCTTGTTGTTCTCGCGCAATTTCGAGACCAGCGGTGAGAAATCGCTGTCGCCGGAGATCAGGGCAAAGGCGTTGACGTGGGGCTTCGTGTAGCAGAGCTCCAGGGCGTCCACGACCATCTTGATGTCCGAGCTGTTCTTGCCCGTGAGCTTGCTGCCCGGCATTTCGATCAACTCGATCACGGCCTCGTGCAGCGCGCGCTTGTAGGCCTGGTAGACACCCCAGTCCGCGTAGGCTTTCTTGACCACCACATCGCCCTTCTCGATCAGGCGGTTGAGCACCAGGCGAATGTCGAACTTGGCGTTGCGGGCATCGCCCACGCCGACCGCGAGGTTTTCCAGGTCGATGAACACGGCGATCTTCAGCGCGCCGTCGCTAGAGGTGGGGGTGGCCATTGGCTGGATTGTAGTGCGCGGCAGGGGATGCCTGCGTTCTCGGGCCGCGGCCGCTCAGCGCGAATCCCGCGCGGGCGCCCGGGCTCGCCCCGATTTTCGCCCGCTGGACCCTGATCCACTCCGACTGCTCCAAGGTCCGGGAAAGGTCGCCGGTCGCGCTCGGGGGATTGGGCTCGACGACCGAAGATCTGTGCAAAGGCTTTGGTTCCAAGCCTTCGGTTCCCTAATCTGAAGAGCTTGCGATCCTAAGTTGGAGAGGCCAGCAGCCGTCATGACCCCTGAGACCACCACCCTGAATAGCGCCCCTCAGAGCGTCCAGCTCGTTTACCAAGGCAAGACGACTTCGCTGCCGCTCGTGCGCGGCACGGAGGGCGAGGTCGGAATCGACATTTCGCGCCTGCGTCAGGACACCGGACTGGTGACCGTGGATCCGGGTTACGGAAACACGGGCTCGTGCCAAAGCGCGATCACCTTCATCGACGGCGAGAAGGGCATCCTGCGCTACCGCGGCTACCCGATCGAGGAGCTGGCGGAGAAGAGCACGTTCCTCGAAGTCTCCTACCTGCTGCTTTTCGGGGATCTGCCCACGGCGGATCAGCTCGAGAAATTCTCCGGTGAGGTGACGCACCACACGATGCTGCACGAGAACTTCGGCCGCTTCTTCGGCGCGCTGCCGAAGGACGCGCACCCGATGCCCGTTTGCGCGGCTGCGGTGGCGGCACTGACGACGTTCTATCAGGACTCCGAAGGCGAGGATTCGATCCATCAGTCCGTGCTGCGACTGATCGCGAAGATGCCGACCCTGGCGGCCTACTCGTACAAGCACTCCATTGGCCAGCCGTCGATGTTCCCGCGCAACGCGCTGGAGTACTGCCCGAACTTCCTCTACATGATGTTCGCGACTCCCTGCGAGGAGTACTTCGTCGACCCGATGTTCGCGAAGGCCCTGGATTTGTTGTGGATCCTGCACGCCGACCACGAACAGAACTGCTCGACTTCCACCGTGCGCATGGTCGGAAGCTCGCGCGCGAACCTGTACGCCTCGATTTCTTCGGGAATCAGCGCCCTGTGGGGCCCGCTGCACGGCGGAGCCAACCAGCAGGTGATCGAGATGCTCGAATCGATCGCCATGACCGAAGGCTCTGCGGACAAGTTCGTCCAGCGCGCCAAAGACAAGAACGACACCGCGCGCCTAATGGGCTTCGGCCACCGCGTGTACAAGAGCTACGACCCGCGCGCGAAGATCCTCAAGAAGGCCTGCAACGACGTGCTCTCGCGCCTGGGGGGCAACAATCAGTTGCTCGACATCGCCATGCGCCTGGAGGAGCTCGCACTGCACGACGAGTACTTCGTTTCGCGCAAGCTCTATCCGAACGTCGACTTCTACTCGGGCGTCATCTACAAGGCCCTCGGCATCCCGGTGAACATGTTCACCGTGATGTTCGCCATTGGACGCCTTCCCGGCTGGATCGCCCAGTGGCTCGAGATGCGCCGCGACCCCCAGTTCCGCATCGGCCGCCCGCGTCAGCTCTACACCGGCGCCACGGCGCGCGAGATCATCCCGATCGACAAGCGCGGCTGATCCGACCCGCGAATTCCCAAGCGCTCCTGCCCTCGCTATGAGCAGACTGGAGCAGCGTGCGGCCCCGCGTGTCCTCGGCGTCGCGCGAGCGCTCATGGCGCTCGTCATCATTGCCGCCTGCAGCGCTCCGGTTCCGACGGCACCTGCGCCCGGGCCTGCTCATTCCGCGACGGAGAGCTTTGCCGTCATCGCTGGTCTGCGCGTCGAAGCCGACAATCGCGACGCACAGGGGCGGGCCATCCCAAATGAGCGCGGCTCAGCAGCAGTCGCCTGGCTTGGGCGCGAGCTGGTCCAAGCCCAGTCGTTCCCGAGCCTCGCGCTTGCTTCCCCGGCGCCGCAATTCGCCTTGGTCTGCGGCGACCTGACCGAGTCCGGCGCGCTCGGAAACAGCTGGTCCAACGTCGAACGCCTGCTGGATTCCATCGGCGTCGAGTGGTTCGCAGCCGCCGGCGACCAGGACATGTCCGTTGCCCCGCTCTTCGAGGGTTTTGGCAAGCGCTTCGGGGGGCTCGTCTACTCCTTCAACCGCGGCAGCGCGCACTTCATTGCCCTGTGCACGGCTAGTCCTACCCAGCAGCTGCCCTGCTTTTCGCCGCTGCAATTGAGTTGGTTGCGCGCCGATCTGGCGTCAAACGCAGATCGCCGGCCTGTGTTCGTTTTCCTGCACCACGCACCCCACAGTGGGGAGCTCGCGCCTGCCCAAGCGCTGGAGCTTCAGGCCGCCCTCGACGGACACGAAATCGCCGCTGTCTTCTTCGGGCAAGGGACGGGCGTCGAATCACGCCGCGTCGGAAACCTGGACTGCATTTTTTCGGGCGCCGCCGTCATTGAAGACACGCCAGTGGCCGACGCCTCCGGTGAAGCCGATGCCCGCGGCTACGCGCTCGCGATGTTGAACGCGGATCGCTTGCGCGTTGTCTTCCGTCCCTTCGATGAACGCCTCGAGCCGCGGCTCCTGTTGGAGAAGCCCCTGCGGCCGAAAGTCCGGGCTCCACTCGTGATTGAAGCCCCTGTGAACGGCGCGCCCGCGCGCGGAGAGCATTTGGAAATTTCCGTGCGCTCTGCACAAAGCGCGCCGCTGAGCTTGCAATTGGACGGCGAGCCGCGCTCGCTCCAGTGGATCCGGGACGGCGAGCATTCAAGAGCGAGATTGCCACTCTCAGGACTGGCAGGGGGAGTGCACCAGATCGCTGTCACTCGCGATGACGAAGGCACCAAACGCATCGCCACGGGCGACTTCATCGCGCCTAGCGAGCAGGTCAAGATGCTCTGGCGGCGCACGTTCTCGGGCTCGCTCCGTGCCGCGCCGGTGTTTGCTGGCGAATGGCTGGCGGTGGCTTCCACCGCCGGCGAAATCGCGGTCCTCGATCGCCATAGCGGTGAGCTGCGCTGGAGCGCCAAGACCGCCGCCGTCCTCGGTTCCCCCCTGGGTCTGGAGGACGGCGGACTGATCGTCGCCACCACAGCCGGGTGGGTCGAGGCCTACGCTGCGGCCGGCAGTCTTAGGTGGCGGTTCGCCATGGGCAAGCCTGCCCTGGCGGACCTCGCCGGGGCTGGCGCGCTCGTGTTCGCCAGCGATTCAGAGGGCACGGTTCACGCCCTGGACATCGCCAGCGGCGCTCGGCGCTGGAAGTTCGGGGGCGCCCACGGGCCGATCATGGCGCGGCCCGTGGTGGATCAAGGAAGGCTGCTTTTCGCAGCCGCGGACGGCCGCGTGCGCGCACTGGACAGCGAGAGCGGCGAACTACTGTGGCAGAGCGCCGCGCTCACGGCGCCAATGGGGGCAGGCGTGCTCCCCTCGACGCTGGCCCATGGTACGCCTGTCGTCACCGGCTCGAGTGTGTGGGTGGTCCACGCCGGAGTTCTCTCGCGCCTTTCCAGCGATGGCAAGCGAACCGATTTTGACTTCCGCGGGATAGTCTCCGTCGGAGCCTCCGAGGACGGTGTCGCGCTCAATCTTCGGGCGCAAGACGACCGGTACTATCGCTTGGATACCGAAGGGAAGCTCCTGGGGAGCCAATCGGTTTCGCTCGGGCGTGTTGCGTCCCCCCCACGTGAAAGTGCTGGCCGGCTCGCCGTCGTCAGCGACCGCGGAAAGGTGAGTTGCCTGGACAGCGCAACCCTTGAGACGCTTTGGACCTGGCGCGCGACCGCGGATAGCTACGTTTTCGCTGCACCCTTGCTCGCGCACGACGGCACGGTCTGGGTCGCGGGCATGGACGGCTCGCTGTCCGCGATCCGCGCGCGGTAATCACGGGGGCCTTGCGATTTGCCAGGGTCGACCGCAGTCTCTGGAGCGCCCCGCGGCCGCGCGATGCGCCAACCCACCGGATGAACCACGACCGAGCCCTCGCCGCGGCGCGCGACACGCTCTTGATCGGCGTCGACGGCGGGGCCAGCGGCTTTCGCGCCCACGAGGTGCGGATCTGCGAATCGGGCGGACGGTTGCACTGGTCCTTGGGCGAGCACTCAGCCTCCGAGAACATCGAACCCGTGGAGGGCTTTTCGCCCAAGGCCCTCGAGGTTCAGCGCGAGGAAGTGCGGCGCGGGGCGCTCGAGTTTTCACGCGAGGAACTGCGCATGCAGGCCCGTTGGGTCCACGCCGCGTCGCGGGCGATCTGGCAGGTATCCGCGGCCTGCGGCCGCGACAGGATCAGCGTCGGCATTTGCGCGCCGGGCCTGAAGACCCCCGATGGCCGTGGCATCGAGCTGGCGCTCAACGGCCCGCGCATCCCTGATTTTGCCGACGACCTGGAGCAAAGTCTGGTGATCGGTGGCCTGAACGTGGCTCAGCAGATCGGTCGCGTCGTTTCCGACGGGCTCGCCTGCGGTCATGGGGAAGAACTCGCCGAGGATGGCCTGTTCCGCTCCGTGCGCGACGCCTACTACATCGGCGGCGGAAGCGGCGTGGCGGAGGCTTTCAAGCTCGCTGGCAAGGTCCAGGGGCTTGAGCAATTGGCCCCGACGATTTCGCGGGCGTGGCAACTTCGCGCAGCGGATGGCGCAAGCTACGAGGAGCACCTTTCGATCGGCCCGCTCAATCGCGCGTTTGGTTTGAAGCGGATTGCCGTTGTTTCCCCTGAGGAATTGCCCGAGACCGCTGCGGCTCGCGGCGACCCGCGCGCTGTCGCACTGTTCGATGCCATGGCCCGCAGCCTCGCGGAATTTTGCTGCGCGCGAATTTTGGAATTGCACACGACCCACGGCACGCTGCTCGAGCGCATCGTCATCGGCCAGCGTTTGGGCCAGTTTTTCAGGGACCCGCGCCTGGAGCCCATTTTCGCCGCGCGCGCGCGGTCGGTCCTGCTCGAGCAACTTCGCCAGCGCGCAGCACCTGAGATTTTCGCCGCGTGGATCGACGGCGACGAACTGCGCGCCGGTCGTCTCATGGGGTCAAGCCTGCGCGCAGCGTCGGCGCTCGGTGCGCTCGCGCTCGCCATCGCGCCCCCCCAGAGCTGACCAATGAGCGGGACCTTCGAACTTTCGGACTGGTGCGTCGTGATCGCGATCTTCGCGCTGACCACCTGGATCGGCCACCGCATGTCGGGCAAGCCCGCCACCATGCGCGACTTTTTCCTCGGCGGCAGGCGCTTGCCCTGGTACGCGGTCGCAGGCTCGATCATCGCCACGGAAATCAGCGCGGTGACACTCATCAGCCTCCCCGCCACGGTCTTCAAAGACGGTGGCAACCTCGAATACCTGCAGCTGGGCATCATCGGCTCCTTCGTGGCGCGCTGGCTCGTCGCACTGGTGATGGTGCCCGCCTACTACGAACGCGAGGTGTTCAGCCCCTATGACTACATGGGAGCGCGCCTGGGTGAGGGCGTGCGCCGCACGACGACGATCTTGTTTTCCGTCGGTGGCATCTTGGGCCAGGCCTCGCGCGTGTATCTGGCGGCGGTGGTGCTGGAGGTCGTCCTGCACGATGAATTCGCGGGGTGGAGCGAGGCCACCGGACTCTCGGGACTCGTACTCAGCGTGGTCGCCATCGGCGCGGTCAGCGTGCTGTGGACCTGGATGGGCGGGATTGCAACTGTCATCTGGACGGATGTGGTGCTCTTCTGCGTGTTCCTGTTCGCGATCGTGTTCGCACTGATCACGCTGTTCGCCGAAGTGGACGGCGGTGCCGCAGTCGTGTTCGAGACCGCGAAGGAAGCGGGCAAGCTCCGTCTCTTGGATTTTTCCACCAGCGTCGCCGACGACTACACCTTCTGGGCCGCGCTGATCGCCCAGGGACTTGGGGGCCTTGGGCAGTACGGCACGGATCAGTTGATGGCCCAGCGCATTTTTTGCTGCAAGAATGCGCGCGATGCACAGAAGGCCATGGTTGCGAGCTACGGCGCCATGTTGATCACCGTCTGTGTCGGCTTTGTGGGCTTGGCGTTGTTCGCCTACTACCGCCAAAACCCGCTCGATGGCGCTGATCTAGCGGCATACCAGGCCAAGAACGATCGCATCTTCCCGATCTTCATCACGACGGTGATCCCCAGTCCCTACAAGGGCCTGATCGTTGCGGGCGCCTTCGCGGCGGCGATCTCATCGCTGGATTCGATCCTCACGGCATTGAGCCAGACGACGATTTCGGCCTTCTACCGGCCTGCAAGGTCCTTGGACCCGGCGCTGGTGGAGCGTCGCACGCTGTTCGCAACGCGCGCGCTGGTGCTGTTCTTCGGCATTCTCCTGTGCACGATTGCCGTGCAGTGCGAGCGCCTCGAGGGTCGCTATGGATCGATCCTCAACCTGGCCCTGGCGATGCCGGGCTACACTCAGGGTGCGGTGCTCGGAGCCTTCGTACTGGCGTTTCTACCACTGCGTTTGCGCGGCGACGGGTACCCCTGGGCCGCAGCGCTGGCCGTGATGACCATTTTCGCCCTGACCTGGCGCGACGACACGGGCGCAGGGATTCTGCGCGTGCAGGCGCTGGTTGCATTCGTGTGCTGGTGCGCTTTGCGGCTGGGTCGCGCGGCCCATTGGACGCAGCCCATCGAATGGGGCCGAACCGTGCTGTTCGGCGGAGCGCTGTGCGCCTTGGTCAGCGCGCGCGCTTGGGTCCCGCCTGTCTCCTGGGTCTGGTACGTTCTACTAGGAGCCCTGGTGGCTGCGAGTTTCGGTTGGCTCTTGGACACTCGAGCGACGACTCAAAGATCGAGTTCGTGAAGCAACTGATCCTCGAGGCTCTCGCGCCTGCGGATCAAGCGAGCGTTGTCGCCAGAGACGAGTACCTCCGCTGGCAGCGGCTGTGAGTTGTAGCGACTGGCCATGCTCATGCCGTAAGCCCCGACATCGCAGATCGCGAGCAGATCGCCGCGCGCTAGCGCTGGCAAGAGGCGCGGATCCGGGGCTCCATCGGAGGTCAGAGTGAAGACGTCGCCGCTTTCGCACAGCGGCCCGGCGACCACCGTGGGGCGCAGGTTGCGGTCCGCGGAAGTCAGCGCCTCGATGCGGTGGTACGCGCCGTACATGGCAGGCCGCAACAGGGTGTGGAAGCCGGCGTCCACGAGGGCGTAGTCGAAGCCGCCGTTGCGTTTCGTTCCCTGGACCTCCGTGACGAGCAAGCCGCTTTCGGCCACCAGGAATCGACCAGGCTCCACTTCGAGCTTCAGCTTGCGGCCGACGCATTCACTGGCCCGGCGCGCCGCGTCGCGCCAGGTTTGCGCGTAGCTTCCCAACTCAAAGTCCGGGTCGGCGTCGCGATAGGGGATCGGGATGCCGCCGCCGGCCGAGAGGCTTTTCAATGTCCGGCGCACGAGCGGCGCCAGATTCTCGAAGGCGGCCGCGGCGAGGGCCAGGTTGCGCTGGTCGCTGCCTGATCCGATGTGCACGTGCAATCCGACGACCGCGAGCCCCAATTGCTGCGCGACGTTCAGCGCGTTCGGCGCGTCCACGTGCCAAATTCCGTGCTTGGAACTCTCGCCTCCGGTGGTCACGCGCAGGCCGTGGCCATGGCCGAAGCCCGGGTTGATGCGCAACACGACCTCCGCGCCGGGCCGCGCTTTCGCAAGTAAGGGGAGCATGTCGACGGAACCGCAGTTGACGCGCAGGGGCTTTCTGGCGATGAACTCCAGCGCGCGCGCGTCGAACAAATCCGCGGTGTAGGCCACTTCGTCGGGCGCATATCCCGCCCGGAGCGCGCGCTCGATCTCGCCGGCGGAGACTGCGTCCACGGCGACACCCACGCTGCGCAAGAGCGCAAGCAACGCCAGGTTGGGATTGGCCTTTTGCGCGTAGCGCACCAGGTCGAAGCCGGCGAGCCTGCGCACGCGCTCCAGGATCGTCGCCTCATCGTAGACGTACAGCGGCGTGCCGAACTCGCGCGCCAGCTCGCGCAGGCGCGCCGCCGGAATGACAAGTTCGCGGCTCACGGGCGCTGCAGTCCCCCGCGAATCGCGTCGGTCAGGCGCTCGAGGTCCTGCGCCGTGTGCGCTGCGTTCCACACGATGCGAAAAAATCCGTTGGGGCCGCCGCCGCTGTAGTGGATCAGGGGTAAGTACACGCCGCGGTCCAGGGCAAAGTCGCGCAGACGAGTCATGCGCTCGGGCGGATCGAGTTCGAACGCGACCACCGGAAACTCCAGCGCATGCATGGGCAGCGACAGCGCCCGGAGTTGTCGGCGAAACTCGCGCAGCGCATTCTGGTACGCCGCGAACCGCTGTGTGTCCGCCACCAGGATCCCTAGGGCCGTGCGCGCCGCCGCCGCCAAGGGCGGAGCTAGCGGCGTGGTCCCCGCGTAGATTTCCGAGCTCGCGCGAACGTGAGCCACGCGCTCGGCGCCGCCGGCAATGAAGCCGCCGTAGGTGCCCAGGGCTTTGGAAAGCGTCCCGGTGACCACGATTCGCGGATCGGAAATCCCAGCGGCCTCGAGCGATCCCCTCCCGCGCCGACCGAGTACGCCCAAGCCGTGGCAGTCATCGACGATCAACAGGCCACGCCCGGGTTCCAGGAGTGAGAGCAAGTGCCGCAGATTCGCGGCGCGGCCAGAAGACGGGAAAACACCGTCGGTCCAAATCGCGACGCGTCCGCCGACGGCGGCGATCCGCGCACGGTCCGAGGGTTCGTCGGCGAGCTCCTCGACCCGCGCCGATCCCAGGCGTGCAGCGTGGAGCACCGTGGGGTGGGCTTCGCGGTCCACGAGGGCCAGTGGAAAGGCCCCTTCGGTGGCCCCGGGCCTGGACGCCGTCAGGGACTCCGCCAGGGCCAGGTTGGCGCAGGCGCCCTCCGGCGCGAGCAGTGCGCTTTCGAGTTCCAGCGCAGCCGCGATTTCGCGCTCCAGTGCCTCGTGCTCATCCACATTGCCTGTGGTTTCGCGCGAGGCTCCGCTCGAGACCCCGTGGCGCTCCGCCCCGCTCACCAGGGCGGCCACCACGCGCGGATGGTGGGCCAGGGCGAGATAGCCACAGCCTCCGAAGAACAGTAATTCCCTGCCGCCCAAGGTGATCGTGCGCGACGTGGAAGCCTGAACCCCTAGTCGCGATCTAGGCTGCGCAGCCTGGATTCCACGACCTCCGTCCCGTGAGAGGCTCATGGTGTGCGCAAGGGAATGCAGGTGACGAGGCGCGAGGCCTTGGGCAGTCCGCCCGCGCCGAGCGGAGCAAGTTCCATCCGAGAAGTGTGCTGCATGCATTTCGCCGACGCCGCGAGGTGCGCAGTCTAGCCAGCCTGTGCCAGCGCTGTTCGAGGGCTTCTGCACGGAAACCGGCGCTGCCTCGGGTCCGGAGTGCCTTCGCTTCTGGAATAGCCCTCCTCTGCGTGCAAGAATTCGCGCCGTCCATGGCACTGGAGCTAGCAGGAATCACGCGCCGTTTTGGGGCCACCACGGTCCTCGACGGCATCTCCATGGTCGTTGAGGCAGGTGACTGCCACGCCTTCCTGGGTCACAACGGTGCGGGGAAGACCACGACGATGCGCATCGCGCTCGGGCTGGACCCGCACTTCGGTGGAACGGTCACAGTCGATGGCTTCGATGCCGCGCGTTTCCCGCGCGAAGCCCGAGCTCGGTTGGCGGGCCTGATCGAGGTGCCGGGATTTCACGCTGGCCTCGACGGGGGGACGAATCTCGCCTGGCTTGCGCGTCTTGGCGGCATGGGGGGGCGAGAGGCACGGCTCGAAGCCCGGCGTCTGTTGGTCCTTGTGGGCCTCGAGAACGCCGGCACCAAACCCGTGCGCGCATATTCCCAAGGAATGCGTCAGCGCCTTGGGATCGCCCAGGCCCTGATCGGCAAGCCTTCGGTCGTGCTGCTTGATGAACCGACCAACGGGCTGGATCCGGAGGGCATCGCGGACGTGCGCGGGCTCCTGCTGCGGCTGACGCGGGAGGAGCGCATGACCGTGCTGGTGTCGTCCCACCAACTCGCTCAGCTGGCCGGCTTGTGCAACAAGATCTCGGTGCTCAAGCGCGGGAAGATCCTGGTCAGCGGGCGCGCGAGCGAACTGCTCGCCGAAGACAGCGCGCGCTACGTGATCGCCGCGCGCGATGCGACGCAACTGGAGCAGATCGGCGCGCGCTGGAAACTGGAGATGCGCTCCGAAATGCTCGACGGCGATCGCGCCGCCGTGGCGCGTCTGGAACCCAACGCGCGCGTAGTGGAGTTCGGTTCCCGCGATCCGGCGCAGGTCTTGCGCGACTTGATCGCCGCCGGAGTCGAACTGACGCGCTTCGCACCGCATCCGGTGACCCTCGAAGAACTCTACATGCGCTACACGGTCGAGGCCGGCGGCTCACGGCCCGCCGCGACCGGAGTGTCCGTCCCCATGGCTCTGCCTCCCGCCAGCGCTTTGCCTGCGGAAGCGCGCGCGCCCCGAGCACCCGTGGTTCGAGCCGCGCACTACGAGCTGAGTCGCGCGTGGAACAAGGGAACTTTGGCCTTTGTGCTGCTGCTGCCGGCGCTGCTTTCCCTGATCGATCTGTGGCGCAGCCACGGACGCGCCGCCAAAGCCGCGGCCATGGTGGCCCGCGGGGAGTTGGCGTCAACGACGGACGTCACCGCGTTCCAGGCCTTGACGACTTCGCTGCAGGCAGGCTTGCCCCTGTGTGCAGCCGTGATCGTGGGCATCAGCAGTCAGAGCCTGGCAGGTGAGTACTCCCACGGAACCCTCCGCAATTTGCTCTTGCGCCCCGTGCTGCGCTGGCAAGCCGTGCTTGGGAAGGGCCTCGCCCTAGCCCTGTTCACGCTGCTGTCGTACGCAGTGCTCGTTGGGGTCTGCGTCGCGGGCGCGCGGCAGTGGTTTGAATTCCAGGCCGTAACCGACATCTTGCCGGACGGTCAGCGCTTCGAACTGCTGCCCGCCGCGGATCTGTGGCGCGACCTTGGACACGCGTTGACGGCGCCGATCCTTCCATTGCTAGCCTGGAGTGCCATGGGCCTGTGCGTTTCTGCCTTCGCACGCAGCGGAGCCGTGGCCCTGGCCCTGGGACTAGGCGCTTTCGTCTCCATGGATTTGGCGCGTGCCGTGGCTCGCGGCAGCGATGCCGAGGGCTGGCTGATCTCCGCGCACTTGCCGTCACCGCTAGGCGACACTTCATTCCTCGCCTACTACTCTGACCTGACGCAGGGGATCTCGAACGCCAACTTCGAGCACGCGGCGCAGCAATGGGTCGCACCCTTGACCTGGCTCGCGCTGGCACTGGCCTTCGCTGTCCTTGCCCTGCGGCGCAGGAGCATCCCATGACGCGATCCCTCTCCCTGTTTGCTGTCTGCTGCCTCATGCTCGCGGGGCTGTGTGCCTGTTCGTTTGGTGGCGGAAAACTCGCGAGCGAGTCGCCGGCACTGGCGGGTTGGGACGAACCGTTGTCGCTGCGGGCGGAGCCGAACGATGAGCTCGTGCGCGCCGCGCTCGACCCCGGCAGTTTCACTGGCATCGAGGTGGTCGATGCGCGCGCCAGTTTGGACGCGTTGCTCGACTCTCCCCAGGGACTCGCTGTGGCCCGCGTGATCGAAAATTCGCCCGCAGCCCGGGCCGGCATTGCCGAGGGCGATGTGTTGTATTCGGCGCGTCTCTTACCCGACGGCAAGGCGGTGGACCTGGCCTGGCCGTCGGAATGGCGCGGATTCGAGCTGAGTGCGGCCCCCGGTCGGGAGATTGAAGTGACCCTCGACCGCGCCGGCGCGGAATTCCTTGCTCGCATCGAACTTGTGCCGCGTTACCGGCAGGGCGCGCGGACAGCCGTGGCGCGACTGCGTGAGGACCAACGGGCCGGAGTGGTCGTGCGCGGCGCGACGGAGGTCGAGGCGCGCGCCGCGAATCTTGGAAGCGGCGCGGGAGCCGTGATCGTGGGTCTTGCCGCGGACAGTCCCTGGCGCAAGGCGGACCTGCGCTTTGAGGACCTGATCATCGCGGTGGATGGCGAGCGCGTCGGCGCCCCCGATGTCTTGATCGGCCGGATCCGGGCTGCGCAGCCCGGCGATGTACTCCAACTCGATCTGCTGCGCGATGGCGCGGCGCTGAAGATTGCCGCGCCCCTGACGCAGCGCAAGCAGGAGCTGACCGAGTTTTCCATTCCGCTCGTGTTCTCCTACGAGAGCACTGCGCAGTCCAGCGAAACCAGTTTGCTCCTCGGACTGTTCAACTACGAGCGCTCGCGCGTTGCCTGGAAGTTGCGCCTCTTCTGGCTGATCAATTTCAAGGGCGGCGATTCCGATCGACTCGAGGAGCTCGGTTCTTGATCGCACTTGCGCTGTGCGCCGCGCTTCTTTGGGCAGGGCAGGATGCGCGCCGCACGGCCAACGTCAGCGTTTTCGACGTCGGACCGGGACGCACGGTGCACGACGGACTGGAACTGGACCTCAATGGCGACGGCACGAACGATCTCGTGCTCGCGCTTTCACGTTCCGGGGGCGGCCGCGAATTGGCGCTGTTCCTCGCGCGCAGCGGACCCGGGATGCCGCATTTTGCCGCGCCAGCCAATGCGACGATCGAATTGACGGCGGATGTGGTCGCCTTTGCCGGGGGCGAGCTCGATCCCTCCAATCCTGGTCGGGAACTGGCATTGTTCAGTGCCCGCGGCGCGTTCCTCTGTCGGCCCCTGGCGCCCAGCGAGCGCCGATTCGCAAAATTGATCGAGTGCGACTTCCTGTGGCAACTGGGCGATCCGGAGGAGTGTTTCGTCTACAACGCCGGGTTGCTGGATATCGATCGCGACGGGGCCCTGGACCTTGTGCTGCCGGAACCCGGCGGCTTCGCGATTGCGCGCGCGCACCCTGGCGAATCCACCCAGCCGCTGGGTTTCCCCTCGGTGGCCAAGTTGCGCGTGCCCGTCGAGGTTCTGCCCTCCGAGGGTTCCTCTTCTGGTGGCGGGGGACAGAAACGGGGATCCCTGGACATTTCATTCGGCGCCGAAGAACCGCGATCGCGCACGCTGCTGTCTGTGTCGGAGCGCGTGCCCGCGCCGCAGTTCTTCGACTTCGACGGCGACGGCCGTTTGGACCTGCAGGTACTTGGCGTTCGCACCCTGTGGGTCTGGCTGCAATCCGCACCAGGCCACTTCACGGCCGAGCCTCAATATGCGTTCCCGTTCCCCGTGCCGGCGGATGGCGAACGAAGGCTTGATGCATCCTACGCGGCCCACGTGATCGACATCGATCAGGACGGACGTTCGGACCTCGGGATCTTTGCGGGCGACAAACGTTCCGAGGATGTGCGCACGCAGTTGCTGCTCTTCGTTCAGGGCAAGGGACGTGGAGACGCGAAGCAGACGCCCGACGCGCCGCTCTTTGGACCCAAGGCATTGCCCCAGCAACTCCTGGTGCTCGGCGGCTTTGGCCTCGGCGCGTACTTCGACGACCTCGATGGCGACCGACGACCTGACTTGTTCGTACGCGCGGTGCGGCCGGACCTGATCGATCAATTGCGTTCGACCACCAGCGAGTCCATCGATGCCGAACTTCTGGTGTACAAGAATGAAAATGGCGAGATATCGCGCAAGCCCGCCCTCACTTGGCGCGTTCCGATTCCGATCAACGACTTCGACTTGACCGTGAGCTTCGTGGGCGACCTCGACGGCGATCGACTCTCGGACCTTGCACTGCGCAGCGAGCCTGAGCGGATTCGGCTCTTGGGCATGCGGCGGGCGAAGGAGGGCTGGCAGCTGGACCCCAAACCGTTGTACGAGAGCGCGATCCAGCGCACGGCGAAAATCATGTTGCTCTATCGCACTGACCGGCCCGTCAGAGACGTCGCCGTGATCGAAGACACTCAGGTCATGCTGATTCGATTTCCGTGAGCGTCACCTTTCTAGTTCTCACAGCGATTGCAGCTTCTGCCCAGGAATCTGGGGGAGCCGCGGGCCAGCGGCCCGGGGCCGTTGTGAGCCACCAGCTTGAACTTGTGCGCAGCTTCGCGGTTCCATTTGGAGTCAGCGATCACAAGCTCGTGGACCTCGACGGTTTCAACGCGGGGGTTGCGCACGAGTTGGTCGTGCTCGGGTCATGTGGGGAGGTGCTGGTCTTCGGCCAGCAGCAAGCAGAAAATGGCGCCTTCAGCTTCGGTCCCGATAGTCGGGAGCCCCTGAAGCTGCCCGATTTCGCTCGCTCCCTCGTGGATCTGGCGCAGTTTGTGGGACGCGGCGGTCAGGACCTGGTGGTGCTCGGTCCACGCGATGCGCGCGTCTACGCGCGCAAGGGTCTGAGCTTCGGGCCCGAGAGCGTGGTGCTCTCGCGCCGTGCCGGTCACGGACTGCGCGTCGGCGCTCCGCGCTTCGTGGATATCGCCCAGGACGTGAACGGCGACGGCGCCGAAGACCTGGTGGTGCCCGCTGCGGACGTGCTGCGGCTGTTCCTGTCGTCCGTGGCAGCCAAGGACTCCGCTGAAAGCAGTCCGTGGCCCCAGTACGCCGCGGCCGCGACCTTGGCCGTTGAAATCAGCAAGAGCACCGAGACCGTCGGAAAGCACCTCTCCGACGAGCTATCGTCGAGCTTCAGCATTCCCTCGATCGTGGCCCGCGACGTCAACGGCGACGGCAGAGCGGACTTGCTCGTGACCGATGGATCGACGCGGGCCTTTCACCTCCAGTCACAGGACGGCACTTTTCCTGTGCTGGCCAGCATTTCCGTGGACCTGTCGATTTTCCGCGACTCGGTCGAGAAGGCCGAGCTGCGTCCAGGTCGCACGCTGTCGATGGGCGAGCAGGCGACCTACGAAATGCGCGACCTCGATCGCGACGGCATCCCCGACTTCGTGATCGGACATCGGCGCAAGGTCTGGGTCTTTCACGGAACGTCGGAGGGCCCGCAGTTCACAAAGCCGTCGATGATCTTCAAGACAGCCGACGACATCACGACCATGCAGTTGATGCGCCTGGACGCGGATGATCTGCCGGATTTGCTGCTAGTCAAAGTTCAGATTCCGACGATCGCCGCACTGGTGCGCGGGATCTTCGGTGATTGGGACGTCGAGATCACCGCCGCCGGGTACTTGTCGAAGGACGGCCGAACCTTCGAGACGCGGCCATCGAAGCGCGCAGAGCTGGCCGTGCGTCTGCCGGCGATTCTGCGCCTGATCAAGGACCCGTCGTCGTTCCTCAAGCGCTTCGACGAGATCGGTGCACGCTTTCGGCGCAGCGTGTGGGGCGATTTCGACGGAAACGGCGCGCGCGACGTGGTGCTCGCGGGCGCGGACGGCCGGCAGTTGGAGATCTGGCTGTCGGAGGATGCCGAGGCAGATGGTTCGCGCTCTCTCGACGGCGAGGCGCTGCTGACTCAGCTTCTGTTCGAAGATGAACAGCGCGTTTGGGATCTCGATCGGATTGCAGGCTGGCTCGGCGGACTCGCGGAGCGGCGTACGGCGCTCTTGACTGGCGGCAAGCCAAGCGCGGCGCAGTTCCCGATCCGGCCCATGGAGCAAGCGCGACTGATCACCATCGAGGCCGCGGACCTTGATGGAGACGGGCGCGAGGAGCTGGTCTTGCGCTACGAGCTGACTGCTGGGAACGCCTGCGTCTTCGACGTACTGCGCATGCTCTCGAAGTAGGGCGCGAGCGCGGCGGGTCAGGGGCGCGACGATTCGAGGCGGATCAGCACGATCGCTCCCACGGAGGCGCCGCGGGTCGCGTCCGTTGGCAAGATGTTGCGCGTTGTGGGGGCGCCCACCGCGAGCAAAGGAGCGCCCTGTGAGGAATGTAGAACGGCACAGCTGCTGCCGAACTCATCGCCTGGACCGGCGCCGATCCAGGTCCCCAGGGTGCGCCCATCGCGCGTCGAGTAAGCACGCACGTAGCCCGAGCGCGGCCGCAGGCGCTGGGGCGCGCCCACAAGTAGGTCCGCGCGACCGTCGCCATCGAGATCCGGCCCCAGGGCCACGGAGGTGCCCAGCAGATCCTCACTCTGGTCCGCAGCGAAGGTGTACAGGGGCTGGCCGCTGCTGCCTGAAAACACGCTCGCGGCACCGCAGGCATGGTCAATGGCGTCGGCGATCGCAGTGGCGCCCGAGCGCGCGCGCGGAGCGCCCACCAGGAGATCGCCTCGACCGTCGCCGTCCACGTCGCCAGCGGCCGCCAGGGACGCCCCGAAGAGTTCCCATGTGTGTTGGCCGCCGAAGGTGTAGAGGACCGACGCGTCAGCCCCGGAGAAGACGCGCGCGTAACCCGGGCGATCCAGCAGTGGACAGGGTGCGCCCACCGCCAAATCCGGAAGGCCGTCCCCGTCCATGTCCCCTGAGCCGACCAGGCTCGTGCCGAAGCGCTCTCCGAATGCGTCGCCAAAGAAGTTGAAAAGCACGCGCAGGTTGGAACCGTCGTAGACGCTCACGCTGCCGGAATTGCGCCCGAATTTCCGTGCTCCTGGCGAGCCGATTGCGAACTCCGCGATTCCGTCTCCGTTGAGATCGCCCAGCGCGCACACGGCTGCGCCGCATTCGTCTCCGGGGGCCGCGCCAGGAACTCGCAGCAGGATGCGCGCGTCGCGGCCGGAGAAGACCAGGGCTTCGCCGCTGGAGCGCCCGTTCTGCGAAGCCCCGGGCGCGCCGACGAGCAGCTCGTCGTAGCCGTCGCAGTTCAAGTCAGGCAGGCGCGCGATCGCGCTGCCGAACAAATCGCCCGCGTGGCTACCGAGCAAATTGAGCCGCTCGTAGGCCGGCATGCCGGTGTAGATCTTGACCGAGCCCGAAAGGGGACCGCGCTGGTTGTCGCAGGGAATCGCGGTCGCGAAATCCTCGATCCCATCGCCGTCAGCGTCGGAAAAGCTAACGATGGCGTTGCCGAAATACTGCGTTGGGGAGATGCCATAGATCACCTGAAGCGGCCCCTGGGCAGGCAGAACTGCGCACAGAAGCCCTGCAGAGGCCAGCGTCCTGGCCCCGCGGATCACCCCGGGGCGGGTCCACGACAGGGGGTGACGAGCCCGACGGCTCAAATCAGGCAGGATTTTCATAGTGGCTGAGGTCGCTGTCCCACGAGCCTAGTGTCGCGACCCGCGCCCCCCAAGGGGAGCGAATTCAGCCCGCCTTCGATTCGACGGCCATCGCGCTCAACTGAAGTGCAAACGGCGTTCGATATGCCTCATCCGCCCTCCCCGACCGGCGACCGATTCGGGGCCACGGACACCATGAGCAAACTGGAGGCGCAAAGGCGACTTCGCGACAAGATCACGCTCCCGACCTTGCCCGAGGTCGTGACGCGCATCACCGCCATGGTCGACGACCCCAAGGTGCGCATCTGCGACATCGGCTCGGTGGTGGCCCAGGACCCGGCGATGACCGCTACCGTGTTGCGGATCGCCAACAGCGCCTACTACGGGCTGGCCAAGCCGGCGATCTCGCCCGAGCAGGCCGCGACGGTGATCGGCGGGCGCTCCCTGCGGAACATCGCGCTGCAGGCGTCCCTCGTGGGGCGATATGCCCACCTCTCGAAGAAGTTCGATTTCGACCTGACGGAACTGTGGACGCACTCGGTGTTTACCGCGCAGCTGTGTCAGGAACTCGCGCGGCGCATGCCCCTGTCGTGCAAGATCGGCCCCGAGGAGTTCTACACCTGCGGCCTGCTGCACGACGTCGGCAAGGCGGTGCTGCTCGACTGTTTGGGCGAAGAGTACGCCGCGGTGTACAAGGCCGCGCGCGCCAGCGGTGAGGCGCTTCACGTGGTGGAAGAGCGCGTGCTCATGTTCACCCACGTCGAAGTCGGCGCCTTGGTGGCCCAGCGCTGGCAATTCCCCGAACCGGTGAGCCACGCGATTCGCTTTCACCACGGGCCGCGGGACGAAGTGCTCGCGCACCCCCCGACCGCCGTGGTTGCGCTGTGCGACCAGGTCGCCTACCGCATCAACACCCCTGATTTCGGCGCGGCGCTGCCTCGACTGACCTCGCTGGCGCGCGAGACGCTGCGGATCCAGCCTGAGGAATTTGCAGCGTTCGTGGAGCGCGCCACGGTCCTGCGCGGACTGGTGCAGATTTGAACCCGGTAGAACTCTCGCCACGACCTGCGATCGCGCAAGTGCAAGTGGCCGTCTGACGCGTTACGTTCTAGTGCTTGTCGCTTCACCATCCTTGACGCCCGATCCATGACGCCCTTCCGTCGAACCGACGACATCGCCCAGCGACCGAACGTCGCCAATGCAGACTTCGGTCAGACGGAGGGCGGACTGTTCTCGCCGCATGACGTGCGCCGGCTGATGCGGATCGAGTTCGAACGGGCCCAGCGCTACAAGTACCCGCTGGCGTGTTTCCTGATCGCCGTGGACCGCCTGGAGCGCCTGCACGATCTCTACGGGATCGAGACCAAGGAGACGATCCTGCGCGCCCTCGGTGAACTCGTGCGGGCGGAAACGCGCGCGTCGGATTTGCTTGGCGTCATGGTGGACGATCGCCTGCTGGTGATGATCCCCCATGCGCCGCGACAGGGCGCCGATGCGCTGGCCAAGCGCCTCCTGAGCGGCGCGCGCAAACTCAATTTCGAATCCGACGGTCGGCGCGTGCGTGTGACCCTGTCGATCGGAGGCTCGCACAACCAGACCGGGAAGCCGACCCAGCGACTGTTCTACGAGACTTTGCTGGCGGTGGCGGAGTCGGGGCTGGACGTCGCGTCCCAGGGCGGCGGCGATCGCCATGTGCACACGGAGCTGTACGACTGGTTCCAGATTCGCGCCGAGCGCGAATTGCCCGTCGGCGCGGCCTCGCCGTCCCCTAGCCCGGGCGTGCTCTTCGGTCAGGATCCGAGCACGCCCCAAAAGGCAGCCTACGCCGAGGGCATGCGCATCGTCGCCAACCCGAATCTGACTTCGGATTCGCCCGCAGCCGCGATTCCAAGCGGCGCCTCGCATTTGTCGCTCAGTCAGCAGCGCGAGAGCGAGTATCGCCGGCAGATCGACACGCTGGAGCGGCGCATCGCCAAGCTGAACGAGATGCTGGCCAAGACCGAGGAAGACCTCTCGAGCATGGCCGCCGTGAAGTCGATCGATCCCGGCCTGGCGTCGATCCACCGAACCGTCCAGGGCGTTTCACCCGAGGACGAAGCGAAGGCCTTGAAAAAAGAACTGATGCAGAAGATCTTCGAAGCCAATCTGGAGCTGAAGAACGCTGCATCCAAGCACGGGCCAGCTGCGTGATGGCCCCTAGATTCACAGCGTCGCCGGCGCGACCGGGCGCGCGTTACCCGCTCACTCTCACCACTGCCGCAACGAATTCAGGCGATCACTCATGACTCAGAAGGACAAAGAACAAGGGGCCGCGAAGAAGGACAAAGGCGTCCTGTACCTAGGCATCGACCTGGGCACCTCGCGCACGTCGGTGTGCGCCTCCAACGGTGTGCGGGAGACCATTTCCTCGTACGTCGGCTACCCCAAGGACATGGTGGCCAGGAAACTGCTCAAGAAGGATGTGCTCTTCGGCCAGGAGGCCCTGGAAAAGCGCCTTTCTTTGGACCTCTACCGTCCCCTGGGCGACGGCGTGATCAAGCACGACGAGACGGATGCCAAAGCCAGCGCGGCGAACATGCGCGCCGCACAGGACCTGATCCGCGAGATCATCGCCCGGGCACAACCGCGCAGCGACGAATTGATCTACGCCGTGATCGGCGCACCTGCCCAGGCTTCGATCCACAACAAGAAGGCGATCCTCGACGCGGCGCGAGCCGGCGTGGACAGCGCCATGCTGTGCTCGGAGCCGTTCTCGGTGGCCTATGGCCTCGACTGGCTCGAGGACGTGTTGGTGATCGACATCGGCGCGGGAACGACGGACCTGTGCCGCATGCACGGCACCATGCCCGAGGAGTCCGATCAGTTGACGAATTTCTTCGCCGGCGACCACGTCGACAAGACGCTGTTCGACTTGATGAAGAAGTCCTGTCCCGGCGCGAGCTTCACGATCGAGATGGTGAAAGCGATCAAAGAGAAGAACGCCGATGTCTCCGAGGAGATGGCGAAGATCATTGCGATGCTGCCGGTCAACGGTAAGCCGACGCCCTTCGATGTCACCTCCGATGTGCGCACCGCCTGCCGCTCGATCGTCAAACCGATGGTCGAGGGGCTCGGCGAACTCGTTGCGAGCTTCCACCCCGAATTTCAGGAGAAGCTGAAGAACCGCGTGCTGCTCGCAGGCGGCGGTTCGTTGATCAAAAACCTCGATCGCGCGATTGAAGACGAGATGCGCGAGCGCCTCGGCGGCGGCCGCGTGGTCAAGATCGAAGAGCCGCTCTACGGCGGCGCGAACGGGGCCCTGAAAATCGCCCACGACATGCCCGAGGAGTACTGGGAGAAGCTCAAGTAGGCCTCAGCCGGCGCGCCGGCAGGGGATCGCTTCGGCCGCGGGGGGTCCCGAGAGGGCGTTCCGCGGCTGTCTTTTTTTCTCTGCCTGAGTCCAGAGCCTCCTCCATTGGTACAGGCCGATCGGAACGGCCTGCAGGCCTGAACCGTCGGTCAAGGGCATGTGTGGGGGGATGGGAGGGGGACGGTTGACCCCTCCGACCGGAATGCGGGGGGGCAAAAGGGGCGCCAAGCGGTTTCCTTCGAGCCGCTGGCTCACGATTCCTCGAACAGTTTCCCTTCCCCAATTTTGCCTGTGCCGTACATTTAGAGGGTAACCACCTATCGCTCCCCCTGCGCCGTGCGGGGAACTGGCCCCCGCCTTTTTTCTGCACGGATCGCGCGGTGGAGGAGCGCTGGTTCCTATCCCTCAGTACCCATTCAGGAGAATCGCATGGTTTCCAAGATCGCCCTCTCAGCCGCGGTTGCGCTGCTCTTCAGCGGAGCCGCAGCGGCCCAGGTCCCGTACTTCAACGTGGACCTCGGCGGCAATGTCGCCTACCCCGCTCCCGCGGCAACGTACTCGGCCGCAACGACCCAGACAGGAACTTGGAACGCCCGCAGCGCGGCCGTGGTTTCAGGTGCACTCATCAACATCAGCGGCGCGCTCACGGCCATCAACTGCACGATCACCGGAGCAAACGTCAACTATGAGTTCCCAGCGCCAACCACGCTTGCCGGGAGTGACGATGAGAGATTGATGGATGACATCCAGGACGTCGGCCTTGCGGGCTTCTCAACCTATGCCATCGGCCCCATGCCCGCCGGTGCGTACAAGGTGACCTTCTACTGCTGGGCCCCGGACAACCGCGCCTACCTCACGGACGTCACGCTCACTGGCGGAGTCAATGGAACCATGTCCTGCGGCGGATCCGGTGGCTTCACGGGCTACGTACTCGGACAGACGCACGTTGAGGACACCGTGCAGGTCACCGCAGGGGGCTCAATCAATTTCCTCGTGGCTTCACCGGCCATCGCGAACAATTTCGGCAGCTTCAACGGCTTCCAGATCGAACCGGGCACGCCCGCGCCGACGACCTACTGCACCGCCAAGGTCAACTCCCTGGGCTGCACGCCGACGATCGGGTTCACGGGCGTCTCGAGTGCCACGGCGCTTTCAGGCTTCGCAGTCACCGGTTCGAACGTGATCAACAACAAGCCTGGCTTGCTGCTCTACACGGACGCAGGTCAAGCGGCAGTGGCGTTCCAAGGCGGCCTCCGCTGCGTCGCCGCGCCGGTACGCCGTTCGGTCCCTCTGAACTCGGGCGGCAATCCTCCGCCGAATGATTGCTCGGGTGTCTACTCGATCGACATGAACACGTTCGCGTCGGGCGGCCTCGGTGGCGCCCCGCAGCCCTTCCTGTCCGTTCCGGCAGTGACGGTCAGCTGCCAGTTCTGGGGTCGCGACAATGGCTTCGCCGCCCCGAACAACTCGACGTTGTCGGACGGCTTGCAATACGTTGTCGGGCCGTGAGTTCTTGCGGTGATCCGGCCCGGTGTTGAGTCACCGGAGCGGATCGCCGACATGCACCGAGGCCGGTCGCGCTGTGCGCGACCGGCCTCTTTCATTTCATCGCCCCCCGCGAGTGCGCTCAGGCCATGGGCAAGTCGAGGCCGCGCTGCCGGGCGCACGCGAGAGCCTCGCTGTAGCCCGCATCGGCGTGACGCATGACTCCGGTGCCAGGGTCGTTGGTCAATACGTGCTCGATCGCGGATGCAGCCTCCGCGGTGCCGTCGGCGACCGTGACCTGACCGGAATGCAACGAGTAGCCGATGCCCACGCCGCCACCGTGGTGGAAACTGACCCATGAAGCGCCGCTGGCGACATTGAGCATCGCGTTCAGGATCGGCCAGTCGGCCACGGCGTCGGTGCCGTCGCGCATGGCCTCGGTTTCGCGATTCGGCGAAGCGACCGAGCCGCAGTCGAGATGATCGCGGCCGATCACCAGCGGCGCCGTGATCTCGCCGCGCGCCACCGCGGAGTTGAAAGCCAGTCCGGCCTTGGCGCGCTCGCCGTACCCGAGCCAACAGATGCGCGCGGGCAGGCCCTGGAACTGCACGCGCTCCTGGGCCATGCGCACCCAGCGCGCCAGCGCTTGCTTCTCAGGGAACAACTCGAGCAGGATCCGGTCGGTGACCGCGATGTCGCGCGGATCTCCGGAAAGGGCAGCCCAGCGGAACGGTCCCTGGCCCTCGCAGAAGAGCGGCCGTATGTACTTCGGCACGAAACCCTCGAAGTCGAACGCGTTCTGCAGACCGGCTTCCTTAGCGTGGCCGCGAAGGTTGTTGCCATAGTCGAAGGTGTCCGACCCGCGGTGCTGCAACTCGATCATCAGTTCGCAGTGGGCCTTCATCGTGCGCATCGATTCCACCTGATAGCGCGCGGGATCGCGCTGGCGCAGCTCCAGAGCCGCTGCGAGCGTCATGGAATCTGGCACGTAGCCGTTCAGGGGGTCATGGGCGCTGGTCTGGTCGGTCAGGATCTCCGGGACGATGCCGCGCGCGATCAGGCGCCGGAGGAGATCGGTCGCAGAACAGACGACACCGATGGACTTCGCGACGCCGCCTGACTTCCATGCCAGCGCCTGATCGATCGCAGTGTCGATGTCATCGATGCACACATCGAGATAACGCGTGCTCAGGCGCTTCTCTATCCGCGAGCGATCGACGTCTGCCCCGAGGAAGGTCCCGTTGTTCATGGTCGCGGCCAAGGGCTGCGCCCCGCCCATGCCGCCGAGGCCGCCGCTGACCACCAGTTTTCCGCGCAGGTCGCCCCCGAAGTGGCGTTGGGCCGCGGCCGCGAAAGTCTCGTAGGTCCCCTGCAGAATTCCCTGGGTGCCGATGTAGATCCACGAGCCCGCGGTCATCTGGCCGTACATCATTTTCCCGTTGGCCTCGAGTTCGCGAAAGTGCTCCCAATTGGCCCAGCGACCGACGAGGTTGGAATTGGCGATCAGAACGCGCGGGGCGCTGCGCTGCGTGCGAAATACGCCCACGGGCCGACCGGACTGCACGAGCAACGTCTCATCCGCTTCGAGTCGGCGCAACGTGGCGACGATGGCCTGAAAGCTCGGCCAGTCGCGCGCGGCCTTGCCGCTGCCGCCGTAGACCACCAGGTTTGCCGGATCCTCGGCGACCTCTGGGTCGAGGTTGTTCATCAACATGCGCAGCGCCGCTTCCGCCGCCCAGGTCTTGCAAGTCATCGCTTTGCCACGGGGCGCGCGTTGGGGCCCGGTCGGAATCGAAGCGACATCGGTGGACAGCGTGGGCACGCGGGTGGATTGGCTCGTCATGGTGCGATCGGTGCGCGGTTCGTGGGGCGGGAGCCGCGAATTCTACAGGTCAGGCCTGCTGCGACCGAGAAACTGCTGCTTGGGCGAGCCTGCGCCTCACCAACCGACGGAGAACTCCGTCATCCTCTCGGACTTCACCCTGATGACCTGCGGCTTTCGACGCTCTAGGACCAGTCCAGATTCATCGAGCGAAAAAACCATGACGGCCCAGCGACCTGGGGCCAAATCGTTGAAGCGCGCACGCTGATCGGCCTCAAAGTCCGCCGCCAGCTGCATGGCCACCGCAGACTTCTCGAGCGAAACAAGGCGCACGCCGTAGTGCACACCGAGCTCCGGCGTCGGGGCTGACAGCACGACTTCCAAGCTGCCCGTGTCCGAAAGCACGGCATCGACGGTCTGCAGACCCACGCCGAGCGGCACCATGACCTTCGACTTCGATGCGCGACGGCCTTCCGCAATGAACTGGAGTTCGAGGTCCACGCCGGGAGGGACGCTTGGAAGTAAGTAGTCGCCGAGGTAGTTGGTCGTGGCATGCGCGATCAACACGCCCGGGTCGGCTTCGTGGACCAGAAATTCGGGGCCCTCAGACTCCTTGTCCGTGCGCGGGGCGCGTCGATCGACGAAAACCAGCACCGTCGCATCCACCGCTGGAGTCTCGTCAGGGTTGGACACGCGGCCGGCGATCTGCGTGTCGTTCACATCGAGGATCAGCTCGGTCGTCCGACCTTCGACCTCCACCACACGCCGGGTGCGAACGCGGCTCTCGCTGTGTTCGATCAAGAGCGTGTAGGTGCCAGACGGAAGTTCGACGGGGCCGAAGTTGCCCTGGGCATCGGTCGTGAGCCCCGGCGGCAACCGGATGATCGACGGGTCGGTGCCCAGATCGCGGAAGCCGCGCTCTCCGAATTCGAAACTGATCCGCGCGCCCTGGAGGGACTGGCGCCCGGCCCAGAGGGTGCCCGCGAGCGAGGACCACGAAGGCAGTTCCAATTCAGCTCTCACCTCGGCGGAGTCCCCCACCAGCAGGGTTTGCGATGCTGACGGTTCGCCGCCCGCGAAGTTCTCGGTCAAGAATCCGGCGCGCGATTGCGCGGCCACATCAAACACGCCGCTCGGCACGGCTTCGAACACGACCACACCCTCGCTATCCGTGGTCTTTGATTCAGCGAAAGCCATGCGATCCGGCATCACGTGACGTCGCAGGCTCACGACCACCGAACTGACGCTGGCGCCGCGGGAATCGCGAACGTGGATCGTCACGCGCGACTCTGGCACGAGGGCGACTTCCAGCGCCGGCGCCCCGTGGCGAACTTCACCCGGTGCCGCGACTTGCCGCGGGGCAAAGCCGCTGCGCCACACGGAGACCGTCGCCTGGGGAGTCGCCAGACTGGTCAAGCGCGCAATTCCCTGCGCATCCGACTCCCCTACCGAGCGCACGCGCCCGGGCACACGCGCGGGATGGTCCGCCGCGAGCTGCACGCGCGCTCCGGAAAGCGCGGCCTGGGTGGTCGCGTCGATCACGCGCACCTCGAGGATGGCCGCGGGGCGCAGGCGGATCATCCCCAGCGCGAGGTGCGCTCCGGGTTCGAGGCGCAGGCCAGGCATGCGAACGCTGTCGTAGCCTGGGGCCTCCACAATCAACTCAGCCTCGGCAGTTGGACGCGACGGATCTACGAAAGGGCCTGGGCGGATCGGCCGCAGGTTCGTTAGCGAAACGCGCCCTCCGGGAAAGAAACTCTGCGCCTTGTCCTCCAGAGGAGTGGGCCTCGATCCGCCATGTCGCAGCGGCTCGCTGGGCAGAAGACCGTCGAAGCGCAGGCGAAAACGCTCGATGCTGGCACCCGTGGCGCCGTCGACAACCTCGAACTCGATGCGACCGCCCGGAAGGTAGGCGAGCTTCACTTCCTTTGCACCCGACGGCACCAGGGCCCAGGGCGCCCAGGGATCGCGTCGATCGGGTCCCTCGTTGACGAAAGTCTGGCTCGGGCCCAGGACTCGCAGCCCATAGGCGCGACCCCGGGCCAAGGGACCCAGGGTGAACTGACCCGTGGTGCCGACCTCGGCGCGCTCGATGCCAGCGAGCCAACCCAAATCCGCCCTAGGAGGCTTGGTCTCGGCGAACCACTGAGGACCACCGTCGGGGATGGCAATCACGGTGAGTTCCGGCATGGTCGCTGGATCGAAATCGAGAACCTCCCCGGTGATCTCGGTTGCACGCGGCAACTGAAGCTCCAGGTGGTCCAGGTGACCCTGCGCTGAGTGAGCTTCGATTTCGAAAGTGCTTTCGGGCCCGGAGTTGGAGCGCACCAACAGGATCCAGCGGCCAGGAGCCACGCAGGGTGTTTCGAATCGCCCGGCGATGTCGCTGAGGCATAGCGGAGTCGCAGCGTGTGCCCCCAGGCGATGCACTGGGCCGACGAGAGGCGTAGTCACCAGAGAGATCTCTGCCGCGTCGACGGGTTGTCGATCGGCGTCCAAGACACGGCCAACGAGCACAATCCCGCGCGCCATTGAAAAGTCGCCGAGGTCGAGCGGCACGCCGGAGGGCAATTGGATTTCGCGCGGGTCCAGGGGCGCGAATTGCGCGCCGCGCAGGGCGAGGCGCAACTTGCCTGGGTCCAAATTTTCGAACGTGAAGCGGCCATCCGCAGCGGACTTGGCGCGGCTGACGCATGCTCGATTGACGCGAGCGTCCAGGGCCGCGCTGGCGTGTGCATCCTGGCGCGAAGCGAGCACTTCGACGCCCGCGAGGGGTTCGCCGCGATCGTCGAGAACTCGACCGAATGCAGCCGCCCGAACGAGCGGTGCGGGCGGGTCTGGGTGCAGGCCTCGCGCCGTGAATTCGTCGATCGCGACCGCGTCGCCGGCTGCGGCTGGTCCGGCCTCCTCCGTGGATCCAGCGACGCCAACGTCATCCACCACCGGCGGGACGGACGCGGCCTGCACGCTGGATCTCTCCGGCTCAACCTCCGCGGTGGAAAGCGAAAGCGGTTCCAGCGCAGGTGGAACATCCGCCGCGCGGCTCGCGAGCCAGCCTAGGGCCCCGATCACCAATGCAGCGGCGCCCAGGACGAAAATCGTGCGTCGGCGAGTCATGGGGTTGGCCACTCTTCCCCCTCAGCGTGCCAGGGTCAGCAGTTCCCGCGCAAGCGGACGCTCAACCCGGTCCTGAATTCCCGCCTATTGCCCCGATCCGGAGGTCCGTCGACAAGGTCGGCCCGAACGCCACCTCCTGGCAAGGCAGCACCCGCATCGAGGAGCGGGTGCATGTTCATCGCACCCACGGTGGAGTGCACTCGAAGCCAGGAAAGCGCCCGTGCGACGATTCTGTCGACGTACTCCCCGTCCGGGACACTAGCCCCGCACCCGCGCGTCTAGCTGTTGCTCTCGAAGATGTTCCCGAGGCCGCCAAGAATGGACCCCTCGCCCTTGCGGCTGCCAGTCTGGGGCGCCGCCTTGTAGATGCGGTCCGCCAGGCGCGAGAGCGGCAGGGACTGCAGCCAGACCTTTCCGGGACCAGTCAGCTTGGCGAAGAAGATGCCCTCGCCGCCAAACAGCGCGGTCTTGATCTTGCCCACGTACTGGATGTCGTAGTCCACGGAGGGCTGCAGGGCCACGAGGCAGCCGGTGTCGACGCGCAATGTCTCGCCAGCCGCCAACTCGAGCGCCATAACCGTTCCGCCTGCGTGAACGAAGCAGAGGCCGTCGCCCTCCAGTCGCTGCATGATGAAGCCCTCGCCCCCGAACAGGCCGACGCCCAAACGCTTTTGGAAAGCGATCGACAGCGACACGCCGCGCGCGGCGCACAGGAATGAGTCCTTCTGGCAGATGAGCGTGCCACCGAGGAGCCGCAGGTCCATCGGCAGGATGTGGCCTGCGAAGGGCGCGGCGAAGGCCACGCGCGCCTTTGTCTGGGCCGAGTTCGAGTACACAGTCATGAACAGACTCTCGCCCGTGAGCAGGCGCTTTCCGGCGCCGAGAACGGCGCCCATGAATCCAGTCTGTTTGGCGCTGCCGTCACCGAAGACGGTCTCCATCTCGATGCCATGGGTCATGTACATCATCGTGCCCGCTTCCGCCACGGCGCTTTCGCCGGGATCGAGGGTCACTTCAACGAACTGCATCTCGGCCCCGTGAAGTTCGAAGTCGATTTCGTTGGCGCGCCGGTTCGGCAGGTCAGGTCGCGGGGGAGCCGCGGACGTCGCCGTAGCTCCGCGCAGGTACTGCGCGAATTGGGGCACCTTCGACAGTGCGGTCCAGTTCGCCATGCCGGCGCTGAAGAGCAGCGTTTCTGCGTCGATGCTGCCGTTCTTGACGTTGGAGACGATTTCGGAGGCGGAAACGGGTCCAACTTGGTGGCCACCGATCGCCATGTACCACTGCGTTTCGTCGGGCATGGAAACTTGCACTCCTTGGGGTTCAGGACGGACCATGGTCCGCGGGTTCAGCCGAGTTGATCGATAGCTCGCGCGGTGTCGCGCTCGATGTTGGCCGCGAGTTCCGGGGAGAGCGCGAGTTTCGAGGCCAATTGCGCCAGGAAAGTGCGCTCCGCCCCGCTGACCTCGTCATCGGCGCGCAGCACGGTGAAAGCCAGCACGTACAGCTCGCGCTGCTGCTTCTGATCTCGAATCCCCTCGCAGATTTCAGCCAGGGGCCGCGGCGATTGCCACTCCGCGCGCAGTTGCTGCTCGAGCCCCGCGTCGCGGGCGTGGGACATCAGGCGATGCAATTCCTCCTCACCCAGCTGCCCATCACAGCGCGCCGCGGCCATCATGAGGCGCACTGCTCGCAGCGGAATGTCGCTGATCTCGCCCGCAGCGGTCTGCGTCTCGGGTAGCGGTACGCCGGTGGGCAAAGGTAGCGCGCCGAATTCGCCGAGCGACTGCCCTGATGCGCCGACCACGGTCGTGCCAGGCTGCACCTGTCTGGCAGGCGGTGAGGACGACTTGTCCTTGAAGATCTGGTAGGCACCCACGGCCAGGCCGGCGAGGCCGATCAGGCTCGAGGCGCCGAACATCGATCGACGGCCGCCACCTAGAAAACTAAGGGCCCGGGTGTGCGGCTTGCGACGCAGGCTCATCGCATCGGCCGCGACCGAGGTGAGCAATTGAGCGACGTTGAACATGGATCGGTGGGAGCGAGCCGGACGCGCGCGGGGGTGCGCAAAGCCGGGTCGGGATTACTCGAACGGAGGCTGACTATTCCAGGCGCGCTCCAACGTCCGCGCCTCAGGAGGCCAGTTCGCCTATGGCGCCGGCCACTGCCGCGCACATTTGACCCGAGGCCACGAGCGCGCGCGCGCGCTCGATGTCGCTGTGCAGGTAGCGATCCCCATCGTGTGCCGGGATGTGTTGGCGCAAGAACTCGAAGGCCGCCTGTGCCCCGCGTCCAGCGCGCAACTCCCGGTGGAATTCGCGGCCCTGGGCGGCGCAGAGGGCCTCGATCGCGAGCACGTACTCGAGATTGTCGACGATCGTGCGCGCCTTGCGGGCAGCGGTCACGCCCATGGAGACGTGGTCCTCCTGATTGGCGCTGGTGGGGATCGAGTCAACCGAAGCCGGATGGGCCAGGGACTTGTTTTCGCTGGCCAGCGCCGCTGCGGTGACCTGCGCGATCATCATGCCTGAGTGCAGGCCAGGCTTCGGCGCGAGGAACGCGGGCAAGCGCGAGAGATCGGGATTCACAAGTTGCTCGATGCGGCGCTCGGAGATGTTCGTGAGAGAACACAGCGACAACGCGAGGTAGTCCATGGCAACCGAGATCGGCTGGCCGTGGAACTGACCGGCGCTCAGCACTTCGCCGGTGTCGGGGAACAGGATCGGATTGTCGGTGACCGCATTCACCTCGTGGGACATGATTTCGCGCACATGCTCGAGCGCGGTCTTGAACGCGCCGTGCACCTGCGGAATGCATCGCAGAGAGTACGGATCCTGCACACGGCCGCAGTTGGCGTGACTCTTCATCACCTCGGAGTCCGCGAGGCATCGGCGCATGTTCTCCGACGTGCGCGCATGGCCTGGATGGCCCTTCAATTCTGCGAATCGCGCATCGAACGGCACAGCGGATCCCTGCAGCGCCTCAAGCGACAGCGACGCGATTGCGTCCGCGGCGCGCGACAGATTTTCTGCGCGCAGCAGCACGCCGACAGCGATGGCCTTCATGATCTCCGTGCCGTTGATCAGCGCCAGGCCTTCCTTGGCCTCGAGGGTGAGCGCGCGCTCGCCGACCTTCGCCAGTCCATCCGCCGCGGACATGCGCACGCCATGGACGAACACTTCACCGTGGCCCATGCTCGCCGCGCACATGTGCGCCAGGGGCGCGAGGTCGCCGGAGGCACCGACGGAACCCTGCTGGGGCACGCAGGGAACGAATTGCTTTTCGAACAGGCGCACTAGGAAATCGCACACCTCGGGGCGCACGCCAGAATGACCCCGGACGACTCCGTTGAGCCGCAGCACCTGGGCCGCGCGCACCTCGGCGATCGGCATCGGCGCCCCAACGCCGCAGCAGTGGGACAGGACCAGGTTCTCCTGCAACTGCGCCAAGTCCGCGCGCCCAATGGCGATGCTCTTCAGCTTTCCAAAACCAGTGGTCAGGCCGTAGACCACATCGCCGGCCTCCACGTGCTTGTTCACCAGATCGCGCGCGCCTTGAAGCGCCTTGCGCGCGCTCGGCGCAATCGAAAGGCCGAGCGGTTCCCCGCGAAATATCGGTGCCAGGTCCTCGAGCCGGAGACTCCGGCCGTCCAGTTGCAGTGACTTCACGGGCGGAATTCTACTGCGCGCAATGCCGCGGGCCTCACGGCTTGCGACCGGCGCGGAGCAAAGTGTCCGCGTCCTGCCCGTCGATCGCGCCCTGGGGCAAACGGATTGTCTGCGTCGTCTCGCGCTCGATTTTGAAGCCGCGGACCCCGGCGCCCTGGGCGCTCGTCTGAACTTCCTGGCCGTGCCAAGTGGCGGTCATACGCCACATTCCGGGCGCCAGGCCGTCGATCACATACTCCTCGTTGGCCGGCAGCAGATATCGGTCGCGCGGCGCGCCCTGCACCGCGCAATCGACCTCGATCGCCTGGTGCCGACCGGGCAAATCCAGGCGCAGCTGAGACACACCACCACCCGACGGTGCGATGGTGACATCGACGCTCGTATCCTCGGGCCCGACGATCCGCGTGCCCGTCATCGTTCCATCCGCGGACGTGGCCACGAGATAGCGCCTGGGCGCCTGCTTGGGGAAAGACGTGAACCCGAACCGACCGTTGTGGTCGCTGACGGTTTCCTGCAGACCCATGGGGAACGTGGGCAGAACTTCCGACTCGAGGAACATCGAAGTCTCGCCGAAGTACGCCACCGTTGAACCAACGCGGTCGGGCGCCTCGAGGCGCACTTTCGCCCCTTGAGATACCAAACCGTCGCGGGTTCTGACCGTGCCGACAAGCAGTGGTGCGGGCTCCAAATGAATGATGGCCGCCTGCGGCACGCCCTCCTGCAGCGTGACTTCCGCGTAAGTGGGTTTGGCGTAGGCGCCGCTGTGGAAGACGTAGACCCTGATCCTCAAATCCGTGGGCAAACCCTCGACCCGCACGCTCGATCCAGTCGCAACACTGAGCGGACTCATGAGTCGCCACGGATAGCGCCGCTGGGACCCTGAACTTGCGTTCATGAAGATCACCTGCGCCGGCTCCGGTCCACCAATGCGTTCGGGGATCTCGATGTCGAGATCGCCTCCGGGGCCCAATGTGAACATCAAGCGATCGTTAGTTTGCCTCGCTGCGATCGTCACCAGCTCGAAGTGCGACGCGTAGCCCGGTTTTGAGACGATGCACTCCAGGTCAAGTCCCGACGGCACGCTCGGCAGGAGAAATGCTCCCTCGAGGTCGGTGAATTGCATCTGGCCATCAAGCTCCACCGTGGCGCCAGGAATGGGCTCGCCTGCGCGGTCAAGCACGCGCCCCGAGGCCGCGCCCGGCATGCCGAAGCCCACGTGCAACGGGGTCTCCGCGCCCCCGCGCAGGCGAACTTCGCGGCGCACGTAGAACCCGCCGAGCCCGCCGAGCTCGACCACCGAGAGCCCCGGATACAGGTCCGTGGCGCCAAACTTTCCCGCGGCATTGGTCCGAAGTTCCCGGCCTACGTTGGGGCCAGCGATGAACTTGACGGCGCCCACCAGGCCCTCGCCGAGTCCGCCGGTGATCGAGCCGCTGAAATGTGCCGTGGCTCCCGATCCCATGGCGGCGACACCCGCAGTGTGTGGCAGACCCGCCGCCTCGATCAGCTGAAGCTGCACCTTGAGCGGCCAGGCCACGGTCGACTTGGTCGGGTCGGCGAGGGACTGCTTGTGATTGTCTTCCGCCGGCGCGATAGGCATCAGCTCCTCGGTCCTCGTGATGGCGTTCCCCGCGGCTGTGGGATCGACGAAGGGCGCGGCTATTTCAGGCGCGTGGGGCTCGGGCGCCGGGACGCTGCCGAGGAACAGAGAGATGCCGACCACCAGCAGCGCCAAGGCTGCCAGTCCTGCCAACAACAATGATTGAGAACGAGCCATGGACGGGGTCGGTGCCTGCGGCGCTGACCTGCGAGCATAGCTTGCGCCTGCGGAGGCCCCCAAGCTGAGACGCGCGCCGCGAGCGTTTCTTCCTGCCTGGCGGGGAGGAGACGCGGGAACTGTCCCCCGACGCCGCGTACGATCCGCCGCGTGAGTCTCCTCAGCCCCGTGACGTTCGAACCGTGCGCCCTGCGCGGGCCGTGGCTCGCCTCCATCCTCGGGTGGGCGGTCCTGGCACATGGAACGCAACAGGAGCCGCAGGAGAATGCGCCGCTTCGCGCCCCTGCCCAGGACGCCGGGTTCGAGGCCAGGTTGGAGCGCGCGCTTCCCGCTAAGCCCGAGGGTCTGTGCAGCGGGGATTTCGACGGCGACGGCCGACTCGATCTCGCTGCGACGCTGGTGACCCCCGGCGCGCTGCTGACCTGGCGCGTCACCGAACAGGGACTGAGCCACGAATTCGTGAGTCAACCCTGCGGCGATTTCCCCCTGGCGCCCGTGGCCCTTCCCCCGGGTTCTTTCGGCGCAGAGGCCCCGGCCCAGGGAATCGCCAGCGTCTCGCGCGCAGCACGGGACCTGCAGGTTTTTTCGCAAGCGGGCCGCACGCTCGCGTTCGAAAGAACTCCGCGGGCCCTCGCCGCTGGAAAAATCGGCACGGACACGTTGATCGCGGTCGCCTGCGACGGTCGCCGGCTGGAGGTACTGCGGGACGGCGAGGAAACGGCGGAAGTATGGACCCTCAGCGGGGAATTGCCGCGCTGCGCGCTGGTGAGCGCGGGCCTCTCCGCGGTACTCGTCGGGTTTCAGGATTCCACCGCCATCGATGCCTACTCCACTGCGGATGGCGCGCCGATCGGACGCGTCAAGCTAGGGGGAATTCCGCGCGCCATGGCGGAGTTGGACATCGACGGCGACGGGGAAATCGAATTGGTGGTCGCCGGCGGAGATCGCGAGTTGTGGATTCTGCGCGCTGTGGCGGAGCCCGGCCCCAGCGTGCGACTGGAACCCTGGGAGAAGGCGAACTGGACCGCCGACGCGATACCCACGGCCCTGGCCGTGGGCGACATCGATCTCGACGGCCGCGCGGACCTCGCGGTGCTCAACGATTTCAGTTTGTCGCTGCAGGTCCTCAGCGGACTTTCGCGCAGCGGGCCCGAGCGCAGGCCTTCGTACTACGCGGGTCAGACACCGACGGGACTGGCGATCCTCGATGCCGATGGAGACGGCCTGGCGGACTTCGCGGTCGCGAATCGAGACACCGAGGGGCTCAGTCTGTTCCGCGGCGACGGCGCGGGCGGCTTGCGCCTCGGCATGACGTTGCAGGTCGGAAGCTTTCCCCATGCGATCGCGGTTTCGCGCACACAACCAAACAACGCCGCCCTGCGCATGGTGACCTTGAACGCCAAGGCGAATTCGATTTCAGCGGTCGTGTTCGAGAATGGAGCACTGCGCTCCCTGCCAGATGTGGCCTGCGGGTCCGAGCCGCGTGCGCCGAGAATTGCCGAGTTCGACGGCGAGCCGGGCCTCGATGTTCTGCTCCTGACCGCGGGCACGCGCGGGAACGATCTGCGCATGATCCACGGCGACGTCCAGGGCAGACTGACGCCCGCGGCGACGCTGGAGCTTCACCTGGGGGTAAGCGACCTGGCCCTGGTGGATGTCGACGCCGGGAGCGAGGGCCAGGACCCTCGCCTTGAGATCGCGGTTTGCGCGCCGCGGGCCGGAGTCGTGCTCTTGATGGAGTCCACGGCGGCCCGCGGCGAGCTCGCGGCGCTCGAACGCGCGTTTCGCTTGGAGGTGCCATCGACGCCGCGCGCCCTGGCGACGATTGAACTCGATGGCGATTCGAGCACCGAACTGGCGTGCGTGCTCGGCGCCCCGGGCGAGCGCGTCGGCATCGCCTGGCTCGACGCGCGGCGCACGGCCTCGGGTGAACTCGAGCTCGCGGAACTTGGATTCACCGCGCTGGTGGGTGCGCCCGTGGAGGCGGCTGCCTGCGACTTGAATGGAGACGGTGTCGACGATCTCGCCGTGCTCGCGACACGCGCGTCGGATTCGTCCGTGGGCATGTGGTTTGGATTGTTGCGCTCCCCCGACAGCACGCTCGAGTTCACCGTCAGCGCACCGATCCAAACGCGGCTGTTGCCGCGCGGAATCGTGGCCGGCGACGCCGACGGCGACGGGCGGGCGGAGGTCTTTGTCGCCGTACAAAACTCGACGTTGGTCGAAGCTTGGACCTCGAACATGGAACCGGGCGCACCGCGATTCAGCGCGCGGGCCTTCCACAGCATGGGTGTGGGCCGCGGCCCCTTGGATCTGTGCTACTCGGACGTCACTGGCGACGGCGTGCTCGACCTGTGCATCGCCAATGCGTTCTCCAACGATCTGAGCGTTCTCCCGGGCACGCGGCCCTGATCCGTCGGCGGCGCTTCAGCGCGGCAGGTGCTTCAGCATCTCGACTGCTGCGGCGAACAGACGCAAATCCGCGCCGGCGATGTTGCGGCCGGGCTCCTGCTCACGGCGCAACAACAGCCCATAGGGCCGGCGATAGAACGACTCTGAGGAGCGCAACACCGCGGTGAACAGCGCGCGCGTCTCATCGGTTCGCAAGCTGCTGCCCGGCCGACAGGCCACCGCCAAACCGCCGAGCATGTTGGCCGGGTAGCCGGTCAAGTCACCGATGTTCAGCGCGGCGCGCGGCGAAAAATCCGTGAACGTCACGTCGCCCCAGGAGCCGTTAGCGTACTGGCGGCCCTTGAAGTGCGCGCGGATCGAG
>CANKOY010000003.1 GCA_947484275.1 Planctomycetota bacterium | reverse complement strand
GAGCGCGAAGCGCTCGTAGTGAAGGCTCCTGCGGAGCCTTCGCAGTGGGGTGCGGCCTTCCTGGCCGCTGAGCACGACTTTCCGAGCGCAACGACGCGGCGCCGAAGCACGTCTTGCCGTAGTAGGGACTGTTTCAACGGGCTGCTAGGAGCCCGAACCTGCTTCGCGCAGGCTCAGCTTGAACTGCCCGCTACCCGCAGGTGTCGAGATCGACGTCGGCTGCGCGACCCTGGGCCTTGCTCTTCGCGGCGCGCTGGCGCAGGGCGTGGCGGAACTTGGGCAGGAGGTCCTCGCGCTCCGCCTCGTGCAGCGCTTCCTCCACCAGCTTCTGGTTCTCCGGCACGCGCCAGCGCACCAGTGCCTTTTGCAATCTCCGCTCGCGCCCGCCGCGCGGCACGTAGACGTCCTCGTAGGTCAGCGGATCCTTGCCGGTCGTGTACTGCACGCAGGCGCGCGTCATCGGCAGCGGAATGAACTCCTGCGCCTGCTCGGGACTGTAGTTGCGCTCGAGCAATTTCTCGAACAAGAGCACGGCGTCTTTCATCGTCGTGCCGGGGTGACCGACGATGAAATAGTTGACCAGGTGCTGGTCCTTGCCGAGTTCGGCGCACTCCTGCTTGTAGTCCTTCTCGTAAGCCTCGTAGACATCGAACGAAGGCTTGTTCATGGCTCGCAGCACGTTCGGTGATGCGTGCTCCGGTGCGAGCTTCATGCGGCCGGGCGTGTGATTCTTCACAAGGTCGTGGTGCAGCGGCAAAAGCTTGCCGCGCGTGGCGCCCTTCGTGCTGCGCAGCATGTCGTAGCGAATGCCCGAGCTGACGAACGCGTGCTTGATGCCCTTCTGTTGCTTCACCAATGCAAGCAGGCGCCGATAGCCTTCGCTCTGACTGTCGATGCGCAGGGCGGGGCACACGTCAGGGGAAAGACAATCGCGATCGAGGCAACCCTTGCCCGCTTCCAGCAACTTGCAGCCCAGGCCGTACATGTTCGCCGTCGGTCCGCCCACATCGGTGATCGTGCCGCGGAAATCGTGATGGGCGGCGAGCGCGGAGGCCTCGCGCACGATCGACTCGGGCGAGCGACTTTGAATTGCGCGACCCTGGTGGAACGTGATCGAGCAGAACGTGCAGTCGGCCAGGCACCCGCGGTGCGTGTTGATGCTCCAGCGCACGGGCTCCAGGGCCGGAACGCCACCCGCGGCGTCGTGGTCGGGATGCCATTCGCGGCGGAATGGCAGATCGTAGTACTCGTCCACCTCCTCCTGGGGCGCGGGCTCCAGGGGCGGGTACTGCACGACGAGTCGCTCGCCGTGGGCCTGAACCAAGGGTCGGCTGCCGGGCGAATTCTCCTCGCGCACGGCCTGAAACAGCTCGATCTGCAGCTGCACGTCATCGCGCATGGCCTCGAAGCTCGGCACTGCCCGCGCGTTCTCCGGCACTTTCTCCTTGGGAACGATGGCGCAGGTGCTGGCGATGGCGTCGAGATTTCGTCCAGCCTCCAGGCGCCGCGCGATCTCAAGCACTGTGCGTTCGCCCATGCCCCAGACCAAGAGATCCGCCTTCGCGTCGATCAGAATCGAGCGCCGCAGCTTGTCCTCCCAGTAGTCGTAGTAGGCCAGCCGACGCGGCCCCGCCTCGAGGCCGCCGATGACCACGGGCACTCCGGGGAACACGTGGCGCGCCTGGGCGGTGTAGGCGATCGTCGCGCGGTTGGGCCGGCCGGTTTTTCCGCCGGGGCGGTACACATCGACGTGGCGCAACTTTTTCGACGCGGTGTAGTTGGTCACCATCGAGTCGATCGTGCCCGCGCTCACGCCGACGAAGAGCCGCGGCTTGGGCAGGCGCTGCCAGCCGGATCCCGGATGGCCGGGATCGTCGAGTTCGGGCACATCCAAGATCCCGACGCGGTAGCCCTTGGCCTCGAGTAGCCGTCCGATGGCCGCAACGCCGAAGGACGGGTGGTCAACGTAGGCATCGCCGGTGACCAGCACGATGTCGAGCTCGTGCCAGCCGCGCGCGCGCATTTGCTCGCGGGTCCGCGGAAGAAAAGGGGCACCCTGGTCAGGGCCGCGGTCGTGCTTCGGATTTTGCATAGGGTCCTTGGGATCGGGGCGAACCGCCGCTTCGATCCGTTGGTGGGCGAAGAGTCTACTTGCCGCCCGAGAGTTCCTGCTTCAGTTTCTCGAGTTCGGCGTCGGCGTTCTGCTTGCTGATGGCCGCCCGGGCCGCAGCGTCCGCCTCGTCCTGGGACCTCAGCGCGGGAAACGCGTCGGGAGCGGGGGCCGGTGCGGGTTCAGGGGCGGTGACAGGTGTTACGGCCCCAGGAGCCCCAGGAGCTAGAGGCGCAGGGCTCGGAGCGGCCGGAGGTTCCTGGGTCGTGCAGGCGGCTAGGCAAAGCGGAATCGCAAGCAAGAAACGCGCGCTGATCACCGGCCACCTCCCTTTGATTCGTCCTTGACGGGCGCCTTGGGCGCGCGGCGCGGCACGGAAAACTTCTCGCCCTCCGCGGGCTTGCGCACTTCCGCGGGCTTCTCAGATTCGACAGAGCTCCCCGGCTTCTTCGGTCCGCGTTCGCGCATCTGCCCCGCTAGCAAACGCGATTCGAATTGCGTGTAGGCGCCGCCGAGCCGCTCCTTGAACTGTCCCATGATCAGCAGGTAGCGCTTGTTCTCCTTAGCGCGCAGCTTCTCGACCTCGGCGACCTTTTCCTGATCGCCTGACTCGCGATAAACCTCCAGCAGTCGCTCCAGACGCGCCAGTCGATCGCGGTGCACGTCTTCGATGCGAAACATGTCGCGCGCGGTCTCGCGCAACTCGCCGCGGACAGCGCCCGTGGGGTCCTCCGGTGTCGGCTGACCAGCAGCCTCCTCGCGGGCGCGTTTGACACGTTCAGCTTCGCGTTCCTGATTCTTGAGAGCCTCGGCCTCATCGCGGGCCTTGCGGATTCGCTCGGCCTCTTGCTTCTGCTGTTCCTGGCGCAGAGCTTCGGCCTGCCGTGCGAGCTTGGCGCTCTCCCTCTCGCGCGCACGCTCGGCGGCCTGAGCGTCCGTTTCAGCGGGCGCGGGAACCGGTGCGGGCGGCGGAGGTTTGGGACGCTGGGACGCAAGCCCCTGAGGTACGGAAAGCGCGATGCAGCACAGCGCAAGAGTCCATCGTTGAGTCGTCATGGGAGTGTCCTCGGAAGAAACCAATGCAGCTGCGCGCGTGTGGCGGCGCCTGCTTGCCCGCTTAGGATGTACTTTCGGCCGCTTCGAAGCGAATCTACGGGCCCTGGAGTTGGCAAGTTGGGCCCGGATGCCTACTTTCCTTCCCTCAAGAGGTCCCCACATGCACTTCGTACGCAATTTCATCTTCCCAGCGCTGCTCGTCGCCACGGCGTGCCGCTCCACCTCCGAGCAGCCTGAAATTGCGTTCGAGCGCGTCATGTCCAGCCAAGTGGGCTTCTCGATGCAACCGAAAAACGCGGTGATCCGCAGCGACGAGGAATGGCGCGAGATCTGCAAGCTGAACTCGCCGGGCATGGAACCGCCGACCTTGAAGGTCGACTGGTCGAACTCGATGTTGATCGTCGTGGGGCTCGGCGAGCGCCCGAGCGGCGGATACGGCGTGGCAATTGACTCCGTGACGCGTCAGGGCTCCCACTGGATCGTGCGCGCGCGGGAGACACGCCCCGCCCCCGGAAGTCTTCAGGCGACGATTGTCACGTCGCCCTTCGATTGCGTGCGCACGCCGCGCTTCGACGGCCGCGTCTCGTTCACGGTGGAGTAGCGCATCCGCGGCGCGGCTACTGCCGGCCACGGAGGCGCTACGTGTGCCCGCGCCCGATCGGGGCCACTATCGAATCCGGAAGCCCCGCGGCGGAACGCCCGTGCCCGCGCTCGCCCCCTGGAAGCTGATCTCCACCGCGAAATCGATCGCAGGCAGCGCCTCCCCCGAGCCCACAGTGATCTCCACCAGCTGACTCAGGGTCGGGAAAGCGCCGCAAAAGCGATCTCCCGGGCCGCAGATGAAACCGTCGTCGTCGTCGTCGGAACCGGCGACGATGAAGTACGACCCCGCAGGCAGCGTGGCCACGGCATAGGCAAGGGTGCCCGTGGGGTTGACGATGTCCTGTCGAACGCCGTCGCCGGTGGTCGAATCGACGGCCACGACGAAAATGTCCACGTTTTCCGCGGGGGGAGCTCCGCCCACCTGCAGGAACACCTGAATCACGAGCGAACCGCCCGCGCCGTCGGAGCCATTCGAGGGCACAGTAACTGAACCGGTGTACGTGCCGTCGGCCAGGCCCGTGCGATCAACCGTGATCGCGATGGCACTCGTGTCGCTGCTCACGGGAACTCCGATGGCCACGCGATTGGCAGCGAGCCAGCCGTTGAACGGCGGAGTCGTCGCCGCCACGGGGTTGCCGACCAGCAAGACACCACCGCCGACGTTCGTGACCAGAACGTTGATGGAGGTGGCGCCGGGCCCAAACGAGAGGCTTTGTGTCGAAAGTCCAAGGACTGGAGGAGTCGGAATCGGCGGTCCCACGGTGCTCGCTGCAAGCACCGCCTGGAATGCGTTGACGAGTCCGAATCCGAAGGAAGTGTCGTGACCCGCAACCCCAAGGTCCGTGGCCGTGCCGGTCATGATCGACTCGATCTCCGCGGGCGTCAGAGGAGGCTCGGGCGGAACGATCGCCTTCCGTGCAGCGATGATCAGCGCCGCGACGCCCGCTGCGTGGGGGCTCGCCATGGAAGTTCCCTGCTGGAACTCGAACACGAACGCCGCCGGATTGACGCTGTCGTCCCTGCGCGTGGAGAGTACGCCGTCGCTGAACCCATCTCCGTTGAGGTCGCGGGTCATGTCGCCGCCGGGAGCAGCGAGGTCCACGGTCGGGTGGCGATTGGAATACGGCGCACGCGCTGCGTTGAAGTCCACAGCTGCCACGGAAATCACGTCGTCAAATGCGGCGGGAAAGGACGGCTGGGTCGAGTTCTCGTTGCCCGCTGCCGCAAAGATCACGACGCCGGCGTTGTGGGCCGCCGTGCACGCGGCCCGGAACGTCACGGAATCGCCCGGTCCCCCGAGGCTCATATTGATCACGTCGAGCGGCTGGGCCAGGGGCGTGGGATTCGTGCTGGAAAGCCCGGCCGAGTAGCGCACCGCCTGGGAAATATCGAGCACCGATCCGCCGCCCTTCCCGAGCACGCGCAGGTGCATGACCTTGCCAAACCAGGTGACCCCGGCCACGCCTAGATTGTTGTCGGTGGCCGCGCCGATCGTGCCGGCGACGTGGGTGCCGTGGAAACTCGAGGGCTGGCTGCCGACACCGTCGCCCACGTCCGTGGGATCGCTGTCCACGCCGTTGAAGTCGCCTCCAACCGTTGCCGAGGAAATGAAATCGAAGCCCGGAATCTGGCGGCCCGCGAGGTCAGGGTGCGCGGTCTCGCCGGTGTCGATGACTCCGACGCGCACTGCATCGTCGCCAAGGGTGATGTCCCAGGCCGCGGGCAATTGGATCTGCGCGTAGTGCCATTGCAGATTGAAGAACGTGTCGTTCGGCGTCTGGTCGAAGTACGGCCGACAAATGAAGTTGGGCTCGACGTACTCGACGCTGTCGCAGGTGCTCAAGCTTGCCACCAGCGCCAGGGTCCGGCGCCGCGAAAGTTCGTCGGACGCGCCCTCGGGCACGGGCTCAACACACTTCAGCACGCCGTCCGGCGTCTGCATTTCCACTCTGAGCCCGCGGCGTGCGAGTTCCGCCGCCATGTCGCGACCGGCGCGCGGCATCACGAGCAACTCACCCGGCATCGACTCGAACACCGGAGTGGCAAAACGCGGCCCCGAAAGTCGCGCGAAGCGCTGGCGCAACTCGTTGGAAGTCGAGGCCATGCGCCAGGGGCGCGGGCCGTCGCCGAAATCATCCGCCGCGGTGGCGTTCAAAGTAAGCGTGTAATTCCCCGAACCGGCGAAGGCGAACACCGTCACCTCGACGATCGTCAATGCGGAAACCGGGGCCGTTCCGACTTCGGGGTTGTTCGTGGGCGACTCGAAGCGCGCGAATTCCACCGGCGCGAGCAGGTCCGGTGTCGCGTCGGCATAGACGACGTCGAAATCGCCGGCCACGGGAAACGCGAGGCTCGCGGCGAGGTCGATGTCCTCGGGCACGACGAGCAGGAACTTGTCGTTCGCATCCGGTCCAGAATTCGCACTCCCAGAAACGCGCACCTGCTGGCCGGCATCGATCGTCCCGAGGTACTGCCCCTCGCCGGAGACGTTGTTGGACTCGCGCTCGACGATCGGGTCGGCGGCAGCCTCCACGGCTAGGGTCAGTGTGTAGTTCCCCGTGCCGGCGAATTGCGCCACGACCGGAAAGCAAGTGCCCTGGGTGTGGAAGACGCCGCTGGCTGGCGAGGTGTTGCCAAGGAAGACCTCGACGAAGTCGCCGGCGACCGGGTCGAATATCCCGATGTCGAAGATGTTGCCCGTAGTGTCGTCGAAGGTCAGCGTCGCTGTGACCTTCACGCGCGAAGGCGCGATGATCTTGAATCCGTCGACACTGTCCGCGGGCGACACATTGCCGATCACCTGCAGTGTCTGACCCGCGGCGATGTTTCCCAGGGCGTGGGCCTGACTGACCGTGCCGTTGGGTTCAGCCTCGAGGATCGAACCACCCGAGGAAGGCACTGTGATCAAGCCCGAGATCGACGCATTGCCTCCGCCTCCCCCGCCGCCGCCGCCACCGCAGCTGAAAAGCGCGAGGCACAGGACCGGGGCCAGGGACGTGAATGCGCAAGCGAGCTTATTCATAGGGGTCTCCTCTGGAGTGCCCTCAGGATCGCTCGCGCGATGCCCGAGAGCAACCATCGCCCCCCGCCAATCTCAGGGGCCTGCGCCCCATCGACCCTCAAGGCCGCTCACTTCGTCCAGCGCTCGATCCAGGCGAGCACGGTGGCGTGCCATTGCTTCGAATTCGCAGGCTTGAGCACCCAGTGGTTCTCGTCGGGGAAGTAGAGGAACTGCGAGGGGATCCCACGCCGCTGCAGGGCAGTGAAGGTCGAAATACCCTGGGTGTCCACGACGCGGTAATCCAGGGCGCCGTGGATCACGAGCATCGGCGTGGTCCACTTGGCGACGTGATCGATCGGGTTGTGTTTGCCATAGCCCGACCCAGCCTCCCAGGGCGCGCCGCCGTGCTCCCACTCGGGGAACCACAGTTCCTCGGTGTCGTAGTAGGCCATGCGCTCGTCGAGATTTCCGTCGTGGTTGACCAGGGCCTTGAAGCGCCCCGGCGCCTGCCCGGCGATCCAGTTGATCATGTACCCGCCGTAGGACGCACCTAGGGCCACGAGCTTGTCCTTGTGGAGGAAGTCGTACTTCGACAGCGCGAAATCCAGCCCCTTCATCAGGTCCTCGTAGGGCTTCCCGCCCCAGTCGCCCGAGATCGAGTCCGTGAACGCCTGTCCGTAACCGGTGGATCCGTGGAAGTCGATGAACACCGCAGCGAAACCCGCTCCGGCATAGGCCTGGGGATTCCAGCGGTAGTGGAAATGATTGCCAAAGGAACCCTGGGGCCCGCCGTGGATCAGAAACGCCACCGGGTACTTCACGCCAGCGACGAAGTTCGCGGGCTTGAGCACAAAGCCGTGCACGGTTTCATTGTTCCATCCGGGGAAAGTGAATTGCTCGAACTCCCCCATGGCAGCCAAAGCTACGCGCGCGTCGTTGAAATGCGTCAGCGCGCGCGCGTCGGATCCGTCGAGCTTGCAAGTGAACAATTCCACCGGCGCGAGCAGTGTGTCCTTGGCGAACAAGAGCCGCTCGCCTGCGCGCAGGGGCGACGCATTGGTGCCGTCTGCGACGAGCCGTGTCACCTTGCCGTCGGCCACTGAGATCGAGAACAGCGACTGGTTCCCGAGGTCGGCGGCGCTGGTGTAAATCGTGGCGCTGTCCTTCGACCAGGAGATCTCGCCGGCGGAGCGATCCCAGTTCGCGGTCAATGCGCGCGGCGTGCCCGCGGGCCAGTCCATGACGTGGATCACTTGCTTGTCGGCCTCGAATCCCGGCCGCGCCATGGCTAGCCACGCCAGGCGCTTGCCGTCGGGCGAAAAGGACGGCGCGCCGTCCTGGGCCTTGTTCGCGCCCGTCAGGCACTTCGGCGCAGCGGAACCGTCGGCGGGGACGGCCCACACATCATTGTTGGTGGACCAAGCGGCTTCGCGGCCGGCGTCCTTGGCAGAAAACACGACCCACTTCGAGTCGGCGCTGATGGTGAGGTCCTCTGTGCCACCGAAGGGCATGATCGGCGAGTCCACGTCCATGCCGGCCATCAGGTCGACCGGCGCGTCGCTGCCGATCTTCCAGGCGAAGACGTGGCTGCGCTTGTGATCGGCCCAGGTGTCCCAATGGCGCACCATCAACTGCTCGTAGAGCAGACCGCTAGATTTTCTCGCAGCGCGCTCATCGTTGGCCTTCTTGTTTTCCTCCAGCGTCTTCAGCTTGGGATCGACTTCGATGGTGAACAACAGCCGCTCGCCGTCGGGGAAGACCACCAGGTTCCCCACGTCCAGCGGGAATTTCGTCAGCTGCTCCGGCTCGCCACCGTCGACATGCAGACGCCAGACCTGCATGGAACCTGAGCGGCTCGACAGGAACACGAGGCTCTTGCCATCCGGCATCCAGCGCGCGTTGACGTCAGCGGCGTCGTGAAAGGTCATGCGCCGCGGCGCTGAACCGTCGAGGCCCGCGATCCACACATCGGTGCGGCCCTTGTTCGCCGCCATGTCGGTAGTGCGCAAATTGAAGGCCACCTGCTTGCCGTCGGGGCTCATTTGCGGATCCGAGATGCGCTCCATGGCGAGCATGTCGTCGATCGAGAAGTTGTGCTTCTCCTGGGCCAGGGACGCGGGAGCGAAGATCGAGAGGGCGAAGCAGGTGAGCTGAAGTTTCATGCGCAGTGTCCTTGTGATGGGGCCCGGTAGGATAGGGATCGCCGACGCCAGTCGAAAGCCCGTGCAGCGCCCCGTCTCCAATCCGCCAAATCCCTGGAGTTCCTCTCACGTCGATTGGTTGGGCGAGCCGCCGAGCGCGCAACTCAGTGTTTACGAGGAACATGCGAAGTCGATCCTGAGCGAGAACGACTCGCCGGATGTGCCCTTTCGCTGGTCGCTCAACCCCTACCGCGGCTGCCAGCACGCCTGCGCCTACTGCTACGCGCGCACGACGCACCAGTACCTCGGCTACGGCGCCGGCACGGACTTCGACACGCGCATCGTGGTCAAGATCAACGCCGCGGAGCGTCTGCGCGCGACCCTGTCCGCCCGAGGATGGAAGCGAGAGCCGATCGTGTTTTCGGGCGCGACCGATTGCTATCAGCCCCTCGAAGCGTCCTACGGGATCACGCGCGCCTGTCTTGAGGTGTGTGCCGAGTTCGCGCAACCGATCGGGCTGATCACCAAGGGCGCACTGGTGCGCCGCGACATCGACGTGCTCGCGCGCCTGTCGAAGAAAGCCCCCGTGCGCGTGTTCCTTTCGATTCCCTTCGCAACTGACGCCAACGGTCGGGCCATGGAACCCTGGGGCAGCGCGCCGTCGATGCGCTTTGCGACGCTGCGCGCCTTGACGGACGCGGGAATCGAAACCGGCGTGGCAATCGCGCCCCTGATTCCGGGGCTCAACGACGCTGACATCGCGACGATCCTGGAGCGCGCCCACGCCGCCGGCGCAAGACACGCGTTCATGGTGCTCCTGCGCCTTGCCGCAGAAGTGCGGCCGGTTTTCGAAGAGCGCGTGCGTGCGCAGTTCCCCGATCGCGCCGACAAAATCCTCCACGCCCTGCGCGAGATGCGCGGTGGAGTCGCGAACAACTCGCGCTTTGGCGAGCGCATGTCCGGCAGCGGTCCGCGTTGGGATGCGATCAAGCGTCTGTTCGAAATCCAATGCGCGCGCCTTGGGTTGCTCGCAGGCGGCGAAGCGCAAGCCGCCGATGCGATCCGGCCGCTATCACCGGAGCCGAAGCTCACTTCGGGTCGCGGGCCGAGCCAGGGCTTGCTTTTTCCTTAGAGTGCCCACAGATGACGAGGACGATTTCGAGTTCCAGAGAGATGGTCTGTAGGATTTATTGGTGATCGGCAGCTGCCCCTGAGCGCACTTGAGCAACTCTTGACCCAGCGCGACGAAGAGCGCGCCATCGGGGATCCGTCTGAGGTCGATTTGTGAACGACGAACCAAAACTTCCGCAGGGGGCACAGGTCGGGTCCGGGGGCGAAGCTGAGTCGCCGCGAGGATTGCGCAGCGTGGACACCACGGGTTCAGCGCCGCAAATTCCGATCTGGCGTCGCCCGGGGGCTGTGCCGCTGGCGCTGACGGCGGTCGGTTGGACCCTGTGCTTCCTGGTGCAGCCTCGCATCGGATCGTTGGCGGCACCGCTGCTCGGTCCCTGGGCGGGGCTCGCCATTGGACACAGCGAGTGCACGATGGCGAGCGCACTGCCCGGCTGGTCGATCGCGGCAGTCGCCCTAGGAGTGCTGACGCTCGCGGCGTGGAAGTTCTTGCGCCACAAGGCCAGGGGCGCGCTGCTTGCAATCCTCACCTCATTCTGGGCACTGTTGTGGGTCGGTCTTGCGCTGCTGTCCGTTGTGAACACACTGTCCTGAGCTCCGCGGAGTCCCGCGCGCAATCAGGAACGGCGCGGGCCGAACCGATCCACCATTCCACGCACCGAGGTCCCATGTCATCCCGTCGCGATTTCCTGCTCACGACCGCCGCTGCCGGCGGCGCACTGGCCTTGGGGGCGCGCGCTGACAGCTCGAGTGAGCGCAGACTTTCCGCGCAGTCGTCCACGGCTGCTCAGATCGAGCCTGGCCGCAAACTCAAACTCCTGATCCTCGGCGGCACGGGCTTCATCGGCCCGCATCAGGTGCGCTACGCCCTCGCGCGCGGTCACGCGGTCACGATCTTCAACCGCGGCCGCAGTGCCCCGGGGATGTTCGATGGCGTCGAGGAACTGATCGGCGATCGCGCGGCGAACCAACTCGAAGCGCTCAAGGGCCGCCAGTGGGACGCGGTCATCGACAATTCCGCTTCGCGTTCCGATGCGCCCACTTGGGTCAAGAATTCAGCGGAGTTGCTGCGCGAGTCGGCGGGCCAATACCTGTTCATCTCCACGCGCTCGGTGTTCGCCGATCTGAGCGCGGTCCCCGCGTCGGTCAATGCTCCACTCCTCACGCGCGAGAACACGCCCAACTGGACGGCGGACAAGCCCTATCCCTACGGCCTCGCGAAAGCCCTCGCCGAAGAACAGGCGACACTCGCCTTCGGCGAGCGCGCGACGATTGTGCGCCCCGGGCTCATCGTTGGCCCTGGCGACGAAACGGATCGCTTCACCTACTGGCCCGTGCGAATAGAACGCGGCGGAGAGATTCTCGCACCAGGGGATCCCGTCCTGGATCGCGTGCAAGTGATCGATGTTCGCGACCTGTGCGAGTGGGCCGTACGCCTGTGCGAGGCTCGAACCAGCGGCACGTTCATGGCCATCGGGCCCGAGAACGGTCGCTCCATGGCCGAGTTGCTCTATGGCATCGCCGCAGTGACTTCCGCGCCCCTGACCTGGACGTGGGTATCGCGGGAATTCCTGGAGCAGCACAAGTTGCGCCCGTACCAAGAACTGCCGGTGTGGCGCCCGCCGACGCCGGGCTTCGAGGGCTTTGCGCGCTTTGACCTGTCGCGCGAAGTGGCCGCGGGATTGACCTTTCGCACCTTGGCGGACACGACTTCCTCAACGCTTGCGTTCCACCACGGACGCCCGGAGCAGCTGCAAAAATTGCGCGCGGGAATCAGCGCGGAGAAGGAAGCCGAGGTGCTGCGCGCCTGGCACGGGCGCTGAGCGCGAGGGTACGCGCTTACTTCCAGCCGTAGCTCCGGTAAAACGAGGGCGCCACGCGCTCCGCGGGGCTGTCACCGGTCAACGTGAGGAAGTAGCCGATCGGCGCGGGATCCGCGTCGTCGTGGCGACCGTTGTATTGGGTCGCGCCAAAACGCGTGCCCAGGGCGAGCAGTTCGAACGCGACGAACTTGCCCTGGGCCACGTCGAACTCAGCGCTGCCAAAGAGCTTCAACTGGACGCCGACTTTGTGCTTCGCTGGTGCCTGCTTGTCTTTGAAGCCTTCGATGGGCCAAGTGCCCTCGCGCGCGGCATGGGTTTCGCCCACCAGACGAACTTGCGCAATTCCATCGACGACCCGGAGCACCTCGGCATCGAGGTTCGCCGCGAGAATATCGCCGTTGGCGTAGGCGCCGGTCTGACCACGCACATTGTCGATGAAGTTGAACTTCGCCAGCCGCCGAAGCAGCCCGTCGGGAGCGCGCGACATCTGGCCCGCTTCGATCATCGCCGGCAAGAGCGAACGTGCTTCCTCGCGGCGGAACCAAGCGTAATCTTGATTCCAGGCCTTGGCTCGCCAGTCGCGCCCCTCGGTGTCGCGCGCAGAATTCGGGGCGGGATCCCGCGGCAAATCGCGGGAGAACACTCGCAGCACGAGCCCATCGCTCGGATAGCGCCGCTCGGGGCGGTCGATCTTCGCCGTCTCGTCGTTCGGCTCGCCGGACAGCATGCGCTCGGCCTCCGACAATGAACTCCAGCGCTCCAGGGCACGCTGCAGCATCGCAGCCATTTTCCTGGGATCGTTGGTGTTGATGCTGGCGAGCATCACGCCGCTCGGCGCAGCGGCGTAGATTCCCTGGCGCGTGTTGCTCGGCTGAGTGCGTCCGGCGTAGTGACCTTGCTCGAACACCGTCTGTGCCAGTCGGCATTCTGGATCGCTGCCCGACTGCAGGCGGTGCACCTCGTCGGCGCAGGGAACGAAATGGGCCAGCAACCCTTGAACTTCAGGATCCGACCAGACCGACCGTCTGGCGATGACTCCGTTGTTTCATGTGCACGCCATGGGGTGGCCGTTCATGGCCCAGAGCAAAATCGGCTTGGCCCGGGCTTGGCCTTCGACCACGGCCTCCCAAAACGTCGGCTTCCAGCTGCAATCTTCGAACGCGAGCTCCGAGGCCTTGGGCCGAATGTGATCGCGCCACTGCGCGAAGTTCTCGGCGCTGGGCTCGGGGACTTGGAGCGTCACGGCGAACACGAGGCCGACCAAGGTGTAGAGGATCATCGTTGAATGTCTTCCGAGGTTGCGCTGCGCAAGTCGCGCGCGTGCGGGGCGTCCAGTGTAGTGGGTAGTGCCGTTGCGCTGCCCACGAAACTCGCCAGAGGTGCGGGTCGGACATTGGCGGCCAGGGGAAGCTGGGCGGCGAATCGGAGCTTCTTGGCCGTCACCCAGGGTGCTACCTTCAGGCTCGATGGTGCTGTCGCGAAATTTCGATGGGTGCAGCTCCAGGCGAGCTCCGCCCGTGTTGCTTGGCGCCTGCGCGCTGCTGCTCGGCGCCTGCTCGAAGCCCTCAGCCCCGCCCAACGTCCTTTTGATCAGCGTCGACACACTGCGCGCCGATCACCTGGGTTGCTACGGCTACTCGCGCGACACTTCGCCGACGATCGATGCCCTAGCGCGCGAGGGCACGCTGTTCGAGAACGCCTGGTCCACCAGCAGTTGGACCCTGCCCGCCCACGTGTCGATGTTCACCGGTCTGCCGGTCAGCGCCCACTGCCAGTGCGACTTCGATTTGACCGCCACGAACAGTGTCGCGACGCACTTGCCGCGCGGCGCCTTTGTCAGCGATGCCCTGGCGCGCCACGGGTATGACAACGCCGGCTTTTATTCCTGCATCTATCTGGAGCCCAAGTTCGGCTTTGGAGCGAAGTTCGAAGTTTGGGAGCGCGCTTAGCACTCGTTCAAGAGCGAACCGGGCGTGGCCGAGCGTTGGGAGATCGCCCGCGCGGCGAACGATGTGGACACCATGCGCGCGATCCACAAGGAACACCCCGAATTGTTCGACGAGGAAGTGCGCACGACGCCGGTGGCGGTGGATGGCGCACTGAAATGGATCGCGGCGCGCGGCGACGACCGCGATCCGTACTTCCTGTCCCTGCACGTGTACGACGCGCACACGCCCTACACGCCGCCGGCGCCCTTCGATCGGCGCTTTGATCCCGACTACACGGGCACTATCGATGGCCGGAATTTGGGCGGCAAGGACTCTCCCGTGCATGCGGGCATGGATCCGCGCGACCTGGAGCACGTGGTCGCACTCTACGACGGTGAAATTGCCGCAGTGGATCAGGAACTCGGGCGATTGCTGGGCGAACTCGGCCGCCTCGGCGCCCTGGAAAACACACTGATCGTTCTGACCTCAGACCACGGCGAAGAATTCTTCGAGCACGGTGGCAAGTTGCACGGCAGCACGCTGTACCGCGAGGCGCTGCAGGTGCCGATGATCGTGAAATGGCCCGGACACATTCCGGCGGGAGGGCGCAGCAAAGAAAACGTTGGCCTGGTCGACATCGCGCCCACGCTGCGCGCTGCCGCGGGCCTGGAGCCTGACCGCCTGCTGCCCGGCCTCGACATGCTGAGCCTTGCGGCGAACAAGGAAAGGCCACCTGCTGAAAGCGTCCTTCTCGGTCAGGTCACCATTCGCCGCGGCGTGGACCAGCCCCTGTGGCTCGAATCCCTGGTGGAACAACACCAGCACACGATCATCCGCCGCCCCGGGACCGCGGACTGGAGCGCCGAACGCTATGACCTGCGCGTCGATCCGCGCGAGCTTGGGCCTCCGGAATGGATCGACGCGTCGCACCCCACGTCCCCGGCCTTGCTATCGATGTTGGAGGTGGAGCGCAAGAAACTGCGGCTCTTGCGCGAGCTCGCGCCACAACGCGCCCTGCCGGGCACGACGGTCAGCCCCGAGGACAGCATGCGGCTCCGGGCCCTTGGCTACGGCGGCACGGAGCTCAGTGGCGCATTCAAGGACGAGTTCCTGTGTCTCGACGGATGCATCTGGCGACCTTGATCGGCGCGGCAGCGATGAACGATCCCGCGGCACGGGCCTGATCGCGCGCGAGCGCAAGGCGCTCAGTCCCGCGGCGGAGCCGGCGAAAATTTCCCGAGCACGCGGCCGACCTTGGCCCCGGTGGCGCCTGGGCGAGTCACCGGATGGCCGAGCACGAAACGCGCGCCAAGAACTGCGAAAACCAAGGCTTCGCGAGCATCGGGATCCACGCCAAAATCCGCGCTTGAAGCTACCGGCGCGCGCCCGTGTAGGGCGAGGCCATCGATCAAGGGCCCGTGGTGCACGCCGCCGCCAGCCACGACGAGCCAGTTCACTGGTGCCGACAGACGTTCGAGGGCTTCGACCACGCTGCGCGCGATGAACAAGGCGGCGCTCGCCAGGAGATCCTGGGGCGCGCGCTCGTCGGAGAGCACGCCTAGTTCGCGCGCGCGATTCACCACTTGCGACACGTAGTCCTCGCCGAAGGTGTCGCGACCGGTGCTCTTTGGCGCTGAGCGCTGCAGAAACGGATGGGCCAGAAGTTCGCGCACCAGTTTCTCGCTGGGAACGCCTGCCGCGGCCTGTGCACCGTCCTGGTCGAAGCTGCGGCCAAGAAAGCGACGTGCAAGTCCGTCGAGAAGGCTGTTCGCCGGACCGGTGTCAAAACTCTCCACCTCGCCCGAGGCGCGCAACACTGTCAGGTTGGCCATGCCGCCGAGGTTCAGGATCGCCGCGGGTCGCGGCAGCTCCGCGAAGACAGCGTCGTCCGCAAGGGCCGAGATCGGCGCGCCCTCGCCGCCCGCGGCAATGTCGCGCTGACGAAAATCGCTGACCACAGCGGCCCGACTTTCTTCGGCGACGAAGTCGCCGTCGCCCAGTTGCAAAGTCGCCGCGCCCGAGGGAGTGGCGCCGTCGTGGTGCCAGACCGTTTGGCCGTGGCTCGCCACAAGGTCCAGTTCCACGTTGTGCCTTTCGGCTATTTCGCGCGCGGCGCGGCCAAAGGCGCGGCCAAGATCGCGCGAGAGCAAAGCGCTCTCCGCCAACCCCGTGGATGCGCCGTCGAGCACGGCGCGTACGCGCGGCGCGAGTTCCAGAGGAAACGGCAAGGTGGCAAACGCGATCAGGCGCGGCGCGCCGAGCGATTCTGCTGTCGCGGCGGGGAACTGGGCCAAGCCGACGTCCATGCCATCACCGGAAGTGCCGGACAAGACTCCGGCGACGACGGCCTCGCGGTCGAGCAGGCGCTGCGCGATGTGTTGCATTCGGGGCGAGGCTAGCAGACCGCGGGCGAGACTGGCACGATGCGTCGATGCCGACCGACAGCGCCGGAGAATCCCGCACCCACATCCTGGTCATCGACGACGAGGGCGATATCCGTCAAACCCTGGAGCTGATGCTCAAGTACGAGGGTTACGAGGTCTGGACCGCCAAGGATGGCCTCGAGGGCCTGGCGCGGCTGGAGCGCGAGGAAGCCGCTGGCCGGCGGGTCGGCGTAGTGCTGTGCGACGTCAAGATGCCGCGCATGACCGGCCTGGAATTTCAGGCGGCGCTGGAGAAACGTCCGTCGCGGCCACCGCTGATCATGATCTCCGGCCATTCCGAAATCTCCGTGGCCGTGGACGCGGTCAAACGCGGCGCAGCGGACTTCCTGGAGAAACCGCTCGACACCAATCGCCTGCTGGTCAGCATCGACAACGCGCTGCGCGTGCGACGCTTGGCGAGCGAGAACACCGCCCTGCGCAAACAACTGGGCCTGCGCTGGCAACTGGTGGGCAAGAGCTCCGCGATCGTGGCGCTGCGCGAGCAGATCGCGCGCGTCGCCAGCTCCGATGCGTCGATTCTGATCAGCGGCGAGAATGGCACGGGCAAGGAAGTCGTCGCGCGCTCCGTGCAACTTTCCAGTCCGCGGGCGGGCGGGGCTTTCGTAACCGTGAATTGCGCCGCGATTCCGGCGGAACTGATTGAGTCCGAGTTGTTCGGCCACGAGAAAGGCAGTTTCACCGGCGCGCACGAACGGCGCGTGGGCCACTTCGAGGCTGCACACGGCGGAACTTTGTTCCTCGACGAGATCGGCGACATGCCGCTGGCTGCCCAAGCCAAGGTCCTGCGCGCGCTGGAAACGCGCGAGATCACGCGCGTCGGCGGCAATCAGTCGAGCGCCATCGACCTGCGCGTGATCGCGGCCACGAACACGGACCTCGCCGCGGCGATCGAAGCCAAGACGTTCCGCATGGACCTGTTCTACCGCCTGAACGTCGTGCCCTTGCGCGTGCCGCCGCTGCGCGAGCACATTGAGGACCTGCCGCTCTTGGCCGAGCATTTCCTCGCAGATCTCGCCTCGCGACAGGGTCGCGCGACCCAGGAGCTTTCCGCAGAGGCGCTCGATTTCCTGGGTACCCTCGACTTTCCCGGCAATGTGCGCCAACTGCGCAATCTGATCGAGGGTGGCTGCGCTCTGGCGGCAGGCACGACGATTTCACGGGCGGATCTCGAGGCCATCGTCGGCAACGGCGCCGGAAGATTCGCGCGCCCGACCGCGGGAGTGGACGCACAGGACGATCCCTTCGAGGCCGCGACGTTCGAGGAGTTCAAAGACAAGAGCGAAGCGCTCTTCATTCAGTTGCGCCTCGCCCGGAACGAGGGGAACGTCAAACGCACGGCCGAGGAACTCGGCATGCAGCGCAGCCACCTGTACAAGAAGCTCGATCGCTACGGCCTGCGCTGACCGTGCTCTGTCAGGTGATTCCGTCCGGGGCTCGGACGAAATCACCCGACTTCAGATCGTCACTCCGGAATGCGCAGGCGCATCCCCGGCCGGAGCCGTTCCGGACCGGAAAGTGTGTCGCGATTGGCGTCGAGGATCTTCTGCCACTTCTTCGAGGTGCCGTAGTAGTGCTGAGAGATGGTGCCGAGCACGTCGCCCTTCTTGACCACATAGACGCGATCGTCGCCCAAGGCGGACGCGGCGGGAGATTTGTCCTCCACCGGAACCCAAAGCCGATCGTCGACGCGCAAGTTGGAGTCTGAACGGCCCTCGTTGGCCTTCTGCAGCCGGCCGACCTTGTCGGGCGATCCGTAGTAGCGCTGGGCGAGGGCGGCGAGGGTGTCGCCCTGCTTCCACGTATAGAGCATCGCGTCCGGCCCGCCGGAGGGCTCGAGCCCTTCGGTCGTCAATAGGAACTTGGCCGGCGGCGGGGTGGGGATCGGCTGCGGCACCGGGGTCGGGGTAGGAAGCGGCGGAGGAGTCACAACCGGCTCCGGAACCGCGCCCTGCGGTCCCGTGGCCTTGGGCTCCACAATCTGCTTGGGCTGACCGAAGTTGGTCTCAGCGGTGAGCAAACCCGGGGGCTTGGCATCCGGGTCGAGATTCTCAGCCGGTCCAACAAGGTCATCGGGCGCGGACCTGTCGCTGCGACCACCGTCGCGCGAAGTGCCTTCTCCAGTTGGAGTTAGGGCCACGCCCAGAACCACGGCCACAAGGAAGAGAACAGTCAGGACGACGATTTTTTCGAGCCTACCCATGGTGATCGGGCCCCGGCGGTCAGCCTCCCGGGGAGAGGATTCGGAAAGTGCGCGGACAGGAGCTGGAGGGTGCTGCGCGGCGTGCCGGCGAACGCTCGCGTAAGCCCAGTGGCAGGCGCGACTTGCACGTCGCGGGCGAGAGCGGGCCGCACCTGTTTGAACCGTGCGTTGTTTTCCGCACATGCCGCGGCCAAGTCAAAGGGAAAGAAATAAATCTGAAACTGATTTCTACCACCTGGAGTGTGCTGACCAAGGTCTCACGCAGCATCCTGGAGGGTCCCGAGGTGGGCGAAGTCGCACAGTGATTGGGCGAGGCCCACCGTCTCCGACGTCGGTCGGCGCCACTGTCGCTGTCCCTCGGGGACAGGTAGGCTCGCCCTCGACCGTGTCCGCCACCTCTCCCGCCTCGATTCGATCCAGCGTTTCGCTCGAGGGCGAGCACGACCGGCTGGCCAACAGGGATCCCGCGCTCTGGGGCCTGATCGCGATCTGCGCCGCGCTGCTCTCCTGGTCGTGGTTTCGCCAAAGCGGATACCAGATCGCCGATAGCGTCGAGTACCTCGAGCGCGCTCAGGGCATCGCTTACGGCAACGCGTTGATCGACAGCGAAGCGATTCGCAGCTTCGGCTTTTCCGGTTTGCTCGTGCCGCTGTTCTGGATCTACGACGGGCTCGGATTGCAGGAGCCCGTGCGCATCATGCAAGCGGCGCAACTGCTGCAAGTGTTGCTGACACTCGCATTGGTGTTCGCAACCGCGCGACTGGGCGCACGCTTCGTCGGCCGCGCGGGCGGATTGGCCGCGGGCGCGTTGTTGGGCTTCAATCCGATCGTGCTGCGCTGGGGCGTCGAACCGGTGTCGGGCATCGCCGCTGCGTTGTTCCTGACGTTGGCGGTGTCGCGCGCACTGTCAACGCGATCCAGTGCCCTTTCGAGCGCGGCGCAAGACGCTGCACCGGCGCACCACGTTCCGCAAACCGCGCGCGACGGCTGGATTGTCGGCACTTGGCTCGGTTTGGCGTTCTTGATGGCCTATCAGGCGACACCGGTGGTCGGCGCGGTGTGGCTCGCGATTCTCGTCCGCGACGGGCGCCGCTGCATTCGATTCCCACTGAGCGTGCTCGGCGGATTGACGCTGATCATGCTGCTGCAGTGCGCGCTCGACAGCTGGTACTACGGCGCCTTCGGCATCAGCGTCTCGACGTACTTGATCGAGAACTTTGGATCCAACGCGGCGCGGTTGCTGCACGCGTGCGGCAAGCTGCCCCTGGTGGGCCCGTACTTCTACGACGCCGCAGAGTGGCTCTACAACTTGGCCTTCGAACCGAGCGCAACGACCCACGTCTATCAAGACCAAGTCGTGGCCGGTGATCAGGCGATCCACCAGGGCCAACCCAAGGCCTGGTACTTCTCGAACCTGGGGCGCTGCCTCGTGCTGCCCTCTGCAATTCTCGTGGGCCTGGGCCTCGTGCGTTGCCTAGGAGGTGCGTTTCGCAAGACTTCGGTCCTGTGGTTCGTGGTGCTCACGAACGTGCTCGTGATGAGCATGAAGGGCTCCAAGGATTTCCGTCTGTGGCTGCCGTTCCTTCCGCTGATCAGCGTGCTCGGAGGCATCGGATTCAGCGCAATTTTCCTGCGCGGGCGCCTGCTGCGCTTCGCCGGCCTCGCGACGATCGCGGCGACGGCGGTCCTCGCTGCGGCGGAATACCTGCACACGAACACGCGCAAGTTCGGCGGCTTCTGGCGCGCAATCGAATTGGTCAACGAACGCGCAGGGGCAAGGCGCGCGGCCTCGAGTCTCAAAGGAACCAACGCTCCCGACTCGCCTGCCGAACCACCGGCCAAATTGCGGCTGTCTGCGGCCTACCACTGGTCGATGTTCCTGCGCGAGTCCCGCGACGTACAGTTGATCAAGCTGCCCCACCATCTCGACGCCTGGGCTCAATACGACGCGGCGTGGCGCGCGGAGGATTTCGAGACGATCGCAACCCTGGACGCGTTCATCACGCACTTGCCGGTGCTTACGCAGAACACCGACTTGTTCGAAGTGATCAACCGCGACTTCGCGGTCGTCGGCGCCTTCTACGACCGTGTCGTCTACGAGACCCTAGGGCCGATTTACGTCCTTGAGCGGCGCGCAACCCACGGCGGCGGCCTGCGCTTTTTCGAGCGCGAGGAGGGCCTGTCTCGCGCGGATCTCTCGGCGCGCCTCACCCACGGCCCGCTGCTCGAGTTCGAGCGCGATCAGGACGAGGGGCTCCAGAATCTTGCGTTGATGGACGCGCGCTACACGCCCTTGGCGGGCGACGGCCACGGTTGGATCACCTACACCTGGCACGGCGGTCCGCTCGCCGCGCCCGACTGGCGCTTCTTCGATCGATTGACGGCGCCCGACTTCGAAAACTCCTGGCAGAACAACCACCGGCCGGCCTACGGCATGGCGCCCACTTCGGCTTGGGTCGCGAACACGACGCTGCGCGAGAGCTACCTGGTGGTTGCCGAAAAGGACCCGTTCCAACCCGATACGGTCTATCACCCCATGGGCGGCAGCTACCGCCGCGGCGACCTCTTGCCCGTGACGCTGTGGATGGACGTGGTGCGTTTCGACGATCAGCGCGGCGAGCGCAGTGACCGCCTTCCAGCGATCGACCCGATCACGCGCCAGCTGGTTACGGAAGTGGCCCCGACCCAAAATCGATTCACGCCTAGCGGAGCGACGACCATCAAGGACGGCATGACCCGCGCGGCATCGCTGTTCCTGCCGGTGCACCCTGCGGCGCGCCTCCCCGACGATGGCCAACCGGTGGCCCTCGCTGAACGCCGCTAGGCGGACCGGAACTCTCCCTGGGCCACGCCTTGGCGGGCGAGCACGCTGCCGCTATGCTCTGCCGGTCCTGAGGGTCGCTGTCGGCCGCGGGACGAACGAGGACCTATGAAGTTCGCCCTGTACTGCCTGTTGTTCGCGCTCTCGGTTTTCGCCGGCTCTTGCAAGTCGAGTGACACCGCGGAGGGTTCCAATTCCGCGGTTGAGTCCACGGAGGCGGGCACGCCTCCCAAGCCCACCGGCCCGGCCTATTTGCTGCGCATGGTGGACTACAAGTCCGGCGCCAAGATGGAGCTGGTCAATCCTGCTCACACGACGGCCATCGATCAGTACTCGAAGGTCCGCGCCGATGCGGGGCGCAAGGTCACCAGCGAAGAATGGATGGCCGGCCTGCTGGAGTTTTTCGAGGACCAGGGGTGGTCCGAGGAAGTGCAGAGCGGCACCGCGCCGAAGTTGGCCCAGGGTGTCCTGCGCTGGTCGTTGGAAATGACCGGGCCCAAGGGCACGAGCTACATCGCCGAACCCATGGACGCCAAGGGCTCACAGCGCACGCGTCTGCGCACGATGCAGAAGGCCTTCCTCGACACGTTCAACGCAACTTTGGGACTCCAGGCCGTGAAGGTCCAAGGCCTGCCCTTCAAGACACCGGACATGCCGCCGCCCAAAAAGGGCGGGCGCTAGTCGCGGCCGTGCCCCAGCCCGGCCAGATTCGCAGCAACTGCGGGGCATCGCCCGGCGCGAGCACGGGGCGCAGCGGCACTTGAAGGCCGCGGCGATCCTGCCCGCCCGTCTGCAGTCCACGCGGCTGGCGCGGAAGATGCTGCTGGCGGAAACCGGGCAAGCCCTGATCGAGCATTCCGCTCGCAATGCGCTTGCCTCGGGGTTGTTCGAGCGCGTCGCCGTGGCGACCGACAGTTCGGAAATCCAAGACCTGCTGCGGGCGGCTGGCATCGACGCTGTCATGACCCGCGCCGACCATCAAAGTGGCACGGATCGGGTGCTCGAGGCCGCAGGGAAGCTCGGATTGCGCGACTTCGACGTGCTGGTCAACGTCCAGGGAGACGAGCCGGAAGTGCCGCGCGAGGACCTCGCACTATTGGTGGGCGCCCTCGCGGATCCGCAGGTCGAAATCGCGACCCTTTGCTGCCCCATCGACGACCCCGCGGAGTTCCTTTCGCCACAGGCCGTGAAAGTCGTGCGCGACGCGCGCAACGATGCCCTGTATTTTTCCCGCGCCGCAGTTCCGTGTTCGATCCATGCGCGCGATGGCGCGGCCCAGGACACAGGAGCTCTGCGGCACATCGGCGTCTACGCCTTCCGACCCGCGGCACTGGAACGGTTCTGCGGAATTCCGGTAAGCCGCCTGGAGCGGCTTGAGAACCTGGAGCAATTGCGTTGGCTAGAAGCCGGCGGAAAAATCCGCGTGCTCCAGACGCGCCGACGCGCCCTCGGAATCGACACCCGGCACGAGTACGATGCCTTTGTCGCGCGCTGGCGTTCGCGCGCTCAACTTGGAACGCCCTGACGCGGCCGCGCCCACGAGGAATCACATGGTAAAGCACATCTTCATCACCGGCGGCGTGGTCTCAAGTCTCGGCAAGGGCCTGACGTCGGCCGCGATCGGCATGATCCTCGAGCGCCGCGGGTTGAAGGTCTCGATGCAAAAGCTCGATCCCTACATCAACGTGGATCCGGGGACCATGAGCCCGTTCCAACACGGCGAGGTCTATGTCCTCGACGACGGCGCGGAGACCGATCTCGACCTCGGTCACTACGAGCGCTACACGCACGCGGTGCTCTCGCGTTCCTCGAACTACACCACGGGGAAAATCTACTCCGAGGTCATCGGCCGCGAGCGCCGCGGCGATTACCTGGGCAGCACTGTGCAAGTGATCCCGCACATCACCGATGCGATCAAGGACGCGATCAGCGCCGGAGTCACACCCGGCAGCGACGTGGCCCTGACCGAAATTGGCGGCACTGTGGGCGACATCGAGAGCCTGCCCTTCGTGGAAGCGATTCGCCAATTTGCCCTGGAGCGGCCGCGCGAGGATGTGCTCTTCGTGCACTTGACGCTGCTGCCGTTCCTGCGCGCCTCCGGTGAATTGAAGACCAAGCCCACGCAGCAGTCGGTCGGAAAATTGCGTGAGATCGGCATCCAACCCGACATCCTGATCTGCCGCACCGAGCAGCCGATGACCCAGGAGATGGCGCGCAAGATCTCGATGTTCTGCAACGTCAGGCCCGAGGCGGTCATCGAGGAACGCGACGTCGATTTCTCGATTTACCAGGTTCCGCAGATGCTGGTGCGCTCGGGCCTCGATCGAATCGTCGCGCGCCACCTGCACCTGCCAGCGGAGGCCGAGACCGACCTAACGGATTGGAATCGCATGCTCGATTCCATGCGCCAAACCACGGAATCGATCGAGATCGCCGTGGTTGGCAAGTACATCGAGTTGCACGACGCCTACAAGTCGATCTACGAATCCCTCAGCCATGCGGGAATCAAGAATCAGACGCGAATCAAGATCCGCAAAGTCGGAGCCGAGGAGTTGCACGCCAAGGGCCCCGCGCTGATCGAGGGTGTCGATGGCCTGCTGGTGCCCGGCGGCTTCGGCGAGCGCGGCAGCGAGGGCAAGATCCGCGCCATCGGCCACGCGCGCGAAACCGGCTTGCCGTTCTTTGGAATTTGCCTTGGCATGCAGTGCGCTGCGATCGAGTTCGCGCGCAACGTGCTCGGCCTCAAGAGCGCACATACGGTCGAGTTCGCCCCAGAGACGCCCCATCCGGTGATTCACTTGATGGCCGACCAGCGCAATGTGCACGAGAAGGGCGGCACCATGCGCCTGGGCACTTTCCCCTGTCGCGTGCGACCGAACTCCCTGGCGGGCAAGCTCTACGGCGCGGAGCTGGTGCACGAGCGCCATCGGCACCGGTTCGAGTTCAACAACTCGTACCGCGCGGCCTTCGAGCAGGCCGGCATGCAGGTCTCCGGCGTCAACCCCGATCGCGATCTCGTTGAAATCCTGGAGCTGCCGAGCCACCCGTTCTTCATCGGCGTGCAGTTCCACCCGGAATTCAAGAGTCGCCCTCTCGCGCCGCAGCCGTTGTTCGACGGCTTCATCGCCGCAGCCCGCGACCGCGCGCGTCAACGCGCGCGCAAGAACGACAAGCCGTCCCAGGACAACGGGCCAGCGGCGGCCACACCGGTGCTCGCGCGGCCTAGCCCCGTGGCGAGTTGAGGCTGTTCGCGGGCCGCTGGTCCTGACTCCGAATTCCGCAGGACCCGCCTACCAGCCGAAGTAAGTCTTCGCCAACCAACTCCTGGGACGCTCGCCCTGGGAGTTGACCAGGGACTCGAATTGTGCCGCGTCCTGCGCTTCCTTTGCAGCCTTCAATTCTGCGGTGAGTTCCCGCGGCAGCACGCCGTCGAGTCCCGCCAGGGTCGCGAGCAACTCGCTGGACGCGGCCGCGGCGTCAGCATCCTTGCGCCCCATCAGATTCTTCCAGCGCGTGCAAGCGCGCTCGACGGCGATCCAGTCCTTGTTCACCTTGCTCTCGTGGAACGCCTTCAGATCGCGGGCGAGTTTCGGCGTCAGCTCCAATTCCAGGAGCTTGTGCCACTCCAGAAGGACGGAGAGCGCCGGATCCGCGCGCTCCTCCGCCAGGGTACGCGCAGTGGCCACAGGGTCCTTCAGCGCCGCTTCGAGCGCGCCGAGACGCGTCTGGGCCAGGGCAACCTCGGGGTAGAACTCGGCTTCGAAGTCACGCGAAGAACGCAGGATCGCGAGCGCGGCGCCCAGGTTGCCCGCGGCCATTGCCGGCACCGCAGTCGTGGCCCACTGACTTTGGAATTCCGGCAGGCGGGCGAGCTTGTGGCGCGCCACCAGGTCCTCGAACGGCGCGTCGAGGAACGAGCCCTCGCCGGGCTTCCAAGCCGGCCCGGCCACGAGGCCCGGATCCCCTTCCCACACCACGCGGCCGTCCACGTCGAGCAGCAGAAGCCGCGGCAGATTGAAGCGTCGGATGAAAAACGTCTCGAAGCTGTCGCCGATGCCGCTGGCCTTTGGCGCGCGGTAGTCGATTCCGATCGCGCCGGGCATCGGCCACTTCTCCAGGTATTCCGCCAGGGCCTTTTCATCGTTTGGTGAAGCGATCGCGACCACTTTGAGTCCGTATCGACGGGCGTCGGCCTCGAACGAAGTGAGCCAGGTGTCCAGGCGCACGGTGTCGTTCTGCTGGATCGAAAAGAACACCAAGAGCTGTGGCACTCGGCCGGCTTCGTCCCAGTCCTTGCGCTCGCCCTGGATCCACTTCGAGACCTTGGGCCAGGGCGGAACGCTGCCGAGGTAGCTGCCGGTCTCGCGCGCGCCGCGGCCGGACAATTTCGCCAGGCGCATTTCGCGCTCGATGCCCGCAACCGGATCGCGCGAATCGCTGGCCAGGAAACGCACGTTTCGAAAGCGCGCTTCCCCGCGGCCCACCATCAGGCCAAAGCTGCCGCGCAACACATCGATGCTCGGATATTCTTGGGTCGCGAGGAGTTCGCCGTCGAACCACAGATCGACGAATCGGCCTGCTACGTCCACGCGCAACTTGTGCCAGGCGCCAGCGCTCGAGGATCCGGCTGCGACCGTCGTGTCCACGGGAACGTGGCGCCAAGTCTTGATCGTCCCGCTTCCGAAACTGGACAACAGGTCAACGTAGCCTGGCGCGGCGAGACCCTCTTTCAGTTCCTTGCCGGGGAAGAAGAAGAGTCCGTGGAAACTGGAAGCATCTTTGCGGCCGAAGACGAAACCGGCGAAGTTCACTTTTCCGCGCTCGGCCAGCACCTCGGCGTCCATGGAGAAATCGCCGTTCGTGGCGCGGTCCAGGGTCAGGGCCTGGTAGTCGAACTGCGTCGGATCAAAAGTCGAGTACTTCGCATCGAGGAACATGCCCGCGGGCGTGAACGGCGAGCCCGTTCCAGCCGCGACCCAGCCCGCGAGGTCCCTTTCGTTGTAGGCCAGTTCCCAGATGCGCAGGGACTTGCTGCTTGAGCGGGCAGCGCGCTCGTAGAAGGCGAACAGCTCCGGGACGCCGAGATCCGAGCCCAGGCGCCAGGACACGTCCATGACCATCAGGGGGCGATTCGCCGCCAGGTAGCGCTCAACCAAGGCGCCCGATGCCGCGGCCATCTCGCGGCGCAGGGTCTCCAAGGTCTCGCGTTTGGGGTCGTACTTCGACAGCGCGCGTTCCGCCGCCGCGATCGCGCGCGTGTCGGGCGTCTTCGCGTTTTCGAGGATCACCAGAGCGGATTCCACGAGCTTCGCTGCTCGATCGGGGTTCTTGAGCCTGTCCGCCAACATCGCCGCGAATTCCAGGCGCACCGAAAAATCGTCAGGCGCGGCGACGACACCCTTTTCGAAGTGTTCCTGGGCCGATTCGAGATCCCCGGCCAGGATCGCCGCGCGTCCCCACGAAAGAAAGGGGCGCACGCGTTCGAGCTTGCCCTGCTGCTCGTCGCGCAACTCCAGCATCCAGTTCTTCCAGACGCTGTCGAGTTCGGCGGTGGTCTTCGGCAAGGCCACGTCCGCCGAACCCTTGGGCCGTTCAAAGCCCTTGATCGGCGGCATTGGATTGGCGAGCACCACTTTCTCGAAGTTCTCCACGGCGCCTGAGCCCTCGCGGCCGCCAGAAGCGTTGACGAAATCGCCGAAGGCCCTGCGGTACACGAAGCGGCCGTCCACGGGATCCTGGTAGTTGTAGAGGAAGAACACCACGCCCCAGGTCGGCGCATACCACGGCGGGCCCCAGGCGTACTTGTTCTCCAGCACCGTGGCGAAAGTCGGCGCGCGCTCGGGCTCGCCCGTTCCGTCGGCGGAAATTCCGTCGGTGGGACCGCTCATCCAACCCTTCTCCATGCGCGTGGCGAGGGGGAACAGGCGGTGGTTCGCCGGCAGGTTCATCAGCACCGTGCCGTTGGCCAACATGCGCGTGCCCTCGAAGAACGAAGCCAGGCCCTCGTTCAACCAGCCTGCCGCCGAAGTCGCCAGGGAAACGAATTGGTGCGCGGCTTCATGGAACAGCGTGCCCGTGGTGCCGTCGAAACTGCCTGAAATGTAAGTCTCCACCGAGTCGCCGGTGAAATGGCCGCCCGACCATTCCACGGGCGGACCCTTGCCGAGCTTCAGGTACTCGTCGCGGTCCTTGAAAATGTGCAGCGCGATGCGCGGGACGGTTCGACCGTCCTCCTCGGTGCCGTAGCGGAAAAAACGCCTGTAGAAAGCGTTCATCTGCTCCATGGCCTCGGCGGCGCGAACCAGGACTTCGTAGCCGGCATCGGTGTAGGTGGTGTAGTTCTCGCGCTCGAGCTCTGCGCGCGTCTCCCAGGTGGAGTGAGCCTTGTCGTGCTCGATGATCCACTCCCGCGACACGTCCGCGAACAGGTCCTTGGGTTTGGCGTCGGCGGCGAGCGACGGATCCGGTCGCGAGGCGATGCGCTCGATAGACGCCTGCGCCGCTTCATGCAGCGGATCGAGGGCCAACACGGTCTTGAGCACTGTGATCGCCGCGTGGGGCCGCAGTTCCTTCTCGTAGCGCGCAGCAAGGTCGATCAGCTTCTTCGAGAACGTGACGTCGAGCGACAGCAGGTCCTTGGCGATCGGATCCTCGGCAAACACCGCCGTGCGAATTTCGTCAATGTTCGCGCTAGGGAGTTTCTGGGCCCGCGCATTGCGCAAGGCCTGGTGCAGGGCGTAGACGAGCTCATCGCTGTCGGCCACGGCCGCGGCCCAGCGCACGCGCAGGCGCCAGGCGTCGACGGAGCGCGGATCGCGCTCCAGTGCGCGCTCGATCCACTCGCGGGCCTGGGGCAAGTTGCCCGCCTCCATCGCGCGGCCCGCGGAGGTCATCGCCTGCTGAAAGCCGCCGCTCTGGGGTTCTTGGGCGCCGATGGGACCCAGCCAGAGGATTGAGCAACCCAGCCCGATGAGCAGGGAACGGAGGGATGTGAACAGAGGGCGATGCATGGCCCCAAGTTGTACCCGCGCTGGCACTCCGGCAACCCCTCGGTTCGTGTCGATCCGGTACAGGTTCGGCTGCGACACGAACCGGGAAGGAGATACCAGCCCCCCTACGGTATTCTGGCCGTCCCCATGGGCCGCACCACCGTCACGCGCGAGATTCGCGCCCCGCTTGCTCGAGTGTTCGACGTGATCGCGCACATCGAGAACTTCCGCAAGGCCATTCCCCACATCGTCGAGGTCGAGTTCCTCTCCGACACGCGCCGGGGCGTGGGCGCGCGCTTTCGGGAGACCCGCCTGATGGGCAAGCGCAGGGCCACGGTAGAGCTCGAGGTCACTGAATACGCCGCCAACCAACACGTGCGGCTCGTGTCCGAGGCCGGCGGAACATGCTGGGATACGCTGTTCCGCGTGAAGCAAGTTGCCCCGGACAGGGTGGAGCTGACGCTGGTGATGGATGCCACGCCGCGGAACTTCTTCGCGCGAGTGATCAACCCGCTGATCGCTGGCATGATTCGGAAGGCGGTCGAGGCGGACATGGACGCCGTGAAGAAGTTCTGCGAGGCCTGATCGCCACCCCGTCCGAGGACCAAGAGCGTCGGCCCATCGACGCACTGACCGAGCCCTTCGAGCGCTTCATTCACATCGAAGCGGCTGGGGGCGTGGTGCTGCTCCTGTGCACGCTCGCGGCCCTGATCCTGGCGAACACGCCGCTGCAGGAGCAGTACCTCGCGTTCTGGCAGACGAAGCTGACGTTTGGGCTCGGCCCGTGGCAGATGAGCCATTCGCTGCAGCACTGGATCAACGACGGCCTGATGACCGTGTTCTTCTTCGTCATCGGCCTGGAAGTGAAACGTGAACTGGTGCTCGGCGAATTGCGCACGCTTCGACGCGCGACCTTGCCGGTGGTCGCGGCGATCGGCGGCATGGTGGTGCCAGCCCTGTGCTACGTGGCGCTGCAGGGTGACGGCGAAGCCGCGAGCGGCTGGGGCATTCCCATGGCTACGGACATCGCTTTCGTGGTCGGTTGTTTGACGCTGCTCTCAACTCGCGTACCGAGTTCCCTGCGCGTGCTGCTCTTGTCGCTAGCGATCGCGGACGACATCGGGGCCATTCTCGTGATTGCGGTCGGCTACACGCAGGGAATCAACGCCACGGCCCTGGGGCTGGGACTGGGCGGGTTGGCACTGGTGTTCCTCCTGGCGCGCCTGGGTATGCGCAGCATTGGGGTCTACATCATCGTCGGCGGACTGGTGTGGCTGGCCTTCCATGCTTCGGGCGTGCACGCAACGATTTCGGGCGTTGCGCTGGGGTTGCTCACGCCAGCCCGAAATCTGATCAGCACCGGCGGTTTCCGCCAACGCATGGAGCGCGCCGCCGCGATCATGGCCGGCGACGGCTGGAAAAACCGCGGCGCGCGCGTCGGTCACTTGCGCCAGGTCCAATCCGCGGCGCGCGACGTTGTCTCACCGGTGGAGTACATCGAGAGCGTGATGCACCCCTGGGTGGGCTTCGCGATCATGCCGATCTTCGCCCTGGCGAACGCGGGGGTCGCGTTCCACGTTTCCGACCTGACTCAACCGGTGGCGCTGGCTGTGAGCGCCGGTCTGGTGCTCGGAAAACCCCTGGGAATCGTGCTGTTTTGTTTCCTCGCCGTGCGCTTGAAGTTGGCCAGCCTGCCGCAGGGCGTGACCTGGCCAATCCTGAGCGCTGGCGCGTGCCTAGCGGGCATCGGCTTCACGATGGCGCTGTTCATCGCGGGGCTCTCACTCGAAGGCGCGCCCCTGCAGTACGCAAAAGTCGGTGTGCTCGCGGCATCGGCTCTGGCGGCCTTGCTCGGGCTGACCCTTCTCTGGCGACTCTTGCCGCCCGCGAAGGCCTGAGGGAGGCCCTCAGCCGAAGCGCAGGCCGCAGCCCGGGCAACGCGTGGGCCCGTTGGCAAATTTCCGCCCGCAGGCGGGACACTCGAGTTCGTCGGCATCGAGATCGAAGCCAGCGGATCCCGACTCGACTCCGTCGGGAGCGAACTGCGATTGCCAGTGTTGCTCCAGCAACTGCGCCGCCCGCCCTTGATCCTGGCACGCGACCGCGAGCCAAAGATTGGTGCCTCAGGTCCCGCAGTGTTCCTTGGGCGGGCGCACGATCTGTGCGTCCAGTCCGCCGCGAATCAGCGCGGACTGCAGTTCCTTGACGTAGTCCAGGGCACCTTGGGCGACGACGGCGCCCGGCTTCGGCTGCTCTTCCATCGCAGGATTCTATCCGGCGACAGCCACTTCGAGTGAAGGCCCATGGAGATCGCGGACCGCGCTAGAATCCCGCCACCATGACGAAAGAAATTGCCGACCATCACGACGCGGAACTGATCCTGAGGCTGTATGAGCTGCGCCGCGAAGCGGTGATGCGCCAGTCGCGGGACACGATGATGCGCTTTATGCCCAGGAACTGGGACGAACTCGCTGCCGTCGTGGCCCTCACCCATCCGAACAACGCTGCCTGGCGCCAGGTGTCGAGCTACTGGGAGATGGCCTATTCCTTCGCGCGCAACGGAGCGGTCAACGCGGACTTTTTGATCGAGAACAGCGGCGAGGGCCTGTTCCTGTTCGCCAAGGTGCATCCGCACCTGGCGCGTTTTCGCTCGGAAGTGGCGCCCACGGCGTTTCGCAACGCGGAGTGGATCGCGACGCAGTGCGAGGTGGGCCGCCAGCGCTTCGCCCTGATCCAGGCGCGGGTGGCGAAGATGATGGAGGCGGCGAAGTAGCCCGCGCCTCAACCCGAGCGCCGCAGGGCCGCGGCAAGCTTGTCTTTCAGAGACTCCGCGAGCTGACTTGGCGCACCCTTGGAATTTTCGAGCCACAGGGCGCGGTTGGCAGCTTCCGCCCGCTCGATGCGCGCGCCGCTCGAGTGGCACAGGGAAAAAGCGATGCGCTCCCGGGGCGCGTCGAGTTCGAGCACGCGCGCGGAGACCGTTTCGCCCGGACGGAGGGCGGCAGTGATCGGTTCTCCCGGGCGCAGTCCGCACTCGCCGGCGGGCAAGAGCCCCTCGATGCCGCGGGCGATCGACAGGAACGCGCCGAAGTCGCGCACGCGCGTGATTCGACCCTCGACCAGATCGCCGGGGGCCAATTGCTCGCCCACGCGCTCCCATGGATTGGGCGTCAGTTGCTTCAGGCCCAGGGCGATGCGCCGCCCGCCGGCGCGAATCGCGAGCACGCGCGCCTCCACGGCCTGGCCCACGCGCAAGCTGTCCGCCGGATGGCCGACGCGCTCGTAGGCGATGTCCGAGACGTGCACCAGGCCCTCGAGGCCCTGTCCGAAATGAACGAACACGCCGTACTCCTCGAGGCGCGTCACGGTGCCGTGCACTTTCTCGCCGACACGCAGGGATCCGAGTTCGCGCTGGTGAGGATGAGTGCGCTCGTGCTGCACGACGAATTTCCGCGAGAGCAAGACGCGCTGGCGTTCGCGCTCGATCTCGATCACTTCGCAGGTGAAGTGCTTGCCCACGAGGACATCCAGCTTCTCGTCGCGCGCGAGCCCGGTGTGCGACTTCGGCAGAAAACCGTGCAACGGCCCGATTTTCATCTCCAACCCACCGAACGCACTGCGCACCGCGCGCGCCTGGACCCAACTGCCGAGTTCGAGGTTTTCCCAGGTGGAGAGCACCTCCTCCTCGCGCAAAGAAAGAGCCCAGAGTCCGTCCTCTTGCCCGCGCAACGTGAACTCGAACACATCCCCGACAGCCGGCGGCGACTGAAAGTGATCGAGCTCGATCACGCCTTGCATGCGCACGCCGAGCTCAACGAACACGTCCTTCCCGAACAACCCGACGACGGTGCCGGAGTAAACCTTGAGGGTGTGGGACCCGTGATCCCTACCCGCCGACAGCGAATCCGGCTCGCGTCCCATGCCCATGGAGTATCACGAGTGAAGAACCGGTTCCAGATTCGACTTCGACACCAAGCCACCTCCTTTTCTCACGGCGGAGTTGCGAAATGGACGGCCGCCGGGACTGGCCGATCCGCAAGCGTTGACGGTGCTATGCTCCGCGCAGGCACATCCCATGGTCCTGCCCACCTACCTGCTTCTCGCAATCGGCTTGCTGGGTGGCGCTGACATCCTGTTCTTCCACACGCTGGCCCAGCAGCTGCACCGCCATCGGCCGGCGCGCGCGGAATTAGTCACCCATTGCTTGCGCGGACCGACCTACGCGCTGTTGTTCCTGGGTGTACCCAACTTCTCCTTCGAAGGAGCTTGGTTTTGGGCGCTTGTGGCGCTGCTGGTCTTCGACGCTGCCATCTCCGTCGCGGATTTCTGGTTGGAGCCCGAAAGCCGCCGCGACCTGGGAGGGCTTCCGCGCGGCGAATATCTGTTGCACGTGGCGATCGCCGCGGGATTTGGAGCCCTGCTGCTCTCGATCTGGAACGAAGCGGGCCCAGGTCGCGCTGCGCCAACCGCCCTGCGGTGGATAGACTCCGGCGCGCCGCCGGTTCTCAGGGGCCTGCTCGCGTTGATGGCCCCCGCGGTGCTCTGGACAGCATTGCGCGACCTCGCTGCCGTGATTCGGCTGGGACGCAAGACGGCCTGAGACGATGGTCCTGCACTCCCATGTAGCCGGCCTGTGCCCGCTGGCCGACCCGGAGTGGCGCCGTAAACTCTGGACAGTGGGGCTGTGGCTGTTCGTGCCGTTCGTCGGCTGGGCGGCGGCACTCGGCTATCGCACGCATTTCGTGCGCCAGTTGCTTGGAGCACGGCCTAGCGCCCTGCCCGAGACGCGCCACGCCTTCTGGGCCTGCGCGCTTGACGGCCTGCGCGCAATCGGCGTGATCTTCAGCTATCTCGCGCCGCTCTATCTGCTGCTGTTCGCGCTGGTCGGATCGCGCGGCTGGCAACCGGGAGGCCTGAGCCTGTACCTGACGATCTTCTTTGTGGCCTATCCGATTTTCTCGACGCTTTCGCTGCCGATTGCGCTGCTGCTCTTCGCACTCGGCGAGCCCGCGTTACTCACGCCGAACGAGGCCGTGCTGTTTTTTGCGGGCTACGGACTGCTGGTCTTCATCGTGCCCGCTGGTTTCCTCGAAGTCTCGCGCAGCGGCCGCTATCGATCCGCCTTTGCGCTGCAGCGCAGTCTGCCATTCTTGCTGCGGCACTGGCCGGCCTACGCGCAGGCCTGGTTCACCAGTGGCCTGATGGGACTGGTGGGCCACTGCGTCGTGCCTGTGGCACCCTGGGGGGTCGCGTGGAGCTACCTGGGGATAATTTTCAACTTCAACGAGATCCTGCTGGCGGACGATCGGCCCATCCCCCGGCAGGGCTTTGATCGCTTGCTTGCCGACCCGCGCTTTCACGGACGCGGCCACATCGGTCTCGCCCGCGTACTCGACGCTGGCGGTGAATCGGTGGCGATCCTCGACCTGGGCCTGTTCAGCGTGCCGCTACCGCGCTGGCCACGCCGGACTCGCACCACGTCGTAGCCGCTGTCGGAACAGTGCAAGGTTCGACAGCGACACTGTGCACGCCGGCCGAGTTGGCTTGATTGCTTGCTCCGTCGGAAAAAATCCCCTCACAGGCACCAACTGAGGCGCTGTCGTGAGCGGTACGTCGATGCCAATCCTGTGCTTCCTGCGACGGTCGCGGACACGGCGTGGCGAGCGTTCGGGGGCGAAGTCGAACCTCGTACCTCTGCTTCAGCGATAGGCCGGCATGCCGGTCAGTTCGTGGCCGATGGCGAGGGTGTGGATGTCATGGGTGCCCTCGTAGGTCACGACGGACTCGAGGTTGCACAGGTGGCGGCCCACCTGATACTCGAGGCTGATGCCGTTGGCGCCGAGGATGTCGCGGCAGGTGCGGGCGACATCGAGGCCCAGCATCACGTTGTTGCGCTTGGCCATGGAGACCTGGGCGGGCGTGACCTTGCCGGCTTCCTTCAGGCGGCCCAGGCGCAGGGCGAGCATCTGGGCCATGGTGATCTGGGTCGCCATGTCGGCGAACTTTTTCTGCGGCAACTGAAACCCCGCGAGGGCCTTGTCGAACACCACCCGCGACTTCGCGTACTGCAGCGCTTCGTCGAAACATGCGAAGGCCGCGCCGAGTCCCCCCCAGGCAATCCCGTAGCGCGCCTGATTCAGGCAACCCAGGGGCCCCTTGAGCCCCTTGACGCCCGGCAGCATCGCATCCTTGGAAACATGCACGTCTTCCAACACCAACTCAGAGGTGATCGACGCGCGCAGTGAGAACTTGTGCTTCTGCTCCGGCGCGGAAAAGCCCTTGGTCCCGCGCTCCACCAGGAATCCGCGGATGCCGTCCTCGGCCCGCGCCCAGACCACGGCGACGTCGGAGTTCGTGCCGTTGGTGATCCACATCTTGCGGCCGTTGAGCACGAAGCCGTCTTTCGTGGCCTTGGCGGTGGTCAGCATCCCGCTGGGATTCGAGCCGAAGTCGGGCTCGGTCAGTCCGAAGCAACCGATCGCCTTCCCGCCCGCAAGCCGCGGCAACCAATGCCTTTTCTGGGCCTCGCTTCCGTAGGCGAAGATCGGATACATGACCAGCGAGCCCTGGACCGACACGAACGAGCGCAGACCCGAGTCGCCGCGCTCCAATTCCTGACAGATCAAACCGTAGGCGACGCTGTTCAGGCCCGCACCGCCGTACTCTTGAGGCACCGTCGGCCCGAAGACGCCGAGCTCCGCCAATTCCGGGGTCAACTCGCTAGGAAACGTCCCTGCTTCGAAGTGCTCCATCGCCAGAGGCAAATAGCGCTCTGTGACCCACGCACGCACGGTGTCGCGCACCATGCGCTCGTCTTCGGTGAACTGATCGTCGAGTTGAAAGTAATCGAGTTGCTGAAAAACCATCGAAATTGTGCGGGCCGGCGGGGGTCGGTGGGAGCTGCGGAACCTGGGGGGCGAACGGGTATGGTAACGCTCGAGCGCGCCGCGGTGAAACGCGTTCAGGCGTTGCGAATGGCCCAGACCCCAACCCCATGCAAGTGATCCCCTGTGCGCTGTGCGGCTACCACGCGCCGGCCGAGGACTGCGCCCATTGCGGCGGAGCGAGCGCCGATCCGACGTTTGGGGCGCCGCGCGGGAGGTTCCATTCGATCCACGCCGGGCTCGTGGCTTTGCCGCGCGGTCTCGGCTACCTCTCGAGCACGCGCGGGACAAAGCGTTGGTTGGTGCCGCCGTTCGTCATGACCACGATCGCCTTTGGCGCGCTGTTTCTCTGGGCGTGGAGGGGCTTCGAGCGCCTGGTGTCCTACGCGCAGTCGGCCGCGGAGCGCGTCGAGCTTGCGGACTCGGGCTGGTGGAGCATGGCCTTGGATCGCGCCCTGGAATCCACCGCGTTCCTGGTGATCGCAAAGCTCACCGGCGGACTGTTGTTCCTCGTGGTCGGCTTCTTCGCGGCAATGTACGCCTTCTCGCTTTTCTACGAAGCGATCTCAGGCCCGTTCCTAGATGAGGTCCAGGGCCGGATCGAGCGGCGCTGGTTTGGCGTCGATCCACGCAATTCGATCCAGCGCCCCACGGCCATGGCGCCGGGACGCTGCGCGATGTTCAGCGCCCTCGGGGCTGCGCTCGCCGCGCTCGCGATGTTCGCAGCCTGGCAGTTCTCGGGCCCGTGGCGCTGGTGGGTTCTCGCGCCCGCACTGGCGCTGCCCTTCGTCGGGCTGTCGATCTGGAACCGCGACTACGGCCGCTGGCTGTGGTGGGCCGTGCGCGTGGAAACCTCGACCCTGTGGACCAGCGTGCGCACCAGTTTTCTGGCGCTGCTGCTCCTGGTCCTTTGCCTACCGCTGAAATTCGTGCCGTTCGTCGGACCTGTGATCTTCGCCGCGATCGCTGGCTTCGCTACGGCGATCAGTTTACTGGACATCCCCTTCTCGCGGCGCGGTTGGAGCCTCGGCCAGCGCCTGAGCTTCTTGATCGAGAACCTCGGAGCGCTGATCGCCTTCGGCAGCGTGGCGAGCCTGGTGTTCCTGATCCCATTCGCGGGCCCGATCCTGATGGTCCCGGCGGCATCAATCGGCGGGTTGTGGCTCGTGGTGCGCCTCGACAAGTCGAAGCTTCGCCGCCGCAGCGCTGGGCGCTCGGGCGCTGCGACGATTCCGGCGCGACCCGCAAGCGAATCGGCACGGAACTGACCCAACGCGCGCGCGTTTGTGGGCCGGGGCTGAGCTAGGATCAGCCCAATGACCCGCTACCTCGTCACCAGCGCCCTGCCCTACGCCAACGGTCCGATTCACTTTGGACACGTGATCGGCGCCTACCTGCCGGCCGACGTCTACACGCGCACTTTGCGCCTGATGGGCGAAGAGGTGCTCTACGTCTGCGGCACCGACGAGCACGGCGTGGCGATCACGATCGGCGCCGAGAAGGAGGGCGTGCCCTACGCCGAGTACGTCGCGCGCTGGCGCGCCTCGATCAAGTCCACGTTCGACGCGATCGGTCTCCACTTCGACATCTGGTCGGGCACGAGCATCTCGCCGCCCCACGCGGAGCTCTCCCAGGATTTCTTCCGCCGCCTCGGCCAGGGCGGATACCTCCAGGAGCGCGAGACCGAGCAGTTGTTCTGCCCCAAGGACACGAAGTTCCTGGCGGACCGCTACGTCACAGGCACTTGCCCCTTCTGCACCTTCAGCCCCGCCCGCGGCGACGAATGCCCGCGCTGCGGCAAGTGGCTCGATCCCCTGAACCTGATCGATCCGTCGTGCAAAATTTGCGGCACGCGACCCGAGCGGCGCAGAACGCGCCACTGGTACCTCGACCTGCCCAAGTTGCGCAACGAGTACATCGGCAAGTGGTTCGAAGGGCACGACTGGAAGCCCAACGTGCAGGCGTTCATCGGAAACCAGCTCAAGGAAGTCGAGCCGCGACCGATCACGCGCGACATGTCCTGGGGCGTGCCGCTGCCCGAGGATCTGGCCCATGGCGAAGTGGGCAAGGTGCTCTACGTTTGGTTCGACGCGCCGATCGGCTACGTCTCGTTCACCGCGGAGTGGGCCGCGGCCCAAGGCCGACCGGAAGCGTGGAAGGACTGGTGGCGCTCGCCCGACACGCGCCTGGTGCACTTCATCGGCAAGGACAACATCCCGTTCCACTGCCTCGTGTTCCCCTCGATGCTCTACGGCGTGCGCCAAGAGTACGTGCTGCCCTGGGCCGTGCCGGCGAACGAGTTCTACAACCTGCAGGGGCGCAAGTTTTCGACTTCCGCTGGCTGGTCGATCGACCTCGACGACTTCTTCGCGCGCTACGACGCGGAGGCCACACGCTTTTACCTGCTCTCGAGCGCGCCGGAGACCGCCGACAGCGAGTGGAACTGGGGCGATTATCAGCGCGTCGTCAACACGCAGCTCGCCGACACGATCGGCAACCTCGCCACGCGCGTGTTGAAGTTCATCGAGAAGAATTTCGACGGAAAAATCCCGGCGCTCGAGCCGGGACACCGCGAGGAACTCGACAGATTGCTCTTCGAGGACTGCGGCGCCTTCACAGATCCTTCGGAGTCCATTTTGGCCTTCCGCTTTCGTCGCGCCAGCGAGCAACTGATCGAGAACGCGCGCGTCGCCAACGTCTTCATCGACCGACTCGCTCCCTGGAGCCTGCGGAAGACCGACCCCGTGCGCTGCGCCAGCGTCCTGAACACCTGTTGCGAGTGGATCGGCTGGGTCGCGCGCTGGAGCACGCCCTTCATGCCGGGCAAGGCCCAGAAACTCTGGGCCATGCTCGGCAACTCCGGCAAGGTTGACTCCCTCGGCTGGTGCGGCCTGCCTGAGCGCAGCACCTGGCGCCGCCTGGAGACCGGCCAAGAACTCGGCACCGTTGAAGGCCTCTTCGCCAAACTCGACGACGCCCAAGTCCAAACCGAAATCGCCACCCTAAACGCCCGCCACACCCCCCCCGCCTAGAGATCAACGAACCGCAGGAGCAGGAGCCTGGCACCGTCCTGAACTTCTGCCGCCATACCTCCCACAGCGCCGTTTCCGCCTGACCTCGACCCGGCGTTATGCCGCACAGCGCCGTTGATCCGACGCAGAAGTTCTGAACGGTGCCTGGCTCCGTATTGACGGTGCCGAGCTCAGTCCAGACCCACGTCCAAGACGCCGCATAAAAAAAGCCGGCACCCCGCGAACGGGATGCCGGCTGTAATTCGGGCTCGATTTATTCCGAGCCTGTCAGACGGATTCGCGAAGGGCTTTCCCCATGCGAAACCCAACTCGCCTACCGGCTCCGATCTGGATTGGCTCCCCCGTGTGGGGGTTTCGTCCGGTGCGGGCCTTGCGGTCCTTCACCTCGAAAGTGCCGAATCCGGCGATCGTGACGTTCTTGTCTTCGCGCAGGCCACGCTCGACGCCTCCGAGGACCGCGTCTACTAGACGCGCTGCTCCGAGCCGTGAGGTCCGGAGCTCTGTAGCCACGAGGGCGACCAGCTGGCTCTTGTTCACCGCGAAGCTAGACGTCCTAGGCCTTCTTGGCGCGCTTGCCCTTCTTCTTGCCCTTGCGAGCTGCGGCTTTGCGAGTTGCCTTCTTGCGCGTGGCTTTCTTCTTGGCCATGAAATCTATTCTCCTAAGGTGTGGGGGGAGTGGAGCAAAGGCGCCCTTGCGGACGCCACGCTCGCGACATCACCTGAACCATCGGCATGGGTCTCCTTTTTCTTGCCCATATTTTTCCGGTGAACTCCGCCGAGGAATGCTCCGGGGCGCAGATCCCGGTCCGCGCTGTGCCGCCGGCAGTCGGCTCAGCGTGCGGAGTATGCGGCCGCCCGGACCGCGACTGGCGACGCCATCGCGCAGCGGCTATGGCGTCGCACGTGATGCCGTAACTCCTTGATCCAGCGGACCTTGGCCTGCGGATCGCGAATTTCTGGGCGCCGTCGATCGCGCGAATTTTCGCCTTCGGTCCCCGTGCACGAACGCGGCGAGTGCCCGAGCAGCACGCGCACAGCGCGCAGGGATCTTTCTCTGCGCGCGCTCAACACTTCGCGGGAAAAAAAAATCCGCCGCGGACAGGCCGCAGCGGATGATCGTCAGTGTTGACCGCGATGGAATGCGCGCGGTCGGCGCTGTCAGTTCAAGCGGCGCCCGCGGCCTTGCGCACCTTCGGTCGGATCAACTTGCCAGCCTTGAGGCAACGCCCGCATACCTTGACGCGCTTGCGCTGACCCTGGACAAGCCCGGTCACGCGCTGGATGTTCACCTTGAATTTGCGCTTCGTGCGCCCGGTGATACGCAAACCGATGCCGCCCTGTTTCTTGGGCAAACCGCGACGGGCGACTTGCGCGCCGCTTTCCGTACCTCTGTCACAAAAATCGCAGACCCGTGCCATGGAATGTTCCTCAGTTGGATACCGCCGCGGATTCGCGGGCGGTTTGGGGCAAAAAGTCTAGCTGTCTGCTCCAGGCATGGCAATGCCACCTTCCGCTCCCGCGCGGGATTCTGGGCGAAGTACTCGATTCTCGCCCGATCTGGGCCGTCCGCCGTGTCCTTCACACCACCACCGAGGTCGCGCCCGGGGGCCGAAGCCCCCTCCGACGGTCCCTAGAACAGCTTGTCGAGGGCGGCGGTAGCGTCCTGGGTGAAGTCCGCGGACAGTCCGCTGCCCTCGGCCTCCGGGCGCGCCGCCATATCGCTGAACACGACCGCGAGTTGGCGTCCCAGTTCCTGGGCGTAGAAGCGCACAAGTCCGAGGTTCGTGCGCTGATCGAAGAGCACCGCTAGAAGCGTGCGCTCCCCCACCAATTGCAGTTGGATCGAGTCCCGCGCGCCCTGGTGGAACAGGATGGTGAACTCGTCCTCGCCAAGTTGGTGCGCCATCTCTTTCGTTGCAGCGAAGGAACCGGCGATCAGCGCGGAAATGGACTCGATTGAGTTGTTGATCGCCTCGCCGCGGCGCGTGACCAGGTGACCTTCCTTGTCGATCAGCAGCGCGCAGCGCGCGCCGCACAATTCAAGGAACGAATCCAGTTCGCTGTCCAGTCGGTCCACGTCCTGTGCGTAGAACACGAGGCGATCGGCGCGGAGCTTGTTGTCGTGAATCTGCATGGAATTCTCCGAGTTAGAAGAAGGTGACGACAACCCAGCCAAGCACCCCGACAACGACGGCCCCTAGGCCCGCGAGCATCCAATTGAATTCCTTGGCGTTGTGCTTTCGGGCGGGCGTCGCGCGGGGCTGATTGCGCTGTGCCGTCTGGTTGCGCGGACGAAAGCGCGTGCCCTCCAGCGGCGTGCCAGCGCCGCTGCTCGGCTGCCGAGGCGCAGTGCTCTTCGGACGCGCGGGCGGTCGCTGGACCACATTGGTAGGCCGGGCGGGCGCCGCTTGGCCACGCTGGGACATGTGCAGTCCGCCGGGAGCCGCCTGCGAAGGCGGTCCGCCGAGAGGCGCAGCGTGGAATCCCGTCTGGGTGAGCAACCCCGCCTGATTCATCGCGGGTTGGTTCATGCCCCCGTAGCTACCGCCACCGTGACTCGGTTGCGGATTGGGAGCCATGGCCGGGGGCGCCATCATGGGGCGCGTCGCGAGGCTCGGCAGTGAAGCGGCAGCAGCCTGTGCGCCGCCGGTTGCAGCGGCGGACATCGCCACCGGAGCGTGCGAGTTGACCTCCGCGGCCGGGCGCGGCAGAGCAGCGCCGGGCGCGCGGGCAGGTGCCGGTGCGCGACTCGGCGCCGGTGCGCCGGAGCGTCCGCCGGCGTTGTTGTTCGAGTGGATCGACTCCAGAACGCTCGCTGCGAGGGCCTTCAGGGTCGGAAAAACTCCCTGGCCAGACTTGGCCACCGCTTCGAACACCGGAGCGTTGTGCAGGTTGTAGAGCGCGTTCAGTTCCTCCACGGGCAGGGCGTCGGGCAGGTCGCGCTTGTTGAACTGAATTACGTGCGGCATCGTCGCGAGGCTTTTGCCGTACTCGTTCAGGTTCTCCTCGAGGTTGCGCAGCGATTCGAAGTTTTCCTCCCGCATCGCTGCCGAGGAATCGGCGACGAAGACCACGCCGTCAACACCCTGGAGCACCAACTTGCGTGTCGAGTTGTAGTAGACCTGTCCGGGGACGGTGTAGATCTGGAAGCAGGTACGCATGCCCGCGACCGTGCCCAGGTCCAACGGCATGAAATCGAAAAACAGCGTGCGATCGCCGTCCGTCGAGATCGATGTCAGGTCACCTTTGTTCTGATCGGGCGCGCGCTGATGCACGATCTCGAGATTGGTCGTCTTGCCCGACATTCCGGGCCCGTAGTAGACGACCTTGGCATTGACTTGCTTCTGCGCGAAGTTGATTTGGACCATGGAGCTATTTCCGATGACGCAGGGGTGAGAGAACTAGGAGCGAGTATCGGCACGCGACTGTGCTGAACCGTTGTGCAAGGCTTGCGCCGGCAATGCGGCGTGAATGGAGGATGCGTGATCGACGGGAGCGGCGACGTCCTCGAGTTCCTGCCGCGGTCGCAGCAGGCGCTCCATGCGCGCCACGGCAGCCTCCATCGGCAAGCGCATTTCATCGGGCGAAACGCGCTCGTCGATGATGGTCAGGAGCAAAGCGCCTGGGGCGTGGGTCATCACAATGGACCCGCGCGCAGCGCGCAGCACGACGCGCCGAGGCGAGCCCCAGGAGAGCGGTCCGATGGAGCGCTCGAGTTCGCTGAGCCAGCCCGCGGCAAGTGCGGCAAGTGAATCCGCGGTCTCACCTGCGAGGCTCGCCTCCGGCGAACCATCGGGCGCCTTGTCCGAAGCATTTTGGACCACCACGGGCACACCGTCGTGGGCCACGAGCAAGGCCATCCGCACGCCGGGGGTCTGCGCCAGAGGTTCGAGGATTTTCTTCACGCTTCAGACTCCTCAGTGCTGGTTCCGGTCAAGGCAGACAACTCCACGACTTTCTGTCGCACGCGCGCTGTCGGCTGTCGCGTGGACCAGAGCGCTGAGGCGCCCATTTCACCGGAGCACACGAGCAAGTGACCGAAGTCGCCTTCAAGAGTCACTTCAAGCGCCTGCCCGAGTCCGAGGCGGCGGGCAGCCGTGCGGCTCTTCTGCACGACTTCGCGCACCGCGCGCGCCGTGCGCTCCGCGGTGGCACCGCGCGGCCCCTGAACCAGCGCCGTTGCGCCGCGCACGTAGACTGCGCCGCGCACTCCGGGCTCGTTGCACATGTCCTTGAGCACGGGACGGATATCACTGGCGGAGGCCTGACCCTCCTTCTCCACGGCATCCTCGTCCACGAGCCGACCTGTTTTCTCCACCTGGCGCAGGGCCTGGTCCAGAGTAGGTGACGGATCGACAAGGGTGCCCAAGCTGCGGAATCGCGCTTCGAGCAGACTGTCGCCCGGCTCCAGTTCGAGCAGTTGGCCGATCACTTTGCGCGCGTCCGCCATAGCTCCGACGCGCAAGTACAGGGACATTCGCAAGCGCAGGGGGCGCGCATCGCGCGGCAGGAGCTTCTCGGCCGAGTCGATCAGTTCCAGAGCCAGGCGCGCGTCATCGCGGCGACGGTCGGTGAAAAAGCGCTCACAGCGCGCCTGACCGCGAGCCAATTGAGCATTGCCATCGCCGGTTGCATTGAACCAGTCCTGGGCGCACTCCTCGGCGCGCGCGATACGGCCGGAGTCCAGCAGGATCCCGCACAGCTCGCGCCAGACGGCGGCACGCGGAGCGTCGCGCAATTCGCGGTACAACTCGCGCGTGCGGCCCTCGGCCTCCATGGCCCGCGAACGATCCGCGAGCCGCGCGAGTTCGACGCTGGCCGGAAAAAGTCCCAGGCCCTCGCGCGCCACGCGCTCAGCGTCCTCCATTTCGCCCATGCGCACATGCTCCGCGGCCAAGGCCGCGTAGGAGCGAGGCGACGGTGAATCGACCAGGGCGCGGCGCAGCGGCCGCAGGCGCGAGCCCGAGAGAATGCGGCGTACGAAGCTCATTCGCGGCTCCCGATCGGCTTGTCGCCGTTGACGGCCATCCACTCGCGAATCGCGGCTACGTCGATCATCACTTGTTTGCGCTGGTCCCAGTCGTTCGGGCCTTCGGCGAGCGCGCGTTCGAACTGTGTGATGGCATCCTCGAAGCGATTCTGCTGGGCATACAGGCGCGCCTGCTTGCGCGCGGATTCCGCGATCGCGACAGAGGCCTCGCGCTGGCTGCGGCGCGTGACCTGGGCCTGGGCGGCTTTGGCTTCCAGGCGCGTGATGTCTGCGGTCAGCATCGCTTTCTCCTGGCTGGCATCGAACTGGCGCAGGCTGAAAACGACCTCCTGCTGCAGTTGGTCGATGCGCTCAAGGCGCTGGCGCAGGGAATTTAGATCCCCAGGAATGGCGGCGGGAACGGCGTCGAAACGCTCTGCCACGGACAGTTCGCGCTGAACACCAAGCGCCGCCACGGCGACGATCCCCAACAGGATGATCGCCGCGCGCGTACGACTGCGCCAGCGATTGCGCTTCTCCTGATCGCCCCAGCGCAAGTCGCGAATCATGCGCGCCACGTCGCGGCGTGAGCTATCGACGAGCAGGATCTCCTGCAGCCAGCTGATCGCTTCCTTGCTGCTGCCAGAGGAGACGCACTCCTCGGCGCGACGCATGTAGCGGTCAATCAAGCGATCGGCGTTGCCGGTGCGGCGCATCATCGAGGCCAACTCGTGGTCGATCAGGCGATCCCCGGGCAAGCGCGCTGCGATCAACTCCAAGATCGCCTGGGCGCGCTCGGGCTTGCCGTCCTGCTCCAGTCGCAGAGCCAGGCGTTTGCCTTCCTGTGCCAGCGCGAAGCCCTGGGCTTCGAGGGCGGCCGGATGCGCGAGGCCTAGGATCAGCAGCGCCTCGAGTTCCTCAGCGCCATGTGCCTCCTGGTCCAGCTGCGAACGAAGCCGCTGGCAATGCGACAGGGCAGCGCGCGCGTCGATTTCCGCGGCGGCGCGCGCCACTTGGGCCTCGAGGTCAGCGACGCCTGCGAGCTCGCCGGAACTCTCCAGCAAGGCTTCGACCAGCTCCGCGACGGAGCTCCCGATCTCAGGTGTGGTTTGGTTCACGCGAAGATTCCTGTGGCGTACTTGCGGGGGCACGACGGGGGCCGAGGGGCCAGTGCCCAGCGGGTGCATCGGCTCCCCTATCGGGACCGCGCGGGGGCGTTCTTGAAGGGAAAGCCCCGGGTCTTGGGCTACGGATTCGGGCTCCAAGCAAAGCGCCCCGCGGGATCACCCGCGGGGCGCTCAATTCCAGGGCCCTGGGGCCGCCGGAAGGACTCAGAGGGTCGGAGCGATCGAAATCGCGCCAGAGTGATTGCCGGCCATGTCGGGCACGACGATGGAACTCAGGGTCTGCCCCGCGGTCAGCGGCGCCGAGAGGGTCAGGCGATAGTGGGACGGGGTCAACGCCACGGCCGTGTCGACGGTCTGCCCACCGGACACGGTCCAGTTCAGGCCATCCATGGCAAAGCTCGCCGGCACGTCTTCGGAGAAGAGCACGTCGATCGCCAGTCCACCCGCGTCCGCGCGGTAGTTCACGAACGCCGCGTTGAGGGCCGGCGGCACGATATCACCGGTCATCGGGCCACCGACGTTCGCCGCGGGACTCAGGGCCAGACCGGCGTGGTCCTCGACGTTCTCGACGTGCACGGTGATGCCTTGGGCCGGGTTGAGTTCCACGCCCGCGGGCAGGTAGATCGTGACAGTGTTGTTCGTGCTGTTGAAGCGCAAGTTCGCTCCGGAGAGCACCAGCGCGGATCCGTTGGTCACGCCGTAGTTGGCCGGGTTCAACCCCGTGGTCGAATCCAGGGGCTTGTCGAACTGCACATTGACCACGTCCTTGCCGGAGTTGACGACGCTGACACCGTCCACCGCAACCACCAGCGGCCCCTGAAGGTCCGCGCTGGTCACGGCGCGAGAGAGCACGCCGATGTTGCCTGCCAGGTCCGCCACTGTGGCGTTGACCGTGTCGGTGACGATGACGCCGCCATTCCAGGTAGCGCGCACAGTCGTAAGACCCACGCGCGTGACGCTGTCAGGGTGCGCGCCGCCGTTGAGGTCGTAGTTGTTGACGTCCTGGGCCGAGGTCAGATCCACGGCTTCGCTGAATTGGATCAGCACGGAGTCCACCGGGTTAGCGGAATCGATGCGCGTCAGGTTCAGCGGCAACGTGGGCGCCGTGGACTCGCCACCGCACAAGAGGCTGTTGCCCATGACGGCGCCAGCGATTCCCTGAGCGCTGAGCAGCGCCGGCATGTCCACATCGTAGGCGAGACCGGTCTGGAGGTTCGGCGCGCTGGCCCCCTCGAGCACGATCGTCACGCTGACGTTGCCGTCATAGCTGATGCGCGCACTGCTCAAATCCAGCGGCACGGCTAGCCTCGAGATCGCGAAGTTCGAGGTCTCGAGCAGTTTCCAACGCGACGGCGGCGTGTTGAATACGATCGTCACCACGTCGTTGGCTTCGCCGCTGACGGTTGTCATCGACGACGAGCCCGCGTCAAACGTCACTGCGGCGGCATTCTCAACGGCCACCGCGTGGGCGCTGACCGGGAACATGCTGTTGCCGGCCAGGTCGACCACACCCGAAACATCCAGGGTGTCCGAGCCACTCAGGACGGCGAAGCCGAAGATCAACTCCACGCCCATCTGATCCACATCTGCGGTGGCAGTGGTCGGCGTGCCCTTCAGAATCCCGCCAGAGTTGCGCACCGTGTAGTGCGTCAAGCTGCCGATGTCCTCCATCAGGGCACAGGGCTCGGTGAAACGCACGACCACGCGATTGGTCAGGGCGCTCTTGACCCACACGCTGTCGACCATCGGCACGTTGACCTCGGTCGTGGCTGCCGAGCTGACGGCAGTTGAACTGATCGTGTTGTTGGCGATGTCGTGCACGTTGGCGAAAGTCGCGCGCACGGTCTGACCGCCGACGAGGTTCGTGTTGTTGGCCAGCGTAACCGTGGCCAAACGACCGGCGTCATTCCAGTCGACCGTCGCACCGACCGTGGACTGCGAAACGCCCACGGGGGATTCGAGCGTCCAGTTGGCGACGTTTTCGATTTCGCTCTCGAGCAGGTTGTCGTTGAAGGTCACGCGCACGATGTCGTTTTGAGCGCCTTCGACGGCATGAGCCGTGAGAGTCGTGGCGCTGGGCGCCGTGATGTCCGTGCTGGTCACCGCCTGAGCCACGAGCGCCACCATGGTGTTGCCAGCCAGGTCTTCGATGGCTGAGACGTCGAGCGTGTCGGTTCCCGGAAGAACGAATACGTCGAATGCCACGCGCACGACGGTGAGCGAGGGCAACAGTGTGGCGGACTGAACCACGTGGCCGGCAATGCTCCAATTGGGCATTGTCTCCGCGCTAGCCTGGTCGAGCGCCTCCGAGAAAGTCACATCCAGGGTCTTGCCCGTGGGATCGAAGGATCGATTTTGACGTGCGGTGACGACCGTCGGCAGGCTGAGTTCGCCGCTGACCAGGCCCGCGAGCGAGTCGGTGAAAGTCTCACCGTCAACGTCAAGGGGCTCGTCGCCCAGGGTCGGCTCGAAGGTGAAGGTCGCGCCGTTCGACACATCCACATCGAGTTCGATGCTCAGGGTCTTGCTGGGCATGTCGTACGTGAACAGGCAATTCGCCAGGTTCAGCGGATTGCCGGTGGGGATTTCGAGCGTCCACTTCGCCGGGTTTGAGGCGTCGTCGGGATCGATCGACTGCACGAACTCGACCTCGAGCAGGTCGCCGCCCTGTCCCTCGACGGTGGTGACGGTCGGGGGCGAGCTGAACGAGTTCGCCACGGTGGATCCGGCCACCACGGCGACATTCTGATCCACAAACGCGTTCCCGTGGGCATCGACGATGTTCTCGAGGTCGATCGTGTTGACGCCCGGAAGAATCGGGTTGTTGAACGTCACGCGCAGGACATCTTCCGAGGGCTGCGCGAAGGTCGTCGCAACATCCGGGTTCGTACCGCCGAAGTTTGAGAGGACCGCGCAGAACAAGGGGTCCATGGCCTCGCTGAAGGTCAGGTCGATGACGCGCCCGAATTCATCCTCGGACAGGTTCTGCTCGACGCTGGTCAAAGTCGGCACCACCGCGTCGCCAGTGGCGACACCGGCGATGTCCGTGGTCGCGAGCGAGATGTCGGAGACCGAGTGCAGGCTGGCCTTTGCCGCCAGCGTGAAGTTCGCATGCAGGTTGGCCTGCAGACCGGTGGTGATCGACAGCACCTGGGTCAGGTTGTCCAGGGTGAACACCGAGCCCGTCAGGGGCAGGGTGGTCGAGCCAATCTTCATGGTCCAGTTGTTCGCATTCTCCGCTTCGCTCTCGATCACGCGCGGGCCACTGAACTGCACGCTGATCGTGTCGGAGCCCAGTCCGACGACTTGAGTGGCCGCAGTGATCGCAAAAGTCGGCGCCGCGGTATTGCTGGAGGTGACGGCGATGAAGGCGCTGCTCACATCAGGAACCGCCAAGGGCCGCACTTGAGTCGCGGGGGTCACGCGGCTGTTCCATGCCACAGTGAATTCAGGCCCGGCCTGAGTCACGGTTTGCGCCACCTGGACACCGTTGGTGTCGAAGTTGGTGACGTCCAATACGCCTGGATCCGTGGCGAAGGTGATCACCGTGGTCTGACCGGTGGGATCCACGGTCAAGTCCTGCACGACTGAGACGACCGAGTTCGAGCCTCCGCCGCCGCCGCCCCCGCCGCATGAGACGCCGGCAAGAGCCAAGAGGATGGACGCAACGCCGAGGATTCTTCCGCTGTGCATTTCTGATGTGTTCCTGTCGCTCCCCGACCTGGGTCCGCGTCCTGGGATGGCGCGGTTCGACGCCGGCCCCACGCTGGGGATGGACGCCAGACCCCACATGGGGATGGGGATCACGGCGAGCTATCGGGTCAGGCGCCCGCGTGTCTTGAGGCCAGCCCGGGGGCTGTCCCCAATCCAGGGCGCGGGGCCCCGAGCACCTACAGTGCGAGCGGGTCGAGGACCTGCTGGGACAGGCTGCTGCCGGCGGAGGAGCGGAACAGGGCCTGGACTGAGTAGGGCACTCCGGGCACCAGGGGCGGCAGGGGCAGGTTGGCGTCGGCCCGACCCATCGCATCGGCAGACACACGTACCGCCCGCATTCGGGCCCGCCCAAGCCATAGCACGCCGCTGACTCCCGCCAGGACAGTCGGTTGAACGGCGCGCGGGCCGTACAGGAACCAAACCGAGCGCGCTTGGGGCCTGCGCGCCGTGACGCTGAGCGCCCCCCCCAGTCGCGCCGGTGCCAAGGCCTGGAGGTCGCGCTCGCCCGTGTCGAACAAACGCACTTCTCCAGTGTTGCCGAATTGGTTCGCGTGGACGTGTTTCATTCCGACCGCCAATCGCGTGGCGCTCGGGTCCAATGCCAGGGAGAGCACGGACCCCGGAAGATCCAGGCTCGCGATGACGGCGCCCTGCGCACGGTCCACGAGGAGGACCTCCGCCTGTGGGTCTTGACTGCCCCAGAGCCCGAAGGCGGCGCGGCCGCCGTCAGCGGATAGGCACAGGGCCTCGGGGTAATTCTGAGGTGCGGTCGAAGGCGCGCTCTGGAGTTCCTGCCACAGCAGCGAGTCCCCGGGAGCTCCGCGCAGTTCGAGCCTGACTTCGCGACCCGTGGTCGAATTCCACCATCCCGCGCCCCAGGTCAGACCGTCGCTTGAGAGTGCACAGCGCACGGGGACCTCGTTCACGGGTGCAGTTTCGCGCGCGCGCTCAACGAAGGACGTGGAGTTCCAGTGCAGCACGCGCAGCAGTCCCGGCGCGCCGATGAGCAGCGTCGAGCCATCACCGGAGAGTGCCAAGGCCTGGGTCGCGGCGCCAAGCACCTCGAAGTGGCGCGTTGCTCCGTTCGAATCGAAAACCCACAACTCCAGTCCCGCCACCAGCGCGAGGACGCCGACATCTGCGCTGCTTGCAATCTGACGCAACGTCCCGGCGGGCAGATCGATCCTGCGCGATACGCTGCCGCTCGCCCCGTCGAGCCACTCGATGCGCAGGGCCTGAGAGGTGGCGTCGTGGACGACCGCCATGGCCCGCGTGCCATCGGCAGACACAGCGAGCTTCGCGGCGCCGTTGACGCGCCAACCCATATCGTGGGTCCAAAGACGGCTCATTCCGCTTGGATCCAGGACGTCGAAGCGCGCGATCTCTGTTCTGCGGTGTGATGTGTCCGGATCGGGCACCTGGCACAGCCCGAACAGTTCGTCGCCGTCGTCACCGGCGCGCACAATCATGTTGGAGAGTGTTGCGGGGGCGGCGCTCGCGCTGAGCCAGGGCGTGGCCGCGCCGGGGGCCGACGAGTTTTCGGCGCTGGAGAACACCATCCACCGCGGCGAGCCCAGGGCCCCCGCTGCAAACACCAACTCACCACCGGCGGCAAACTCGACGCTGGTCGGAATCCAGGGCACGCCGGCCGTTGGCGCAGCGCTCCAGCGCACGCCGGGCGCGAAAGGATCCTGGCCCTGTGCCCCCGCCGCGCTGCCGCCAGCTAGGGCCAGGGCGCCAAGCACGAATCCAACGCAGCGAACGCTCGCAGATATCAGCATGGAGTGCCGGTGAAACGTCGGATCCTGCCGCGCCCGCGTCCCTTCCGGTGTTGAAACCTACCCCGCCCCGCGCGGCTCGGTCGCCGTGCTCCCGTACTGCCCCCCCATGGCTGGACCAGGTCCGCTCGGAACACGCCCGACGGCCGATTGCAGGGGCGATTGCCGCTGCCAGGGGGGCCAATATCCCCTTTGCGCACAGAGCCAGATCCTCTAGCATCCCCCGCCCTAATGCTGCGCGTCCCGCGGCGGCCGGACCCCCTCCAGAGCCCATGAAAACGACTTCCCTCCACAGCATCCACTCGGCCCTGGGTGCCAAGTTGATCGACTTCGGGGGTTGGCACATGCCCGTGCAGTACGGCGCGATCCTCGACGAGGTGGTCTGCGTGCGCAATCGTGCCGGCCTGTTCGACCTGGGCCACATGGGGCGGGTGCATGTCAGCGGCCCCGACGCCCTGGCCTTTGTCGATCGGATCGCAACCAACTACTGCGCCAAGATCCCGGTCCAGTCGATCCGCTATTCACTGTTCTGCCGGCCCGACGGCAATCCGATCGACGACGTGCTGCTCTACCGCGAGCCGGAGAGCGTCTACATCGTGGTCAACGCCTCGAACACCGCCGCCGACCTGGCCTGGATGCGCGAGCACGCGACCGGTTTCCGGGTCACGATCGACGATCAGACCGATGCCACGGCGATGATCGCGATCCAGGGGCCCCTCTCGAGGGACATCCTGCAGCGCGCGGTGACGGGCTTCGACTTGGACAAGCTCGGCTACTACAAGTTTGACTTCGCCACGGTCTGCGGCCTGGAGCGCACGCGCATCAGCCGCACCGGATACACCGGCGAATTGGGCTATGAGCTCTACCTGCCGACGCAGGAGGGTCCGCGGGTCTGGCGCGCCCTCGCCGAACTCGGGACTGCCGAAGGCGTGGCGCCCATCGGGCTTGGGGCCAGGGACATCCTGCGCCTGGAAGCGGGCATGCCGCTCTACGGCCACGAGATCGACGCGGAGCACAACCCCATCGAAGCCGGACTTAACTTCGGCGTGTCCTTCGCGCCCGAAAAGAAGAGCACGCTCGGTCGCGACGCCCTGGAGCGGGTTCTCGCGGCGCCGCGCCGCAAGTTGGTGGGCCTGACCACGCCTGGGCCGCGAGTTCCGCGCCAGGGGACCGAGGTCTACCGCGGCACTGCGGCGGTCGGGCATGTGTGCTCGGGCGCGCCGTCGCCAACACTCTCTACGAACATTGCCTCCGCGTACGTCACCCTCGACGCTGCGCAGGCGGGCACTGAGCTTGAATTGGATTTCCGCGGGAAACGTCAGCCCTGCCGCGTGCAGGAACTGCCCTTCTACTCGCGCACCCGCAAATAGCACCGCTACCCACGAGCCACTTATGCGCCCTGACGACCGCAAGTACACCACCACTCACGAGTGGGTCAAAATCGACGGCGACACCGCCCTGCTCGGCATCACGGACTTCGCCGTTCAGGAGTTGTCCAACGGCAACACGTCGGACCTGGTCTACTGCGACCTGCCCGAGGTGGGTCGCGAGGTGAAGGCCGGACAGACCTTTGGCGAGATCGAATCCGTCAAGGCGGTCTCGGACCTCAACTCACCGGTGTCCGGCCAGGTGGTCGAGATCAACCACACCATCGAGGAGCACCTCGAAGTGCTGGCCAAGGACCCCTGGACCACGGGCTGGATGGTGAAACTGAAACTCAGCTCCAAGAGTGTCGACGGTCTGATGGACGCCGCCGCCTACGAGAAGTTCGTCGCCGACAGCAAGCACTGATCCGTGGCCAGACGCCGCTTGCGCGCGGCGGCGAAAGCGGGTGCGATGGCGGGCGGAATCCGAACATGTCGCCCGAAGAACCGACGGATCGCGCGGCCGACGCCTCGGCGCGAAGTGAAATCGTTTGGCCGATCGTGGCCCTGGTCTGTGTCCTGGTCGCCGCCGGATGGTGGGCATCGCGCACGATCTTCCTGCCGCGCGACCTGAGCCTTCCCGATTCGCCGGACCTGGCGCCGTCGGAGATCGTCGAAGCGCCTGGTGACAGCCTCTCGGGCGACGGAGCTCCCGGCGTGGTGCGCGTGCAGGTGGTCGACGCCCGCGATGGCTCGGCACTGGCCGGCATCAAGGTCGATCTGTTTTGCGAGGAGCCCGTGCGCCGACGTTTCGGCCAAGCCGTGAGCGACACGCTTGGGATGGCGCGCTTCGAAGGCGTTCTCGCCCCCATAGCGATGGCACGCGCGACTCGCAGCCCGGATTTCGCAGCAGCTGTTGCTCTCGCCGAGGGAAGCGCCACCGCGGAACGCTTCATCCTCCTGCGCCTGGGTCAGGGTGGAACGATCTTCGGACGCGTGGTCGACGACACCGGTGCGCCCGTAGTTGACGCGCAGATTCTCGTGACGGACAACACGCCTTGGCCCGATCCCGCCGAGCCGAGTCAATTGGTGGGCCGCACGGACCGCGACGGGCGCTATCGCATCGAGCGCGCCGTGGATCTGCCGCGTCTGATCTCCATGGGACCTGGCGGGCGGTTCGCCGCCGGATGGTCCAACGTGATCGTCGAGGCCCGCGGCCCCGCTGGAATCGCGCGCGCCGCCCAGCCCGTGCTGACGTGCGGTGACGCGATCTGCCCGGACCTCGTGCTCCTGCGACCTCCGCAGTGGCGCGGATCGCTCTACGATTCCGCACGCCGTCCCCTCGCCGGCGCCCTGGTCAGCGTCAATCCCGCGCGCCAGAAAATGAACGAGGTCAACCTGCACGTCGTGGACCCCGCGGCCATCGCGCGCGGTGCCGCGGAGTTGCCAGGATCCGCGCGCTTCCAACTCTTGGACGGCGAAGCACTGACCGCAGAGGACGGCAGCTTTGCGGTGCGCGGAGCCACGCCGAGGTCCATTTTCTTGGTGGCGCAGTCCAGTGGGCGGCTCGACGAATTCCCCCTCGGCGCCTGGGAACCTGGAGCCTTGGTCGATGATGTCCAGCTGCACCTGGAGGAACGAGAGCTCTTGCGCATGCGGCTGTTCGACAGCGAGGGGCGCCCGATCCTTGGCGCGCCGCCGGATTCGGTGCCGTTGACCAACTGGGGCGACGAAGACTCCGTGCGCATCGCGCCGCTCGCCGGTCCACTGATGGTCGGCTGGAGCGCCTCCAAGGTCGAGCTGCGTGCGGAACTCACGGACGGATCCGAAGTGCGCGCGCTGTGTGCGCCCGACGGCGAAGGCGTGTTCTGCTTTTCCCTGTCCACACCGCTGCCGGCGATCGAACGACTGTCGATCCATGCGCCTGGGTACAAGCCGCGCGTGCGCGAATGCAACGGTCGCCTGCGGCAGTCCTCCGTGGTGGGCTCCGAGCAACTTGAACGACTCGGGGCGCTCGAACTCCTGGTCGAGCGCAGCGGAGATTTGGATGATCCGCCTGGCAGCGAAGCTCAGGAAGTCCAGATTCGCGTCTGCGCTCTGGAGCCCGTGCAAGTGGTTCGTGCCTCTCCGGGACCGCACCCGACCTGCTGCGGCCTCGGAATGGGCGCGTACTTCCGCATGACTGCGCGCGCACGACGAATTTCGATTCCGATGCACGGGGCGGGCCCCTACTGGCTCACCGTGCGCACATCACGCGGATCGCTCAGCGAGGAACTCGTGCTCGGTCCATTCGAGCCAGGCACTCAGGAATACGCGGTCGAAATCCCAGCCCTGACGGCGGCGTCCGCCTCCCAGGCGCGCCAGCGGGCCACGGCGAATCGGCGCGATCCGCGGCCGGTTGAGCAACCGCTGACCGCCGTGGTTTGCGTTTTCGACGACGCCACGGGCGCGGGCATCATCGGCGCCAAGGTCTGGCCCATCTGCGACCCCCTGGGCATCGAGGTTTGGCGAAGCCGCACGTGGAGCAGCGACGCGGACGGATGCGCGACCCTGGACGGATTGTCCGCGGGCCCCTGGACCTTCGCGATTCGCGCGCCGGGCTACGCGCCCGCAGTGCTCGGCCCCATCGATGTTCGCGCCGCTGATCCCGCGGGAGCGGAACTCGATCTCGGCGAGGTGCGCCTGCAGCCCGCGAACTGAGCGCCGGTACACTGCGGTCATGGGAACTTGGCGCCTGATCACGACCTGGGGTGCGGCGCCGGAGTTCAACATGGGCCTCGACGAGGCATTGCTGGTCACGCCGGGCCTGCCGCCCACACTGCGCTTCTACTCCTGGAAGCCGGACACACTGTCCCTGGGGTACTTCCAAAAGCTGAGCGAAGTCCCAGGGGCCGAGCGCGCCGGCGCCCTCGTCCGACGCATCACCGGCGGCGGCGCGATCCACCATGTGCGCGAACTGACCTTCTCGATCAGCGCCGACATGTCTATCGATCTGTACGCGGGCGGACTGGCGACTTCCTACGGGCGCGTGCATGCCGCGATCGCGCGCGCGCTCGCCAATTTCGGCGTGGATGCCAAGCTGCGCGGCGAAGCGAGTTTGGCCTCGGATCGCGCGAACACGGGCATGTGCTTCCACCACTCCACGGCCCTGGATCTGACGTGGGACGGACGCAAAGGAGTCGGCTCCGCACAGCGCCGCAAGGGCGGGAGAGTTCTGCACCACGGTTCGATCAAGCTGGGCACATCGCCCCTTGAAGGAGATATCGCCAGCCTGGAATCGCGGCGCAAGTCCGTGGCCCCGTCTGATCTGGCGCCGTTCCTGCGCGAAGCTCTCGCCGCGGAAATCGGCGCGGAGTTCGAAGCCAGCGTGCCGGAGCGCGACGAGCGCGAGCTGGCGCGCGAACTGGGCCAGCGCTACACCGCGCGCGAATTCGTGAACCTGCGATGAAGCGCGCGCTGTTTGCCATGGGACTTGCCCTCGCAGGCCTCGGGGGCTGCTCGGAGAAGCCGCAGCCCGCGCGCGCGAACGTGCTGCTCATCACCATCGACACACTGCGCCGCGACCACGTCTCCAGTTACGGCTACCGTCGCGAGACGACGCCCAACCTCGATCGGCTCGCGGCCGAGGGGCTGATCTTCGACAACGCCTCCACGCCGCGCGCAAAGACTTCGCCGGCATTGGCCAGCCTGTTCACGGGCAGCTATCCCCATGAGCACGGCGTGCGCGAGTTGCTGCAGCCTCTGGACCCGGAGGTGCCAGTTCTCGCTCAGGCTCTGCGCCGCGCGGGCTACCAATGCGCGGCGATCGTGGGCAACTACGTGCTGCAGGAGCGCCACTGTGGCTTTGCGCGCGGCTTCGAGCACTACATCGAGAGCTTGCCCGCGCTCCAGGGTGTGCCGCCGAATGATGTGCCGCAGCGAACCGCCGCGTCGATGACGCGCGCCGCCCAAGTGGCATTGGGACTCGAGCGCGCGCCGGAGAAGGACACTGGCGGCGCGGCGTTCGAACCTGCGAGCCAGTTGCTCGATCGCGAACGCCCGTGGTTTTTGTGGCTGCACTACATGGATCCGCACGGCGCCTACGATCCCCCGCCGGAGCAGCGCGTCTTCCAAAGCGAAGCGCCGCGTTGGGTAGATCCGTCGGTCAGCGCCGTCGGAAGTCACAAGACGCGTGTCAGCGAATACAACATCCCGAGCCAGGCACGGGATGCGCGCGGGCACTTCGACGCCGATGCCGTGATCGATCTCTACGATGGCGAGATCCGTTTCGCCGATGCAGAAATCGGCCGCCTGCTCGATTCCCTGCGCGCCCAAGGTGCGCTCGAGAACACTTGGATCGTGGTCAGCTCTGACCACGGCGAGAGCCTGGGGGAGCACGACTACTGGTTCGAGCACGGCTTCTACGCCTGCGAGGCCACTTGCGCCGTTCCGCTGATCGTGCGGCCACCGGACAACTTGCTCGGCCGACCTCCGCCGGGACGCAGGCAGGGCGCCATGTCCCTCGCGGATCTGGGGCCGACTCTGGCGGAGTGGATCGACGTTCCGTTCCGCGTCGCGGCGTCAGGGGGCCCAGCGGGATTTGGCGGAGCCTCGCGCGCCAGTCTCTTGGCGGCGGATGACGTGCGGCCATTCGCGACCTTCAGCGAAAAAATCGAGGCCGCCGATCGACTGGGCACGGTGCAAATCAAGGCCGTGCGCCTGGGGCGCTTCAAGTTGATCCGCCGCTGGGCCCACGGCCCGGGCCGCGAACCTGGCGAGACGAAGCGCCTGAAGCTCCTGGGCGAAGAACTCTACGACCTTGGGGCCGATCCGCTCGAACTGCGGGATTTAGCGAGCGATCCGCCGGATGACGCGCCCTTGGACGAACTGCGGGCTGCGCTTCTGGAATTCGGCGCCGCTGATGCGCCCTTTGAGGAACTCGAGCGTGTGCTCAACCGCCGCCGAGCTGCCTTGGAGGCCTCCGACGCGGACGCGCTGTCGAAGCTCAAAGCCCTCGGCTATTGATGGTTACCCGGCCAGGACTCGAACCTGGAATGAGTGGACCAAAACCACTTGTGTTACCGATTACACCACCGGGTAGATGGCAGCAAGAAAGCCCCGGAGTAGCACCCCGGGGGGCGAGGAGGATAGCCGCCGCGCGCGGGGCGGTCAACGCTTGGGCCAGGGCTGTCCGCGAACGGTGCGCCACGCAAGTTCCAGCCCGGCATGAACCGCGAAGGCGCGGATGGACTCGCGGCCATGTTGCAGGAAGCGGCGTTCCTCGCTGCGCACGCGATCGCGCTCGGCGACACCGAACCAGACCAGCCCCACCGGCTTGGCTGGCGTGCCGCCGTCCGGTCCGGCGATCCCAGTGACCGAGAGCGCGAGGTCGGCGCCGCTCTCGCGCAGGGCACCCACGGCCATGGCTTCGGCCACCTCCCGCGAAACGGCGCCATGGGCCTCGAGGAGCGCGGCGGGGACGCCCAGGCGCAACTGTTTGGACTCGTTCGCGTAGGTCACCCACGACTCGCGGAAGACCGCGCTGGAGCCGGAGACGTCGGTCAGGCGCTGGGCCATGCCTCCGCCGGTGCACGATTCGGCAAAGCTGATGCGCCACTGGCGCTCGCCAAGGGCCCGAACCAGCGCGACCTCCAGGCGCGGATCCTCGCAACTGAAGACATGGCGCTCGAAGCGCTTGGCCAGTTCGTTCAGGCGCGCTTCGGTGATCGCCGTGGCCTCCTCCTGGCTCGCCATGCGACCGACGACGCGCACGGAAAGCACGCCCGACTTGGCGGTAACGTCCACGCGCGGATTTTCGCCGCGCGCCATCCACGGACCCACGTCGTCGGCGAACTGACTCTCCGGAAGACCGCACAGGTACAGGGAGCGGACGCAGGTCGCCGGGCCGACGCCGCAGGTCGCGCGCACCCACGGCAGAAGCGCGCCCTCCAGCATCGCGCGCATTTCCCGTGGCGGTCCGGGCAGCACAGCCAGCACGCCACCGTCGATCCACAGGCGAAATCCCGGCGCCGTGCCCGCGGAGTTTTCCATCGACTGCGCCGTAGCGGGGATCCAGGCCTGGCGCTCGTTGGTCTTCGGCATCGGGCGCCCGCGCTGGGCCCACAGCTCGCGCAGGTGCGCCAGGGCCGCAGGGTCCATCTCGAGCGCAACTCCAGCTGCCTCGGCCGCCGCCTCGCGGGTGATGTCGTCGAGCGTCGGCCCGAGTCCGCCAGTGGCGATCACCAATTGGAATTCCGCGGTCAGTTCGCGAAAGGCGCGCACGAGCCGATCGCGATCGTCTCCGAGCACTGTGAACTGTGCGACCTCGATGCCAAGCTCCGCCAGGCGCGCCGCAATTTCACCTGAATTCGTGTCGCTGTGGCAGCCCTCGATCAGTTCATTGCCGATCGCAATCGTCGCCGCCCTGCGCACGTCGTGGATCATCAGGATCCGTCGCGCAGTTTGGCCAGGCGCTCGCGGCGTCGCACCATCGGCAGGGTCGCGAGCAGGCCGACCTCGTACAGGCAGACCATCGGCACAGCCACCATGAACTGACTCCACGGATCAGGCGGCGTGATCACGCCGGCGAACAGGAAGGCAAACAGGATGAAGTGTCCGCGATAGCGCGCGAAGCCGCTCCGCTGCACTAGATCCACATGAACCAGGGCGAACATCACGATCGGCAGTTGGAAAACACCGCCCAGGGCCAAGGTCAGCGTCGCGTAGAAGTCCCAGTAATCCTCGAGCTTGTACTGGGCTCCGATGAGTTCCGTGGGGTACGCCTGGGCCATGACCTCCATGCAGAATGGCAGCAGGAAGCCGGCGCCGAAGACCACTCCTGAAATGAACAGCAGCACGCTGATGGGGAAGTACGACATCACCATGCGCCGTTCCTTGGCATACAGGCCGGCAGCGATGAACCTCCACAACTGGTAGAGCAGCACGGGCCCGCCAGCTGCGAGCGCGAAGGCAAAGGCCACGCGCATCGAGAAGAAGAAGCCCTCGCCGATGGCTGTCACGATCGGACGCAATTCGATCGTGAGGTCGGGCCATAGGTGCTTGTCCGCCGGATCGGCGGTGCGGAAGTAGCGCGTGCGCGGAATGCTCGGGTCCGCCGCGAGTTCCGCCTCGTACTTGGCCACTTGCGCGTCGTTGACTACCGCGGTGGTGTCGAACAGGGGTTGGAGCACGAACTTGCTGATGGGCTCGTAGAAGCCCCAGCCGACCATGAAGGCGATCACGACCGCGAGCACCCCGCGAAACAGTCGTTTGCGCAGTTCGATCAGGTGCTCGGCCAGCGACATGCGCGTGGTCTCGACAGTCTCCTCTTGTTCGCGATCGGCCATGGTCTCGGGCAGTAGTGTCCTGATTGCGCCGTCCCAGTGCCAGACGCTGCCTCAACGACCGCGGGCGGCTCCCTTTCTCGGAAGCCGCCCGCGGCGAGTGTTTCAGCTCTCGGGCACGGAGCCCGGGGACTGTCCTAGAACTTGAAGTAGGAGCGCAGGTCCTTCAACGGCGTGATCGCGACGCCTTTGCCTTCGGCTTCCTTGTAGACCGCGGTCTCCGAGGGTTGCATCGGCGTCTCGAGCGCGTTGCCGTCCATGTCGACGTACATCTCGCTGCCAACCACCAAGTAGTCGGTGGTGTTGTCGAGCTTGGTCTGCAGGGTGATGCCGAGGTTGGCGAGCAGTCCGCGCACTTCATTCTCGCTGGGCGCGGTGAAGCGACCGACGATGACGGCGTTGCGCTGACCCTTGGGATCCAGCAGCGGGTTGAAGATCTTGTCGCCCACCACCGGCGGGTCGAACTGATCCGCGACTTGTGTGAACAGCACTTCTGCGCGATGGGACTCGGTCTTGGTGACCTCAGCCACGCACTTGGTGTCGTTCGTCCCAAGCTTTCCGGAAACCACGCGGAAGCGCATGCCCACGGCGACGCGGTGGTTGGCGCCAATGTCGATCCAACCGATCTGGGCGCCCTTGGAGACGGCCAACAGGTTTCCGTCGGAAGTCTCGGGCTCCTTCAGGAACGCGATCTTGTTCGACATGGCCTCGAAGCGCGACCGGTACTCGATCGTGGCGTTGGCCAAGTTGCGCTTCTCGGACTCGATGTCCCCGCGCGCGACCTTGAGGCTGTTTTCCAGGTCGGAGTTCGTGCTCTTCAGCGCCGCGATCTGCGCTTCGAGGCCCGACTGGGTGCGCGAAGCAGCTTGTACGGCGTCGTCCAGTTGCTTTTGCACGCCAGCGATCTGCACGTCCTTGGCCGAGCTGGCCTGGCGCAGTGCAGTTTCGGTAGAGGCCTTCTCCGCGGTCAAGGTCGCCGCGCCGTCCTTGAGCATCTGAATCTCGCGCACGCGGGCCTTGTACTCGCGCTCGACGACGGGCAAGAGCTTCTCCAGGTCGGTGACGCTGGCACCCGCGGTGGGGAAAGTCAGCTTGCCGGCTTCAAGGGCTGCCTTGATGGAGTCGATGCTCGCAACCGGGATCGGGGCGTTGGGGTCGTAGAAACCCATGGCGCGCGAGATATCGGAGATGAGCTTAGAGGTCGCGTCTTCCTTTTCGAAGGCGGCAGCGCGCTCGCGCAAGGCGGCGTCAAGGCGCAGTTGGGTGTCGCCCTTCTCCGCGTTCGCCGAGAAGGCAAAGACCAAGGCGAAGATCAGCAGTGTGATCATGCCGATCAGCCAGACGACGTTGACCTTCGCAGCTCCACGCTGGGAAGTGCTCTTCTGGGTGAACACCGGAGTACGCTTCATGGGCTTTCGGGACCCCGACGTGTCGGGAATCGGGCAGAGGTAGTCGCGGGCGCCGGACGGGGGAGCCTCGCGCGCGAACGCGCAGGTCCTCGCCGGTTGCCGCGTTCCATCGGGCCTTCGATGCGCTCCATTGAAGTTCGGAGCTCGCCGCAGGGGGCCGAGGGGCAGGGCGTGGGGATGAGTGGGACTTTTTTGGGGTGAAAAGACCGCTCCATTCAAGCCTGCGGCGGGGGCCGGGGCCTGAAAGGGGAGCGCGAGGTGATACCCGACCGGTCCGGGAGCGGCAAGGGAATTCGTGCCCCTTGACGGGTCGTGCGGCCAGACTAGGCTCGCGCGCTTTCCGGAAGGGCATCGAAGCAATCCGCCCGCCAGGGGCGGGGTATCTGGCGACGCAGGAGCCTACCCCCGCGCTGCGGGAGGTTACGCTGCCGCGCGCACGGACGGGCTCGGCCTCGGGCGGAGGAACTTGCGTTCCAGCCACCCCGCGGCTTCCTCTCGGTGGACCCGCGCCCGGGCTGCCTCCATGCGCCGCCATCGCAGGCCCCCGCCCGGCAAGCCCAACTCACACCGACCCAGGACCCGACTTGGCCAGCGATACCCCCCCGCCGACTCCCCAGAGGAACGGTGGCTCGAAACCCAGGACACGCGTCTACGGCGTGCTCGGCGGCATCGCCTCGGGCAAGTCCGCCGTTGCTCGCGGGCTCGCGGGAGTCGATGGCTTGGTCCTCGACGCCGACGCAATTGTCGGCGAGCTCTACCTGCAAGATGAACTTCAGCGCAGGATCCGCGAGACATTTGGACCCGCCGTTTTCGATTCCGCGGGCAGGCTCGACCGCCCGGCTTTGGCGCGGGTGGTCTTCGACGATCCAGCCGCGCGCAAGTTGCTCGAGAGCTGGATCCACCCTGCGGTGCGCCGCGAGTTGCGCACCCGGCTGGAGGCCGCACGGCACGCCGGGATCGGCCGGGTGGTCCTCGATGTGCCCCTGCTTTTGGAAAACGAAAGCGAACATCACTTGCCTGAAGAGTGCGATGCCCTCATCTTTGTGGACACTCAGGCGCGCGTGCGCGACCTGCGGGCCGTCCAGTCGCGCGGCTGGGAGAGCGGCGAAGTGGCGCGGCGCGAGGCGCTGCAGATGCCGCTGGCACGCAAGCGCTCCCGCGCGCACCACGTCGTCACCAACGACGGTGACGCGGCGCAGCTTCGAACTGCGATTGAAACCGTGCTGCGCACCCTTGAATCACGCGAGCACTGACTCGGCCCCCACCGCGCGGCCCTGACAGGGTCCTATGGCCCCAGGGGCCAGGGGGGCCGGAGCCCTCACCAAGCACACATGAAATTCAGAAACAAACGTCAACGCCACAAGTTCCAGAAGACCCACGCACCGCAGTCCTTCGACAAGCCGGCGGCGAAGAATCCCGATCCGGTGTGGATCGATTTCGCGAAGTTGCCTGGGGACTTGTCGCCTGAGGAATTGGCTGCGCTCGATGAGAGCCTGCCGAAGTCCACCAAGCGCACCAAGCCCAAGGCCACGAAGTACGGCGAGCTGCAGGCCATGAACCTGTCGGAGCTGTACGAGGTCGCCGAGGCCGAATCGGTGGAGAACCTGATCGGCAAGAAGCGCGAAGAGGTGATCTTCGAGATCGCCGCCTCGCGTCTGCGCGCCCGTGTGCCCGTGGAAGTCACCGGCGTGGTCGACGTGGCTCAGAGCGGGCATTTCTTCCTGCGCTCGCCTGCCTACGGCTACCTGACCGTGGCCGACGACGTCTTCGTGCCGGCCTCCATGGTGCGCAGATTTTCCCTGGCTCCGGGCATGACCGTGCGCGGATCCCTGCGCGCGGCGCGCGAGGGCGAGGGCTACCTGGCGCTCGTGGAAGTCGAGGAAATCGACTTCCACCCGCCGGAGGACGCTGCGATTCGCGCGCCTTTCAAGGAGCTGACGCCGCTGTACCCCGAGGAGCGCATCATCCTCGAAGGCACCGAGGACAATCCGCTGGAGATGCGCATCGTCGATCTGATCACACCGATCGGTCGCGGACAGCGCGGTCTAATCGTGGCGCCGCCGCGCACGGGCAAGACGATCCTCTTGCAGATGTTGGCCAAGTCGATCGTCAAGAACGCGCCCGACGCGCACTTGATCATCCTCTTGATCGACGAGCGCCCCGAGGAAGTCACCGACTTCGAACGCATGCTGCCCGAGGGCGACCGCGAGGTCGTCAGCTCGACCTTCGACGAGCCCGCCTGGCGCCACATCCAGGTGGCCGACATGGTGATCAAAAAGGCCAAGAGCTTGGTGGAGGCCGGCGAAGACGTCGTGATCCTCCTGGATTCGATCACGCGTCTCGCCCGCGCCTGCAACATCGAAGCTCCGGCCAACGGCAAGTTGCTTTCCGGCGGTTTGGAGGCCGGTGCGCTGCAGTTCCCGAAGAAATTCTTCGGAGCCGCGCGCAACCTGGAGGGCGGCGGATCGCTGACGATTCTCGGCACCGCCTTGATCGAGACCGGCTCGAAGATGGACGAGTTGATCTTCGAAGAGTTCAAAGGCACGGGAAACATGGAACTGGTCCTCGAGCGGCGGCTTTCGGATCGACGCATTTTCCCCGCGATCGACATCAACCGTTCGGGCACGCGCAAGGAGGAACTGCTGTTCACGCCGGAGGAGATCAAGCGCGTCTGGATGCTGCGGAAGGTCCTCAACGAAATGGATCCCGTCGAAGCGATGGAAATGTTGATCCAGAAAATGAAGAAGACGCGCGTCAACGGTGAGTTCCTGATGTCGATCGGCTGATGCGGATTCAAGTTGCTCTCGACAACTGGGGTCTGATCGGCGGAAGCGAGCGCTACGCCGGCGAGATCGTCCGCGCGCTGGCTGCGCGCGAACATCGCATCGAACTCCTGTGCGGCGCCACGGCCGAACCGGCCATGGAATTGCCCGCGGGCGTCGCGCTGCGGATTGAGCCCGCCTACTCCGACGGCGCAGCCTCGGCGCGCGCCCTGGAGCAAATGACCCAGCGCTCGCGCGCCCACAACGCAGATGTGCTTCTGGTTCTGTCCTGCTTCCAAGGGCGCACGTTCGAGGCGCTGCTCGAGCTCACTCCCCCGGTGCCGATCGTGCGCTTCGTGCAGGACCACTCGCCGTTCTGTCCCAGCCTCAACAAGATCGAGGCCGACGGCGAGAACTGCCAGCGACCCCTGGGCGTCGCGTGCCTCGAGCGCTACTTCATCGGCAGCGGCTGTTCGTGCTTTCACCAATCCGGCCGCGCGCGACCGTGGATCGAGGGCATTGGCGAATTCAAGAAGAAGCTCTTGGAGTTCGACTCGCTGCGCCGCGCCAGCGCCCTGCTGGTCGCCTCGGCGTACATGCAGCGCGAATTGGTGCAAGCAGGTGAGAGTCGGGATCGAATCGCAGTCATCCCCTACTTCACCGGCTCGAACTCGGCCGCGATCGCACGCGCGCAGCTGTCTTCAGCGACTCGAGAATTCCTGTCCACAAACGACGCGCCCCTGATTTTCACGCCCGCGCGCCTGGCGTTGCCGGACAAGGGCATCGACGTGCTGCTCGCAGCGCTGGCCCAAACTGCAGCTCCATGGCGCGCTGTCATCGCAGGGGACGGGCCGGCCCGCGTGTGGCTCGAAGCCCGGTGCAAGGCCGAGGGCCTTGCAGATCGCGTGCACTTCGCCGGCTGGCAGTCCGCGGGGCAGATCGAGACGCTTTACGCGCGCGCGCAGGTGGTTGCTTTTCCTTCGACGTGGAAGGAGCCCTTCGGCCTGGTGGGCATCGAGGCCATGGCCCACGGCAAACCCGTGGTCGCCTTCGACGTCGGCGGCGTGTCGGAGTGGCTCGAGCACGATCGTACGGGCCTGTGCGTGCCGCGTGGCGACGTGGCGGCGTTCGCTGCAGCGCTCTCGCGGCTATGCGGCGATAGCGCACTGGCCGCGCGCCTGGGCCAGGCCGGACACCAGCGGGCAGAGGCCGAGTTTCGTGCGAACCTGCACGTGTCGCGGATCGAGGCACAGCTCGAAATCGCGGCGGGCGTGAGCGCGACCGCTTTCGCGCACTAGAAATCGCGCCGGGCCGCGCTGGCGGCCTGGATTCGCTGCCACGTCGCAGCGCCCTCGAGCGGATCGCGCGCGTCTCCGGCGCGCACCCGGTCCTCCAGGGCTAGGCAGAGCGCGGTCAGGAACGCGCGATCCTCGAGCACGCGCGCTTCCACCACCCTTCGGGACAGCGTCCGCACATGCTCCTCGAGAGCCGCGGGATCGTCGAGGTGCTTCCAGGTGAACAGCAGTCGATTGCGCTCGATGGCCGCGCGAACCACGGCTTCCGGCACGACGGCGCCGATGGTGCCGCGATGGTGGTGCTCGACCACCGCGTCGTACACGTAGCGACACTCGAAGCCCGCCTTCCACGCGCGCCAACCCAAATCCATGTCTTCGAGATAGAAGGGCTCGAAGGCACGGTCGAATCCGCCCAGTTCCAGAAACACCGCACGCTGGAAAAGGAACGCGCCTCCCATGGGAAAGGGTGTGACCCCATCGCGCGTCCACCACGGCGGTGCTAGCAGATCTTTGCGCGGACGCTCCAACGCCGACTGCACGCCGCGGGCAATTCCCCCCTCCAGTTCGACGCTGACGACCGATTCGATCGAGTCCTCGCGACCGCCGAGCAGAATGCGCGGCACGGCTGCAAAGACCCGCGGGTCTCCCATTGCGGACACCAGCGGATCGAGGAAACCAGGGCGCGGGCACACATCGCTGTTCATGGCGAACACCAGTGCGTGATGCGCGCGCTCGACGCCGGCGCTGAGCGCGCGTGCGAAGCCCAGATTCTCGGCGTTCACTACGGCGCGCGCGCGGGGATGATCGGCAGCCAGCCAGGCCGCGAGTCGACCGGCGCCCGAGTCGTCCACCACAATGACCTCGTCGGACTCACCGCGGTCCTTCAATGCAGACCACAGCGTATCCAGGGCTCGACCGAGCAGGGCCCGATCGTCGAGGGCCGGAATGACGATGGAAACCGGCCGCTTCACGGCTTGCGCTCCCAGGCGCCCATGCGCCGCCCGAGGGCGCTGCGCGCCACAAGCGCCCGAATGATCCGGCCGCCGGATTCGCACAGCGCATGCATCTCGCGCCGGCGCCACTGGAGCTCAGCCTCCACGCGATCCAAGAGCGCCGTGGCGGCCTGGAATTCCTGGGGATCTCTCAGTGATTCGCTCGAGCCGCCGAACCGTCGAGTGAGCTGCGCGGCTTCGTGCTCCAGCCAATTCGCGTGTTGCTTCAGAACCGCCGCCTGCTCTGCGAGGACGCGCAACTCGCCTTCGGCCCCAACCGCTTCCGCAGCCAGGGTCTCGTTGACGCGTGACAATTCGCTGAGCGTGGCCCGCAACACTTCGCGATCCGCCAGCGCCGTCTGCAGCGCGCCGGTGGCTGCCGCGAGTGCAGAGCGCGCCGTGGAGTGGGCGCGCTGTTCGAGTTCTAGGGCCTCTGCCGCGTCTGCCTGAGCCTTGGCTGCGACTGTCTGAGCCTTTGCCGCAGCTGCCTGGGCCTTTGCCGCGTCGGCCTGGGCCTTGGCGGCGAACTGCAACTCGTTCTCGCGAGCATCGAGAGTACGTCTGGCCTGATCCAGGGCCGCGCGCGCGCGATCGCCGTCGAGTTGGACGCGCGCCAGTTCCTTGGTCAGCTCGCCGCGCGAGTTTTCGAGGTCAGCGTTCTGAGCAGCGAGGAGCAGCTCGCGTTCCATGCGCCACGCGATCTCCCTTCGCGCGTCCTGCAGGCGTTCAACGGCGATGCTCGAAACCTCGGGTTCGTGCACCGGCCCCGGTTCAACCCCAAGTGAGCGCGCCAACCGCTCCAGGCCCGCGCTCGCGCGCTCGGCCAACCGGGCGACACTGCTGGCCTCGCACTCGAGAACTCGCTGGCTGAAATCGCGCGCGCTAGCTGGTATCGCCGCCGGAAGCGCGGGTCCACGCCGCCGCAGCAATTCGCCGTAGCGCCCGAGCAATTCGTCGCACAGGGCGTCGAGCGAACGCGGCGCGCGCGCCCCCTGCGCCAAACGCGAAGCCCATTCAGGTTCTTGGATCAAGCGCTGCATCGCGCGCTTCAACGCCTCGGGATCCCCGGGCGTCACGAGCATTCCATCCACGCCATCCTCCACGCTCTCGCGCAGGGCTGGCAAGTCGCTCGCGATCACAGGTCGGCGCGCTGCGTGGGCCTCGCGAATCACAAAGGGCGCATTTTCCCACCAGATCGAAGGCAACACGAGCACATCGATGCCCTCCATGATGCGCGGCAGTTCCGTTTGCGTGTACGCGCCGTGCCAGGTGACGCCCAGGAGTCCAGCTCGCGCGCGCAGTGCATTCGTGTATTCGAGGTCCGTGGAATCTGCGTGGATCGAAAGGCGCGCTCCGGCCGCGGCGCCCGGGGTCGACCCCAGTCGCGAGAAGGCCTCGAGCAACACGTGCAGACCTTTGTGTTTGTGGGCGCCGCCCAGGTAGCCGAAGGTCAGGGGTCTACGGGATCTGTCGAGCGGCTCCAGGGCGGCCAAGGTCGTCGCATCGATGCCGTACTCGCACAGTTCCACGCGCCGCGGATCGAATCCGCCAGCGGACAATTGGCCGCGCACGAAATGCGTGGGCGCGAGCAGCAGATCGATGCTGTCGAAGGCCGTTTTGCGAGCGAGATCCAGCTTCGCGCGCTCCGCGTCCTGCGCGGACGCAGCCTCTTCCGTGGCGTGGCCACCGAGGATCCGCTCCAGGGCCTCGCGCTGTCGCTGGTTCATCCCCTCGGGCAGCAGCCCGCCCTGATAGTCGCTCCAGGGTTGTACCTGGTTCAGGAAACTGAGGGCTCGATCGCAGCGCGCGCAGGCCTTGGAGTCCCCTACGTTCGAACAGCGCGTCAGGTCCGGCCGCGCCAGGATCACGCGATGGCAGATGGGATAGTAATCGTGGACCGTATAGACCGAGGGAATTGAGCGCCGGCGCGCCGCATGGAAAATTCCGATGCCAAGCTTCATGGCGTGGTGAAAGTGCACCAGGTCCGGTCGCTCTCGATCGAGGAACTCGCCGAAGACCTGCGCCATTCCCGGTGGATCCTGGTGTTCGGCCGCGGACCGGGGCGTTCGATTGGCGATGACCCAGGTCAGGCCATAGCCATCGCGCTCCTCGCGTCGCAGGGCGAACTCCGGCTGCGTGGGATCGGTCCGAGGCGCGAAAACTTCGACCTCCACCCCGCGCCGCGCAAGGGCGCGAGCGAGAGCCGCCACATGAGTCTCGACGCCGGTGCGCTCCAGCGGGGGAAATCCGTGAACCACGAGTGCGATCCGCACGATGCGCGCGAGTCTAGTGTCCCGCAGTGGAAGTACGTCGAGAAAGGCGGCCCGAATGCGACTTCCTCGCAAGGCGGCCCCCGCGGCAAAAACGGGGGCCTGCTCGCTGCAACACTCGCGGTAGCGTCAACGCAGCCGGGGAGGCGTTGGCGCTGGGACTTGGTCGACGCACTTCCGGTAGTGGTCAGCAGCAGTCCACAGGCGTGCGGCGCAGCGACGACAATCCAGTGATTCCCGCCGGCGCATTTCAGGCCATGAACGCGCCGCCGTTGATGTCGATTCCCTGTCCCGTTACTCCGTTTGCGCCGGGGGACAGGAGCCAGGCCACCGTTCCCGCCACATCCTCCGGCTGGCCCATGCGACCGAGTGGCACGCGCTGCATCATGACCCCGAGCATCTCTTCGCGCGTGAGACCCGCGCCCTGGGCCATACCGTCGAGACCCTGCCAGGCCATGTCGGTCTCCACCCAGCCGGGGCAAATCCCATTGACTTGCACGTTGACTGGGGCCAACTCCGCCGCGAGTGAGCGCACGAGTCCCAGCAATGCGGCCTTGGAAGCGCAGTAGCCGCTGTACTGCGGCACACCAATCCGCGCCAGGATCGAGCTGATCACGACGAGGTGGCGCGCTTGGGGTCCTGGAGCCAATCCCCGCTGAGCGGCTCGCAATGTGGCGTAGGTGCCGAACAAGTTGGTGCGGATCAACTCCTCGAAGCGATCGCCGGGCCCCGGTTCATTTGATCCGCCGATGCCCGCATTGGCCACAAGGGCGTGGAGCGGTCCGTGTTCCCGTGCAAAGTCCGCGAAAACGCGGTCGACCTCGGCGCAAAGGCCGATGTCGCAGGTGCGCACTATCACCGCTTCGGCTCCCTCGGCCTCGCAACGGAGTGCGGTTTCGTCCAAAGGCGGTGCGCGACGGCCGAACAAGGACAATCGCGCTCCGTCACGGGCGAGGCGCAGTGCAATCGCTCGGCCGATGCCGCTGCCGGCGCCGGAAATCGCCACGTGCCGGCCCGAGCTGTTGGTTTTGCCCATGACGGAGTTTAGCAGTCCGCGGAAGAAGCCGCGGCCGTGTCAAAGCGTGTTCCGCGGCCACAGCATCGACTTCACACGCGCTGCCTGGCGACGGGCCTTCTTCAACGAACTGGTCGCAACTGTCTGCTAGTGAGCGCCATGACGCTCGAGCCAGCGCTCCGCGTCGATGGCGGCCATGCAGCCCATGCCCGCCGCAGTCACCGCCTGGCGATAGACCTTGTCGGCCACATCGCCCGCGGCGAAGACGCCTTCGACCGAGGTGTAAGAGCCGTTGTGGATCTTCAGGTAGCCCACATCGTCCATGTCGAGGATGCCCTTGAAAATTCCCGAGTTCGGTTGGTGCCCGATCGCGATGAACAGGCCGTCGGTGGCGACTTCGCTGATGCTGTCGTTTCGTGTGTCGCGCAGCACCACGGCGCGCAGCTTGCCCTTCTCACCGGCGACGATGTCATGCACATCGCGGTTGAGCAGCCACGCGATCTTCGGATTCGCCTTGGCGCGCTCGTACATGATTTTCGACGCGCGAAACGTCTCGCGACGGTGAACGACCGTGACCTTGGCCGCGTGCCGGGTCAGGAAAGTCGCCTCCTCCATGGCGGTGTCGCCGCCGCCGACGATCATCACCGATTTGTTCTTGTAGAAGGCTCCGTCGCAGGTGGCGCAGGCGGAAACGCCATGGCCCATCAATTTCGATTCGTTTTCCAGGCCCAGGAGTTTCGCGCTGGCGCCCGTGGCGACGATCACCGCATTCGCCTGCAGGGTTTCGAAGTCGGTGTTCAGCGTGAACGGCCGCTTGGAAAAATCGACCGATATGATCTGCTCGAACTTGATCTCGGTCCCGAAGCGCTCGGCCTGGGCCTTGAAATCCTCCATCATCTTCGGGCCGAGCACGCCGTCGCGGTAGCCGGGATAATTCTCGACATCCGTGGTGATCGTCAGCTGACCGCCCGGTTGCATGCCCTCGAACAAAAGCGGCGAGAGGTTCGCGCGCGCCGCATAGATGGCTGCCGTGTAGCCGGCGGGGCCGGAGCCGATGATGACCAGATCGCGAACTTTGCTCATTGGACGTGAAGTTGGGAGTCGTGCGTCGCCGGCGGACAGGTGCGCAATCGCCGAGTCTAGTCCACGGGCCTCCGGACTCCAACTTCCCGCGGACGGGCTGACGTGGTTAGCTTGTGCGAGATGGCCCGCGATCTGGAAACGCTGTGGCTCGCGCGCCTGGGAGCACTCTGCACGCAGGTGCGCGAGACCGCCCGTGCGGCGCTGGCGGACGCGTTGTCACGGGGCGACGGCGAGCGGCTGGCGCGGCCCGTGCGCCAGGGCGCCGGCGACGTGACCTTCGCGCTCGATCAGTGCACTGAAGACGTGATCACGAACTGGTTGGAGCACACGGCCCGAACGCAGCCGATCTCGCTCTTGACCGAAGACGAGGGCTGGCGCCACCGCGGTCCCGGCCCCGGCGGCGCGGCGCTGGAACTTGCGGACTTCGATCACGGCGGACCGCGCATCGCCATCGATCCGATCGATGGAACGCGCCACCTCATGAGCGACCTGCGATCCGCCTGGAGTATTGTGTCCTTCGCCCCCCCAGGAAGCGGCGAGCCGCGCATGTCCGATCTGACCCTGGGCCTGGTGAGCGAAATCCCCGACTCGCGCGCGGCGCGCTGGCGCTCACTGAGCGCAGTCCTCGGCCACGGCGCCCATTTCGAGGAGCGCACGCTGACGACCGAGGTGTTGCACAGCGCGCGACGATTGAACACCGGCAAAGATGCGCGCGCGGACCACGGCTACTTTCCGATGTTCCGCTACCTCGCTGCCCAACGCCCGCTGATCGCCGCGGTCGAAGCGCGTTTCTTCGAACGCCTCGCGCGACTGGAGCATGCTGACACGCGCTCCTGCTACGACGATCAGTACATCAGCTCCGGCGGACAGCTCGCGCTCCTGTGCCTGGGGACCTACCGCATGAGCGTGGATCTGCGCGCCACCCTGGGTACGGCGCGCCCTGAGATCCCATCCCTGGCCACACATCCCTACGACATCGCTGGGGCGGTACTCGTGGCGCGCGAAGCAGGCGCGGATGTCACTGGCATCGACGGAGAGAGGCTCGATTTTCCAATCGACTGCACCACGCCAGTCAGTTTTGCCGCATGGGTCAACCCGGGGACCCGAGCGCGCTTGGAGCCGCACCTTCGTGCGGCACTGGCCGAGGTCCTCGCCTAGCAATCCGCGATCTATCGATCGCGGGCGAAATCAAAGCGCGAGAGCACCTTGCCGCCGAGCAGCACGAGCAGCGTGTTCAATGCGACCAGGATCGCCAGGCCGACCACCACCGCTGCGCCCATGGCCACATTCTCCGCGACGCGCAACCACAGCAGCAGGAAGTTGACTGCCGCTGCGCCGCCGAAAACCACGCCCCCCACCGTGGCGACCGACAGAACACGCAGCAGCATCAGCATCAAACTGCGCCCCGCCTGCTGCAGCAGGACCTCGGATCCTGGCGTGATGCGCTGGGGCCAGATGAGGAACACGATATTGTCGATGGCGATCCAGCCCAGCACGCAGGGTCCGGTGCTCGCCATCACGGCCAGGACCTCCAGGGACACATCGCCGGCGATGGACGAGCGCACGAGGATCGCCACGCTCAGCAAGCCAAACACGAGCACAGCCTCAGGCAGGATCGCCGCGAGGAACACGCGCCAAGGGGCGATGGGCCAGGAGCGAACGACATCCATGCGGTCGAGGTCCTCCCTGAAATCGAAGCGCAGCCCCGCGCACAGGTAGATCGTGCCCGCGCTGGCGATCAGGACGCTCGAGCCCAGGGCGCTGTGCTCGGAATCGCCGTCGAACATGATCAGGGTCACGACGACGAGACCGAGCACCATGGCGCCCGAAATCAGCAACGTGCCGCGTGCCTTGCGCAGGATCGTGCCGGTCTTGCGCCAGGCCAAGGCACCGAACGGGCCGCGGCCGAACAACCACGGGACGCGCCAGCCCGCGGAACTCGCAGAAGCCTTGCTGCCCGCCGCGCCGACGGAACCGGTGCGCAAGCGCGACAGGCGCCGGGCAACGTCCGCCGATGTCTCCAAAGAGAGTTCGCGGTAGTCAATAGATATGCGCGCGCAGGCCTCGAACAGGCAGCACCAGATGCCCAGGCAGAGCAGGAGCAACGGAAAAAACTCGAGCGCCGAATCAGAGAGCGCCATGGTCGCCCAGGGCCACGCGGGCATGGCCAGCGCACGGATGACCGGCAGCGCGGGCAAGCGCGTCGCCAAATCCTGGAACGTGCCCGCGCTTCCCTCATCCGGCTCGCCGTGCTCAGGAAGGAAAATCAGACCCAGGATCAGCAGCAGGCCAGCGACATTCACCGCGCGCAGAACACCCTTGGGGAAGCGCTTGATCCAGCGATTCTCTGCGTCGCCGGCCAAGAGTGAAGCCAGTTGCGACAACAGCGGGACGGTCATCATCGCCACGAAGGCGCCAAGGAATCCGAAGATCGGCACGCTCACGCGCCCCATGACCACCAGCGCGAAGAAGCACGCGCCGAACAGGGACTTGCCCAATGCGGTCCACAGTCGGTACCGGATCACTTCGCCGCGGCTGACCGGGGCCACGAACAAAAGTTCGATCTCTTCACGCGGCAGGTACAAGCCGCGGAACGTCAGCGCTCCGAAAAGCGACATCACCGCGATCGCCGTGCCGACAAGGCGCGCCATTTCGGGCGACGTGTGGCTCTGCTCGCTGTATGTGCTGCCGAACAGACTGTTGGCCACCACGGCGCCGACCCAGACTATGATCGCGCCGAGTCCAACGATGGCGAACATCGCGCCCTTGACGGTCTTCAGTCGCCGGAACTGCTTGCGCAGGACTCCGCTGAACTTGCGCCGGGCCAGGAGCCGTAGTGCCGGGTGGCCGAGCGTCAAGACGTACCCGCCCCACCACCGCCGCTCGACCAATCGCCAGGGGCCGCATCCTGACCGAGCGCGGGCGTCGCGCCGCCGACGTTTGATGCACGCTGCGTGTCAGTGACCCTCAGGAAGATCTCCTCCAGCGAACCACCCTGGGTTCCCGTAATCGTCTCGCGCGCCTGCTGCAGCGTGCCGTCGAACACTTTTTCGCCGCGATCGACGATCAGGATGCGCGTGGCCAGCTCCTGGATCAGTTCCAAGAGGTGCGAAGAGAGGATCACTGCGCTGCCTTCGGCCGCGAGTTCGGCGATGGCGCGCTTTGCGGAGCGGATTCCGCGCGGGTCGAGTCCTGTCAGCGGCTCGTCCAGCAGCACCAACCGCGGACTGGTGAGCCAAGCGCAGGCAAAGGCCAATTTCTGGCGCATGCCGCGCGAGAGTTCGCCGCCCAGGGCGTTTTTCTTCTCCACGAGATCGAAGCGCTCCAGGAGTTGATCAGCTCGCCCGCGCCAATCGGCCACACCGTACAAGGCCGCGGTGAACTCCAGGTGCTCGTCGACCGTCAGGGCGTCGAAGGGCTGGGGATCGTCGGGAACCCAGCACAGACAGCGCTTTGCCGCCGCCTCGGCGAGCATCACGTCGTTGCCGCAGACCAGGATTCGGCCCTGCTTGACGGGCAAGATGCCGACGATCGAGCGCAAGGTCGTGGTTTTTCCCGCGCCGTTGGGGCCCACGAGTCCGACGATTTCGCCGCGCTGCGCTTCGAAGGAGAGATTGCGGACCGCGGTGTGGTTCTCAAAGGTCTTGGTCAGGCCTTCGACCCGCAACACCGGCGGCGAATTCGCTGAGGTAGGTTCGTTCACCGTCTCAGTAGATCAAATCCCTGGCCGGTGATCGAATCCCGCGCGAAACCCCTACGGCCGGACCGTCAGGGGGCCAATCTCACCAGCAGACCACGTCCACAGCCGTCACGGTCATCGGCGTGAAAGGCGGCAGGTTTGCAACGGTGTTGAACAGCGGGTCGTAGCTCCAGGCCCGGTTCGGCGCCGAGTAGACGCCGCTGGAACCCCAGGCCGCGGTGGCGTACTGGGAGAGCCAGAAATTGACGAAGGAGCCGGTGATCGTGCAGTTGACGCCCGACCAGTTCTCGTGGAAACGCGGGAGGTTCTCGAAACCGCCCGAGTAGGTCGAACCCGGATTCGTGTTCGTGTTGCCGGTGACGATGGCCGTGTTGAAGGTGGTCGCCGTCGCCACGGGTACGCCGCTGCCCTTGGCCTTCGCCCCCGTCCAGCCGTTTGACAGGAGATTGACAGCGTCGCCGATTACGGCGCAGCCCTTCTTGCCCGTCGTGTTGTAGTCGCCCTGCAGGTAGAGCGCGCCGTCGCTCACCAGCGTGAGCTTCGTGGGCAGCGCGCTGGCATTGGTCATCTGCACGCCCTTGGCGTAGGTGCCCGTGCTCTTGTTGTTGCAGGCAACGTAGAGCAGCCCATTGGTGGGCCAGGCCGTGCTGGTGGCCAAGAGGCCCGCATTGACTTTCATCGTCGGCACTTTCGTCGCCGATCCGCCGCTGCCGCCACCTTGGCGAGCGTCGTAGATGCTCGAGAGCGTCACTGCCCCCGTCGGAATCGCTGCGGTCACGTCGACGTTGTTCTTGTCGTAGGCGGTCCAGCCCGTGTGCGTCGCGTTCGCCACGATCGTCAGGTCGGCATTCGAGTGATAGAAGCCTTTCTGGTGCGTTCCCACGCCCGGCGTGTGGACCCAGTTCCCGGAGGCCAGTGTCCAGTCGCCGACGCCGCTGTTGCCCGGCTCGAACATGTTGATGGCCTCGATCGGCGGCGGCGAGGCGGCCGTCACACCGTGAGTAGCATCCTTGACCGTGCTGCCCGTGCCTCCGCTGTAGCCGGTCGGCTGCTGCCAGTAAGCCAGCGCCCCTGGTCCCCACGGGAGCCAATCGCCCACGTCGGTGAAGTCGCCGTCGCCGTTGGCGTCGTGGCCCGTCGTGAACTGCGAGTCATAGCCCCCGGAGGTGACCACGGCACCCATCTGGCCTTTCGAGTTCATGTTGAAGTAGGACAGGGGCTCCGCAGGATTGAACGGATTGGCGACCCAATTGCGGATCGCCACGGTGCCCGTGGAGGCAGTCGGATTGTCCTTGCGCCGTCGATAGATGTCACCGGCGGAGCGCACGTAGTTCGTGTTGAGCGTCAGCGTCGCCCCGCAGCCCAGGTACATGTTGGCGTTGGAGTGCACGCGGCCGGCCAAGGTCATCGAAGGGCCCGGGTTGATCTCGAGGTCCGTGTTGTAGAACACGGCGTACATGAACACGGGAATCGCTTCGGCGTGGATCAAACGCTGGGCTGTGGCCGCGTTGTTTTGGACGCGGGCCGTGGCGCTGATGCGGTAGCTGGTGATGATCGTCTGGATTCCGCTGGCATCGGTGCGGATCACCGGCGGATCGCCCATGGCCCAAGGCTTGATGTTCGAAGCTACGCCATCCGGGCTTATCTGCGTAATCGTGTAGTCCACCGGCGTGCCGTTGATCACGGTTGTGCCCGATGCAGCTGGTACGCGCCAGGCCGCAACCTCCGAGCGCACGATGTTCTTGGCCACTTCGATGGCGCCCTGGGCCAGGTACTCCGCCTGTCCGCCGTGGGTCTTGATGCTGGAAATTCGGGTCGAACTCAGCGACGTGGAGAGCAGAACGCTCACCAGCGTTGCGGCTGTGAAGGCGGCGAACACCGCGTACAGCAAGGCCAATCCGCGCTTCGAACTGCGACAATTGCGAGTCACTCTCATGGTCAGATCCCATTCCTCAATTTGACAATCTGCTCGGCGCGGTAGCGGTGCAGCACACCCTTCGCGTCGAACCTCCGAAAAAACAGTCGAATTCGGACGGAGTCGATGGGGATGGCGAAACCGGAACTGGCGTTGTCGTCGAAGACCACGCGCTCGAGATTCGAGGCAATGTCCACGGGCGCACCCGCGTCGGACCGCCGCTGCAGTCGGTTGACTCCGTCCGCGCCGGTCACGAGCACATAGCTGTACTCCACGGTGTCCCAGATCAAGTTGGCGTTGGCGTCGATGTCGGGCACATCGTTGCCGTAGGTTCCCGGTGGATCCGACTCGCGCGGCAGAACGAAGACGATTTCGCGGCTCGGACCAAAGTCCGCGTCGCCTGCGACCGCCTGGTGGACTGCGGGGGCGTGGGCGTGAATTGCAAAACTGCCTGTGGCGGCGCCGTCGTCGAACAAGTGCGGGTAGGTGTCCCCTGCAAGCGCCAGGGCCCCGGAGCGCGAAAGGTCGGCGACGATGCGCTTCATGGCGCGCTCGGCGGAGTCTTGAAGCGTGGCCTGGGATTCGCTCGTGCTCGTCAGCGAGCGCATCTGCGAGAGCGAGATGGACAACGCCCCCACGAGAAGTGAGAGCAGCGTCACCGAGATCATCAGCTCCAGCACGGAGAATCCTGCGCGGCCCCGATTGCGAATGGACTTCCTCATGGGCACCTCAGCGCGTCCTCATAGTCGACAAGGAGAGGGTCCGCGGCCGTTGCAAGTAATCGTTCCAGCGCACGGTCATGACCACCTCCAGCGGATCCGGCACGGCGAGCCCGGCCGTGTAGGTCGGATACGTGGCCGTGATCGTCTGGTTGCGCAGGTGCAGTCCGTTGAAACGCGCGATCGGCCGTCCGTTTGCGAATTCGCTGGCTGGCACAGGCAGGTTCCCCGGTGCCACGAGAATCGCGAGCTCCATGGCACCCTCGAGGTCACCCATGGCAGTGTTAGTCTCGCGGCTGGTGCGCAGCAGATTGTGGGAGATGACCTGCGAGCCGATGGCCGCAGTCAAGGCGACCACTAGGATCACCACACCGATCATCAATTCGATCAGTGAGAAGCCTGCGCGTCCCCCACGCCGCATTGAGAATGCGACTCCCATCCCTGCTCCATCCCGCGAACCGTGTCTCCCCGGGCAGGCCTGCGCGAGCCCGCGTCCCTGCCGGCAGGTCGACACCCCTCCCGCCGGACGGAACCATCGTCAGGGCGCCAAAGCGCTCTGAAACCAAAATGCGATTTCCTTCATTTCGGCGTAAACAGTGACATTATCGAGCCTTATCTGGCCAGTTCTCGGGAGCCATCGCCGATCCGCTGGTCCCAGGCTCGCCCCTCTATTTAATGAGTCGGGCCAAAGAGCGCCCCCTGGGCGGCCCGGAAGCGCTCGGCCAGCCTCCCGAGGGCCGCCCCCCGGCGAGAATCAGGTTCCAAAGGCACTGAGCGGGGTGCGCACCAAGCCTGGGCCAGGGCGTCGCAGGTTCCGGTTCCGCCCCCGGCGCGTTCCACGGTCCACTGGGCCTGGAGGGCCGCTCCCAGGGCGGCTGACTCCTGCTCGGCAAGGGGCACGACGCGGGCGGCCATGGCATCCGCGAGGATCTGGAGCCACAGCCGGTTCGTGGATCCTCCGCCCACGGCGCGCAGTTCCTCGCAGGGAATTCGGAGGTCGCGCATGCGCGCCAACCCCGCGGCGAGATTCAGGGCCACGCCCTCGAGGCAAGCGCGGTACACGCGTGCGCGGGTGAACGAGCCAGGTCCGAAGCCCAGCATGGCTGCGCGTGCGCGCGGCAAATTGGGCACGCGCTCGCCCATAAAGTACGGCAGCACCAGCGGGCCATCGGGATCGGTCTCAAGCTGTGCCGCCTCGCGCTCCAATTCCATGTGAGTCGCGCCAAAGGCCGCGCGCACTTCTTCGATCGCACCCGTGGCGTTCATGACGCACAGAAGCGGCAACCAGCCGCCGGTGGAATCGCAGAAGGGCGCGACGCTGCCGCTGGGATCGAGCACGGGCCGCGCACTGTGGGCGAAAATCGTCGCGGAGGTGCCCAGGCTCAGCACCGCGATCCCTTCGCGCGTTGCGCCGGCACCGATGGCGCTCGCCATGTTGTCACCCGCGCCCGTGGACAGCGGCGTGCCGACCTGGCCCGCTGTCAGTCCGAGAATCCGCGCGCCCTCGGCGGACAGTCGCCCGGCAATGGATCCGGCCTCGGCGAGGGGCGCGAGGCGCTCTTCAAGCGCGGGATCGATCGCCGCGCAAACGTCGGAATCCACGGCGCGACGCGCGGGATCGAACCAGCCGCTGCCCGAGGCGTCGCCGGCCTCGCTCCAGGCCGCGGAGCTGAGCGCCAGGTTGATGTAGTCGTGGGGCAACAGCACGCGCCGCGCGCGCTTCCACGTCTCTGGTTCGTGGCGCGCGAGCCAGAGCACCTTCGATGCCGTAAACCCCGCGGGGACCGGGCGAGCGAGGCGCGCGGACAACTCCGCGGCCTCGACGTCCGTCGACGTGTCACACCAGAGCTTCGCAGCGCGCAGCGGGCGGTCGCCTTCGTCGAGCACCACCAGGCCGTGCTGCTGTCCGCTGACGCCGATTCCACGCAAGCGCGCGATCTCGAGGCCAGGTGCGGCGAACAACTGGCGCGCGACGCGGGACAATGCCTCGATCCAAGTGTCCGGATGCTGCTCCGCAGCGCCCGGCGGAAGTCCCGGGATCAAACCGTAGCTCGCAGAGGCGCGCGCGAGCACGCGGCGTTCAGCGGCGTCGATGACCAGGCCCTTCAGGCCCTGGGTGCCGACGTCGAAGCCGGCGAACAACCCGCGCTCGCCGGACATGGCCGCGTCAGTGCACGCCGAGCATGTGCTCGACCATCAGTTGATCGAGGCGCTCGTATCCAAGACCAGCTTTCGCCACCGCGCCAACGTCGATCGACTCGACTTTGAGCGCCTCTGACTTCGCGCGAGTGTAGTTGCTCGAGAGCGCTTCGAGCCGCGCGTCTCGCCGCTCCGCGATCAGCGCCAGGACGCGCGGGTCGCTGTCGAAGGCCCGTGCGCGCTCGTGCAGGATCTTGTAGGTGCGCATGGAACCGCGCGCGAAATCCCACACGCCTTCGTCGTCCTCCGTGCGGTAGGCGTGGCTGTCGAAATGCAGCGGCCCTGTGTATGCCTCGCCGCCGGCCGTACCTTCCAGCAAGCGCACGACGAGGAACGCCTGGCGCAGGTCCTCGGAACCAAAGCGAAAATCCTGGTCGTAGCGCCCGATGCGCTGGGCGTTGAGATCGATGTGGAACAGCTTGCCTGCTTCCATGGCCTGGGCCACGGCGTGGGCCATGGAAAGCCCGGACATGGTCTCGTGGGCCACCTCGGGATTGACGCCGACCATCTCGGAGTGCGCCAGTGTCGAGATGAAGTGCAACATGTGCCCCGTGGTCGGCATGTAGATGTCGCCGCGGGGCTCGTTGGGCTTGGCCTCCAGGGCGAAACGCAGCGCGTACTTCTGATCGCGAACGTACTCGCACAGGTAGTCGAGTGCCTCGCGCATGCGCGCGATGGCCGTGCGCGGATCGCGACAGGCGTCGGCCTCGCTGCCCTCGCGTCCGCCCCAGAAGACATAGATTTTCGCACCAAGTTCCACGCCCAGGTCGATGGCGCGCATGGTCTTGCCCAACGCGAACGCGCGCACGCGCGGATCGTTGGAAGTGAAAGCGCCGTCCTTGAACACCGGATGCGAGAACAGGTTCGTGGTGGCCATCGGCACCACCATTCCGTGGTCCTCCAGGGCGGCCTTGAAGCTGGCCACGATCGTGTCGCGGGTCTTCGCCGAGGAACCGTAGGGCACCAGATCGTCGTCGTGGAGGTTGACGCCACTGGCGCCGCACTCGGAGAGCTTCTGCACGATGCGCTCGGGGGACACGACAGCCCGCACGGGCTCGCCAAAGGGATCGCGACCGGGGTTGCCTACGGTCCAAAGGCCGAAGCTGAAGCGGTCCTGGGCAGTGGGAGCGTAGGGATCCATGGCGGCAAGTATACTGGCGCGAGCGATGGCCACCCCCCATCTGATCGCCCACCGCGGGCATGTGGCCACATGCCCCGAGAACACGCGCTCGGCGCTAGTGTCGGCATTGGACGCCGGCGCACTGTTCGTCGAGGTCGACGTGCAGCTCTCCGCGGACCGCGAGCCGTTCCTGTTCCACGATCGCAGCCTGAATCGCGTTTGCAACCGATCCGGCGCCCTGGGCGACTTGAATGCCGCCGAAGTTCGCCGATTGCGCGCCAGCGAGCCGGGGCGCTTTGGCGCGCGCTTCCAGGCCGAGCCGGTGGCCCACCTGTCCGACCTGGTGGCCCTATTGCTGCGCCGCCGCGACGCCTTTGCCTTCGTGGAGCTCAAGCGCAACTCGCTCGACGTCCACGGCGCCCGCGCGGTGCTCAAGAGCGTGCTGCCGCTCCTGGAGCCTGTGCGTTCACGCTGCGCACTGATCTCGTTCAACCTTGCCGCTCTGCTGGAGGCCCGTCATCTGTGCGACCTGCCTCTGGGCGCGGTGTTCGACACTTTCGCGGAAACGCACAGCGAAGTGCTCGCGGCCCTGCGCCCGGAGTACGTGTTCACCGATGTCTTTGGTCTGCCGTTCTCCGGCCCGCTGACGGTGCCCGGCGCAAAAGTCGCGGTGTACGAAGTCGCCGATCCGGCCCTGGCGCGGGTGCTGGCCGCGCGCGGCGTGCGATTCATCGAGACATTTGACTACGCCGAGATGGCAGCGGCCCTCGGACCCGCGAACATGGCTCTGGGCGAGGCTCCGCATTGAGCGAATTCGACCTGGTGGTCGTCGGCGCCGGAATCCACGGCGCCGGGGTCGCCCAGGCCGCGGCGGCCGCAGGCTCGAGCGTCCTGCTGCTCGAGGAGCGCGAGATCGCCTGGGGAACATCGAGCCGTTCCAGCAAGTTGATCCACGGCGGTCTGCGCTATCTGGAACGCGCCAACTTCGGTCTCGTGCGCGAGTCCCTGCGCGAGCGCAAGATCCTGCTCTCGATCGCGCCCCATCTGGTGTCGCTCGTGGACTTTCACATCCCCGTCTACCGCGACACTTCGCGCCGGCCGTGGCAATTGCGCACGGGACTGAGCCTGTACGGGATGCTTGCGGGGTTCGGAAAAGACGCACAGTTCGCGAGCCTGCCGCGCGCAGAGTGGTCGGCCCTCGACGGACTTTCGACCGACGGTCTCCAGGCGGTCCTGCGCTACAAAGATGGACAGACCGACGACGCGCGCCTGACCCGCGCGGTGGTCCAATCCGCGGTGGAGATGGGCTGCAGCTTGCGCCTCGGTGCTCGCTGGCTCTCGGCCCAGCGCGAGAACGATGTCTACAACGTCAGTTGGAGCGAAGGCGCCGTGGTCCACGAATGCACGGCATCCGCCGTGGTGCTCGCAGCGGGTCCTTGGAACAGCCTGCTCCAGGGCCGCTGCACGCCGAAGGGCCCGATGCCGCAGGTGGAACTCGTCGGAGGCACGCACATCGAGTTGGAGGGCCCCTTGGTGCGCGGCATTTACTACGTCGAGTCGCCTCAGGACCGGCGCGCCGTGTTCGTGATGCCCTGGCGCGGACACACGTTGATCGGCACCACAGAGACTCCCTGGTCGGGCGCACCGGAAGCCGTGGAGCCCAGCGCCGCCGAGGTCGAGTACCTGGGCCTGTGCTTGGAGCGCTACTTCCCCGAGCACCCCTCGAAGTTCATCGCCGCCTGGGCCGGGCTGCGCGTCCTGCCTAAGGAGAGCGCCAGCCCGTTCGCGCGCTCGCGTGAAGTCCAATTCGCCGTGGACAACCCGGACTCCGTGCGCCGCGTGGCGATCTACGGCGGAAAACTGACCGGATACCGCGCAACGGCGCTCAAGGTGCTCGAACGCTTGGGGAACGCCATGCCTCAGCGCGCGCGGAAGGCGGACACGGCGACATTGAGACTGCCCGATCCGAACTGAACCTGGCCGCAATCCGCGTGCGGTGTTTCGACGCGCAGAAGACTGCTAGACTCCGGCCATGGATCGGCGCAAGACCCTGGAGAACCCGCCCCACGGGCGGATTGCCTCGGGCTTCGAGTTCGTTCGGCACGTTACCGGTCGCTCGCCCTCCTTGGGCCTGTGGCACCGGGCAGCGTGTGCTCCCGTTTCACGCCGTCCGCGGATCGCAAGACACGACGTGACCGCTGCGCGGTGCAATCCCGAACACACCGCGCGCCTGTGGCGCCTCGGTGCTGGCTCCGCTTGGGCCAAAGTGACGAGCCTCGTCAGCGGCCACGGGCGCCTGCTGGTGAGGCCCGCCGAGAATCTCGGCTGAGGAATAAACTCCAATGAACGACTCCGAATCCGAACCGCCGAGCTGGGGACTGGTCCTGGTGCGCCTCGCCGTCGGCGCGATCCTGGCCCTGGCTGGCTGGCATAAAATTCTGGGCGGCGTGGGAGCCGACCTGGTGCTCTCCACTCGCCAGCGCGTGGCCGCGGGACCGGAGTGGTTCGAGAAGTTCATGGGGACAGTGGTCTATCCGTTCCCCGAAGCTGCGGCGCAGGTGATTCAGTGGGGCGAATTGCTCGGAGGCATCGCCCTATTCCTGGGCGCCCTGACGCGGCCCGCGGGAGTTGCCGTGGGATTGATGATGGTTTGCTTCGCCTTCGCCGGGCCGGTGGAGCAGATGCAATACGCGCTCTTGGTGGCGCTGTGCTCGCTCGCCTGTGCACTCTCCGGCGCGGGACGCCGCCTGGGAATGGACGCGATCCTCGACGGGCACTTCCCGGCCTGGATCAGCTGGACACGCGCTGCGGCCTGAGCATCGAGGCGAGCGCCGCGACCATGCGTTCGATTCCGACGGCGACGTCCGCAATGCGAGCGTCGTACATGTAGGCGGGCGTCGAGACGATGCGCTGATCCGCGTCCACGACGCACTCGTCCACAGCACAATCAACGCTCTCCTGGCCCATGTCGCCCAGGATCTTGGCCATGGTGGGATCGTTGCCCAGGGTCAGGCGCGCGCGGATCTTTTGGTCGCGCATCACCGCCGCGACAATGGCGGGCGAGATGCAGATCGCGCCGATCGGTTTCTTCGCGCGGTGCATGGCGAGCAGCAAGGCCCCGAGCGCGGGCTCGACCCGCGCCTTGGCCCCTTGGCTCTCGAAGTCGCACAGGTGTTTCGCCGCGCCGTAGCCCCCGGGCATCACAAGTGCGTCAAAGTCAGCCGCGTCGCAGGTGGCCAGATCCACGAGCTTGCCGCGCGCGATGCGCGCCGCCTCGGCGAAGACGTTGCGGTGCTCGCCGCTTGGCGCGCCCGTCGAGTGATCGATCACCGTCAACTCGCGCCTGGGGGCAGCGATCGTCACGGAAGCCCGCGCGCGATCGAGGGCCGCCATGGCCAACACCGACTCGTGGATCTCGCTGCCGTCGAGATAGCCGCAACCGGAAAGGACGAGGAGAACGCGCATTGGCAAATCTCAGTCGATCTGCCTGACGCGAATGTCGCCGTTGACCGTCAGCTGGCAACCGAGGCGCGCGCCGGCAACGTCGGTGCACATCTCCAGGGTCTCCTGCTCCTCGTCGGTCAGGGGATTGACCTTGTCGGCGCCGACTTCGAGCACCAGGCGGCAGGTCCCGCAACTGCCGACGGTGCAGCCAAAGTCATGGGGCGTCCGATTGTCCTGGCAGAAATCGAGGAACTTGGTCCCGACGGGGACTTCGTAGGTCTTGTTGTTCGAGGCGAGGGTGATCTTCGGCATGGTGGAATCGGTTCGGGGACGCGGGGATCGGATCGAGGACTTTAGGGGGAGACCGCAGATTGGCAAGCTACTCTCACCCAGGCCACCGATGAATTTCGACACCTATGAACCCTAGGGAAAGCGCGGGGAGCTCTGGGGGCAGCCATATCGCGCTCTCCGGCGCCGCAGGGCGCGCGGCGATGTCTTCTGCCCCCCCGGGCAGCGATTCCGCCGCCCCCCAGGCTCGATTCGATCAACCTGGACATCACGAGGGCTTCGGCAGCGGAGCCTGGATCTGGCTCCTGCGCCACGGGGAAGTGCACGCGGACTGGCACGGGCGCGCCTACGGCGGCATGGATGTTCCGCTCTCCGATCAGGGCGAGCGCGACACGCACACGGCGATCGAGGCCTTTTCCAAGCTGCCGTTCGAACGCGTGGTCAGCTCGAGTCTTTCGCGCGCGCGGATGTTGGGCGAAGGCATCGCGCAGGGCAGCGGGGCAGCGCTTGCCATCACCCCGGACCTGGCGGAGATCAAGCGCGGAACCTGGCAGGGACTGTCGATCGCCGACCTCTCTAGGGATCGCGGTAACGAACTGGCGGGCTTCTATGACGATCCATGGAACTACAACCTCCACGGCGGCGAGACCGATCGCGATGTCCTGTCGCGGGCGTTTCCACACGTGCAACGCGCGATCGAGGATGGCGGTCGGCTGGTCGCGGTGACCTGCCACTACAACGTCGTGCGCGTGCTGCTGGCGCACATGCTCGGGCTCGAACCCCGGCTGTCGTTTCGCCTGCGCATCGATCTGTCCGGCGCCTGCTTGCTGCACGACAGCCCCGCGGGCTGGCGATTGGTGCGCGCCAACGTGAAGGGACCGACGCCGTGGCCGCCAAGCACCTGAAGTGCCTGTTCGTCACGCCCAGCGTGCCCTTTCCGCCCGACACCGGCGGTCGGGTGCGCACGTACCACTTGCTGCGTGAGTTGCACGGCCGGGCCGAAGTGCACTTGCGCGCCGTACACGAATCGCCCGCGGCTGCCGCGGCAATCGCGGAGCTTGCCCCCCACTGCGCCTCCGTGCGAGGCTTCGAGCGCGCACGGGCGGGAACCTGGCGCCGGGCGACGCGTGCAAAACTCGAGCGCTGGTTCTTCTCGCCCGCACTGGCCGCTTCCATCGGAGAGGAACTCGCGCGCGAGCGCTATGACCTGGTGCATCTCGACGAGATGTTCATGATCGGGGCCCTGCGACGAAACTTGGCCACGGCCGTGATCGTTCACCATCACAAGCTCGACACGCGCTTCTACGACAGCCTGCCGTCGGCTCGGACGATCGCAGGCAGGTTCGACAGCTTCAAACTGCAGCGGCTGGAGCGCGAGGCCGCGCGCCGACATCGATTCCATGTCTTGACCGGCGAAGCGGATGCACGCGAATTGAAGGGCCGCTACCCGGCGCTCCACACGTCGGTGGTCGAGAGCGGATTTCATCCGCCGAATTTTCTTCCGACCGATTCGCGGCGCTCCTGTGACGATTTGATTTTCCTGGGGAGCTTGGACTACGGCCCCAACATCGACGGCCTGACCTGGTTCGTGCGCGAGGTTATGCCGATCCTACTGGCCGCGCGGCCTGGGACCCGGCTGCGTATCGTGGGTTCCGGGAACAGCGCGGCGGTCCAGGCCCTCGCCGGCCGCAGTGTTTCAGTCGTCGGCCGTGTGGAGACCGTCGGACCCGAACTCGGGCGCGCAGCCCTGCTGATCGCGCCCCTGCGCATCGGCGGCGGCACGCGGCTGAAGATCGTCGAAGCCCTGGGCAGCGAAACGCCGGTGGTCAGCACGAGAATTGGCGCCGAGGGGCTTGGCTTCGAAGATCCAAAGCACCTGTGGCTCGCCGACGGCGCCCCAGAATTTGCCGCGCGAACCTTGGAGGCCCTCGCGGATCCGAGTGAGGCCCGCGCGCGCGCAAGGCGCGGACGCGCCCTCGCCATGGAGCGCTACACCTGGAGTGTGTTGTCGGACAAACTGCTGGCCACGTGGCGACGGGCGAGCGGTCGTGACTCTGATCACTGACCAGCGCACCTGAGAGCACGTCCTAGTGCCTGGCTGGCCGCTTGGGCGATTCCAGGCCGCCAGCCGCGAGGCGCAGCGACGACGCGTATTCGCCTGCAATACTCGGAGGAGCTGCAACGTCGCGATGGCGAGCCTGGAATTGGCCTGGCGGCCAGCCAGGTATTAGGACGTGCTCTAGGCGATCAGCGAATCATGCGCCGCCACCACGGTCCTTTCTTACTCGCCGGCGGCTCGGATTCTAGGCGGCTCACAGGCACGTCCGTCCCCGCCTGAAACAGCAGGCGCGGCTCGCGGCCCAGTTGCGTGCGCACGAGTTCCACGTAGTGCGATTCCAGCTCCAGCGCCAGCGCGTGGGCGCTCTTGGGGGCCGGACCGAGAACAAGTTGGCCCGCGGGCTCGGTCATGAACTGTTCGAGGGCGTTGCGCCAGGCCGTCGCATCCTCCGCAGCGAGCAAACGCACGCCGGGATCGGCGCGCAAGTCCGCGAGCCCACCGCGGTCAGACACGAACACCGGAAGCCCCGCGGCCCGGGCCTCGCGCGCTGTCAAACCAAAGACCTCATGCCAACGCGAGGGCACGCACACAAGATCGACTCGCGCGAGGATTCGCGCCAAATCAACGTGGGCGTATTCGCCATGCAGCTCCAGTTGCGGATGGGCCGTCGCCAATTCGCGCAGACGCATGCCGTAGCTGGAATCGCCGTGATAGTCGCCTAGGGCGCCGTGAATTTCGATCACCAGCCGTGAATCGTTGAGTGAGAGCGCTGCGCGCGCGAACTCGAGCACACCCTTGGATGGTTGGACGCTGCCAAGCACAGCCACCCTCCGTCGGTCGTCCTTGGGCGCCGTGGCGCGACGCGCTGCGGCGACCGCGGCGGCGAGCCCCTCGACTTCGACTCCATTGGGCAGGACCGCAATGCGCCCCGCGGGAACTCCGTTGCGCTCGAACACGTCGCGCGCGGCAGCCGAAGGCGCGAACAAACGCGCGGGCAGGTTCAACATCGAAAGTGCGTGGGCAGTGCGCGCCGCTGCTGCCTGCTCATCGCTGGTCAGTGCCTCGCCCCCTGGACCGCGTTGCTCGCCGCGCTCAGAAGGCATCAGGTGCGGCCAGGTCGCAGCGAGACACGCCGCGCAAGTCTGCGCCAGGGCCGAAGCACAGACCGCGCCGTCGTTTCGGAGCATCTGCCCGCGCGGACAGAGCATCCAATAGTCGTGCAGAGTCAGAAGCAAGGGCCGGCCCATCTCGTGGATGGCCTGCAGCATTCCGGCACCAAACCCGCTGGCGTGGTGCACGTGAACGACGTCACAGGGCTCTTCCGCCAGCCAGGCCATGACGGTGTCGTTGGCTTCGGCGCGCACGGCGAGATCGGCCAGGGCGCGGTGATCGTGATAGGCGTAGGCCACGCGTCGCACGCGCACCTGGCCGTGGAGTTGATCCTCGAATGAATAGGGCGCGCGACCGCGCCTGGAATCCAGACACAGGACGTGTACGCGGTGTCCCCGGGCTGTGAATTCCTGCGCCAGTTGCAGCAAGTGCGTTTCGATCCCGCCGAGATCGGGAGCGAAGCCCATGCTGACGAATCCAATGTCGAGGCCTTCGTCGCGCGCGCGCTCGCCGATCGATGCAAGGCCCGCGCTCATGACGCGTGAACGTGCTTGCCAGCGCTCCGCGCCAGAGCCCGCCGGTGCAGTTGCGCTACGCGCGAAACGTGCGCAGCGTAGGTGATTGGTTGCGAGGGCGCGTGGCGTGGCGCGATTCGACCGAGAATTACATCGCGCAACAGATCCGCCAGCGCTCGCGCATCCCCGGGCGGGAACAGCTGGCCGTGGACGCCAGGCTGGATGATTTCCGACAGTCCAGGAACGCGGCTCGCGATTACCGGGATCCCAGCGGCGCGCGCTTCCAGCGCACAGAGTGGCGCGTTCTCACGCCACAGCGAAGGCACGACGATGCATGAGAGCGCGGCAAACGCCTCGCCCACGGCGCGCGTCTCGAAGGGCGCGGCGATCGAAACTCGGGGGCCCAAAGGCGCCGCGCGCAATCGCTGCGGATACAGGCGATGGCGGCCCTCGATCCCCTCGCCGTATAGAACCACTTCCCAGGGCTCCACGGACTCGGGCAGACGTTGCTCGAGGATCGACACGGCATCCAGGAGCACGTGCGGGCCCTTGTGTGGCGCGAACTGCCCCATGAATCCAATGCGCGGCACCTTGGAAGTTGGTTCGGCGCGCGCGACGTCCATGATCGACTCGTCTACTGCATAGCACAGGCGTGTGATGCGCTCTTCGTCCACGCCCACGCGCGCGAGCATGCGTGCAACTTCCTCCGTCGGCGCCACAGCTTCGTCGATCGCGGCCATGGCCTCGCGCACGCTGTGCTCGCGCCGTTCGAGATCGGCGCCCACGACCACTTTCCCGGCGCCGCCCACCTGGGCCAGGAAAAAGGCTGCCCAGCGCTTCGCGGCCACCTCGACTTTCGAGCCGTCGTCGCGGGAAGGTTCGCGGATACAGCGCGCACAGACCTCTGCGCTGTGGGGCCCGCCGCAATCCTGCTGGCGCCAGTCGAAGTACTGACCTCGATGGCAGGCGAGGCCGAAGTCCGTGGCCGTCAGCACGCAGGCAACTCCGTGGCGCTTGGCCACCTGTGGCAGACGCACGGAAAGCGTCCACAGCAGGTAGGTGAAGTGCACGACGTCCGGCTGGTGGCGCAACAGTGCCCGCTCGAAAGCCGCTTCCAACGCGCTGTCCGAGTAGCTCTGCTCCAGGCGCTTGCTGCGCGTGCGCGGCAAGACTACGCGCGTCACGACGAACGGCCCGTCTTCGACGTCGTACAGCGAATACGGTTCACGGTCATCGCGCACATCTGGATGGAACACGCGGATCTCGTGGCCTTCGCGCGCGAGCCCGCTGGCCAAGAGCGAGGTGTAGGCCTCTGTACCCCAGCGCCCATGGGGCGGGAAACCCCGCGAAACGAACAGCACCCTCATCGGGTCGGATCGGTTTCCTTGGGCGCGGCGAATTCGGCGACGCCGGGGCCCTGAAACCTCAGGCGGCGCGCGTGGATCTTCGCGGCCCATGCCTCGCCGCGGCGCGCTAAGTTCGCGCGCGCTTCGATGTCGCTGCCCTGCACCGAAAGGTGTCCGAGACTGGGATGCTCGCGACGATCGTGAAACACCTCGCGCAATTCATCAGGACGCCGCTCGTTGTCACCAAACCATGAGGCACTCAAGCGCGGATCCAGTGCCCGGCCTGGCCACGTGCGCTCGAAGCAGTGCCGATCATCAAGGGTCGCGAAGCCATCCTGATAAGCGCAGCTGGCGTGAATGACGCGGCCAGGTGCCGCTGCAACGCCATTGAGGGCGCGCAGGAACGACTGGCCGTCAGTCCCGCTGGTGATCGGCAAGCCCGCCATCTCAAGCAGCGTGGGCATCACGTCCACCGTTGAAATCAGATCGTCACTGCGCAAGCCTGCTTTGAATGCGAAGCCCGCGCCCGGACGCACGATCAACGGCACGTGCAGGTCCACATCCGCGAACGTGCCGCTGTCCAACAGCATGCCACTCTCACCGAAGCTCATCCCGTAGGATCCGACGATCACGACCGTGGTGTTCTCAAAGCGCCCCAAGCGTTCCATGGAACAGCGCAGGCGGCGGAACGCATAGTCCATCTGCGCGATCGCTCCGTCGTAGCGAGCCTCGTACTCTCCCAAGGTCGACATGCCCTGCGACCAACGGCCGCGGGGTACGGCGAAGTACAGGTGCTGCGCGTCTCCCACGGGCGGCACGCGAGACAACTCCGGCCGCGGTGAGTAGCGCGAATCCCAGCGCGGATCGGTCTCACTCCAGACTCGTTCAAGATCGGCCACTTCGAGATACGCGAACCAACTCTGGTCCGGGTCGGAGTGCGTCAGCCACTGCTGGAATCGTCGGAACACGGCTTCGGATCCGAATTGCGGGCGCTGCTTGTCATCGTCCTTGTCGGGACCCTGGTAGACATGAAAGCCGCGCTGGTAGCCGTAGATCGAAGCGAGGTTCGGATGGTCGTAGAACATCGCCGTGCTGATCCCGTGGCTCAGGAATGACGCGGCGGGATGTGGAGCCTCGTCGGGCAAGTGCCATTGGGTCGCCTGATTGACGCTGACGTCGGCCGGCAACACGCGCCGCGCAAGCCGTGGATCCGCGCCCGAAATCAACGCCATGTGCGCGGGAATCTGCCACGGCGCCGCAGCGAATGCCTGGCGAAAGAAAACTCCTTCCTGCGCAAGTTCGTCAAGCGCCGGGGTCGTCGGGCGGTCGTAGCCGGCATACGAGAGATGGTCGTAGCGCAGTCCATCGATCGCGATCACGAGCAAGCCGCGCGCAGGCGGACCTGGAGCCGCGGGTGCGCAGGCAAAAAGGCTGAGGAACGCGGGTGCGATCCAGATCAGCAAAGCCAGGCGCTTGCGCATGGGGCCAGCATGGTCGCCCGAGTGCTCGCGTACAAGTGTGCCGCGACGCGAGTTCGAGGCGCGCGGGAGCCCCCGCGGTCACGCGGCAGCGCGCCTAGCAGTCCGTTGAAAAGGTCCCGTCGCGAGGCAAGGCGTGAGAAGGCGGAGCAAGGAGCGCGACAGAAAGTCGCGCACAGGCGGCCTTCCTGGCCGCTGAGCACGACTTTCCGAGCGCGACGCCGCGGCGCCGAAGCACGTCTTGCCGTAGTAGGGACTTTTTCAACGGGCTGCTAGCGCTTGAGCGCGAACATCGCCTGGGCCGGTACCCAGCCGCGCTCCCCGGCCTCTGTTTCGACCCGTGTCCAACCGGCCACATCCTCGAGGCGCTGTGCGCTCGCGCCGGCGGGCAGCAGCGCCACTTTCGACGCCGCGGCGCTCGGCTCGCTGGCCACCTGCACGCCAGCCGTGGAGACCACGAACACCGGATCGCGGTCCGACTCGCGCCAATGAACGAACCATGGGACAGCGGCAACCAGGGCGAGCAGGCCAGTCATGATCAAAGGCCGCGTCGCCGCGCTGCCCAGGACGAAGGCGCGCAGCACGATCAGGATCGCCAGCAGGATCGCCATGACCAAGGCCAGCCATTCGGATTCGGCGCGGGTCAGGGCGTGAGTCGCGCGCTCGAAGGTCGCCGCGAGGTCTCCGCGGTCCGCCGGTTCGAGGCCCGCCTTCGAACGCGCGAACTCCAGATTGCTCCAGGCGTCGCCGTCGCGCGGATCCAGTCGAATCGCCGCGGTGTACCAGGCGGCCGCTTCCAGGGGACGCTCTTGGCGAAACGTCAGGTTGCCCAGGGATCGGCACAGCCGCGCGCGCTGTGGAGCAGTGAGCTCATCTCGACGTTCGAGTGCCGCGCTCCAATGGGCGCGCGCGCTGGACAGATCCGGCGTGCTGGCGCGATAGGCCTCAAGACCGCGTTGGTAGAGCACCTCGGCCGATTCGACATCCATGCGTGGTCCTGCGTCGGCACGGACGGCGAAGGGCAGGCACAAGAGCAGGCACAGAAACGAAATCACGGAGCGCGAATTCACAGCCCACCTCGCACAAGGGTCTCGGCAACTTCCAAGGCGCGTGCGCGGCCGCCGCTGCGCGGAACACCACCCCATTCGGCGGCTTCTAGTTCGTCCACCAGACGTTCGAGTTCGAGCACGGCCGCGGCCGGGACCTGGTGTGCCTGACGCGCGAACCACCCCTGGATGTCGCGGCCTTCCCAGGCTTCCGCGCGCTCCGCCGTTCGCGCCCCGAGGAAGTTCTGCAGCGCCACGAGTTCAGCGCGTGCGGACGTGGCGCCGGACAGCTCGCGGGCCAGTTGTTTTCGAGCGCGACGTCGAGCCCGTTCGCGCGGGGCCCAGGGATCGCCGCGTCGGCGCGCCACGCGTGCCAGGCCGATCCAGATCAACGGCAAGGCCGCGAAGGCGCCTAGAACCGTGGTTGTGCCGGGCCGCGGAAGCTCGCCCTCGCCGCCCAGGGCGGAGGGTACGTCGCGCAGATCGTTCTGCGCCACGAACCCGTCGGGATCGCTCAATCCGCTGGCACGGCCGAGGGCGCGTACGTTGATCGCGATCGCAGGCGTCGCCACGCTGGTGTAGCGATTGCTCTGTGGATCGAACACCGGCAAAACCAGCGGAGGAATCTCCTTCACATCCGCTGACTTCGGAGCGAGGTCGTAGACCACGCTGCGGCTGTCAAGGGACTTGGTCTCGGTCTTGCCGTAGACGCGGAATCCGTTGAACGCTTCGCTGCGACTGGGCTCGGGCGCGGAGAAGAACTCCAAATTCCCGGTGCCCGACCACTCGACCTTGAGCTTGATCGACTCGCCGGCGTCCACATCACGCGGCTCGGCGCTGGCACGCGCGGTGAAATTGCCAATTGCTCCGCCGTAGTCCGCAGGCCGTCCTTGCTCCGGGAGTTGAATCACCTCGATGACGAGCGGCTCGCTCTTGGCGAAATAGGACTCCACGCGCTCGCGGCGGCGGGAGAAAATGTCGCCGAAGTCCTCGATGCGCGCGAACTCCAGCCAGCTGGTGGGAAACTCCAAGCTGCCCGAGCGCGTCGGCGTGTAGGAGCGCACCATGCGGAACATGCGGAAGGCCCGCCCGCGCACCTGCTGCCGTGGCAGTTCCTCGACGCGCACCGTGTCGGTCGTGTTGAGCACGATCTCAGTCAGTTTCGCGTTCGCCGACAGCGGCGGCGGAGTGTTCTCGAGCGCGCCGGGCAGTTGCCCCCACCAGGACAGCGACAGGTTGGCCCAGTTGATGCGCTCCGTCAGCGCCGCGTCCCATCCAAAGATCATCTCCACCGAGAAGGGCTGGCCCTCGACGACTTTGGTCGACGACGCGCGCAAGTTGAAAGTCCCGAGTTCCTCACCCTTGAGATCCTCGACCACGGTCAGGGTCAATGCCTGGGTGCGCACGACGCCCCCATCAACGGAGAATTCCAGTGGCGGGATCGTGAACTCGCCCTTGCGCTCCGGACGGACCGCCGCGGTCCAGGTGCGTTCGTCGGAGCGCGAAACCCGGCCGTTGACGATCGACGTCGAGGACCGGGAACTTGGCGAGCTCCAGGGTCCCAGTCGCAGACCGTCCACCGTGGGCAGCGGGCGCACGTCGCTGAAGGCTGCGTTCTCCACCGAGGCGATCAACGCCACTTCGCTGCCCAACTTGAGCACGCCGCTGGAGAGGCGCACGCTGACGCGCGCCTGATTCTGGGGCGTTGTACCTGCAATCAGGGCCCCAAGGGCGAGCAGTACGGCGACCACACGCGCAATCAAGGAAATGGATTGGTTCACCAGTCTTTCTCCACAGGCACGCGCTGACGCGCACGAATGCGCGCCTGCAATTGCTGCGCCTCTTCTTCAATGTTCGCGAGCTGATCCAGGAGACGCAAAATCTCTTCCTTGGAAAGCACGCGTTCCTCTGTCAAATCCGCGGGCTTGGGCTGATCCTCAGGCTTGGACTCACCCTCCTTCGGTTTCTCTGGCTTGGGCTGATCTTCCTCGGGCTTCGGCTTCGACTCCTCCTCGGACGGTTTCTGTTCCTGGGATTCGTCGGGCTTGGGCTCTTGCTTGGAGTCGTCTTCCTTGGACTTGTCCGGATCCTGCTTCTCGTCGGACTCGGGTTTTTCCTTCGAATCCGGTTGCTGCTCCTGCTCTTGCTTCTCTTCCTCGCGTTTCTTGCGCAGCTCCTCGAGTTCCTTGAGTCGGCGTTGAATCAGCTCCAGGTTTGCGCGTGTGTCGACGTCGCGGGCATCGGCGCGCAGGCGGTGGCTAAGGGACTGCTTGGAACTGCGATAGCCCTCGGCCGCGAGATCGAGGTCCGCGTTGGGCGGCGGTGCTTTCGAAGCTGTCGCGCCAACCCCCGGGGGCCCAGAGGGCGCCGGGGGCATCACCGGTGCCAAGGGCGGCAGCTGACGCGCTTCGCGCACTTCGGGAATCGCGAAAAATGCCTGCTCGGCAACTTCCAGCAGCGACGTGCCCGCGTTGTACCAGGCGTCCAGGCGCAGGCCACCGGCGGGAGCTTGCCCCCCCGCCTGCGCAAAGGCCGCGCTCGCCGCTGCAAATTCGCCGCGGCGCGCGTGCACGACGCCGCGATGGTAGTCGATCTCTGCCCGAGCAAGCTCGCCGAGGTTCGCCATGGCGTCCAGGCGCTCGCCAAGGGAAGCCGCGCCTTCGAGGTCGTTGCTCTGGAGTTGCGCGCGAAGTTCCCTCAGTCCCTTCGCGGGCGATTGATCGTAGGCGACCACGGGCGCGCGCACCTCGGCCAAGGGTGCGGGCAAGGGTGCGGCCGGGAGTGCGGTCGGAGGTACAGGCGGGGGTACGGTCGGGACCACGGGCGTCGTCTGCGGTCCGGCCAGCAGGAACAGCGGCGCCACGGCCCGCGCCCACGCTGGCTTCTCGCGCTTCACGCTGCCGGCGGATCCTGCGCGTCCGCGCAAGGAGCGCGCCGCACTGCGCTGGCGCGATCGCGAACGCTGCTCCCCCAGGGCCGCGGCGGCGAGCATGCAGGCAGCGGCCAAGGCCAGGAACCACTGGAAGCGATCGTGAGGCACGAACTCCTGACCGCTCTGCAGCTCGCGCGCCTCCAGCCGCGAAATGCGCTTCTCGTAGAGTTCCTCCAGGGGCGCGGCCGAGGCTTGAGCAGAGAGGTACGCCCCGCCGGTGGTGGAGGCGAGCTCGTCGAGGCCTTCACCTCCCATGACCGAGACCACTTCTCGGTTCTCCGCGTCACGCAGGAAGCTCTCACCGCCGCCCTGGCGCGCCACGGGAATTTTCCCGCCCGACTCCGTGCCCATGCCAACGACGAAGACCTTGACGCCGCGCTCCTTGGCCTTGAGCGCGACTTCCATGCCGCGGCCTTCGAGGTCCTCTCCATCCGTCAGCATCACGATGCACTCGTTCGCTCCGGTGCGCCCATCGAACATCGCCAACGCGCGCTCCAGCGCAGCCCCCAGGTCCGTACCGCCCTTCTCGTTCTCCGCCGGCGACGTAGTTTCGAGCATCGCGGCCAAGGCCGTGCGATCGTGAGTCAAGGGCGCGATCTCGCGCGCGTCGCCCGCGAAAGCGATCAAGGCCATGCGATCGCCGCGCAGCCGCTCCAGCAGTCCGCGCACTTCGCGCCGCGCGCGGGTAATTCGATCGGGTCGCAGGTCGCGCACGAGCATCGAGCGCGAGGTGTCGATGCAAACCACCAAGTCGAGACCGCGGCGGCGAACTTCGCGCAGCGTGAATCCGCGCACCGGGCCTGCGGCGCACAGGCCAAGGAGCACGAGCGCTGCAGCCGCGAGGACGAAACGCGCCCGTGCCCGGTTCACCGACCAGCCGGAAATGAAGCGCGGAAATTGGCGCGCGGCCACCAGGGCCGCAAGCACTCGCGAGCGCTTGTGCACGGCCCACCAGCCCAGAACCAGAACCAGCACGCCGAGCAGGGCCAGGGCCGCGAGCTCAGGACGCAACCAGCCGAAGCCGAATAGTGCGGCGCGCGTCAGATGATCCTCCTGGCCCAGGTGGCCTGACACAGCCAAGCGCTTGCGTAGCAGAACAGCGCAATCAGAAGCGCCCGCGGGTACAGATCGAACGTGTCCACACGGCGCTCCTCGGTGCGCGGCGTGCGCTCGAGGCGCTCGATCTCGGCGTAGACGCCTTCGAGCGCGCCGCGATCCTTGGCGCGGAAGAAGCGCCCTCCGGTGCGCGCGGCGATCTGCTCCAGTTCCGCGGTATTCAATTCGCGCTCGCTAGCAAACACGCGGCCGAAGAGATCCTGCTGGTAGACGTACTTGCCGGCGAGCACGGTGTAGACGCGCACGTTCTTCTCCGCCGCCAGTTCAGCCGCCGCCGCGGGCGTAATGTCATCGACGTTGTTTTCGCCGTCGGTCAGCAACACGACGACTTTGGACTTGGCCGTACTCGCGGAGAGTGCCGCCACGGCCTTCGTCAATCCGCGTCCGATGCCGGTGCCGTCCTCAGCCTCGTACTTCACCAGCTCGACGTTCTTGAGAAATCCTGTCAAGGCTCCCGCGTCCAGGGTGAACGGGCACAGAAGCTGCGGATAGCGCGCGAACACGAGCAGCGCGCAGGAATCCGCCGCGTCGATGCGGTCACTCGTGCGGCGCACGGCGAAGTCGCCGACGACTTCCTTGACCACCTCCAAACGCGACTTGTCAGGATCGAGGTCCTTGTACTGCATCGAACCCGAGCGATCGACGGCCAGCACGATGTCGATGCCTTCGCTGGTGTTCGTACGCAGTTCGTTGGCGCGCACGGGCCGCGCCATGGCGAAGGCGACTAGCAAGAACGCGGTGACTTCGAGCAATTCCGGAATGAAGGCGAGCCGTTGCACGGCACTGCGCGGCAGGCGCACGGCGGGCAGCACCCCGATTCGGCCCGCGCTCGAACGAAACTGTGCGCGACCCACGTAGATGGCGATCAGGCCCAGGGGTGCGAGCAACAGGAACCACGGATTGGCCAAGTAGTAGTCGCCGAAAATGTGCAGACGTGCCTCGGCCACGCTTTGGGTTGCCGCGGAATCCTGGAGGAGCAGCGCAAACTTCACGCGGCCACCTCCTTGCGACCAAGGCCGGGCTCGAGCCGCACGGCGAAGAGTCGCGCGCTGGCCAGGGCCTCGCGCGTGGCCCAGTGGGTCGGCCGTTCACTGCCGTACTTGACCTGCTCGGAGCGCGACAAGAGCGCGACCAGCGCCGCACGATCCTCGCCGCTCAATCCCGCGGCGTCGAATTCGGATTCTGCCGCGTCGCGCCACTCCCCGTCGGTCAATCCACTGCGATCACGCCCCGCCCGCAGGTCCGCGGCTTCGCGCAGGAGGCGCGTCAGCGCAAAGTGCGCGGCCTGTACGTCCTCCGCCGTGTCCAGGGGCCGCGCCTCGAGCACTGCCAAGCGCAGCGAGGGCACAGGGGCAACCTGGGGCGCGGCACGCGAACGCGCGCGAAGGCGAAATGCGAGCCAGGTCGCGAGGGCCGCAGCGAGCGCCACTAGCGCGCCGATCCAAATCCAAGGCAGCGCCGCCTTGTCGGTGGTCGCAAGTTCCAGCAGTCCCTTGAGGGCCCGCGGCGCGTCTTCGTCCTCGCGCAGCACGCTGCGCACCAGAAGCGGTGCGCATTCCACTTTGACCAGCTCCTCCCCGAGCGAGAGGGTCAGGTCGGGAATCGAGCGCTCTCCGGGCTCGAGTGAGACGACCTCGAATCTCCACAGGCTGCGGGCCAAGGTTGGCTGTGCGGGATCGGACGTCGTTCCACCGGCCGTGGTGTCGAGGATCAGCCAAGAATCATCCAAGGCGAGTTTCGGCTCAGCTGGGCGCGCGCCAGCGGGATGGGCGAGGACTAGCGTCGCCCGCACGACCTCACCCACCTCCGCCGACGGCGGATCAAATTCCAGACGCGCGCGCGACTCCTGTGCGGCCGACGCAGTTGCGCAGAGCAGCAGCGCAGCAAGACCGCGGATGCAACGGGATCCCACGCTCATCGTCCGCCCCGGCGGCGACGACCGCGGTTCTTGAAGAAGGCGGCGATCGGATCGGCGACGCTGCCTTCGGTGGAGAGTTCGATCAGGTCCAGGCCCGTGCGCGAAGCCAGGGAAACGACCGCGGCCTGCCGCGCGTCGGCGGATTCGCGCCAGGCCCGACGCACGCGGGCCGAGCGCGTGTCGAGGTCGATGCGCCGCCCCGAGGCTGCGCTCTCGAGCGCCATCCAGCCCGCGGCCGGCGGCTCGGTCTCGAAGGGATCGCTGACCCGCGCCAGAACCACGTCGTGGCGACCGGCAAGGTCGATCAAGTGGTGGCGCCACTGGGGCAGTTCGCCGGGCTCGGACAACTCCGGCGCAGCGAAGTCACTGATGAAGAACAGAAGATTGTGGCGGCTCAAACTGCGCGAACAGTGTTCGAGCACATGGGCAAACGATGTTTGGCCGTCCGTCGGCCGCGCCGCGAGCACCTCGCGCACGATTCGCGCCACCGCTCCCGCGCCCTTGCGCGGTTCGAGGGACAGGCCCAGCTCGGCGCCGAACAGGGTCAGGCCCACGCGATCGTGCTGGCGCGCGGCCACGTAGGACAAGAGCGCCACCATCTGCGCCGCTACTTCGCGCTTGGAAAATTCGCGCGAGCCGAAATCCATTGTGCGGCTGGTGTCAACGGCGAACATCAGCGAGAGCTCGCGCTCCTCGATGTAGGTCTTGATGAACGCCTCGCCCGAGCGCGCGGTGCGCTTCCAATCGATGGCGCGCACGTCGTCGCCCGGCTGGTAGGGACGAATATCGTCGAACTCGATGCCACTGCCACGAAACGTCGAGCGGTACGCTCCGGCGAGCACCTCGCTGACCATGCGCCGCGTGCGAAGCTGAATTTGGCGCACACGCGCCATCAATTCCGGCGCGAAGACCTCCTCAGGACTCGGGTCTGCTTCGAACACAGCGCGACCTGGGCTCAGGGCACCGGGATGGTTTCGAGCACGCGCGCGACGAGCTTGTCGCTGGACAGCCCCTCGGCGTCGGCTTCATAAGTCGGGATGACGCGGTGGCGCAGAACCGCCGGCGCGACGCGCTTGATGTCCGCCGGCGTCGCGAAGGCGCGACCGTCGAGGAACGCATTGGCTCGCGCGCAAAGAGCCAGCCAAATCGTCGCCCGCGGACTGGCGCCGTAGTGCACCCGTCCCACGAGGTCCTTGAGGCCGCTCTTCTGCGGATCGCGAGTGGACTGCACCAGGGCCACGATGTACTCGCACAACCTCGGATCGAGCGCCACTTGATCGACCGCCACCCGCGCGCGCTGGATTTCATCGAGCGTGACCACCTGGCGCACGTCAAGCGGCGGCGAGGTGCGCGCCATGCGGTACAGCACAGCAAGTTCCTCCTCCTTCGATGGATAATCGACAACCAACTTCAACGCGAAGCGATCGACCTGGGCTTCGGGAAGCGCGTAGGTGCCCTCCTGCTCCAGCGGATTTTGCGTGGCGAGCACCAGGAACGGCTCGGGCAGCTTGAAGGTCACGCCGCCGATCGAGACTTGATGTTCCTGCATCGCCTCGAGCAACGCGGACTGCACCTTGGCCGGAGCGCGGTTGATCTCATCGGCGAGGACGAAGTTCGCGAAAACCGGCCCCTTGCGAGTGGTGAAGGCCGCCTCCTTCGCGTTGTAGATCTCGGTGCCCACCAGGTCGCTGGGCAGAAGGTCCGGCGTGAACTGCAGCCGCGCGAAGCTTCCGTGGGTCGCCTTGGCCAGGGTCGAAACCGCCAGGGACTTCGCCAGACCGGGCACGCCCTCCAGGAGCACGTGGCCGCCGGTCAGGAGTCCGATCAGCAGTCCGTGGACCAGCTCTTTTTGTCCGATCAGGACCTCGCCCAGAGCCAATTCCAATTCGCCGACCCAGGGCGCCCCACCGCGCTGGAGTCCGTGGGGACTTCCGGAGATCGGGACCGTGGCGGGGCTCGGGGGGATCGGACTCTGGGCCTGGCTCATAGGTGACGTTGGGGGTTCTGGCTCTTACGAAGTGCGCGGGGAGGATGTTGGTGGCGGGCAGCCCCGTCAGGGCTGAAAGCGGCCGTGCCCAGCGTCGTCGGCGTGGTCGGTGTCGAAGCGCACCTCCGCCGGCGGCTGACCGGCGTATTCGCGCAGTGAGTCGTCCGCGATCTGCGCGGCCATGCGGCGCCCGCGCTCGACGGCGACTTGGATCTCGTCGGGCAGGCTCTCGCCGACCTCGTCCGCGGCGGGCTGCACTTGCTCGAGTTTCACCGTCTGGGTTGGGAAGGCGAAGCGGACTTTCGAGCGCTCGGCGAGGCGCAGGATGTCGAGGTACAGGCGGTGGCGCTCGCGCGAGTGCATCGCCCAGGTGCTGACGTCGAGGAACACCGTGAGCTCCAAGTCGAGTGAGCTGGCCCCGAAGCCTTTCATCCAAACGTGATAGTCGGCCTTGCGCGTGTACGGATGGCGGCGAATCAGCTCGCGAATCCCCTCGCAGAAGGCCTCGATCTTGGCGGGCGGCGTATCGCAGGTGACGCCCAGGGAGGTGCTCACGCGCCGGTAGCGTCGCAAGCCACGGTTCTCCAGGTCGGCCGCGATGAAACGCGAGTTCGGAACCGTGATCAAACTGTCTTCCGCCGTGCGCAAGCGCGTGGAACGGAAGCCCACGTCCTCGACGGTGCCTTCGATGCCATTGACCATGATCAGGTCGCCGAGCTGGAAGGGCTTGTCCATCAGGACCGTGAACGTTCCAAACAGGTTTTCGATGGAGTCCTTGGCCGCGAAGCCCACTGCCAGAGAACCGATCGAAAGTCCGGCCACGAGTCCCCACAGATCGCTGTTGAGGCGCGTGACAATCAGCACCCCTCCGATGATGACCACGACGAACTTCAGCGTGCGGCGCATCAGCGGCACGAGCATGTCGTCGAACTTGGTCTCCGTGAGCGCGGCCTTCTGGGCCATCCGCCAGGCGAGAACGTCCACGAGGCGGTACGCGGTCCAGACCACCGCAATGGTCATGGCCACGTTGGCCCCGATGTTGACCACGTGGTACGCGCTCTGGTTCAGATCGAGCAACGGCACGCCGGCGAAGAAGGCGATTGACGTGGCCAGGAGTGCGATCGGACGCGCGACGCCGTTCAGGAGCTTGGTGTCGAGTGCGATGCGATCCGAACTCGCCACGTGCGCCATGAAGCGCTTGAAAAAGAACGAGACGATTCGCTGGGCCAGGATCCCCGCGAGGATCAGGATTCCAAATCCGATCCACTGCCAGGCCTGCAGGAATGCGATGCGCTGTTTCAGCGCCGCGGGCACCGTGGAGCGCACCCACTCCTGCAGCGTGGGCAATTTCGCCGAATCACTGAGCGGCGGAACGTCGTCGTAACGCCGTGTCCAGCCGTCGATGCGCTGCAGGGTCGAGTTGGCGATCAGCCACTCTCCCCCGTTCACGCGCGTGAAGACCAGCTCGATCGCCACATCCGGCATGTCCGCGCGCGCGAAGCGATGGGCGACCGTTCCGGCGGCAAGCCCCATGGGATCGTCCTGCAATTTGGCAGCATCGATGGCTGCGACCTTGTCCACAAGGTCAATCAGTCGGGTCGCATAGCGCTCACCGTTGTAAGCGCGGTCGATGCTGGGAATCGCGCTCAAATCGAGGGCGCGAATCGCGCGCTTGAGCGAGTTGTTGTCGCCGTGCTCGCGCCACTGCACGACGTCGCGCAGGAAACTGGCCAGAGTCTCGCGCGGAGTGCCATAGCCCGGCTCGGCCTCCTTCGGCACCTGGACCGGGGCAGCGGTCGCAGCCGAAGCCTGGGACTGCACCGCCAAGGCCGCGCCCGCGCCATACCACAGCGGAGAAGTGCACACGAACGCCAGGAACAGCGCGGCGACCAGGGACTTGCCCTGGCGGCGAAGCCTGCTTCGTAGCGATTGGGAGGTCGTCATCATTGCTTTGGGTTCGACTCGAGCGGACCTATCCGACCGGGTGCGGCGGGAACTCCATCGAGCCCCGAGCCGCGGCCGTCATCCGCCGCGGGCACCGAGGGTGCCTGCTGGGCTGTGGGGGCAATTGCCCCACGGTCCGCAAATCGCTGTCGATAGTGTTCAACGTCGCGCGCGTAGGAGAGGAGCTTCGAGTCGCCAGCGCGCTCGCGCGCATCGCGCCACGCAGCATAACTTCCCGCTTCCAGGATCAAACGTTTCAATCGGCCCGGGCCGGTGTTGTAGGCGATCAGCGCGCGCTCCAGCTCGCCATCGAAGCGCGGGTGGAGCCAGGCGAGGTATCCGGCACCCAGGCGTGCGTTCAGGACCCCGTTGGTGAGCAATTCCTGCTTCGACGGCGGCTTGAGGCCCATGAGCCGGGCCTGGTCAGCGGCCGTGGGCAACATTAATTGAAACAGACCCAGGGCCCCGGCCTTGGACTCGGCGGCGAGGTGGCCGCGGCTTTCGACCATCATGACGCCGGCCAGCAGGTTGGGATCCAATCCGCTCTCAACGGCGGCCGAGCGGATCAACTCGGCGTGTCCCTCGACGCGCGCCATTCCTTCGCGCTCGCTCAGCCAGCGCCGCAGGTCCTTGGGTGGCGAAAAGTACAGGCCCACGGCGATCGCCGCCGCCAGCAGGAAACCGAGGCGCAGCAGCCCGGCGAATTTCCGTCGCTTCTTCGAAGACCGACGGCGGGCCACGGAGGCTACTGCGGGAAGCGCACGTCGATTTCGCGCTCCAACTCGGCAATCAGCAGGTTGCGGTCGTCCCCGACCACAGGCAAGGCGCCCAAATCGCGGCCGAGGAGTCGGCCGAGGTCGCGGCGCGCACGCTCCACGATCTGAGGCTCGAAGCGGCGCAGCAGGCTGGCCAGAAAGAGCATCGCCTTGCGCGAGCCGGGAGCGCGCAGTTCCTTCGGCGCGGGCGCGCGCACGTCCAGGCGCTCCAGGGCTCCGCACAGCCAAGCGTTGGGATCGTCGTGCACGACGCCCTCCCACCAGTCCCAATACGCTACCGGCGGATTGCCCGCGCGGCGCAGGTCGACGCAGGTGATGACCGCCAGTTCGCTGGCGATCAGCGAGTCATTGGGACTGTCGCTGAATAACGCGAGAAGCACCGGGACGGCCTCGGGCACACCCAACTGCGAGAGCAGCAATGCGCCCTCGCGCCGGGCGCGGTGACCGGGCGTGTTGATCGCGCGCAGCAGATCGTTGGTCGCCAGCTCACCCAGGGCAGTCAACCCCTGACGCGCGGCTTCGAACACATCGGAGCCGCGGCCTTGGCCCAGCAAGGAAATCAGCAACGGTGCCGCGGTGGGATCGCCGATGCGCGCCAGTCCGCGGGCCGCGGCGACCTTGATCGCGGGAATCGGGCTGGTCAGACCGAGCACCATGGCGTCCAGTGCGCCCTCGCCGCCGAGTTCGGCCATGGCGCCGAGGGCCGCCGCGCGCACGGAGGCATCCTCCGCCAGGCGCGCGCGCAGCAATAGTTCCACGCGCGCCGACTCGACGCGCTGATTCCCCAGGGCCACGACGGCCGCGACCTGAACCGAAAGCGCTTTGTCCGTCAGCATGGATTCGGCGCGCTGCACGTCCCCGCTTTCTCCCAGTGCCAGCGCCAAGCCAGCGGCCACGGCGCGCACGTTGGGTCGCGGGTCGAACGTGGCAGCGCGCACGGCCGCGGGGCCGGCGCCGGCGAGGATCTGTGTCACGGCCTCGCCCGTCTGCTCGCCGAAGCGCTCGGTGGCCACAGAGAGCAGTAAGTCAGCGCGCGCGTTCGCGGCAGCTGAGTTCGCGCCCAGGTGGGCAATGGAAAGCCCAAGGAGCGCGCGGGCCCGGGGCCCGTAGAACGGCTCCTGCTGCAGCAGCTCCACCAGCGCGGGAAAATCCGCGTCAGCGATGTTCTCGCGCTCCGCGTAGATCGCGACCAGCTCGGCGATCCCGCCGCCGCGCTGATCGAAGGGGTACGCGGGCAACGCCTCGAGCACCAAGGTCTTCATCCGCAGGGCGCGCTCGTGCTGGGATGCATCCGTGTCCCACCAGGCGAACTGCTCGAACCAAAGATCCTCCGCGCGAGCGTGCCGCGGTGGCGACGGATAGCACTGCCAGCGGTTGCGATCGCGCACGGCCCGCAGAGCCGCGCCGACGGTGTCGAACCAGGCCTCGGTGGCAGTGCCTGCGAAGCGGAAGGACTTGCCTTGATCGCCGATGCCGACCTCGAGGTAGCGGCCGGGAAGTGTGCTCGATCCCCGCACGCCCGGCAGGCGCTCGGCGGAAAACACGCGCATTTCCTGCAGCATGGCGTAGACATCGGCCGCCTGGGACGCGCTGATGCGGAACACATCACCGGCGAAAGGCAGCGCGGAATCGAGTGGTTCGGAGGTGGCTGTGGGACCGAGGATCCGGAACTGCTCCAATCCGGAGAGCTCGTCGCGCCACCCCAATCGCAGGGAAACGGCCAGCTCCGGGCCGGCAGCGATGACGGCGCGCCGCGAACGGAAGCTCGCGTGCGATTCGGTCCACCATTTCATCCACAGCGGGCCGTCGCTACCGAACACTTGACCGGAGATCAGCGACAGTCGGCGGCAGGCGGCGCGCTGCAGGGAACTGAAATCGTTGTGGAATTCGTGGCCGCTGACGCAGCGCACCAGGCGCTCGGGGACCGCGCGATCGATCCAATCCTCAGCCCCGAGTGTCGTCGAGCGAAAACCAATGCCGGAAAGCGCTGCGGCGCACATGCCGGCGATGAAGGGATCGGAACTGGCAAGACCTTCGAGCAGGTTCGGAACGTGGCGCTCGTCGAAGCACGGCGTGAGCAGCGCGTCCTCGCGCTCGATCAGCGCCAGAATCGCGTAGGCGTTCTCGCGCAGAATCCATGGTTGGTCAAATGCCCTGACGCGCAACTGTCCGACGATGGCCGGATCTGTACGCGCGGCAAGCAACAAGGCAGCGCGCTCCGCCACTTGGGCTGCAGGATCCTTGAGTCGGCCGATGACCTGCTCGACCACGCCATCGACTTCGAATCGCGCTGCCAAGGACAGGGCGCGCAGGCGCGTGTCTGCGCGACTCGAGCGCAGTTGTTCGATCAGCGCGGGGAGGTGTCCCGCGTCCTGTAGCCCCTCGAGTCGGCGCTGGGCGGCAGCGCGCGCGCCCACAAGTGGATGATCGAGGAGCAACGCCAATGCTGAGGGGCTCGCGCCCACTGGATCGAGGGTGGCGAATGCATCCACCAAGGGTCCGCCCACTGCCGCTGGCAGCTTCGAGCGCATGCGAGCGCGAACCAGTTCGCGATCGGCCGCCTTGTCGGAAGACAGGAGCACCTTGGCGCAGGCGAGGATCGTCGCAGCGCGGTTCTCCATCAATCCCATTCGCGCGCCTTCGCGGCCTTCATCCCCAAGCCCGATCAGACTCTGAGCCGCCTGATCGACCATGGTGTGGCGCACGTTCTCGATCCGGCGCAGTTCCGTCAGGATGAAATTCGCCGCGTCGCGCCGCCCCGGCGGCAAGTTGCCGAGAGGCCCGGCGTCGATTCGACCGGGATCCCCGGTGGCCGCCAACGGGTCGGGAACCTGGACCTCCGGGAACCCAAGTTCGCCTACGGGGGTCTCCGTTCCCCCGCCGACCTCGGACGGCTTCTCGAGCCCTCGATCCGCCAAGTTCCCGCTCGGAACGGCGGGCAACTCCACCGGGACGGGCGTGCTCGGCGCGGTCACGGGCTTATCGGGAAATTCGATCTGCGCCAGCGCTGCCGGCGCGAGAACGCAAGGCGCAAAGCACAGACTCACGAGGGCGAGGATTCGTTGCATGGGATCCTTGGAGCAGGCGGGGCAAGCAGTAGCCCGTCCAGCGCCGCAGGATACGCGATCCATCCCGCTGCCGGTAAATCGCCGCCTTCGATTGCAGTCACACCCCCTGCGGCCCGCCACCAGAAGGGCAATGCGATAGACGGCGGCGTTTCGCTGGGCGCGGAGTATGTTGGCCCGCCGTGGAGTCGTCACCGGTCATCGGGCGAGCAAAGGAACCTGGGAGCCAGGGAGCGGACGAAGATTCGCGCGCGGTCGCGAGCGGGCGAGCGGGGCTCTTCGCGCTGTTCCTTCTGTGCCTTGTCTGGAGGGCATACAGCCTGGTCAGCGGGAATTTCCGCATCCAGGAGGCCTGGTCCCCGTGGCAGTACGCCCAGGCGTTCCCCCAGGATTTGTTTCTGATCGCGTGCCTCTACGCGATCTGGCGGCTTTGGCTGCGCAAGGGCGGCGCTCGCGCATTGGCTCTGACGGTCGCGGTCTGTTGCCTTGTGCTGATCTTCCAGTGTGTCGACGCGCGAATGAAAGTGCGCTTCCTCCATCCGCTCTCCTGGGCGTGGCTGAAGTACGCGATTGCCGAGGCGCGCACCATCGGACCGGACTACACCGTGTTCACCGGCAGCAGCTACTGGATCGCGGCGCTCGCATCACTCGGGGTGCTGCTCGGCGCATTCCTGTCGCCCTGGGTTCCATTTGCACGCGCCATCGCCCGAGCGCTCGGGAGTTTGGAGCGACTGCTGCGCATTCCGCTGCTCGGCAAGCTCGCGCTCGTGCCCCTAGGGATCCTGGCCTTCCTGTCGCCCGCGCAACCCTACGGTTTGCATCGCAATTTCGTCCTCGCGACGCTCCTGCCGATCGACAGGGCGGTGGTCGGCTACGACCAGCATCAGACGCGTCCATCGGAGCAGCCGGTCGCGCGATCCACTGCCGCGAGTTTTGCCCACCGCCGCGATTCGAAGCCCGCTCTGTGCGCGGGTCGAAACGTCGTCTTGTATGTGATCGAGAGTCTCGCGCGCGAGCAAACCTCGTTTGGCTCCAACGCAGAGAACTCGACGCCGGTGCTGGCGGGCCTGCTCTCCCAAGGCGCGGTGGAAACGCCCTGCTACGCGCAGTTTGCGAATTCCTCAAAGGCCACTTTCGGTCTGTTGAGCGGCGTGTATGCAGCGCAGACCATGGAAGTGCTCGAGTGCGAGATGAAGGCCATGAGCGGCCTGCCCTCAGCGCTGGAGGATGCGGGCTACTCCAGCGTCTGCGTGACGCCGCAACATCTGTACTACCAGGGCCAGCGCACGATGTTCCAGCGCCTGGGCTTTGGCGAACTGGTCGCGTTCCTCGACCTGCAGGCCATTTCGGCAAGTCAGGGAATTGCGTTCGACGAAGTCGGCCCGCGCTCGCGCGACGACCGGCTGATGTTCCTTTGGGACCACGGTCGACTCGTCGAACGCCAGCCCTTCGCGGCCACCTACTACACGATGTCCTCCCACTATCCTTACCAGTTCCCTGGACAGGTGAAGGGCAGCGAAGAGGAGCGCCACGGCCGCGCGGTGCGCTACACCGACACCGTGTTCGGCGAGTTGCTCGAGGAATACCGCAGACGCGGACTCTACGACAACACGCTTTTCGTGATCACGGCCGACCACGGCGAAGACTTCAAGGCCGGGCGCTTCGCTCCGCGTCACAGCTCGCTGACCGAGAATGCCCACGAGGTGCCGCTGCTCTTCTTTGCGCCGGGCGTCGACATGTCGATGTTGCGACTGGGCCGCGCGCGACAGGTCGACGTCCTGCCGACAATCCTGGACCTGCTTGGACTTGCGCCCCAGGGTCTGCCCCTGTCGGGCGAGTCGCTTCTGCTCGGCGAGCGCGAGCGCACCGTGTTCCTGCAGTCCTACGGCACCGAGCGCACGGCAGCGTTGATCGACGGACACTCCAAGTGGATCTGGGAGTCTGAGTCGGACGCGCGCTGGGCCGTCGAACTCGACACGGACCCGCGCGGCCTGGCTCCGCGGCGCATCGACGACAAGAGCGAGCCCGCGGCCAAAGCGGCCGCGGATTCGGCCGTTCGCCGCATGCGCGAGTTCGCGATCTACAACGAAGCCTTCTTGCGCGACCTAGTCGCGGGTCGCGTGGCGCTGCCGCCTCGCGAGGCGACGAAACGCGACGGCTAGCCCTTGCCTCCGGACTCCACCCGCGTCTGCTGGGCGAGCTTCTTGTTGTGCAGGCGAATGTTCAGGAGTTCGACCCCCAGCGAGAAGGCCATCGCGAAGTAGATGTAGCCCTTGTTCACGTGCTGATCCATGGACTCCGCCACCAACATCACGCCGATCAAGATCAGGAAAGACAGCGCCAGCATCTTCAGGGTCGGATGGCGCTCGATGAAGCTCGAGATGCGGCCCGAGAAAATCATCATCACGCCCACGGCGATGACGACGGCAATGACCATCGTCGCGATGTTCGATGCCATGCCTACCGCAGTGATCACGGAATCTAGCGAGAACACGATGTCGAGCAGAGTGATCTGCGCGATGACGCTGACGAAACTGGGATGGGAGCGGCCGTTCTCCCCAACGTGGCCCTGGCCCTCCATCCGGTCGTGGATTTCATGGGTCGACTTGGCCAAGAGGAACAGTCCGCCGACGAACAGGATCAAGTCCTTCCCCGACACATCGTTCCCGACGACGGTGAACAGCGTGCGCGTCAGCCCCATCACCCAGGTGATCGCAAGCAACAGCCCGATGCGCATGAGCATCGCCATCGCGAGGCCCATGGTTCGCGCCCGCGACTGTTGTTCCTTGGGCAACTTCCCGGTCAGGATCGAAATGAAAACGATGTTGTCGATCCCGAGGACAATCTCGAGCGCCGTCAGCGTCAGGAGGGCGATCAGGTTCTCGGTCGTGAGGAAGGCTTCCAAGGTCGTAGTGACTGAGGGTTGTGGGTAAATCAGGAATCGAATGCCGCGGGCGCGCCCGGATACTCCGCGCGCAACAGTGGATTCGAGGACAACAGCGCCCGCGCCAGGGCCAGGGACTCCTCGGGCGCCGCGGCGGAGAATTCTGACGCTCCGGCCTGCCGGACGCCGCACAATTCGCCCATGCCGCGCTGGAGAAGGTCGGCCTCGGCGATCGAGAAGCCGTCGCTGTCCTGCTCCAAGCGCAGGAAACGCTCGGCGGCTTTGGGCTTTCCGTACAAGAAACAGGCGCCCGGCACGGGGCTGCGGCCGATCCGCCCGCGCAACTGGTGCATTTGCGCCAGCCCCAGGCGTTCGGCGCTTTCGATCACCATGACAGTGGCCTCGGGCACGTCAACGCCGACTTCGATCACAGTGGTCGCCACAAGGATCTGAACTTCCCCGCGTCGGAAGCGCTCCAGGCGCGCGGCTCGCTCGTCCGGGGGGAGCCGGCCGTGCACCAACTCGAGACCGAATTTCGCCAGGGGCGAACTCGCAAGGCGCGCAAGGCGCGCTTCGGCGCTCGAGCCCTGGGAAGCAGCCCCTGCTTCGCGTTCCTCAGGCGTTTCCCCGATGCGCGGCACGACCCAGTACATCCGCTGGCCGGCTTCCAGTGCGCTCTGCATGCGAGCCAAGGCCTGCGCCCGCTGTGCCCTGCGCACCCAGAGCGTGCTGACAGGCCCGCGGCCGGGTGGTTTCTCCCGCAGGATCGACAGGTCGAGATCGCCGTACATCGTCAATGCCAACGTGCGCGGGATCGGCGTGGCGCTCATCAGGAGCACGTGCGTGTGCAGGCCCTTGCCCGCCAGTCGCTGGCGCTGCTCCACGCCGAAGCGCTGCTGTTCGTCGATCACCGCGAGACCTAGTCTCTGGAAGCGCACCGCCTCCGAGAACAGTGCGTGGGTCCCGAAGACGATCTGCGCGCGGCCGCTGGCCACGGCCTCCAATGCTTCGCGTCGCGCACCAGTGCCCAAGGAACCGCTCAACAGGCACGTCTCGAGGCCCGCAGCCGAGCAGAGCGCGCGCAACCCGAGATAGTGCTGTTCCGCGAGCAACTCCGTGGGCGCCATGAATGCCGACTGGTAGCCGCTCGCGGCGCACAGGAGGCTTGCGTACAGGCCCAGGGCCGTCTTGCCCGAGCCGACGTCTCCTTGAAGCAAGCGTCGCATGGGCACGGCGCGCGACAAATCATCGCGCAACTCCGAACTGATGCGGCGTTGACCCGCGGTCAGCGCATAGGGAAAGCGTGCCACGAGCGCACGTTCCTCGGCGTCGGAAATCGAAAGCACAGGCGCACGGCGCGTCGCGTTCTCCGCACGGCGCATCGCGATGCGCGCTTCAAGTTCCAGCGCGCGCTCCAACGCGACTCGACGCAGTGCTCCATGGAACGCCGCCATGTCCATCGGTCGGTGCAAGTCGCGCACGCAGCGCGCCAAGTCCGGGATTCGGTGTTGTTCAAGCCAGGAGGACTCCAGCGGATCCATGAGTCCCGGCGCGCAGGCCTGCTCTGCGCGCTGGCACAGGTCGGCCAAGAAGCCTGGCGAGATTCCCGGAATCGTCGGATACCTCGCGACCAATTCTCCCGCCGCAGGCAGAGGTTTCTCGGCGGTTCCAAGTCGCAAACACGTGAGCGCGGTGCCCTTGGCATCCACGGCGCGTCCAAGGACCTCAATCGGCTCGCCCACCTTGAAGCGCTCGCGCAGCCAGACCTGATTGAAAAACAGGACGTCGATCCGCCCGCTTTGGTCCTCGACGGCGATGCGCAGCAAGGAGCGTCGCCCAAAGCGCGAGAATGACATTCGCGCTACTTTTCCCGCGATGCGCGCCGTGTTCCCCAGCGCTCTCCCGACGTCGAGAATCGGCTGCGGCGGCGGAAAGGACTCCAGTTCGAGCGGCGCGATCAGCAACAGATCGCGCACGCTATGGATCCCGGCCGCGGCCAGCAGGGCCGCGCGACGCGGGCCGACGCCCGCCAACCGCGCCGGTGTGTCCTGTGCGCGGATCTCGTCGGTGATCGCGCGGGTCCCCTGGGCCCGACTCACCGGACCTCGAGCGCGCGTGCGAAGGATGAGACGGCCGGCTTGTTCTGGGGCGTAAAGCCGCGATCGAGGTCGCCTCCACTTGCGGGATCGCTCCACCAGCACCAGGTGAAAAATCCGGCGGGCGAGAGCTCCTGAGTACGCGCGGCCTGGAGCGCGCGGGACATCCCTGCGTAGAAGCGCCGCTGCACCTCGAGGTCCAGGGCGCCCGCGGGCCGCGACATCTGTCGCCATCCATCCGCGCTAGAGCTGAGGCCGATGCCGCAGATCAGCGGCCGCACGCCGTACTGCGCACTCAATTGCTTGAGGTGCGCGAGGTTCCCCATGATTCGATCAGTGAACTCCTCAACGCTCGGCGCTGCGCCGGTCGTCCCTGGCTCCAGTCGGGGAAACACGTTTTGCCCCAGGAAATCCAGCTCGCCCCAGAACTCCGCGCCCTGGGCTTCCCCATCCCAGCGCGCTGCGTAGGTCAGGCCCCCGCCGAAGGCAGCGCGTCCCGCTTGGATCAGGACGCGCCAATCCAAACGCAGGCCCTCGAGCTCCAGTTCTGAGCGCCGATTTCCTTGGCTCTTGCGCGTGACGACGGTGTCGGGGGCTTCGGTCCCCAGTGAAAGCACATCGACCCCCGCAAGTTCCGCCAAGAGGCCGACGTTCGTGACGAAGCGCCTCCAGCTGTGGAACAACTCGCGCTGCGTGCGGGGTGTGGTCAGCATTACCTGGGAGGCCCAGCCGCCGTTCTCGCTGGCCACCAGTTGCGGCAGGAGCGTGACCTCCATGCCCAACTCCCTGGCGTGCAGGATGGTCGCGAAGAGCGCCGGATCCTCGGCGGACGTCCAGGCCCCGGCGCCCGCGCCGAAAACGCGCGGCTCGCTGGTCGCGATTGCAGTGCACCAGGAAAGGGCCACGGCGCTCGCACCGAGCTTGCTCAGTTGCTCCAAACTGCCCTCACAGGTCCGCGAACCCAGGCCCCCCGCGAACGGATCCGGTCGACCTGGACTGGGCACCACACAAGCTCCGCGCCGCGCGGGGCGTTCACGCGCATCCGCCCTGCGCCTGTCGCGCAATTGGAGGTTGGGTGCGAGTTCCGCGTCTACGGAGCGTTCAAGCCAGGCCCGAAATTCATCTTCGCTGGGCAGCGCGATGCCCTCCGCCGCGCTGGACCAGTGACGCGCGGCGAAATCCGCTCCGTGCAGTTCTTCGAGGCAGGCGAGCAGCGCGCCACGCATGGGCTGAGCCACATGGGCCGAGAGGGCGCCGTCGGCGGATACGAGTTGCGTCACGCTCGGCGTCAGGCCGCCGTTCCACAGGTGCGCCAGCCACTGGGCCCGCGGGCGGGCGAACCACTCCCCTGCGCTGAGCGCAGCGGTGGCGTCGAGCAACCAGGCCGCGCGCGGCTCACCGACGCTGACCAAGGTCGCGGCGCGCGCCAGTTCGAAGGGCCCGTTGTCGGGACGCCCTGGCCTGTGCACCAGTGACAACTCCGCCTGGGGCTCCGAGCGTCGCAGCGCGGCCCAATCGTGCGTCCTAGAAATCCTCGCCAGTTCTTCGGGGGTGTCGAACAGGCGCAACATCAACCGCCAATGGGCGTCGATGGGCGTGAGCGTGCCCAAACGCAATCGCGCTGCGGCACAGGCGCGATCGAGGCTGTGGAGCCAATTCGCCTCCAGGTCGGCGTCGAAAGCGGCTGACGCGCTCCAGTCGAACTCAGCGCGCTCCCCGGATTCGCGTTTCGGATCGAGCTCAGGATCTAGACTCGCCAGTTCGAGCACATCGATTGCGCTCGCCTCGCCCGACGGATCGACGGCGCCCTCGCGCAGCACCGATCCTCCGCCGTAAACCTGAAAGGAAAGCCGCGATGTCGGGGTCCAATCTCGAATCCAATGCAGCCCTTGCTCGAGGTCTACGGCCAGCACCAACGACAAGATGGCGCCGGACCGCTCGGGGTCGATCACTGTGGCGATCAACCCGTCGCCGAGCCCGGAGTAGTCGCGCCCCTGGAATCGAAAGCCGCGCTCGGAACACTCGACCCCCAGGCGCTGCAGGGCAGCCTCGGCGCCGGTGGACTGCGGCGTTCCGATCCAGAATCTTGGGGCGCGAGGTGGGCTCGACTCCCGGCGCGCCTCCAGCGTCAGCTTGTATTTCCAACGGGAGGGAGCCTGGCGCGCAAGTCGCTCGCGCACGCGCTCAAGCGTCGCCTGGTCAGGGACGCCGATGGCGCAGTGATCGGATGTGGCCAGGGCCTCGACCAACGCGAGCGAATCCACAGCCCGAGAGCTCTGGCCGCAGCCAGGCAGTCCAACCAGGCCCGCGAGACAGCCCAGGCGAACGAGGACCGCGAGCGCCGAGCAGAAAAAGCTCAGTGGGTCGAAAGGCCAACGCTGCATCGCGGGCTGGAGTCTACGCAGGAACCCTGGCGACTCCAACGCGTCACTGAGCTCGAGAATCGACCGCCGCGCTTCCACCTCGACCGGCCAAGGGAGAGAATCCCCGCCGCCCGTGTACCCCCTCCTGCGATCGCTGCTGTTCCGACTCGATCCGGAAGACGCCCACGGGCACGCCTTGGCCCTTGCGCGCATGGCGGGACGCCTGGGACCGACGCGCGCGCTCCTGGCCGCCGCCAGTCGAGTCAGCAGTCCAATGCTTCGCGTGCGAGCCTTCGGCCTGGATTTCGAGAATCCCGTCGGCATCGCCGCGGGCTACGACAAGGACGGCCGCGCGGTCCAGGGTCTGTGCGCACTGGGACTGGGTCACCTGGAATTGGGCACGGTCACGCTGCGGCCCCAAGTGGGAAATCAGCGGCCGCGGATTGCGCGCTTTGCGGCCCAGCGCGCGCTGGTCAACAGCATGGGTTTTCCGAATGCCGGCGTTGACGCGCTGCTGGCCCAGGATTTCGGCTCGCCGGGGCGCACGCGAATCGGCATCAACATCGGCAAGAACAAGGACACGCCTTTGGAGGATGCGGCACAGGACTACTGCGCATTGATCGAGCGCGTTGGCGATCGGGCTGATTACATCGCGGTCAACATCTCCAGCCCCAACACCCCGGGCCTTCGAAAGCTCCAGGATCGCGCGGCGCTCGAAGCGTTGCTCGGAGCCATCGCTCGCACGCGCGACGCGCGGCCGCGGCGGGTGCCGGTCCTGGTCAAGATCGCGCCGGATCTCTCCGAGCACGAAGTGGATGAAGTCCTGGAAGCGATCGCGCACACCGCCATCGATGGTGTGATTGCCACCAACACGACCACTGATCGCAGCGGGCTGCCTGAGGAAGCCGTGAAACTCCCCGGAGGCACCAGCGGCGCGACGCTGACCGCGCGCGCGTTGGGGTTGACGCGACAGTTGGCGCGGCGCACGGGCGGCCGCCTGCCGATCGTCGCGGTCGGCGGAATCCTCTCGCCCCAGGACGCGGTCGACCGCATGCGGGCGGGCGCGCACTTGATCCAGGTCTACACGGGCCTGATCTACTCCGGACCGTTCTTGATCCGCGCCATCCAGAAGGAACTGGTGCGGACCTGCGAGCGCGAGGGCCTGAGTTCGGTCTTTGACCTCGGCGCCCCGTCGCGCTGAGGTCAAGACCGGCTGCGACTTAGAGCACGTCCTGATACCTGGCTGGCCGCTAGGCCAATTCCAGGCTCGCCATCGCGACGTTGCAGCTCCTCCGAGTATTGCAGGCGAATACGCATCGTCGCTGCGCCTCGCGGCTGGCGGCCTGGAATCGCCCAAGCGGCCAGCCAGGTATCAGGACGTGCTCTTACTGGGGCCTGCGCGCGGGGAACCAACGCTCCCGGTCGATCGTGTCCGCGCAGATTTTTTTCAGGGGCGCTTCCATTTCACGGAACGGCGCGCCTTCCAACACTCCGATTGCCGTGCCGATGGCCGCTTGAGACTGTTTCTCCAGGGAATCGGCCTCAGGCGTCAACTCGACCACCTGGGCCTTGAGCGCAGCAAGGAACTGCTTGTCCCGCGACATGCCCAGGGCGCAGGCCGCCGCGGTCTTCGCCCGCGGATCCTTGCCGGCGAGCGTCGCCTGTAGGAACGCCACCACATCGGCGTCGGCGGTGGCAAACGCCAGCGCGGCGATGGAATTCCAGCGCAACAATTCATCCTTGTCTGTCTTCGCGCGCTTGATCAGGGCCGCGCGGGCCTTGGCGTCATTCGCGCCTGCGCTGCCAATGGCACGCAGGATGTCCTTCTTGACGCCCACGTCGCTTTCCTTGAGCAGGGCGACAGTCATCGCGCGCACGGACTCGGGCGCCGCCAGTTGCTCCAGAGCCACCGCGGCCTCGCCGCGCACGGTGACATCCGCATCGCCCAGGGATTCGCAAGCCAGCTCCCAGTAGCCGGGGGGCGAGACCACACCGATCAAGTGCAGGATCTGTGCGTGGAAACTGTTGCCGCCGCCGGCTCCGCGGCCGCCTCCCCCGCCGCCGCGTCCGCCGCCGCCGCCTGCCCCTCCTCCACCCCCAAGGAAACTGCCGACGCTGCCGCGCAGCTGTTGCTGCACGAATTCGAGCACTTCCGGTTCATCGGACATCAGGAGCCGGCGCGCTTCGACATTGTTCTCGAGGGCAAACCAGCTCTTCTTCATTTGCTTGATGATCTCCAGGGCTTCCGCGCGCGTCGGCGGCCGATCGACAAGCCCCGCGGCCGTACCCGCCGGATCGAACACATCGCCGGTGACCAGACGCCGGGGGGCGCGCGCGTTCGCGGGCATTTTTAATGGCGCCCCCGGAGTGACCTCCAGGAGCGCGGTGACCATGCACCAATTCAGCTCCTCCAAAGTCACGCTGTAGGGAACCGAGAGCAAGACCTTGCCCTCGGGCGAGAGCCACACGTGCTGGGGCGCGATCACGAATCCCTGCGTGTCTGCCTTGAGGATTTTCTCGCGCGCGGCCGTGTCGGCGCGGCGGTGATCCATGCACTCCAATCCGTCGAAGCGTGGGCAGGGCTTGCCGAGGTCGGCGTGCTCCTGGGCGCAGGCCAGCACGTTGATCGTGCGCGTCGTCAGTTCGACAAAGCTCTTCTCGCGGTAGGTCTTGTTCGCGAGCACGTCGTTGGCCCGCTCACCGTCCATGTTGACTGCGAGGAACACCGCCTTGCCCTCGGCCTTGGCACGGGTCAGGGCGTCCTCCAGAGTCTTCTCCCACACGACGTCGCCCGCGAATACCTGGGAGCAAAGAACCAGGGAGAACAGGGGCAGGAGAAAAGTCTTCATGTTGTTGAGCATCCGGTAACAGGAATCGGTGCCGGGCGCGGCCATCCCCCCGCAACACTCCAAGCGTAGGGTGGGCTCGCTCCAGCGCGCAAGTTTCGGCCGCCTACCTGCATGAGTCGACCCTATTCGGCCCGAGTCAGTCCTTTTCAGGCGAAGTCGGCCGCACGTCGCGCTGCAGGATCAGGAGCTTGGCCCATTTCAGCCGCACGTACTGCGCGGCCAGACAAGCCATAAGGAAGCCACGCCAGCCATCGAGGACTCCCAGGCGCAGCACGTAGAAATTGAAGAATCGAGCCGCGGGCCGAATCCACAGGTCGTGGACCGCCGCGCGCCGACCGCGGGCGTGCAGGCCCTCGGCCATGATCGTGGTGTAGTTGTCGATCGTGCGCAGGTGCTCGGAGATCGAGCGGTAGGGATAGTGCAGCAACTCACCGCGCAACTCACCGGGCCGTCCCTCGAGAACGACGCGATCGTGGGGGTTGTTTCCGCCCCACTTCCCGCGCCGGCGATCGAACAGGCGCAACTGGCGGTCGGGGTACCAAGTCCCGTGGCGAATCCAGCGCCCAAGGTAATTCGAGCAGCGCGGAAAGCGCCAACCTGCGCGCCCAGGAAACCCCTGATCGCGCAGGGTCAAGATTTCCGCGCGCAGGGGCGCGGAAACGCGCTCGTCGCAATCGATGCAGAACACCCACTCGTTTGTCGCCTCGCGGATCGCGAATTCCTTCTGCGCCACATGGCCCGGCCAATCGCGCTCGATGACGCGCGCTCCCAGGGAGGCCGCAATCTCCCGCGTGCGATCCTTGGAGTGCGAATCGACGACCACGACCTCGTCGCACCAGGAAACCGACGCGAGACAATCGGCGATGCGATCTTCCTCGTTGAGTGAGATGATGCAGGCCGTCACTTTCGGCCGTTCGCGCGGGATTTCACTCATCTGCTTGAAGCTGCGTCGAGCTCAGCGAGCACGCGACGATACAGGGCCTCGTAAGCTTCGACCATCGCGCGCGCACTGTGGCGCGCGGCAACGCGCACTCGACCGGCTTCCGACATCCTCGCGCGCAGTGCCGGGTCAGTGATCAAGCGCCCGAGCGCTTCTGCCAGGGCAGCGGGGTCCTCGGGCGCCACCAGGAGTCCGCTGACTTCGGACTCAACCACTTCGGCAAGGCCGCCGACGCCACTGGCAACCACGGGACAGCCCGCGGCCATGGCTTCCAGGGCCGCGACGCCCAGACCCTCGCGACGCGAAGGCATGGCGAACAGGTCGGCGGCACCGAGCAGCTCGGCCACATCGCTGCGCCGGCCGAGAAATCTGACGCGTGCGAGCCTTTTCGCGCGCGCGAGAGACTGCAGAGCCTGCTGTTCCGCGCCCTCTCCCGCGATCCACACGTCGGGCACGTGCCCCGCCGTAGAGAGTTGCTCCAGTGCCGTGAAAAGCACGTCGAGCCCCTTCCGCTGCACCAGTGCGCCGAGAGTCAGCACGACGATTGAGTCCTCGGCCACACCGAGCTCCGCGCGCAGCTCCCTGCGCGACACGCGGGGCGCGAAAGCGTCGGGATCGATCGAACTCCGAATCAACGCGATCCGGTCCTTGGGCACGCCCCCAGCTTCCAGTGCCGCGGCCACGCTCTCCGAAATCGCAGCGACTTTGCAGGTCAGGGATCCGTAGATCATTCTCGTCCGCCAACCTCTGCGCACGTCGCGGTCCATACGCCGGGTGACGATGGCGGGCAGATTCGCCCGCCTAGCCGCGAGTCCGCCCAGCCAAGCCGCGCGGCCGGTGTGCAGGTGGACAAGATCGGGCGCGACTTCGCGCAGGATTCGCGTGGCTGCCAAGATCCCGGGCAAATCGAGGTCGGAGCGCATGGGCACCTCGCGCACTTCGAATCCGTCGCGGGCGGCTCGCAGCGCGGCCTCGGAGCCGGGCGGTGCCATCAAGACCGAACGGTGTCCGCGCTCGCGCAGGCCGTGCATCAGCAAGAACACCTGCACTTCTCCGCCCGAGAACTTCCGTTCCGCGTCGATGTGGCACAGGGTCAGGGAGTTCGGCGCGGCCATGGGTGGCGCAGTGTAGGAATCCGAAGACGCGGCTGGCGGACTGCGATGGTCGCTACCGGGCCCAACCCGCGCGCCGCCGTCTACGGGACGCCCGGTTTTTGAAGCGACGTCACGACCAGCACTTTTGGGCTTTGGGGCCTCGTTGACTCCGCGAACGGCAGCTAGCATGACCCAAAGATGTCGCAAGTCGACCCGCGATTGGCAGCCCCCGCGGTCGCCCCGGAGCCGGATCGAGCCCAGGTGCCCGCGGGTCCAGTCGAGGGACTTCGGACGCAGGTGTTCCAGCCCGCGGACCGCGCCCTGGAACAGCTGGCACTGAAGTGGTTTCAGAGCGGCCCCGGGCGCGAGGACGTTGTGCTCAAACCCGATCGCGTGTGGCGGCATGGGCCCCATGCCATCAAGCGCTTCGACCGCGAGCTGCTGGTGCAGCTGGGCCTTAGATGCTCGCGCGCCTCACGCTCAGCGCGATTGCACGTCGAGTTGGCACCAATTGTCACTCCCAGGCCCCAGGTCCTGGTCGAAGCCCGCAGCGGTGCGAGCCTGTTGGTCAGCGAATTCGTCGAAGGTCGCTTCCTCGACCTGCTCTGGAACGCTGGTGGCCCCGCGGTCGAGGCCTTTCCGCACTTCATGGCCCTGATGCACCGCGCACCCCGCCTCCACGGCGATTTCCACCTGCGCAATGTGCTGTGGGACGGTTCGAACTGGGTCCTGATGGATCTCGACGGCCTGCGCGGCGCCCAGCATCGCCTCCGGCGGCGCTCGCTGATCCTGCGCCACTGGGCCCGAGTGCATTTCAGTCTGCGCGGCGCGCAGGGGCTGCGTCAGAGCTTTGCCACGTACCTCAATGCGGCGGAATTGGACTGGGAGCCCGCAAGCACTTGGAAAAAGATCCTCGGGCAATCCGAGTCCATGGCCAAGGCGCGCGGCATCGACACTGGATTTGTCGCGCGCGATGGCATGGATCCCGCGCCACGCGACGGGGCGTGACTGGCCCGGGTTCAGGAGCGAAGAACTGGGGCGTTGGACACAGCGTGAGATCGCAGTCATCCTGCCGACATGAGCCATCGGTCGCGTCGAGGACAGGGGATTGACGATCTGCGGAGCCCGCTTCGGAGCCGGTCACGCGGGACTGTCAGCGCAGGTGTCCGGGGCACCCGATGAAAGCCAAACAGTGGTCCTCGCCGGCGACGACCGCCCGTGTGCTGGAGTTGCTAGCCGACCTCGATTGGAAATCCGCCCGGATAGCCGACGTGGGCGCGGGGCGCGGTTACTTCACGCGCGTGCTCAGCGACGCGCTGGCGCGGACCCATGGGCTCGTGCCGCGCGAGCACCTCAGTGCCTGTGATCTGAGACCCGAAGCCTTCGAGTTCGAGGGGCTCACGTGCGAGCGGACGTCCGCCGACGGGCGCACTCCCTGGCCGGACAACACATTTGACGCGGTCGTCAGCATCGAGGTCATCGAGCACGTCGAGAATCAGTTCGAGTTCCTGCGCGAACTCGCGCGCATCGCCAAGCCCGGCGGGCTGGTGATCGTGACGACGCCCAACGTGCTCAACATGAACTCGCGCTTGCGCTCGCTGTTCGTCGGCTTCCCGCTGCTGTTCGATCCCCTGCCCCTGAAGAGCCCCGACCCGCAGCGCCTGGGTGGACACATCCATCCGATTTCGCCCTATTTCTTGGCCTACGGAGCCCTGCGCGCGGGATTGGATTCGCCGCGCCTGGTCAGCGATCGACTCAAGCACTCCGCCATGTTCTGGACCATCGCGCTCTCCCCTGGACTGTGGGTGGCTCGCCGTCTGCAGCGGCTGCGCATGGGGCGCAAGAATCCGGAGTGCCTGTCCGACAATCGCGAACTTCTGGCGGCCCAGGAGAGCCTGGCGCTGTGGACCGGCAGAACGGCCATGGTCGCCGCGCGCAAGCCGGTCTCGCCGCAGGCGTCGGCGAACTGAGTTCTGCCTGCGGGACTTCAGCCGCCCGAGAGCGCCGCGACGATCATGACCTCATCGTCCCCGCGCACTGGCGCTGCAAGTGCCGCCGCGGCCTGCCCGGAGACGAAGACCTTGATGTGCGGGCGAATCCGTTCCTGCTCATCGACGATGCGAAAGCGCAGCCCGGGGAACTGGCGCTCGAGGTCGAGCAACACAGCTCCAAGGGTCTCGCCCGAGGCCTCCACGGCCGAGCGTTGGTCGGTGTAGGAAAACAGCGGCGAGGGAACGCGCACCCTCATGTGGAGCGGCGCGCCGCGGTGACCGCGTAGACGTGCGGGAGGTGTTGCGCCAGGGACCGCCAACGGGCTCCGCCGTCATTGCTCGCCCAGACTTCCCCGCTGGTGGTGCCGAAATACAGCCCACAGGGATCGAGATGATCGGCAGTCATCGACTGACGCTTGACGGTCCACCAGGCCTGCTCGCGGGGAAATCCCTGGTCCTGGCGCGCCCAAGTAGCACCTGCGTCCCGCGTGCAGAAGACGGCGGGCTTTCCGCCGACGCAAGTGCGCGGCCAGACACTGGTCCCATCCATGGGGAACACCCACGCAGTCTCAGGATCCCGCGGATGCACGACGATCGGAAATCCAATGTCACCGACGTCCCTGGGCATGGCATCGCCGATGCGCGTCCAGCGCCGCCCGGGGCGATCCAAGCGATAGATACCGCAGTGATTCTGCTGGTAGAGCCGATCGGGCCGCGCGGGGTGCACGACGACGCAGTGTGGATCGTGACCGAACGCTGCGTTCGGATCCGGCAGGAACTCGGCGGCGATGCCCTCGTTTAGGGGGGACCAACTCGCGCCGGCATCGAGGCTCTCGAACACGCCGCCGCTCGACATGCCGATGTACACGTGGCGCTTGTCGCGCGGATCGACGTTGATCGAATGCAGTTTCGGGCCGTCCGGCGTGCCGTCCTGGGCCCCGCCAGTCCACTTCGAGTACATCTCGTTCTCGTTGAAGCCGTCGACGCCGTCCCAGGTCGCGCCACCGTCCGTGGACTTGAACAATCCCTGGGGCGATGTGCCCGCCCACCAGGTGCCGGGCTCGCTGGTGTGGCCGGGGGTCAGCCAGAAAACGTGGTCCACGGCGCGGCCGCCCTCGGCGACTTTCTTGAAAGCCGGCGGACGCGTGGCCTCGATCCAAGTCCTGCCGCGATCCGTGGAGCGAAACACTGTCGGACCCAAATGCCCGGTCTTCACTGCCGCGAGCAACGTTTTGCCATCGCGAGGATCGAGCAGCATGTGATTCACCACTTGCCCAAAGAAATGCGGGCCGCCCAACTCAAACGTGGCGCGCATCGCGTCGCTCTCCAGGGTCCACGCGCCCTTGCGAGTCGAGATGAAAAGTTGAACACCGTCGGCCATGGTCGTTCCTGGGGCGGATTCCAGCTTGGGGGCTCGCGCGCCGGTGCAGTGCCTCGCGCGCCTGCGCGGCTGATGAATGGACGCGCGAGCCGCCGATCCTAGCGGCCACGTAATATTGTGACTATAGCGGTGGAATCCAGCCCTATGGCATCGGCGCCTTGCCATGGGCGGCGCGTCAGTCTAGGAAGGGAACCATGATCTTCCTGATCGCTTTTCTGGCCCTGGTCCTGCTGGTCGGCGCGAATTGGGGTCCTGGGAACCACCTTGAATTCGAAGCCCGCGTCTGGCGTCGGCGCAAGGAACTCCTGCCGCCGCGCGTGTGCGCGCTGATCAGCGACGAGCGCGAAGCCTGGCAGTACGGCAACATTGCCGCCGATCTGATCAATTTCAAGGCTTTTGGCGGGCACTACAACCACTGCCATCGCTGGACGATCGTGGAGGAAATGCGCGATCTGGCGCGCTCACCGGCCGAGCATGCTTTCGCGCTTGGATACCTGGCGCACCTGGCCGCTGACACGATCGCGCACAATCACTTCGTCCCCTACCACCTGGCTCGCTTCGCGCGCGGTCGCAGCCTGGGACACTTGTATTGGGAGATGAATGCGGACCGATTCGTCGCGGATCAACTCTGGGATGTGGTTTCGCGCGTCAAGGAGAATCCCGCGATGTCCGCGCTCGATCACCTCGTCAATAGCACCGTGCCGCGCAAGGCGCTGTCGATGGGAACCAACAAGCTGATCTTCAATCACGTGCTGCTCGTCAGCGAGAATCGCCGCTGGCGCGAGGGCATGGGGCTCATGCATCCCTTGCCGCAGGTGCGCCTGACGCGCGGATTCCTCGACCTGTTCCGCGAAGCTGCCGTGGGGCGAATCGTGCTGGCGCTCTCGCCGCGCGGCATCGAGCGGCTCGCGCATCTAGACACCGGCGGCAAGGCGGCTCAGCGGCAGGCCCTGGAGACGCGCAAGCGCACACTGCTCTTGAGTCCCGCTGCACGTCTGGCCCGCGCCGAAGAACGCGCGCTGGTCTTCCTCGAGGGAATGCAATCGCCTCCGCCCCGACCCAAAGGCTGGAGCGCGCACTGGTCTGCGAATGCTTGAAAACCCGCCCGAAGGCGTCGGCTACCCGATCCGGAACCAGGTGATGACAAAGCCGTCGGCTCGGCCATCCGCCGGCTGATTCAGGTCGATGCCGGCCATGCCCTCGTTGGCGAGGTACGCAGCTCCGATGGTGCCCGACGTGAAGATCACGTTGCCCTGAAGGTCATTGGCCGTGGAGCGGGCTCCGGAACCGAGCAGGGCGGAGACGTTCGTTGAAACGTTCGTGCGGAAGATCACGAAGTCGTCCAAAACGCTGTCGCCGTTCCAATCGCGGTTGTCGTCGGCTTCCTTGACGCGGTAGAACGCGAAACCGTTGGCGATCACGATTCCCGGGTTGGTCGGGTCGATGGCCACGGCCGGACCGTTGAAGTCCAGGTCATTGGCGTTGCTCGGATCAAAGCGCGCGAATGTCGGCGAGCTGTCGAGCGTGTCGTTGTCCCCCCCGGAATTGACCGAGGCGCCGAACACCGACTCTTGGAACGCCACCAGCAGGCGATCGCGCTCTATCCGATCGGACAGCGCCGAAGCGCCGACGGACTGGATGCCAGCCGTGTTGGGGTTGTGATCAAAAACCCAGACCGGGAGCGCCGCATTCGGATCGATCCAGGCGACGAGGTCGTGCGTCAGCCCGCCGCCGTCGTGATCTGTGTTGTCCTTGACTTCGCTGACGACGCACACAAATCTCCCGGCTAGGTCCGAGATCGCGTTCGCGCCGCCCGGAAGCGTTTCCTCTACCGCGTTCAATTGCGAGATGGTTCCAAAGGGCAGCTGTGGCGCCGCGAACTTGACCCAGCGCAGGATCGTGTCCGTCGTGTTGTTGTCGTTGTTCAGGTTACAGCCCCCGTCGTCGGCTTCCCGCACCAGCGTTGCCACGCTGAAGAGCGTGCCCGCGGAATTCGCGGTGCACAGAACGCGGCCCGTGCCGGGAATGCCCGTATTTTGCGGCGGGCTGGCGATCGGGTTGACCAGCCACGGCGCGAAACCCAGCACGTGCAGCACCTGGTCGATTCTGTCGACGTCCGCGTAGGAGCCGCAGTTCTGGGGCTTCCACGCGTTGCTGAAACCCATGGCCACCGGATCGTTGAGTCCCGTGACGAAATTATCCTGCGTCGCTTCGTCGACCAGGAACCCGATCACCCAGTCGTTGACGCCGCGCGTGCGCGCGCGCACCGGTGACGAACTGGTGGCCAGGGACAGTCCGACGACCTGCACCACGCCGGCGATGTCCGTGCCGTCGAGCAAGGCCAGAACAAAGGTGTCCGTGCTGTCGCCGTCACCGTTGAGCACACGCCCTTCGACGACTTCGCTTGCCGTCAGGAAGATCAGGCCTTGGTCGATGGCGTGAATCTTCGGGAAAAGCGTGTTGCCCGCGTCCGTGCTCAATACGGTGACCGGCACCGTGGGCGCGGCCGTGGTCAGGAACGCCAGGCTGGTTTCGCCGTTGACCACGCCGGTCGTGTCGCCTCGAACGAAGTACAGTCGGCCACCGGCGATTCCCAAGGATTGCGTGCCCGGGGCGAGCTCGCTGACGAAGCTCAGGGGCGACGTGCTCGAGAAGTGCAGCAGCACCGTTTCGGTGGCACCGTTCGCTCCGCTCCAGTCGAATGAGTCCTCCGACTCAGACACCCGCAGGTATACGTTGTCGCCGAGGATCTTGACCTCCAGCGCGTCGACGTTGAGGTCGGTCTCGGTGCGCGCGACCATGTCGACGACCACGGCGCAGTCGTCGGCGAAGTCCGCGTCGCCAGGGTTGAAATTCGTGCCTCCCGCGCCGCTGAGGGCCTCGGAGGCAAGGTAGACGAGGAGCTTGCCCTCGACCACCACTGGTGATGATGAGGCGCTCGAGTGTGCCGTGGCGATCGGCACGAAGCTCGCGGTGCCGCTGCCCGAGCCGCTGCAACCAGAGAGGGCCAGCAAGGACCAAAGCCCGAACGCGGATGCGGTGCCAAGGCCAAACGAAGTACCGAGATTCTGTTTCATGTTCTTTGGTGCGAGCGTGACCATGGGGCCGGGCCAGCGCCAAGAGCGGCGCGCGCGGTCGGACTCCCCTGGGCTATTCCTGCCGTCCCCAGGATCGACAAACTTCCCCTGGCGCTCAAGTCCAAAGCCGAGCTGACCGTGCCAGAGGAGGTGGCGGGCATGGAATCGCGGTTTTTTGTGCCACAGGCGACACCAGCGGCGGCTGCCGGGACTCAACATCAAAGGTGCGCCATTCCCGCTCCACTGCGGGTTGCACGAAGCTCGCCGCAAAGCAGCCTGTGGGCGCAACTGCAACTGCAGCTTCAACGCGGCACGAGCGACGCGATGCTCCGACCTCACGCGTGGATGGACGACGCCCGGATTCGCACTGCCCGGGGCCGCCAGTCTCCTAATTCAACGGCTGACGTTCACTGCCGACGGCAGGGGCTCCAAGGCGCTCAATCGCGATCCGCGCACCCTGGTGATCCTCTTTGCCTCCGGCAGGCTCGGGCGCGGCCGAATCGTCCAGCATATGGCCAGGGGCAATTCGAGCCAGGAGCGCAAGATCCTGATCGTCGAATCCCAGGCTAGCAACACCCTTGTGCGCGAGATTCACGGTGAACATGCTCGGAGGACGTCATGCGGTACAGGCCACGATCAACGCATTGGTGTGCTTTTCAGCCCACGCGGATCGCCGCGGAAGGCCGCGGCCATTGCGCCCAACGCCCGCCCGCTGACCGCGGGTCAGATTGAACCTGCATTCCTTTCGCATCGCTCGCGCGCTTTGGCCTTGTTCCAACGACGAGCTTCCCTCTGAAAGAAACCACTAACACCGAGAGGATCGGGCCGATGCCCTGGATCCTGCTTGCGATGGCGTTCGCGCTGGTGGGAACTCTGTACGCACTCTCGCGACGAGGTGCGTCTGGCGCAGCCGACACGGTGGAGCTGATCCGCGCGGAATCGATCCCGGGTTGGATGCCAGGCCCCGGCTGGGCGTCCGCGGTCCCGCCGAGGCGCGCGCCAGGGGAGGCAATTCGAATCCCCATCTACCCGCCCTGGACGGAGGCCGCTGCGAAAGTGATCTTCGTTCCCAGCGTTTACGAGGTCTTCGACGCGTACTGCGGCAAGCTCTGGAAGCCAAACCTCAAGTTCAGGATGGCCTTCCCCGAGCATCCTGCGGGTGGAATCGACTTCGTCCTCAATTCGCGCTCGATGCGCGAGGACGACGAACCCCTGCCCACACGACCGGCGCTGCGCGTCCTGGTGGCGGGCGACTCGCACACCGATGGTGTGTGCGCGAACGAGGAGTCCTTCGCCAACCTGACGGAGGTCGCATTGGAGTTGTTGGCTCATGCCGAGAGCGAGGCCAACGGGCTGCGTTTCGACCCGCAGTCGATCGAAGTCCTGAACGCCGGCAAGGGCTCGCACTCCTTTTTCAACTACCTCGGCGTGCTCGAGCGCAATCTCGACCTGAAGCCGGACCTTTTCGTGGTCGCCGTGTACGGCGGCAACGACTTCGACGAGGTCTTGACGGCCTGGCACCACTTCTTCAACCGAGGAGCACGGCCGCCGGGGATCGACAAGTACCCCGACGAATTCCTGCGCGCCTTGAGACTGAGCAAGGCCGCCATGAGCCAGGCGCTTTCCTCGATCAAGTACTTCGACGTCAATCCCGATCAGTTCGCGATCGCCGTCCAGGCTGCCACGGATGTGTGCGAGCAGATCCAGACCCTGTGCCGCGAGCGTGGAATTCGATTGTTCATGGTCTACCTGCCTGCGCGTTGCGACGTTGAGCCCACGAATCCGGACTTGAATTTGGACGCGCTGATGCGGGAGTTGAAGCTCACGCCGGCGGCGTTGAAGCACACTGACAAACTCGCCGACGCCTGGCTCGAGCGGCTGGCGACCCTTGGCGTCGAGACCCTCGACATGCGGCCGGCGTTCCGACGGGCGGATCATTCGGTCTACTGGAACACCGACTGGCACATCAATCTCGCCGGACACCAGCACGTGGCGCGCGCCTTGGTCAAGGCCCTCGCCCAGCGCTAGTGGACCGTGACGATGCGTTCGTGGGCAGTCCGCGAAACGAGGACTGAGGCCAGGACCAGCCCACAGGGCGCAGCGCCCGAGGCGAGGGCTCCTGCTGAGAATCAGCCGCGTGGCCAGCGCGGAAACGCAGTTCGGTCAGGTATCTGAACTCGCGCCGGGGAGTAGTCTCCACGCATGCAGGTGCGGAAACGAGAGTCGGGACGCTGGCGCACCATTGCCTTTTCGGCCGCTCTGGGTCTGGTTGGGCTGCTTCCGTGCGGACTCGCGAGGACCCAGTCCGGGCAGAGTCAACGCCCCTCGGACCCGGTGCAGTTGCTCGAGCGCTGGAGCAGCGATTACCAGCGCCTCGGCCCGGACCTCAACCTCTCTGCAGACGAATCCCTGGCGCCGGCCCTGCTGACTCTAAAGACGCGCCTCCTGGCGCAGGACGGCGCGGAGAATTCCGCGCTCCTTGCCCTGTGTGATTTGGCCTGGATCGCCGAGCGCAAGAGCCTCGCGGCCGTCGCGGAGGGCCAGTATCTTCCCGACGCTCGCGAGGCCACCGTGCGCAACTTGGCGCGCGATGTCCTCCGCACGGCCCTCGACGCGCCCGCGGGAGAGGCCCGAGCCCGATGGCTCGCGACCCAAGTCCTTGCTCGCGGGGCCCAGGAGCCGATTGCCCGGCGCATTGCCGCAGTCGAAGCCCTGATCGGCAGGCATTGGGATTCCACGATGAATGCGCTGTTGAGCGCAGCCGCGGCCCCCGAGCGCGGCCTGCGCGAGGTGGCTGTGGCGGCCCTGGCGGGTTGGCCCTCGGAAGCAGTGGACCGTTTCTTGGCTGGCCTGACTCTGCGCGCATTGCGCGAGCAGGGATTTCTGAGCACGAATGGACTGCTCGACCACTTCGCTGCCCGCGGCTTTCCCGTCGGCAGTCCCGTGGGCCTGGAAGTCGCTCAAGAGCTGACCCGCGCCGCGGTCTCGGCCGATTGGCGCGTAGCGGTGCGCCGAGTACCCATGAGCCGGATCCTCCCCAATGAACTCGCCGTGCCCTACCTCGTGGAGGCCCTGGCCCTTTGGTCGGAGCGCGGACTCGGCGGCAGTTCTTCTAGGCGCGTCGAGGCCCTGATCTCGAGGGAATTGGAGCTGCGGTCGGGTCTTCGCCTGGGAATGGACCCCAAGCGCTGGGCCAATTGGTGGGCGCGGATTCGGGCCACAGATCCGGAGGCTCCGAATCGCCACAGCGCCCCGCCGCCCTCCGAAGGTCGGACCACCGCCGAGTTCTTTGGTCTGCGCCCTTGGACGGACCGGGTCGTTTTCGTTATCGACCGCTCGAGCTCAATGGAGGGGCGCTTTGGGACCAGCAGCAGTTCGAACTACTCCGAGGCCCTGCGGCAGGTCGGGACCCTGCTCCGGCAGCTCGGAACGCGCACGCGCTTCAATTTGATCCTGTTCTCGGACGAGACGCGCTCGTGGAGCACGACCCTGCGCCCCGCTACGGATGCGGGGATCGAGGCAGCGGTGGCCTGGGCCCGCAACCAGCCCCCCCGCGGCGGGACCTTCCTTCGGCCGGCGATCTCCCAAGCCCTGGAGTTCGATAGCAACCGCGGCCTAATCGACCTGGAGAAGCTCGAGGCGGACACGGTCATCGTGCTTTGCGACGGAGCGACCGCGGAAGGCCCGACCTGGGTGGCTCCGCTCCTGCGCGTGGTAGGCGAGCCCACCTGCGTGCGCTTCGATTGCGTCCAGATCGGCGTCGGCGGCGACGGGACCCTGGAGGCGCTCGCTGAGGAATCGGGCGGGCAGTTCGTGCGCGTCGACTATTGAGCGAAGCGGGATGCGCCCGGCTGCTTGGAGCGAGCCCGTGCTGCCGCTAGACTCTTTGCCCTCCAGACCGGGTGCGCGACCGACCGGTAGGGTGATCGGATCCCCCCATCCTCAGGCGTTCTGCCGCATTCGGCCCACGGGCTGGACGCGTCCCCCACGCGACGGCACGCGCCCCCAAATAGCCTCCCCCGCCTGTCCCCATGCTCACCGACTACGCACCGATCCTGATCCTGCTGGTCCTGATCGTTGGCTTCGCAGTCGTCAATATCATCCTGTGCGATGTGATGGGCGGTCGCCGCCGCAGCATCGCCAAGGGTGACGCCTACGAGTGCGGCATGGAGCCCATCGGCAGTGCGCGCGTGCGCCTGTCGATCCACTATTACTTGGTGGCGGTGCTCTTCATCCTCTTCGATGTCGAGTCGATCTTCCTGATTCCTTGGGCCGTGACGGCCCGCGAATTCCAGGGCCTGGGCTTGGGGTCGATCGTGTTCTCGGAGATCGCGCTTTTCGCGGTCATCCTCGGCGTCGGTCTCGCATTCGTGTGGCGCAAGGGAGGTCTGAATTGGGATCGCTGAATCCGGTCGAAGGCGGCGGCGAGCTGGGTTTCCTGGCCACGCGCGCGGACTTTCTCATCAATTGGGGCCGCAAGAATTCTCTTTGGCCCATGCCCCTTGGCCTGTCCTGCTGCGGCATCGAGCTGATGGCCATGATCGGGCCGAAGTTCGACTTGGCGCGCTTTGGCGCTGAAGCCGCGCGCTTCTCGCCGCGACAGTGCGACCTGCTGGTGGTCGCCGGAACGCTCACTTGGAAGATGGCCACTGCGGTGCGCACGATTTACGACCAGATGCCCGACCCGAAATGGGTGATTGCCATGGGCGTCTGCTCGTCGTCGGGCGGAATGTACGACAGCTACGCGGTGGTCCAGGGCGTCGATTCGATCCTCCCGGTGGATGTCTACGTTCCCGGTTGCCCCCCGCGCCCGGATGCGGTGCTCGACGCGATCATCAAGCTGCAGCTGAAGATCTCGCGCGAAGATCCTCTGGGCCGCCTGCTCAAGGGACCGGTCGAAATCCCTGACACAGGCACCGGCCAGCTCGTGTTCGCCCCCAACCGCGGCGTGCCCAGGACCATCAACGACCGCCACGCCCACGACCCCGAATCTCGCGGACAGGAGCCCCAGGCGTGAATCCCACCCAGGCTCGGATTGCGACCGCCATGGGCGGGATTCCCCATCGACTCG
>CANKOY010000002.1 GCA_947484275.1 Planctomycetota bacterium | reverse complement strand
ACTCGTAACGTCGCAGGAGTTTGTAGCCGGTCTTGCGGCTGACGCCGAACTGCTCGCACAGCTCGGTCATTGTCCGACGGCCGCCTTGGGCTGCCGCCACGAATTTCACACGCTCATTCGCGGGATGTGCTTGGTGCCAGGGCATCCCCATAGCAGACAGCCCCGGCGCCTAGCTTGGCCGAGAACTGTCACCCATGTACCCGGACACGAGTGTTACCCATGTACCCGGTCCGGACCGATCGGAACCACGAACGTCGCGACTCCCGCCCCCCCCAAGAAAGAGCAACTCGTCATAGACCCGAAGGTGCGCCGCCGCCATCGACTTCATTGCGCTGCGCGTGAGTCTGAAGGTGCACAGCAGGGTGAGCACGCCCATGGCCACATGAGCCAGCCCGCACCTTCGCTCAGGGCCGCAGCACGGGAAATCGGGTGAGGGTCGCGGGCTTCACCAGTCGCCTCGATCCTAGCGACGGCAGTCGTCCTAGGCTCACCTGGCGCCCGAGGTGCGGCCACCTAGCGTCAGGGCCCGTTTTTCAGGGGCGGCGCGAATGTCGAGTGGGAATCGGTGCCGCACTCTTTTGCGTGAGAATTGCGGGTGGTGTGCGACTCCGTATTTGGTGTGCTAGATTCCGCGTTCGGGGGGATCGTTCCCGGCCAGCGGGGCCGCGGCTCCAGCCGGGGCGACAGGGGGCCCGATAGTCAGTTTTCGGGCCCCGCGCGATGTCCTCTCCTCATTTGAAGCAAACCACGCCCCGCCCGGCTGCACTCGGATTCCTCGCCCTGCGGGGTGCGGTTGTCGCTGCCCTGCTTTGCGGGCCCGCGGCCCCGGCCGCCTGGGCGGACGGCGTGCCTTTTGCCTACATCGGCCCCGGGGCCGGATTCGCGGCGGCGGGCTCGGTGCTGATCCTGGCCGGCACCTTTCTGCTGGCGGTCGGCATCATTTTGATCTGGCCCTTCAAGGCGGTCATTCGATTGGTGCAATTGCGCGGGCGACCGAAGGCCAAGGTCAAGCGCATCGTTGTGCTCGGACTTGACGGACTCGATCCGGGTCTCGCGCAGAAGTACATGGCCGAGGGGCGCATGCCGCACCTGAAGAAGCTCGCGGCCGAGGGCGTCTTCTCGCCGCTTGAAACGGCCTGCCCTTCGATTTCACCGGTGGCCTGGTCTTCCTACGCCACGGGCGTCGACGCGTCTCGGCACAACATCTACGACTTCCTGACGCGCGACCCGTGTTCGTACATGCCGGTGTTGTCGTCGTCGGAGACGCACACGCTGCCGCGCACGCTCAATCTTGGCTTCGCGAAAGTGCCGTTCGGCCATCGCGCCAGTTGGCGTTCACTGCAGAAGAGCCAACCGTTCTGGAAGCTGCTCGGCGCGAAGTACGTCTGGTCCTCGATCATTCGCGTGCCGATCACTTTCCCGCCGCAGCCGTTCAAGAACGGCACGCTGCTCAGCGGCATGTGCGTGCCCGACCTGCAGGGCACCCAAGGGTCGTTTTCGTTCTATTCCACGAAGCAACGTCCCGCGGGCAAGCACATCGGTGGCCAGCAATACCAGATCCGCTGCGTCAATGGTGTGGTCGAGTCGAACCTGACTGGCCCGCCCGATGCCGACCGCACGCCGTTGAAAAGTCCATTCAAGGTCGTGTTCGACAAGTCGACGCGCAAGGCCACCTTCACGCTAGGAACCGAGAGCGCCACGGTCGGCCCGCGCGAATACACACCATGGATGGTCGTGTCCTTCGGAAAAATCACCGGCATCGCGCGCCTCTACGTACAGACCTGGGACGACTCGGACGTCGAGATATACGTCACGCCGATCAACATCAACCCGGACAGTCCGGTGATGCCGATCAGCCATCCGTTCGTGTATTCGATCTACTTGGCGAAGACGCTCGGGCAATACGCGACCCTTGGCCTCGCGGAGGACACCTGGGCGCTCAACGAGCGCGTGATCGACGAAGAAGCGTTCCTCAAGCAATCGTGGCTGATCTGCGAAGAGCGCAAGAAGCAACTCTGGGAAGTGCTCGACAAAACGCGCCGCGGATTCGTCACCGTCGTGTTCGACACATCCGATCGCATCAGTCACATGTTCTATCGCTACCTCGATCCCACGCACCCGGCGAATGCGGGCAAGGACACAGAGGTGCACAAGAACGTGATCCCGGAGATGTACGGGAAAATGGACGAGCTGGTGGGGGAGCTGCGCGCCAAATTGGGCGACGATCCCGACACGGTCTTGATGGTGATCTCCGATCACGGCTTCACTAATTTCCGCCGCGGCGTGAACCTGAACACCTGGCTGAAGGAAAATGGCTACTTGGTGCTCAAGGAAGGCAGCGAGACTTCGCCCGACTGGTTTGCGAAGGTCGACTGGTCGAAAACGCGCGCGTTCACTCTCGGTCTGACCGGTGTGTTCCTGAATCGCGTCGGCCGCGAAGGTCACGGCATCGTCGAGAAGAAGGACGTCGATGCAGTGGCGCGCGAGCTGAAGGCCAAGTTGGAAGCGCTGCGCGACCCCAGTGACAATCAGGCCGTGATCAAGGAAGTCTTCCTGACGCGCGAGATCCACAAAGGGCCCTACGCGGACATGGCTCCGGAACTGCTCATCGGCTACCACAAGGGCTTCCGACACTCCTGGGATTGCGCGACCGGTTCCGTGCCCCTGGAGACCTTCACCGACAACACGAAGTCCTGGTCCGGCGATCACTGCGTCGATCCGCGTCTCGTCCCGGGCGTGTTTTTCTGCAACCGCAAGATCCAAAGCGAGCGGCCGAACTTGATGGACATCGCGCCGACCGTGCTCGAGCAGTTCGGCGTCGACGTGCCAGCGTACATGCAGGGCAAGTCGCTGTTCGCCGCTCGCCCTGCGCCGAAGTCCTCGCCTACGTCCGCCCCGGGGCGCAGCACAACTCCTGAGGAGGCCGTGCGATGAGGTTGCCGCGCTGGACTGCCTACCCCGCGCTGGCGGCCTTGGCAGCGATGTTCTGGTACGCGATTCCGCGTGCTAAGCACAGAGAGGTCAGCACCTTGCCTGCCCACGAGCGCGTGGTCGTGCTAGGCATCGACGGGCTCGATCCGGAATTGCTCGCGGAGACCATGAAGCGCTTTCCCGAACTGACGAAGAACTTTCGCCGGCTCGTGGACGAGCAGGGACTGCACTCCCTGGGCACCTCGACGCCGCCGCAAAGTCCTGTGGCATGGTCGAACTTCATCACGGGCCGAAATCCCGGCGGCCACGGCATTTTCGATTTCATCCACCGCGATCCCGTCTCGCGCGGGCCGATCCCCTCGACTACGACTTCAACCGAGGTCAAGACGCTCGACCTGTGGGGCGACTGGCAATTCCCCCTTGGCGGCGGCGAGAGCCTCTCCAACCGCAGCGGCGAATCGTTCTGGACCGTGCTCGCGCGCCACGGCATCCCCGCTGACATCTGGCGCATGCCCGCGAACTTCCCCGTGGAACCGGCCATGGGCCTTTCGTTCTCGGGGATGATGACGCCGGCCGTGGATTCGGCTTATGGCGAGTTCACCTTCTATACGGAAGAAGCGCTGACCGGAGAATTCTCGATCGGCAAAAAAATCGAGAACGTGCGCGTTGGTTCCGACGATCAGATCGCGACGCGGCTCTTCGGCCCCGGAGGCAGTCCGTTCCACCACACCCAGGTGCCGATCACGATTCCCATGACGGTCAGCCTCGACCGCGAGCATCGCGCTGCGGCGCTCGAGGTCGGAGCGCGCGTGCTCGTCCTCGAACCCGGTGAATGGAGCGAATTCGTTCCCGTGACTTTTCCGCTTATGGCGGGCGGGCTGGCCGATGTGCAAGGCATCGTGCGCTTCTACCTGCGTTCGATCGAACCGTTCCAGATGTACGCCTCGCCGGTGAACATCGATCCAGAGGCGCCGATCACGCCGGTCAGCGAACCGACATCGGCCAGCGCGGAACTGGCCTCGGGCCCCACGGGCATCGGTCCCTACTACACCCAGGGCATGCCTGAGGACGTCAACGCGCTGAAGTCCGAGGTTCTGACGGTGCCGGAGTTCATGCAGCAGGCGAACCTGGTGCACCGCGAGGGCGAGCGCATGCTCGACTACGCACTCGATCATTACCTGAAGAAGCCCGAGGGCGGCTTCTTGTTCTTCTACTTCAGCACGATCGATCTGTGCGGCCACATGATGTGGCGTCACACGGACACGACGCACCCGCACCACGATCCAACGCTCGCGGCCCAAAGTTCGGAGGGTTGGACCCAGCGGGCCGGCAGCACGTGGAAGGACACGACCTACGATCTGTACATCGAAATGGACCGCGTGCTCGGTCATTTGCGCAAACGCTTGCCGCTCGACGCGACATTGATCGTGATGAGCGACCACGGCTTTGCGCCGTACACGCGCAAGTTCAGCCTGAACACTTGGCTACAGAAGAACGGCTATCTCGTGCTCAAGCCCGGCCGCGAGATCGAGAAGCCGCACCACGATGAAAAATTCGAAACGGTGTTCCTGATGGACGCCGTTGACTGGTCGAAGACGCGCGCTTACGGGATCGGATTCAACGGCCTGTACGTCAACCTCGCTGGACGCGAGGGGGGCGAGGCCGGCGACGCTGGAATCGTCGACGCGAAGGACGCGCCCGCACTCCTGGCGGAACTGAAACAGAAACTCGAAGGCCTGCTCGATCCGAAGGACGGAGCGCGCGTCATTTTCCGCTGCGACCTCGCTGCGGACGTCTACCGCGGCGAGCGCGTGGCCGAGGCTCCCGACATGGTCGTCGGGTACAATTCCGGGTACGACAACTCGGACGAAGCCACCCAAGGGCGGATCCCGAACGAGGTGCTGGCCGACAATCTCGGCGGTACCTTCAATGGCAGCCACTTGATGGCACCGGATGTGGTGATGGGCACCCTGCTCTCCAATCGCGCAGTTCTCCCGGGCACACATGGCCTGGAGGATTTGACGGTGGAGATCCTCGGCCGCTACGGCATTGGGCCGCAGCCGGGCATGGTTGGCCATCGCGTGTTGGAACAACGATGACCGCACACCCCTGACCTCAGAGAATCCCATGTTTGGCGGAGCACCCAAGATCAAGTTCGACAAAGACCTCTACGAGCGCGTGAAGAAGATCGCGGAGATGGCGGGCTACGCCTCCGCGGACGAGTTCATCGTGCACTGCGTCGAGAAGGAGCTCGCCAACTTCGAAGGCGCGCAATCCGACGCGGACATCACCGAGAAGCTGCGGGGCCTGGGCTACATCAGCTGAGCGCCGCGACCGCGCCCTGATCCATCACCCGTGAACGCCGTCAATCGAGCACTGAATTGGATGTTCGACCTGGGGCTTGCGCCCCTGGAGTACCTCGGCGTTGGCTGGGCATTGATCCTGGCCGCAGGGATTTTCGGCGTGCTGGCGCTGGTGGCCTTCAAGCACATCAGCTCCCAGAGACGCATCAAGGCCGTCAAGGATCGGATCAAAGGGCACCTGATTGCGATCCGCATTTTCCAGGACGATCTGCGCGTCGTGGGAAGCTCGATCGTGAAGATCGTGCTGCGCAACTTTCAGTACCTGACGCTCAACTTCGGGCCCTTCATTCCCCTCGCCGTGCCGTTCGTGTTCGTTGTGGCGCAGTTCGTCGTGCGCTACGCCTACGCGCCGGCGGCCCTGACTGAGAATCCCGCTGCGCAACTTGCGGGCGCGGGCACTATGCTCGAGGTTCGGCTCGAGCCGGAATCCGCGGCGCGAATCAAGGAACTGACCGTGACTCTGCCCGCGGGCGTCGTCGCCATGTCGCCCTTGGTGCGCATCCCGAGCGAGGGCCGCGCGTTCCAGGAGATCGCCGCGACGCAATCGGGCGTGCACGAGATCCGCGTGGCCCTGGGAGCTGAGGCCGCCGAGACCAAGCTCTTCTGCGCCGGTGACGCCAGTCTGCGCGCGATGCAGCCGCGCCGAGTCAACAACCGCCACTGGTATGACCTGACGGATCCCAATCACTGGCCGGTGCTTTGGCCGGCGGAGGCGGGCTTCGACGCGGGCTCGGCCTTCGCTTCCGTGGCGATCGCCTATCCCAGTCGCGACTTGGGCTGGTTGCCGGGGGGCGAAGGCGGCATTCTCGTGACCTTCGTTGTCGCCTCGATGCTGTTCGGGGTCGCCGCGCTCAAACCCCTGCGAGTCCAGATCTGATGTACTCAAACATCATCGAACGCGCCCTGCGCACCGCCGTTGTCGCCCACGATGGTCAGGTCCGAAAGGAAGACGGTCGCTGTGCCTACGTGACCCACCCAATGCACGTGGCGTTGATGCTCGCGCGCTTTGGGCTGGACGAGGACGTGATCGCCGCCGGACTGCTCCATGACGTCGTGGAGGACTGCGTCGGTTGGTCGATCGATCGCGTGCAATCCGAGTTCGGTGCACACGTGGCTGGAATCGTCGCTCAGCTGAGCGAAGACAAGTCGCGCTCTTGGACAGAGCGCAAGCGAGCAGGGATCGAGAAGGTCCCGCACATGTCGCCGGAGGCCGCATCGGTCAAGGCCTGCGACAAGCTGCACAATCTGCACGGATTGGTGCAGCAGTTGCGGACTTCGACCGACCCCGAACTCGTTTGGGCCAAGTTCAACGGTGGCCGCGACGCAACCCTGCAGATGTCCCACGAACTCGTCGAAGCCCTGGCCCTGCGCGTCGACCCGAAGATCGCCAAGGCCTTGCGCAGCGCGCTGAAATCGCTGTTCGAGATCGCTGAAGAGCGCCTGCCGCGGACTAGTCCGCAACCGTCGACGTAGCCGAACGCGCTTACGCGTCGAGCGCTCCCGAGCGCGCCAGGGCGTCGAGCACACGGGCCTTCGCGCTCGGACGGCAAATCACGAGCTCGTGGTTCTTGGGATCCGCTTGGTTGTAGCGATGCGCCTCGCCGCGCAGCTTGCAGACGTGCCACCCCAGGGCGCGGGCCACGGTCTCCGGCGCACAGGTGTCCCATTCCTTCAGGCCCTTCTTGTGCACGTAGACGTCCGCGTCCCCCAGGAGCAGTCGCGCGACTTTGAAGCCGACGCTGCCCACGGGTTTTTGCTCGCCCACACCGAGAATCCTGGCGAACTCCGCGGTCCACTCCGGCGTGTGCGAACGAGAAACAACCATGCGCGGAGGCGAGGGCTGGGGGCTGTCCCCGGACAAGAGCTGGCCTCCACCGACGATCCCCGCGCGGCGCTGAGCACCAAGGGCGACCCCAAAAAGCACCTGCCCGGTAGCGGGCAAAGCCACGGCTCCCAGGGCGCACTCGCCGTCGATGCACAGGGCCACGTGCACGGCCCAATCCTCGCGCATTTGGCTGTACTCCTTCGTTCCGTCGAGCGGGTCGATGATCCAGACGCGCGATTTCCCCAGGCGTTCGGGCGAATCGACGGTTTCCTCGGAGAGCACTCCGTCGTCCGGGCAGCGGCCCTCGAACAGCCCGCGCAACCAACCGTCCGCCGCCTGATCGCCAATGTCCGCGCGGATCTTCTCGTCGCTCCAGCGCCCTGACGCGCGCAACTCTTCCACGCGGCGGCCGGCTTCGCTCGCTGCGTGGATGGCCAGAGCAAGGTCGCGTTCGATCCAGTGAGGGGTGTCCATTTGTGATGGGGTCAGGTGTTCTCGAGGAGCACGCGCAGTCTAGGCTCACGCTAGGGTCAGAGTGAACTGTGGTCTCGTCGCGGCGGAGTGTATTCTCCCGAGCTCGCCTTCCTGTCACGTCATTCCACCGCATCCTCCATGTTCGACTCAGAGCTCCCGATCGCGCGACGAATCGAAGCGGCGGACGTGCAGATCGGGCGCATGCTCGTGCGCGCGTCAGCCGCGCTGTACCCGCGCGAAGAAGCCTCCTTCGTGGACCTCCGCGGCGGCTACTACGCAACGGGCGGCGAGTCGATCGCGGCTGAGGTCGTCGGCATGGGGCTCGATGGTCCCGTCAGCGATGGTGAATTGGATCGGTTGATGGAATTGCTGTCCGCTCGTCCGGCGGGTGCTAGCTTGCGCGTGGCCTCGACCGCCGAGCCCACGCTCCTGCCGCGACTGCTCATGCGCGGCTTCTCGCCGGTGGGCACGGAACTCTGCTTGGCGCGCGCGGTCGTGCTCGCTGACAAGCACGCGGCGGCGACGAGTGGATTTTCGATCCAGGGTCTGCTTCCGTCGCGCACTACCCTATGGGTGAGCACCGTAGCCCGAGCGCTCTCCGGCGGGCGAGAACCGCCCATGGACCTGGAGCGCGCGCTGCGGGTCAGCGCCGCGTCCGAGGGCTTCATCGGCTTTTTCGTCGTGCTCGGCAATGAGGTCATCGGCGCCGGCGGGATGATGTGCGTTGCGGACATCGCCAGTCTGTTCGCGCACGCGACCAACGAGTACGCACGCCGCCGAGGAGTCCAGCAGGCGCTGTTCAGGCACAGTTTGGCAATCTGTGCCGACCGCGGAATTGACTGGGCCAAGCTAAACGTCCCGCCTGAAACCGCAACCGCGCGCAACGCACTTCGCGCGGGCTTCACCGAGGTCGGGACGCGCACGGTGCTTTCAGGTCCGACGCGATCCCGGTAGCCGATCTTGCTCTCGGACACGGCGGTTCGCAGTTTTGCGAACGGATCGAAGCGGTAGCGTGACCGGGCAAGGGTGATCTTGCACTGGCCCGCGAGGGTCCTCTACCAAAAATATGTCGAGAAGGTCGGCGCGCCGGCGTCTACCTAGCTGGGTTGGCACTCCTCAGAGTGTTGCTGCGAGTACGCCCCCGATCTTGCGGCGCGTTTCGCCTTGCCAGGAGTCGCACGCGGGTCGCCCCCGTTGACTTGCTTCCGCGACCGAATCTCTAGGGACGCAGCACCAGGGTGCTGACGGTGGCATTGGCGATCGACGCTTCGCTCCAGTGCATGCCGTGCGTCATGCCCGCTAGGAAAATCGGCAACTGATCCGCGTAGTGCTTGTCGGCCGGATGTCCGCTCTGGCCCATGGGCAGCACGCACAGGGACCCGTCGGGATCCAGCGTGTCGCCGATCCAACGCATGGACGGGCCGTGGGAAACTTCCATTCGACCGGCGCGCCAGCGGCCCGAGAAGGCTGAGATGGACGTGGCCGAACCTGGCAACTCGAACGGACCGCGGTTCAAGAAGCGTTCGGCGAAGGGCAGCGCGTCCAGGGGATGGCGCGCGGTCCAGGAGTGCAGGGCACCGTAGTTCCACAGCTCGACGCTAGGTCCAAAAAGTCGGCTGCCCTCGCGCCACGCGCGCGTCAACGCCAACTGCAGCGTGTCGCGGTGCGTCTCGACCTTGCCCGGGGTGCTCACGTCGTCAAACCAGCGCTCGTGAAGCGAGCCGTCTAGCGCCGCGAGGACCGATTCACCGCGCGAAAAACCCGGCAGGGCGCGCATTGCGAACGACTCAAGTTCGTCCCCGTAGACCGCCAGGTGGTACTCGCGTTCGAACAGCGCGAAGAGCGCCGACGCACCGAGCAGGTCCATTGATCCGTTCCAAGTCTGCAGTGAAGCGCGCGCAAATTCCGCCTCGCCTTCGAGCTCCTCGGAGAGCAGCGCGACCACGCGCCGAGAATAGAGCGAAACGATGTCGTTCTGGACCGCCGCCACGTCCTGGGGCCACCACGAGTTGCGCGAGGTCATACGCTCGCGCACGCGTTCGACGCGGAAGGCCATGTCGAATTCCGCGGGCAGCGACTGCGCGTATCCCGGCGGACGGATGTCGTTGTTGGCCGTGGCCAGGAAGTCCTCAGCTGGGGAGAGCACGCGCGGATTGGTCTCGGCCTCGCGCAGGCCGCGCCAGTGCTTGGACACATCCCAGGCCGGCAGCGGAATGCGGCCGTCGCCCGCGCCGCGCTCCGGCACGCGACCCAGCAGCGTGAACAGCAACCCGCCGTTGCGATCCGCCGCCACCAGGTTCTGCACCGGGCAGACGAAATTGGCGCACAGCGCGGGCAATTCGTGGACGGACTTCGCGCGCGCCATGCCGAGGAAGGGGACCAGCGGATCGAAGGTGGTGTAGGCGGTCCAGGCCAGGGATCGCGGCGGCAGGCCACGCTCGACGTCGGCGGGAAGCAGCGGCCCGATGTCGCTCCTCAGCAATTCGAGCGTCACCGTGTCGCCGCCGCGCACGGGGATTGCGACTTGTTTGCGCTCAAGCGGAACGAAGCGATCCCCGCGGCGCACCGCGCCGCCGTCGGCAGAGAGTTCCTCGATGAACACATCATTCGTGTCGAGCTCAGTGTTGGTGAACGACCAGGCCACCTTGGCGCCTTGACCGATGACGACCAGGGGCAGTCCCGGCAGCGTCATGCCCATCGCTTCGTATTCCGGTGAGCGCAGTTGTGCCTGGTACCACACACCGGGAACTGACAAGCCCAGGTGCGGATCATTGGCGATCAAGGGCGCTTCACTCTTGGTGCGCGACCCGCCCAGGGCCCAGCTGTTGCTGCCGTTCTTGATCGGTTGCGGCGCAGTCTCCGATTCGCGCGCGGGCTTGCGCTCCACAGACGTGCGTTCGATGAAGGCACGGATTTGTGCCTCGACTTCGATGGGCGCGCCGTCGCTGAGTTCGTCCAAACGCGCTTCTCCGGCGCGCGTCAGCCACTGCCAGCGCAGTTCCTCGAATGCGAGGGGATACGACAGATCGCGCGAGAGCAGCAGCATGAATGCCAGGCTGTCCGCCACCCGCCAAGGACGCACATTGACGAACAATGCGGCGAGTTCCGGGGGCGGACCGTGCTTGTGGCGCGTGATCCAGGTGTTGACTCCCTCGGCGTACGCCTCCAGGAATCCGCGGTGCTCGGCGCTCAGGCTTTCGCTCAGCCGCTCGGCTGTTTCGCCCAGGCGCAATTCCAACGCGCGACGGTCGAGCGCGAGCGCGCGCTCGCCGAGAATTTCAGAGAGACGTCCAAAGGCCGAGCGCCGGCCCAATTCCATCTGCGCCATTCGGTCGTTGGCATGCAGCCAACCCAGGGCCCGCGCCAAATCAAAGCTCGAGCGCGCCTGGACGTGTGGCACGGCCCAACGATCGAAGCGAACCGTCACGGGTCCCAACAAGTCGAGCAACACCACCGTGCCCGAGCGAATCGGTCTGCCGCTGCGACTGAGCCAAAAGAACACGCCACCGGCCGCAAGACCGGTGATGAAGGTCGCAGTGATCGCGATGCGAGCAAGTTTGCGAAAATTCACGGAGTCACGTCGCCGCTCACCCTACTCTTTCGGCGCTGCGCGCGCCCGCGATCAGGCCGGTCGTGCCAAGATTCCATTCCATGCACCGATGCCGGCGCTGAGGTTGTGGAGCCCGCTGTGCCCTTGGTGCGAAAGGAACTCGCAGGCTGCCGCGGAGCGACTTCCAGCGGCGCAGTAGATCACCCAAGGTCGAGCGTCGTTCGGCAACTCTCCGACGCGGGCCTCCAGCGCGTCGATCGGGATCATGATCGCGCCAGGGATAATCCCGCCGCTCGTCTCGGACGGAGTTCGCACGTCGAGCAGGCGCGCGCCGTCGTCAACGAGCTTTTTCGCGGTGGCGCCGTCCACATCGCTCCACAGGCGGCCTTCGAGGATCATGTCGCGCGTCAGCGGGGCGCCCGCGGCGACCAGGGCCAAGAGCTCACGCTGCGTGTTGAGCGCGCGCTCCAGTTCCTCGGCCACGTTTTCCGCGCGACGTTTCGAGTCCCTTTGGGCCTCTTCGATGCGGCCGGAGAAGGACGACGTGCGCCCGAGGGCCAGCAGCGCTGCCAGGAGTCCGACTGCGGCGACGATCAATGCTGCGAGTTCCATGCAATCCTCACTTCGGCGTGCTCATTGTTCTCCCGCAAGAACGCGGTAGTACTCAGTGGTGATCCGCAGCGGGCGAACGTCGCCGCGCCAGGTGGGGTAGTAGGAGTAGTTGACCTCCCACGGTCCCTCGGGAAGCGGTTCGTAGATCCCCGGCCAGTTGGCGCGCAAGTCAAGTTTCGAGAACCCTGGCCGCTTCATGAGCTGCGCGAGGTCGCTGGGAAGCACGAGCGCATGCTCGGCCTCGCGTGGATCGACGACGATCTTGCCCTCGGACATGAGGCCCGGGGCCCGTCCGGCGATGAGATCGCGCGCATTGGGCGCGAGGAACAGCGGCTTTGATGTCGAGGCGACGAACTCGGCCAACGCGGTCGGCATGTCGAGACTGCGGCGCTTGAGGATCGAGAGGTCAGCGCGCACAAGGAACACGGCGTTCCAGCACAGCGCCGCGGCCACGACGAACAGCGCGCTGATGCGCAGTGCGCGCGTGCGGATCACGGCGTGCAGGCCGTGGACACCGATGCCCGCGGCGATGGCCAGAAAGGGCAACATCACCGCGAAGTTGCGCACGACCATCATGCGCTGGTAGCTGAAGTAAGCGACGTAGAGCAGGGGCAGGCTGAACAGCACCGCCGCCTGGAACCGATCCCTGCGCACTAGCCAGCCGGCGCCAAGCAACGCCAGGGTGAACAGAAGACCAGCGGAGATCTTCGAGTACGACAGTGCCTGAACTGTGAGGTACGCGAGTTGGCGCTGCAAATTGTCCCAGCCAGCCGCGACGGCGTAGGGCGCGTGTGCGCCAGCGCTGCCTTCGCCGCGGTAGTGGCGCAGCTCCATGGCGATGTGCTCGTGCGCGAGATCGTAGTCGAGCAAGATGCCCGGCGTTGTCGCGAGGAACACGGTGAGCATCATTGCGAACGACAGGAGGCAGATCCTCGCCACGCGGCCCAGGGCGCGCAGGCCGAGTTCCTTTCCCGGCGCACCGAATTCCAGTCCTAAGACTGCCACTCCCACGGCGGTCAGTGCCATGGCGCCTGGGAACTTCGTGCCCGCCGCGAGCCCCGCGGCCGCCGCCGCCGAGATCAGGTCCCGCGGACGCGCGTTCACCGAGTAGCGCTGGGCGCAGAGCACCGAAAGCAGCACGAATTGGGCCATCAACGCGTCCGGTGACCAGATCCGCGAGTGGTAGTGAAACTCGAAGGACAGCGCCAGGATCAGCGCCGCGCTGATCGCGGCAAGGCGCGAAGCCGACAGGCGCCACGCGAGGAGCGCGGCCCAGAACATGGCCAAGTGGGACAGTGCGCTGAACAGCGCGCGCGCGTCGAGCAGCACGCGCGGTGCGGGGACCATTTCGCGTTCCAGGGCTGCGCTCAACTCGCCTGCGTAGGCAACGCCGTCGAATCCATGGGCCGCAAGGGACGGCAGGGAAGCCAGCATCGAGACGATGTAGCTGACCGACGGATAGTGGTAGTACCGCGGCAGCGGCACTCCGCTCTCGAACGTGACCCGCAGTGCCTCGACGTGGAGTTTGTCGTCGAAGTAGTAGCCGAAGTCCCGCGTCAGGACGCCGGCCGCCGCGAACACCAGGTACAGGCCCACGACGAAACACCAGACCACGGCCGGCAGCGGCTTTGGCTCGGCGTGACTCAGGGAAGGCGGGGCAGGGGGCGGAGGAGTGCTCACGGGCGCGGGCGAGCAAGGCTATCGCTGGATGCGGCCAATTGCTTGTTCGCGCCGCAGATGCCGCGGGCGGCCGCCCCCTGGTTCGCACCCCTGCGCCTGGGCCGCGGCGGAGCGCCGCATTCACACTGGAGCCTTGGCCGATCATGGAAATCGGCCGAGCCCGACGCCCCCGATGTGTCAGCTATCGACCCTCCACCCGCGGGTTGGTGGTCGTCGATGGGCCGCAGTGGAATCGACATCGGGCACTTCCGAGCCGGGGGAAAGCTGCGAAACTCCGAGGCGCCGCGGTGAACTCGTGTCGAGAACTTCGGCAGTGCCTGCCAACTGCCTGGACAATCTCTGCAGCACGTCGTCCAGGCTGACTACCCCGACGAGCACGCCGCGTCCATTGACGATCGGCAACCGTCTGATGCCGCGCGAGCGCATGATGATCAGGGCATCGTCCGCGGACCGCTCGTTGCCGATTGTGGTGGGTTCCGAGGTCATCACATCGCGCACCAGAGTCTGATGCGGATTTAGACCCGAGGCCACAACCGAAATCGCCAAGTCGCGATCCGTGAGCACGCCCACGGGCCGAGCCTTCCCGTCGAGAACCACCAGCATCCCGACGTTGCGTGTGGCCATGCGCTGCGCAGCCACCTGAGTGGATTCCGTGGGCAGGGCCGTGTCCACGTCGCGCTGGAGGATCTCATGCAGTGTCATTCTCGGGTTCTCCTTTGGACCGGATCGGTTCAGCTCGTCCAGCCGAACGCGATTCTCGGTCCACCGAGCACGTGCCTCCACGGATCAATGTGCGTAGGAAGGCCATGAACAAGGCTGCGTCCCCCGCGCCCGGCTTCAGATGCGCAGCAGGCCCTCGCTGATCGCCAATCGCGCCAGTTCTGCCGCGCTGTGGCAATCGAGCTTGCGCTGCAGGTTTTCGCGGTGTTTCTTGGCAGTGCCGAGGCTCAGTTTGAGCTCGCGGGCGACGTCCTTGTTGCTCTTGCCCAGCGCCAGCAGCTGGAACACTTCGCGTTCGCGCGACGTCAGGGAACCAATCCGACTGGGCACCTCGTGATTCATCGGTTCAGTGCCGCGCGCCATGGCCACCAGTCCGCCGACAACCTTGGGCGATAGATAGGGCCGACCGCGCGCCACCGCATCGAGGGCGATCGCCAGTTCTTCGGGATCCGAATCCTTCGACAAGTAGCCGTCGGCGCCGAACTTCATCGCCTGCTGAACGAAGGATTCGCCCTCGTGGTGTGTCAGCATCAGAATGCGCACCGTCGGCAATTCCCTGCGCAGGGGCACGATGGCGTCGAGCCCCGACAATCCGGGCATCGTGATGTCGAGCAGGATCACGTCGGGGCGCAGCTGGCCCACAGTCGCAATCGCCTCACGGGCGTCGCCGACGTCGCCGACGACCTGGTAACGGGAATCGCGCGCGAGCAGGCTCTTGAACGCTGCGCGCAGCATCGCCTGGTCGTCTACCAGGAAAACTTTGATCGGGCTGCGGTCCATCATGATGCGGGGGTCGATCCGGCCAGGGGTTGAACTTGAGGAAGTGTCAATTCGAAGCGCGCGCCACCTGAGGTCGAGACTCCAACGGCGATCGATCCGTGATGCTCGTCGACCACCTTCTTGCAGAAGGCAAGGCCCAGGCCCGTGCCTCGGCTCTTGGTCGTCACGTAGGGCTGAAAGAGTGTGTGGCGCAGGCTTTCGGGGATTCCGGGCCCGTTGTCCTCCACCGAAATCTGTATGCGCCCGTGGTCGAGCGCGGCGAGCTTGATCTCGACCAGGCAGGGGGGGGCCTTTCCCTCCAGAGCCTCAATGGCATTGGCGAGGAGGTTGGTCACCACTTCCTCGAGCAGGGCGCGGTCGCCCTGAACGCGCGTCGCGCCGTTGGCGCGGGACATGCGCACGTCGATGCCCGCCTTGACGATCACCGGCCGCAGCAGGCGCACCGCGGAATTCACGGCATCCACCATGTCCACCGTCTCAAAGCGCAAGTCGATGGGCTTCACGAACGAAAGCGTGCGCCGCAGCATGCGCTCAAGGCGCATCATGCGGCTCGAGAGGTCCTCGAGAATCACACGATGGTCCTGTCCCAACTGGTCGGCCACGGCGCGCAGAGCAACGTTGATCGCCGTGATCGGATTTTTGATCTCGTGCGCGAGCACCGCAGCGGATTCGCCCACCGTGGCCAGGGCGCGGAGCATCTGAGTTTCCGTGCGCTGGGCGCGTTTGAGCTCGGTGGTATCGCGCCCCTCGGGAATCAGCATGACCACGGCGCCCTTGTCATCGACGACCGGCGTCAATGAAAAGTCGATGGACAACAATTCAGGTCCGCGCCCGCGAATGCAAGTCTCGAAGCGCACGAACTCACCAGCGGCGGCGCGCTCCACCGCAGCCCTGCAACGCGCGGAGGTCGCGGGATCCGTGGTCCACCAGGGCGTCTCCCAGAACGGCAAGCCCAGTACGTCCTCACGCCGCAGACCTCCGGCTTCCAGGGCCGCGCGGTTGACTTCGATCAACGTCCCGTCGGGCTGTAGCAAACCGACGTACTGAAAGGACTGGTCGAAAATCGCGTGGAAGCGCCGCTCGCTCTGGCGTAGAGCCTGTTCCACGCGCTTGCGTGCGCTGATGTCGCGGAACGATCCGATGAACACCGGCGGATGGCCACCGGGTAAGTCCGTGCGCGCCACCGACAGTTCACAGTCCACCAACTCGCCGTTCTTTTTCTTGACCGAGAATTCGCGCGTCAAATTCAGGATGTGCGTGATCCCCGTGCGCCGATAATTGGCCAAGTACTCGTCGTGCAGGCTGAAATGCGGCTCCGGCATCAGGATCCTGATGTTCTGCCCGGAAAGCTCCGCCGGTTTCCAGCCGAAGACCGTCTCTACCGAATCGCTGGCCTGCAGAATCAACCCGTAGCCATCGATCGTGAGCGTTGGATCGAGGACCGACGCAAGCACAGCCCGATGCATGATTTCGTCTAGCGAGCGCAGGTGCGCGTCCGCTGCCGCGTCAGCTCGCGCGCTGGCCGTCGCCGTCGGTTTGGGTTGATCTTGCTTCATGGACTGCTGCGAGGGCGAAACGAAGGGCGCAGGCGGCGTCGTACTGCGCTGGTGCGAAGGTCCGCGGCGCTGGCAAGCGAATCGCAGCGCGTGGGTTCATCCTAGCCTTGCATCGGGCGGATTGCGGTCGGCACCTGCGCGCCGCGGCCTCGCTGATGCACTCAGGGGACCCCATCCTGGCTCGGCACTGCGCAGTCTTACCCGGTGGTACTGCGCAATAATGCGCATCTGCTCGTGATCGCAGTCGCGACACGCCTGATGCATGCTGGGCCCCCGGGCTCACCCGTGAGCGAACTTGCGAGCCGGATCGCGCACGACCATTACCGGTCCCGGCGCGCGCACGAGCACCGAGTAGGCGATATTCCCGAGCACCGCGGCGGAAAATCCCGTCCGGCCGTGTGTGCCCATCAGCAACAGATCTGCCTGCTCGGCCTGCTCCAGGATCTGCGGCGCCGGAGTGCCGCTGACAAGCTCCCAATCGTGCTTGACGCCGTGCCAGTGCACGCCGGCCATCTGCCGCTCGAATGCCTCCGCCGTTGCCTTGCGTGCCAATTCGATCGTTCCGAAAGTCCCAACTCCGTACCAGTCGTCAAGATCGAGCGGGGAGGGATCGAAGACATGCAGCGCGTGGACACGTGACCCAAGGCGCCGCCCCAGGTCGATCGCGGTCGCCAGGGCGTGGGCGCTTTCGGTGGAGAAATCGACGGCGACGAGAATCGTGCGGATCGGCTTGGGGATGTCGGGTTGAACCCATACGGCGCAGGGAGCCTTCGCGAATACTCCGCGCGCCGTACTGCCAAAGTCGAACAGCTTGCGCTTGCGAACAGCGCCCATGACGATCAAGTCGGCGTTGCTCTCGCGGGCGCGATCCACGAGGACCGTCGCCGGGCGGCCGGCGGCCACGTGCAGGATTTCCGCGGCGCTCCCCTGGGACTTCTTGTTCTGCTCCAGGAGCTTGCCGACGTAACCCACGAGCTTTTCTCGCACCAACGTGAGCGGGTCCAGTTCGCTGGCAACAGCTATCGGGGTCGGCAGTAGTTCGAAGTGCGAACCGGCAAGGCCGATGGCGTGCACCACCTCCAGCCGCGCATCGAACAGCGCAGCGAGCTCAAGCCCGCGGGCCAGTGCCGCGTCGGAGATCCCTCCGATATCAAAGGCGACCATGAGTTTGCGAACTTGGATCGGAAGCGGCTGCGCCTTTGCATTCATGATCGACTTCCTCCTGGAGTGAAATGCTCGGAACCCGCTGGAGCTTGCGAGCCCCTATCCGCGTCGACGGGGACATCCCGGGGCCGCTCTGCGGGTCCGAGCCGATCCCAATCTCGCCTGAACCGTCGGTTGCGCGGAGTAGTTGATCGCCGTACCGCAGCTAGTCCTTGTGCGTATGACGCAGCGCATGCAATCCCCGGCCGCGACCGTGGGGTTGAATCCACGCACAGGACGCGCACCGGCATTGCCTACGCACAGAGGTCGCCATCCCTACGCCAAACGACGGTGATCGGGCGCGAAGGAGCGTGGTTAGAACCAATGGCATGATCCAATCAACTCGCGCGCACGTATTCACGGCTGCGCTCTTCGCTCTGTTCCTGGCCTCCAGCACCGGCGCTGGAGAGCCGCTCGTCCAAGACCCCGCTGCGGTACAACTCGCGCCGGCGCCCGAGGGGCCCGGGAGTTGGGTGGATTGGATGCAGAAAGGCCGCTACTGGGTCGGAGCCCGAATGCGGTACGAGCACGTGAACCAAGGTGGGTTCTCCAAGACTGCCGACGCCACCACCCTGCGCACCGTGCTCGGATTTCAGACTGCGCCCTGGCACGGTCTCACGGCAACACTTGAGTTCGAGGATGTGACGGCGCTTTTCGACGAGAATTACAACAGCACCACCAACGGCAACGCCCAGTACCCGATCGTGGTCGATCCTGAAGGAGCCGAAATCAACCAGGCGTTCCTTGAGCACTCGGAAGCGGGCTCTTGGAACGCGCGCGTCGGTCGCCAGCGCCTTACGTTCGACAACCACCGTTTCATCGGCAACGTCGGTTGGCGTCAAAATGAGCAGACTTTCGACGCGCTAAAGCTGACCGCACTGGACCTGGCCGGATTCGAGGCGACCTATGCCTTTGTGGACAATGTTAATCGCATCCAGGGCCCCAACTCGCTGATCGGCGATCTTGAGTCGGACACGCACCTCGCGCGGGTTTCGCGCAGCCTCGGGCCGCTGGGCACGCTGGCCCTCTACGCCTTCCTGCTGCACTCCGACAGCGATCCCATGAAGTCCATCGATTCCTATGGCGTGCGACTGGGCGGCAAGCATGCTCCCGAGGAAGGCCTTGGGTTCCTGTGGACCGCGGAAGTGGCCGCACAGAAGGACTCTGGCGGCAATCCGAACGACGTGGACCAGACCTACTACTTGGGGGAATTGGGTGCGAGCCTAGGCAGTGTCAGCCTGTCCGTCGGTCAGGAACTGCTCGGCGGATCGGGCAAGCCCGGCGATGCCTTCCAGACGCCGCTGGCGACCCTGCACGCCTTCAACGGCTGGGCGGACAAGTTCTTGACGACACCGGATGACGGCCTGGTCGACACCTACGTGTCGCTCGAAGCAACGCTCGCCAAGGTCAAGGGGGTCGTCGTCTGGCACGAATTTCGAGCCGATCATGGGGGCGATCACTACGGCGACGAATTCGATCTCAGCCTCAGCTATCCGCTGCGCAAGGAGTTGATTGTCGGCGTCAAGTACGCGGACTACGCCGCGCGCGACTTCTTGACGGACACGCGCAAGTTCTGGCTTTGGATCACGCTCGCGATCTGAGCCGTGGATCAAGCCTTGCGAGCGGAGAACAGCGCGAGCGAGGCCGTGAAGCCGTGCAGGAAATTGCGTCGGCCCACCGGCCCGAATTCACCGTTGGCGAAGAAGCCCGCGATCGGGAGATGCTCGGAAAGAACACTGCGCACGCAGGTGATGTCGTGGTCGGGCTTTTCAAACATGCTCGTGCCACGACCGTTGCACGAGAACAACAGTGCGCCGCTGGCGTCCGCCGGGTTTGACGTACGAGCCGCGCGCTGGTTGCGGCCGCGGATCAACTGCAACAGGTCTTCGCTCGCGGACTGCGCATCGCGCACCAGGAACTGCAGCGTCTGCCCGCGGCGCAGCGTGTCGCCGACAGCGAAGGACTTGTTCTTGGGCTCGAGGCCCACGATGCCTCGCACCAAAAAATCGCTGCGTTCGAAGCTGCTCTTTGCAGGATCAATGGCGAGGCCGACGAAAGGCTGGTTTTGAAACAGGGCGCGGTCCTCCTTCGAAAGACCCTCAAGGGTCTCGAACAGGATCTCGGTCGCCGGCCGCGAGGCGAGAGTGCGCACGACGTTCTGATCGCAGGCGGTGACGACCCAAGGCTTGCCCACGGGCCGACAGCCCTGGCTGACGACCGATTGCACCTCGACTTCGCCCTCGAGCACCACGCCCACGGCGCCGTCGGAGGAAAGCCCGCGCTCCGTGATCAACAAGTTCTGCCCCGGGCCCATGCCGCCGCTGGACATGCCACCGACCACTGGAACGCCGGGATGGCGATCATCGAGCGTTGCCAGATACTCGTCCGCGGCGAAGGAATACGGATCGGCGAACAAGAGCACGCTGGCCCGAGCAGGATCGCGAACGTCCGGCGCTCCGGTGAAGTGCCCCGTGCCCTCCGCGTTCATTTCAAGACGCGAACTGAAGGGGCGCAGATCCGTGCGCGGCATGTGGCCGGCCCAGACCGACAGCGCGGGGCCCTGCTCGATTTCGCGAGCGCCACCGATGATGCTGACGCCGCTCGAGCCGATCAACGCGCGCGCGCCAAGTTCCTTGAACAGCCGCGGCCCGAGGTTCTCGAGCGCCGCGCCGTAATGGTGCGATACAAAAACGCAGACCAGATCCGCGGGCGCGCCAGACAGTCCACTGAGCACATCCTCAACAACCTGCTCCTCGGCGCGCTGTGAATCGGCGTCAGTCGACATTGCCGCCGCAAAACGCGGCGAGTCGCCTGGGGTCCATGAACGTGACTCGGCTTGCATCAGGTCGCTCTCAAGGCTTGGGGATGTCGCCTAGAAGGCGAATGCGCTCGATGTCGAGCACTTCGATCTGCAGGTCCCGGGACTTGACATCGACTCCGTACAGGGCGGTCTCGCGAATGTAGGCCTCAGGATCGGTTCCCGCCTTGACCTCATAGACATCCACGTCGTGAAGCAGGGCCGTGAAGCCGCTCGTCGAATCGAAGCGACCGATGTAAACCCGTTTGCTCTTGGTTTCGATGACCACGTTCAATCCGTGGGGCACGTCATTGATCTTCATGGGGAACAGTGTAGCCCTTGCCGATCAGAATGCCGCTCCGACTCCAGGTCGTGGAGCAGTTCGGCCACGATCCGGCCGAACTGGCGCAACGCGTCGGCTGCGATGAGCCCGGTGGATTCGAGGGGCTTGCGGCCCATGCTCGCCGTGGCAAAGCGCGTGAGCGGCTCCGGACCGATCGGTGCAAGGACAGCAGTTGGGTTCCCGTGCTGCTGACCGTGACGACAATGCGCGCCCCATGCGCTGGCACTCACAGGCCCCTGATCGCGTTTGAAAACGCACTCAGCTGCATCAAGTGTTCATAACCTGTGCATCAACAGGCGCTACGAACTGCACGACAGGGCAGACGGATCCTGGCGCTCGAAGCCAAAGGCACCCTCACGCCTCGTAACCTGCACGCCGCGTCGGCAGTCAGTTGCAGATCACGAACTCCAGGCCGTCACTCAGCGTCGAATTGTTGGGCGCAGCGAAGCCCTGGTCGCGACCCCAGAACTGCGCGTTGACGACGGTGCCTGGAATCGTCAAGAAGGGCGCTGGCGTGCCGCCGCTGAGTCCGTAGCCGAAAGTGTTCATATCGATCGCATACACGCCTGAGCAATCATTGGCGGGAATTGCGGAACCGCCGGAGTTGACAGGGATCGAGCGTTTGATCGGTGCACTGACGCAGCGAAAGCCGCCTTGGAAGGGGACTGCCACCGGCCCGCCGTCCGTATAGAGCAAGAGGCCCGGCTTGTTGTTGCGCACGTTGGTTCCGGTGATCACGAACCCAAAACCCAGGCCAGCGCTGGGGCTGCCGCTCCAGCCGATCGCCGGCACGCAACCCAGTGAGTTCACCTTGGCCGTGCAGTAGGTCGTCGGCGTCGGGCAAGTGAACAGATTGACGCGGCGGCTCGCGCTCACCGCGGTGTTTCCGATGTGATCGCGGAACACGAATTCGTAGCACAGCACAAGCCCAGCGCCGGCCGCCGTGTCGGGGATCGCCGCGCGGAAAATCTGGCCTCCGGAATCGGCGCAGGTCGTAGTCGTGACGCTGCCGGAGATCGAGATCGAGGCGTTGGCTCCGCCAACGCTGGTGTAGGTGTAGACGCCGGGATTGACGAACGTGTACTCGAATGTCCCACCGGGCGCTATCGGTCCGGAATTGAACGCATAGGGTGCCGTGGTGGATTGCACGCTGTGGGTGACCAGCGAGTTGTTGGTCCAGCGCACATGCGTGCCGACGCCAAAATTCGGCGCCGGGGGCGAGAAGCCGCCCGGCAGGATCGAGACGTTTACGCTGCCGACGTAGGGCAGCACCACCGAGCGCACCGAGCCGCTCAGATAGTCGACACCATCGTCGAGCACCTGATCGCGCACCTTCGCGCGAACCACGAACGGACCGCTGGGGCTGGGGATCGTCGGCCCGTCAAACGCGACGAACACCGGCGCGCGATTGTCCACGGGCCCGGAGGCATTCAAGTAGAAGCGATTCGTGAAATCGCCGGACTCGCCCTGCACCGTGACGATGTCGAAGCGTCCGTCGTTGTTGAAATCGCCCAGTGTGCAGTCGAGCGTAGAGTCGTTGACGGCTTGAACACGCGTCAGATCCGGCGCGAATGCGAGGCTACCGTCGTTGCGGTATAGCTTTTCGCGCGCGTCGAGCGAGCCGATCAGCACGTCGTAGTCGCCGTCCACGTCGTAGTCGATCAGCGCAACTTCGTTGTCGTCCTGGGCCAGCGCCGTGGGCGTGCCGTTGGTGAAGGTCAGCGTGCCTGAGGGCACGGAGTTGTTGCGGATCGACCCGTCGTTCTGGCCCGAGAGGCTCACCAGGAACATGTCGATATCCGAATCCCCGTCAAGGTCGCCCGCTTCAGCCTCATAGCAGTTGCCCGAAGTCACATTGAGTAGAGCCGACTGATTCGTGAACGTAGCGCTGCCGTTGTTGATCAACAGGAACTGCGTGCCGCCGCTGGAGCTGCCGCGGTTCACGCCGTAAAAGTCCAGATCGAAGTCGCCGTCCACGTCCACGAACGACACGTCCATCTGTGCCACTTTGATCGGCGCATTCAGCATCGCGGCCTGCTCGGTGAACACCCCAGCTCCATTGTTGAGGAACATGTGCGGCTTGCCGCCGCTGCCACCCAAGTAGCTGGTGCCGGAGTCCGAGATGATCACGTCGAGGTCGCCGTCGTTGTCGAGGTCGCCGAACTGCCCGCCGCCGCCGTTGTAGGCCAGGGTGAATCCGCGCGCGGCACTCTCGAGCGCGAACACCCCGGGATTGGCCGGCCCCTGGTTGATGTAGAGGGACGGCGGATCGGTGTTGAATGCATTGACGTAGAGCACGTCCGGCCAGCCATCGCCATTGACATCGCCGGTGCAAACGGTCTTGGCGTAGGACACGTGCACTCCCAGGCGCGCAACGCTTTCATCGACGAAGGACAGGATCCCGTTCTCGATGAACTTGTTGATCAGGAGAATGTTCTGACGCTTGACGGCGCCCGTCGCCGAGGAGAAACCTTCGCCGTCGGCGATCAGAACGTCGAGGTCGCCATCGCGGTCCACGTCGCAGGCTTCGACCCCCTCGGACCAGCGCGAAGGGCCCGGCAGCATGCCGACCTGCTCGGTGAAGTACTGCTGGGCAATTGCTGAGCTCGGAAGCACGGCAAGGGCAGCGAGAGCAAGTGTGAGCGGCGTGAAATGGCGCATTGCGAAAAAAGCCCGGGGTGTGGATCGAGACTGCGAGACTCAAGCCTACCCGCTGTCGCGCTGGGTGGGGTGCCGCCGGGCAGGCGCGCGGCAGGGATTCGCCACCAGTTTCTGGGCGGCAAGTCGCGCATGTAGGGGCCGTCACGTGCACCTTGCGTGGACCCTTCAGGGAGTCCGAAATCGCCCCGCTGGCGCGGTGGAGTCCGCTGAAGATTCGGGGGCGGGTTCGCTCGAACACACGGACGCGCTCGAACGCGACCGGGGGTGCCACAGGCGGCCCGACTTGGCCGACGCAGTTCCGGTGGCGGACCTGCGGGTCAGGTCGCCCGCAAAGACGCGCCGGGCGCCCGAGGCTCGGCTTCCCAGCTCACGCAGTTGCGCTCCTCAATCCGCAGTTCAACGCGATCGCCAACATGGAATTCCCGCGACCGATCCGCGAGCGCGTGGACGCGCTGACCGGCCCAGCGAGTCACGAGAATCTGGTGCGGGCCGGAGTTCTCCACCAGTTCGATGACGGCGGTCCGCTGCGCGTCGGAACCTGCGGCACCTGCGACGGTCCGAACCTCGATGTGTTCCGGGCGCACGCCGACGAGGGACTGTTCCGATTCCGCCTTTGCGCTCGCGCACAGCCGCGTGCCGTCCTCGGTGCACAGAAATCCGGCATGTGGGCGCACCGTGAAGAAGTTGATCTCTGGTTGGCCCAGTTGGCGCGCCACAAGCGGTGAGATGGGCCGGGAGTAGACCTCACGCGGCGCACCGACCTGCTGCAATTTGCCCGCCACTAGCACCGCGATTCGATCGGCCATTGACAGGGCCTCGCCCTGGTCGTGGGTTACATAAATCATCGGCACCCGAAGTGAGCGCGCCAGCACGGCCAATTCGACGCGCAGGGTTTCGCGCAACTTCGCGTCGAGATTGGTCAGGGGCTCATCCATCAGGTACAGGCGCGGACGGCGCACAATCGCACGACCGATGGCGACGCGCTGCATCTCGCCCCCGGAAAGCAACCGCGCCGGCCGGTCAAGCAGCGCTTCGATGCCGAGCAGCGAGGCCGAGTGCGCCACGCGCTCGCGGATCTCCTCCGCGCCAAGCGCGCGTCCCGGTGCGCGCAGGGGGAATTCCAAATTCCTGCGCACGCTCCAGTCCGGATAGAGCGAAAAATTCTGGAACACCAAGGCCACGTCACGCTGGGCCACGGACAGCTTCGACAGGTCCTGACCCTGCATGAGAATCGTGCCCGCTTCGATGGGTTCGAGCCCAGCGATCGTTCGCAGCAGTGTCGTCTTGCCGGCGCCCGTGGGGCCGAGCACCACCAACAGTTCGCCGTCACCAAGCTCGAGATTCACGCGGTCGAGAGCCACTGTGTTGCCGAAGCGCCGCGTAACGCCGCGCAGTTCAAGGAACGGCGTGCTCACGGCAGACGCGCTCCATCGCTCGCTGAGAACCAGCGCATGCCTCGCGCATCGAAATCCAGGCGCACGGAAGCGCCGCGCAGCCCGGATTCCCCGGAACCGACGCGGGCGATCACGCGACCACAGGCGGTATCGACATGCAGCGCGCGCGACGCGCCCAAGTCCTCGTCGGCGACCACTCGGCCGGGAAGCGCGCCAGAAGCGCTCAAGCGAACGAACTCAGGGCGAATGCCGAGCACGCACTCGCGCACGTCGCGCACTTGCGCGAAAATTTCGATAGCTCCACCCGCGGGCCGGAATCGATCGACCCCGACCATGACCCCTGGAATGAAATTCATGCCCGGGCTGCCGACGAAGTGCGCGACGAATCGATTTGCGGGCTGGTCGTAGACTTCCAGGGGCGCGGCAGCCTGGAGGATCTTACCTGCGGCCATCACGACAACGCGATCCGCCAGTCGCATGGCCTCCTCTTGATCGTGTGTGACGTACACGGTCGTGATCCCGTGGGCGAGCTGCTGCTCGCGCAAGAATTCGCACATTTCGAGCCGCCGCGCCCCGTCGAGCGTGCCGAGCGGTTCGTCCATCAGGTAGACCGCCGGCTTGCGCACCATGGCGCGCGCGAGCGCGACGCGCTGTTGATCACCGCCCGAAAGCTGACGCGGTCGATGTCGGAGTAACGGGAGCAGGCCCAGGCGTTGCGCCACGTGCTGCACCCTGGCGTCGCGCTCGGACGCGGCCGTACCGACGCACTCCAACGGAAAGGCGATGTTCTGGGCCACCGTGAAGTGCGGATAGAGCGCGTAGAACTGGAACACGAATCCCACGTCCCGCTCTCTGGGCCCGAGCGCCGTGACCTCCCGGCCGGCGATCGAGATCGAACCGCCCGTTGGCAATTCCAGCCCCGCGATCATGCGCAAGGTCGTGGTCTTCCCGCAGCCGGAAGGGCCGAGCAGCACGACGAACTCGCCGGCCGCGATCGAAAGATCGATGCCATCCACGGCCAAGTTGCCGTCGGGGTAACGCTTCGAAAGCCCGCACAAGTCGACGTGGCTCAAGACTGCTTCCCCGCCGGTAAGTGCGTCGCGACGATTTGAAGCACCACGCCCAGTCCAGTGACGGCGAAGCCCAGTGCAAAGCCGTCGCTCCACCACGGTTGCAGCACCAAGGCGACCCCCGCAACCATGACGGCCAGTGAGGCTCGATCCAAGCTGGCAATCTGCTTCGCGCTCACTGCTTGATCGTCCCGAAAGTCATGCCGCGCAGCAGATGTCGGCGGACGAGGATCGTGAAGGCGACGATGGGCGCCACGAACAACAGCCCGCCCGCGGCCACCTGGGGCCAGGGCATGCCGTCGATGTTGCCCTGCAGGCCTGCGAAATAGGCGGGGACTGTGATCGCGCCCGAAGAATTGAGCGTCATGGCGAAGCCGTACTCGTTCCAGGCTGAGATCAAACAGAAGACGGCGGTCACTGCCATGCCCGTGCGCGCCTTGGGCACGATGATCTTGATGAACGCGTCCCAGCGCGAGTAGCCGTCGATCTGCGCCGCCTCTTCGTAGGCGCGCGGGATCTCGTCGATGAAGCCCTTCATCAACCAGATCGAAAGCGACAAGTTGAACACGGTGTACAGCAGCACCAGTCCGGTCTGCGTGCCCGTCAAGCCGAGTTGTCGGTACATCATCAGGACGGGCATGACCACCGCCAGTGGCGGCATGAAGCGCGTCGAGAGCACGAAAAACAGCCAGTCCTTGGCGCCGGGCACAGGGAAGCGGCTGAAGCCGTAGGCGCACAGTGTGCCGAGCAACACGGACGCCACAGTGGAGAGCGCCCCGATCACGACGCTGTTGGTCAGGTAGCTCCAGAAGTTGTGGCGCGCGCCCGAGTGGACTTCCGCAAGGGCTGCGAAGGAGGCGGTCGTGGGCACGAATGTGTGGCGCTGCGCATCGGTGCTCGCATCCGCGGTGGGGATGAAACGCGCGTGCTGACTGATCGTGTCCTCGCGGCCTTTTATCGACGTGACCGCCATCCACAGGAGCGGGAGGGTGGCCAGCAGCGTGTAGACGATCAATACCGACCAGCGCAGGAACTTCATGTCAGGCCGGCCGCCGGTTCATGGCTTCCAGGTAGCGCGTGAACGCCGTGGCTACGGCGATGACCAGCACCAGCACCAGGCAGGCGTATGCGCTGCCGATCGCCAGACGCCCATCGCGGAAGACGACTTGGTAGAGCAAGGTGGAGAGCGTCTCCGTGCTCGTGTCGTTTGGCCCGGTGGTGGCCATGATCAGATCGAATTGTTTGAGCGCATCGGTGGCGCGCAGGAGTACCGCCAATCCAAGCAGCGGCGCGCACAGGGGCAGAGTTATCCGGCGGAAAATCGTCCAGGTGCCTGCGCGGTCAATTTGTGCGGCCTCGTACAGGCTCCCTGGGATGGAGCTGAGCCCCGCCAGTGAAATCAGCATCATGAATGGCGTCCACATCCACACGTCGATCAGCACGATCGATGTGAACTTCCAGTCGCGACTGGTCAGCCACTGCGGCGTTGGAAGGCCAACGCTCTCCAGCATCTGATTGAGAACTCCGTAGTTGCCGTTGAGGATCAGGTTCCAAAACAGCCCGATCACCGCGGGCGAGAGCATCATCGGCACGAGCAAGGTCGTCAGCAGCGCGGCCTTGCCGCGAAACTCACGGCGCAGCGCGAGGGCCAGGGAGAAACCTAGGCACAGTTCGATTCCGACCGCCAGGAACACGAAGCTCGCTGTGCGCCGGATCGCGTCGGCGAAGCGCGGGTCAGTGAACACGCGCGAGTAGTTCGCACCCCCGACGAATTCGCGCTCGGATCCCACCAACTCCGCGTTCGTGAACGACAGCGCTATGTTGAAGAGCAGCGGAAAAACGTTGAACAGCACTAGCAGCGCGAGCGCCGGCCCCACGAAGGCAAATTGCAACTTGCGATCGCGCGGACCCATTCGCTTCTCAGCGCTTGCTCGCGGACTGGAAGTACAGGCCGATTTCGCGGAAGCCGACGCGGCCGGGGAACTTCTTGCCGGTCACGCGCTCGACGATCTTGAGTTCCAGCGAACGCACAACTCCCTGGCGCGGGATCTCGAAGGTGGTCATGAGGAGCTCGTTCGGATCCAGCGCGATGCTGTACACCGGATCGATCTTGTTGATCCGCAGTTCCACTTTCGTGGCGCGATCCCAGTCGCCGATCGAATCCGGACGACCTCCGAGGCCCGAGAACACCAAGCGATTTGCCCGCAGGGGCCGCTCGAACTCCAGGGTGAGGGTCGGCTTCCCATCCTCCGGCGCCGAGGTCCAAGCCGTCGCCTCACGGCCATCCACGGCGGCGCTCGAAAGCGAATCCGTGGGTTGCGACGAAGCGCTGGTCTTCGTGTCTTCGGGGCGAATCAGGTTGCGCGCACCAACGGACGCCTGGGTGATCAACTCCGGCGCCGCAATCTCGCGCACGTTGATTTCTATCTCAGTGCTTTCGATTTCAATGTTCAGCGGGTCGCCGCCTTCGGTCTCCGGCTCCAAGAGCAAGTACGCGCGCGCCTTTACGCGCCGCGTGCCCGCATTCGCGAACGTGTGCAGCAGTGAGAACTTGTCGCCGTCCCAGGCCTTGCTCGCGTTGCCGTTGACGGTCTCGGCCAATTCCCCGTCGACCCAGTATTCGACCTTCGCCACGTGCACGGCCTTGCCCTGGGGCGATGTCCAGCCGTAGTCCGCGATTGCTCGCTTCGAAAATCCACCAATCCACAGGGCCAACCGCGCGTCGCCCGACGCGCGCACGAAGACGTCGGACTTCGAGTCGTCGGTCTGATACACCGTGTCCTTCTTGGCGCCCGACTTGCCCGTGAATGCCGCCGTGGCTCGGCCGAGGAACAACAGCGCGAAGCACGTGTTGCTCTCGGCCTCGCCATAGGCCGTCGCAAATTGTCCCTTGTCGCCTTGGATGTCGAGAAACCACGTCGCGCCCTCCCAGTACCAGTCGGAACCAGCAAGCCGCTCCATGCCAAGCAGCGTGCAAGCGCGTTCGAGCCCATACAGGTAGTAGGGCCCGCGGTGCCTGTTCAGTTCGTCCTTGGGATTGTCAGTGGAACTGCCCGTGATCGTGAAATGTTCCGCCAGCCAACGCGCGCCGTCGGCCAGTCCCTGATCGGCGACATCCAGGCCTTGAACCTGCTTGTTGTTGTCCTCGGTCAACTGCCCGCGCGCCATGGCGATCACGCTCAAGCCGGCGACCGTCATCGAACCCGTCGGGTTGCCGGAATCGCCGATGCGATAGCCGAAGCCACCGGAGCGCCCTTGGTGGTGGAGCGTCTGCCCAATGGCATCGCGCCAGACCTTCGGCGGGATCTTGACACCGCAACGGGCTGCGGCGAACAGTCCGAGCACGGCGTACTGCGAGTTCGACAGGTCGGATTCGCCCTCGGGGTATGCCCACTCGCCCGCGCGCTGCCAGCTCATCAACTCGTCGGCCAGATCGGCGATCCACTCGGCGTTCGTCGGGTCGTTCAGGGCCCACAGGGCGAGCAGCGTGCAACTCGCCGTGTAGGTCTTGAGCGCGGGCCGCGCACGCAGGTAGGCGATGCCGCGCTGTACAGCTTGGTGCTTGGGCGAAACGCCGCTCTTGAGGAGCGCATAGACCGACAACGCGGTCTGTCCGCCGGGAAACCCGCCGTCCTCGAAGGCCCACGATCCATCGCGCAGTTGCTGACTGATCAGGAAAGCGCAGCCGTCATCGATCGCCGCGTTGATTTTCTCCTGGGCGGCCGCGCGGCCCACCAGGGGTTTCTCGCTGAGCGTCGTCAGGCGAAATTTCCATGCGCCTCCGGAGTTCGTGACCTTGACGAACAGATGGTTGTCGCCGGGGACGAGGTCCAGGGTCACTGAATCCGCGAAGGGCTCGAACACGCCTGTGCGCGAGCTCTCGCTCACCAGCTTCCCGTTGAACCAGACGCGCGCCGCGTCGTCGTAGCCGTACTTCACGGTCACGGTGGCGGCCGAAATCGCGCGGATGCGACGGTAGAGGTAGGCCGAGGCGTCGTTGACAGGCACATTCGGAGGCATCAACTTCGCGAAGTCGATCGCGCCGAGTTCAGGGATCGAACCGGCGAGCGCCTCCTCGACGCCGCTGACCCAGGTGACGGGCACCGAGTTCTTGCCCTGGTGCACGCGTGTCAGATCCGGCCCGTCCTTGCCCGGGAATTGCTTCTCGAGTTCGTCCTCCACGGGCCGCCCCTCGCCGATGTTCGCGGCGCCACCGGGCTGGTCGATGGGCAACAGCGCGTACCAAGGATCCCACGTGATCGCCGGGGACTCCTGGGCCGAGGCGAGCGACGCACCGCAGGCGAGCACCAGCGCGCGCGCCACCTTCGTCAGGTTTTGAAGACCGCGCGGCGTCACTTCAAAAGACCCGCTTCGCGCAGGATGCGCTCCTTCTCGATGGCGAGCTCGCGCAGGGCCTGGGCCGTGGGCATTTCGCCGTCCACCGCAAGTCCGATGTAGCGCTGGGTCACCGAGAGCAACTCGTTGAAAACCGGCACGTTCCAAAAGTCCTGCATCGTGTCGATCGAGTTCGCGAAGGGGCCGTTGTAGGGCGTTTGCGCGCGGAAAGCCTCGCTGGCGAGGATTTGCGTGTTGGCCGTAAAGCCACCGGGCTTCTTGATCCACTCCTCCTGGATCTCGCGCTGCAGGAACCAGGCGATGAAAATCTTGGCGCGCTCCTGCTGCGTGCTCGAAATGCGCGAGGAGATGGACATCCCCTGTCCTCCGAGGCTGGACACGCGTTTGCCGTTCTTGGCGGGCAGCACAGCGAAGCCCGCCCGCTCGCCAAAGTCCTTCTGGATGCCCGGGAAGAAAGCAAAGTAGTTGATCAGCATCGCCGTCGAACCGTTGGCAAAGTTCTCGAGTGACTGGCCGTAGTCAAGATTCTCCGCGCCCTTGGGGCCGAGTCGAATCAGCTTGGCGAAAAAATCAACGGCCGCAGCCGACTCGGGCGTGTCGAGAAAACCGACGACGCGATTGGATCCCTGCTCGTGCCACATTCCGCCGAAGGCCCACAGGAGATTCTGCAAACCCATGGTCAGCGCATCGTAGGCGCGGCCGGTGGTGAACACGCAGCCGTAGCGCTTTTCATCCGGGCGCTGGAAGAACTCGGCGACGTCGTGGAATTCGTCCCAGGTCGTCGGCACCGAAAGCTCGCGCTTGTACTTCGCCTTGAAGGCGCTGCGCTCGGCAGGATCCTCGAACCAATCCTTTCGGTACACCAACCCGACGGCGTCGGTCTCACAGGGCGCGGCGTACCAGCGGTTCGAGCCCTCGGGGTATTCGCACAGGTAGCGCGCGGCCCGGGGATGTATTTGAGTCATGTCCACGACCGTGGGAAGCCAGTCGCTCAGTTCGACGTACAGACCCTTGGTGGCGCCGCGGCCGATCCATTGACTGTCGCCAATCACGATGTCGAAGGCCGTGGGCGAGTTGCCGAACTCCAGGAAGACCTTGTCCTGATAGGACGAGAGTGGAATCTGCTCGACCTTGACCTCGACGCCGTACTTTGCGCCGTAATCATCGGCGAGCTGCTGCAATCCGTCCGCCGGCGCCCACTGGAACCACCAGATAGTCAGCTTCGGTTTGCCTGCGGGCTCGTCCTTCGAGCAGGCGCCGAGCAGCAGGCCGAGCGCAAGAGCGGCGAGGGTCTTCAGTGCCGAGTGCATGTTCATTTCTTCTTCTTAGCGGGGGACGTGGAGCGCGCGTGGGAGCCCAGGCGCAAGTCGGTGAAGGCCTCCGTCTGGGCCTGGATGGCGCGTTCGGTGGGCAGGCGCTCCATGGAACTGGCGCCGTAGAAGCCGTGAATTTGAGGACAGCGCCCTAGGATGTACGCCGCGTGCTCGGGCTCGGCGATCGCGCCGCCGTGGCAGATCAGCAGCACGTCGGGCCGCACCTTGCGCGCCGCCGCGGCGATGGCGTCGATTTCCTTGGCGCAGTCGTCGAGGGACTTCACCGAGCGCGCGCCGATCGTGCCGCCGCTGGTCGTCCCCATGTGCGCGACGACGATGTCGGCGCCCGCCTTAGCCATCATTCGTGCTTCGTCGGGATTGAAGACATAGGGCGACGTGAACATGTCCAGCTCGCGCGCCAGGGCGACCATCTCGACTTCCTTGGCGTACGAAAAGCCGGTCTCCTCCAGATTGATGCGGTAATTGCCGTCAATCAGGCCCACGGTGGGGAAATTCTGGATCCCGGCGAAGCCGATTCGCTTGAGCTCCTGCAGGAACACGCGGGGAATGATGAACGGGTCCGTGGCGCATACACCGGCGAGCACCGGCGTGTGCTTCACCACCGGCAGGACTTCGCGCGCCATGTCGACCACGATCTCGTTGGCGTTGCCGAAGGGCATCGTGCCCGCCATGGAGCCGCGCCCAGCCATGCGAAAGCGCCCGGAGTTGTAGATCACGATCAAGTCGATGCCGCCGGCCTCCTCGAACTTCGCCGAGAGCCCGGTGCCCGCGCCGCCGCCGATGATCGGCTTGCCCGCGGCAACTTTGGCGCGCAGGCGCTTGAGGATTCCGATTCTGGAGTTGTCGTGCTTCGCTTTCATCGTGGTGTCAGAGCTTCCCGTCGGGCGCCGATCAGTTGGAGCAGACCCTCGACCATTGCTTCGGCGAAGGCGGGATCATTGATGTGCAAATCGAGTTCGCGCACGGGAACTGCGCCGCAGCTGGAGCGCACTCCCTCGAACAGCGCCGCACGCGCCGCGGGATCGTCAAAGCTCCCGCCGGCGATGTCGATGGCGGAAACGCCGCGGCAGGGGAGGTAGATCTCGACGGGTCCGGTCGCCACGCGCGCCTTGCTGGCGATCTCGCGGCCGATGGCGCGATTCTCTTCCGCCGTGGTGCGCATGAGCGTGACGTTGTCGTTGTGCCGATGAAACTTGCGCGCGGAAAAGCGCTCGGGAACGCTGGCGCGGCCATGGAAATTGACCATGTCCACAGCCCCGACCGAGATCACTTGCGGCACGCCGCGCCGCCCGGCGGCGGTCAAGCGCTCGGGTCCCGCGCTGAGGAATCCGCCGACGTGTTCGTCCGCCAACTCCGTTGTGGTCGCATCGAGCACGCCAGCGATCACCCCGTCCTCGATCAAGTCCTCCATGGCGCGGCCGCCGGTGCCCGTCGCGTGGAACACGAGCACTTCGTAACCGGCTCGCTCGAGCAGGCCGCGGGCGTGTTCCACACAGGGCGTGGTGACGCCGAACATCGTCGCCGCGATCAGCGGCTTGTCCTTGCGCTCCTCGCGCAGCGCGCCGGCGCTTGCCATGCCCGCCATGGCCTGAACCGCGCGCGAGAGCACCGCGCGACTGATGCGATTGATGCCCGAGACATCGACGACCGAGTTCATCATCAGGATGTCCTTGGTGCCGACGTAGGCGCCAACCGAGCCCGACGCCAGGGTCGAGACCATCAACTTCGGCACGCCGATCGGCAGGGCGCGCATGGCGCTCGTGCCGATGGTTGTTCCCGCTGAGCCGCCGAGGCCGAACACGCCCGCGAGTTCGCCCGCCGCGTGCCAGCGCCGAGCGAGCACAGCGGCACCTTGGGCCGCCGCCGTGACCGCGTGGGCTCGATCGCGCAAGGCCGCGAGTTCCACGCCAGCGGCCGCGAAAACCTCTTCGCGCGACACGTCCGCCTTGTGCGACGTCGATTCGAGGCCGGAAGTGTCCACGAGCCGCGTTCGGATGCCCTGGCGCGCGAGCTCCTCGCACACGAACATGGCCTCGCGGCCTTTGGTGTCGAGAGTGGCGAAAAGGGCGACGAACATCGGGTCGGCCATTGTGCGCATCGAGGCCCGCGCTGGGAATGGCCCCAAGGCGTAAGCTCCTGTCCCATGAAAATCGCATCGCGGGCGACCCTGACCGGGCTGTTCCTTCTGACCTTCGCGCTGGCGGCGGCCCACCGGGGCGCGGGCCGGGACGAGGCGGCGCTGGCCATGGGCAACGCGGCAAGCGCCTTCCTCGACGGTCTAGACGCGAACCAGCGCTCGCGGGCCGTTTTCGCTCTCGAGTCACCGCTGCGTACGAATTGGCATTTCGTTCCGCGCGAGCGTGCGGGCCTGGCCCTCGGCGATCTCGACGGAGCGAGCCGCGCGCGCTTCGACGCGCTGTTGGGCACCGGCCTTTCGCCTCAGGGGCGCGCGAAATTCGACGGCGTGCTCAAGCTCGAGAGCCTGCTGCGCGAAATTGAATCCAAGCCGGACCGGCCGGCGACCTGGCGCGATCCTGCGAGGTATCACATCGCGATTTTCGGCGTGCCCGGGACCGATCCCTGGGGTTGGCGCTTGGAAGGGCACCACTGGTCCGTGCATTTCACGTCCGTCGATGCCGATGTGATCGCGGTCACGCCCAATTTCGTCGGCGCGAATCCGGCGCGAACGTCCGAAGGGCCAGATTCGCACTTCGAGTTGCTCGGAGCTGAGGATCAACGCGCCAGCGACTTCGTCTCGAGTCTCTCGGACGAGCAACGGGAGGCTGCGCGACTAGCTGGCAAGATGCCGACCGATGTTCTGCTCGACCCGACTCGCGCGAACCTCGATACTCCGCCGGCTGGGATCGGCGCAGCGCTGCTCGATGCGAAACAGAAGGAACTCCTGGTCGCGATCGTCCATGGGTACTTCGCCGATCTCTCCGCGCCTCTGGCACAGCGCGAGCGCCAGCGCTTCGACGTCACCGCACAGGATCAACTGCATTTCGCCTGGTCCGGCGAGTCAGCGGGCCAGGGCCCTTGGTACTGGCGCGTGACCGGCCCATACTTCGCGATCGAGTTCGTCTATCCCGAGGGCAACGTCGGACACGCGCACCGTATTTGGCGCGATTTCGAGCGCGATTTCGGCGGCGACGCGCTGCGCGAGCATTTGAAATCGGAACGCTGAGTGTGCCTCGTGTCAGCGGTGCGGGGCCTGCTCGGTGAGCTCCAGTCTGCGCGCAGAGTTCCTTGGTTGTACGTCCCGGCGCCGTGCTACCCTTCGGCCGCCTAATTCGGCTTCGCCACGTTCATACGAGACTGCTCATGGCCACCACCGTTCGCGCTTCGAACACGCCCTTTGCTGTCGACGTCGAAACCGGCAAGGACTACATCTGGTGCGCCTGCGGCCAGAGCAAGAGCCAGCCCTTCTGCGACGGCTCGCACAAGCGGCCGGTGATCTAAGCCTGCTCGCGCAAGGGTGATTACGTGCGACTCGTTCCGGAATCCTTGGACCAGATCACCCGCCGCGGCGCGGAGTGGGATCTCGTCGAGGAGCTGCACTCGCTCGATCACTGTTCGATCCTCGAACTCGGGTGCGGTCGCGCGGAATTGACGCGGAGGATCGCCTGCACGGGACGCGGGCGCCAGATTGTCGCATTGGAAGTGGACGAGATTCAGCACCAACTGAATCTCGCGACCGACGATTTGCCAAACGTCAGTTTTGGATTGGGCAGCGCTCAGGACATCCCGGCAAAGAGCGGGACTTTCGACGCGGCGTTCATGTTCAAGTCGCTGCACCACGTGCCCGTGGAACACATGGACGCTGCCCTTCGCGAACTTTCGCGTGTGCTCAAGCCCGGCGCTCGCGCGCACATCTCCGAACCGCTGTTCATGGGCAGCTTCAACGACGTGCTCAGGATGTTCCACGACGAGCAGCGCGTGCGCCAGGAGGCCTACGCCGCGATCCTGCGCGCCGTGGCGGCGGGACTTTTCGAGCACGTGAGCCAGACCTTCTTCCTCTCACCACTGCACTTCGCCGATTTCGACGAATTCCAGTCGCACATCATCGGCGTCAGCCACACGCAGCAGCGCTTGTCGCCGCAGCTTCTGCGCGAAGTCCGCGAGCGCTTCGAGCAGCACATGACCTCAGGCGGCGTTGACTTCGCTCAGCCCTGTCGAGTCGACCTGTTGGAAGCCAAGGCGCGCTAGGGACAAATCCGTCGTACAAGGAGTCTTCATGGGACGATTGATTCTCGCCCTCATCCTCGGGGTTGTCCTTGGGGCCGGTGGCGCACGCGCATTCCGCGAGGCTCCGGCGCGAGAATTGGCTCCCTCACTGGACCTGCCCGTGGCGCAAGTCGCGAGTCCCCCGCAGAGCCCGGACGTGCTAGCCGTGCCAGCGGCGCCAGAACGGGTCGTGGCGAACTCCACGCGCGAGACCATCGCGTCGGAGTCGGACGTGTTGATCCCTGCCGCGCTGCAGCGCTACGCGGAATTGGGCATCCAGGAGGGTTGGAAATCGGTGCGAGCCGATGTTCCCCCGGCCGCGGACCTGGCCGAGGGCATGCAAGACTTCGAGAAGCTGGTCATGGAGAGTCCAGCGCGGATCGGGCGCTCCCTGGGGGAGCGGCGCACCAAGGCCGAAGAAGCACTGGCGGATGCGAAGAGCGGCGGCGTGTTGACGCTGCTCGAGTGCCTCGGTGCAGGCGTAGTGGGCCCATTGCCCGATCTCGTGCGCGACCCGGACCAGTTCGAACCGTTGTTCCAACGCACCGCCGCCGAGGAGCTGCGCTTCGGACTGCTCGATCGCGATAGGCCAGACAATTCCGTGGAGGACGGCGTCACATTGACTTGGCCGGCGGGCGTGTACCGCCTGAACAACGTGATGCGCAACAAGGATCCCTATCCGCGCGACGTGACGTTCGCCGGCGCAGGCATGGACGCGACGATGCTGTTGCTCACCCACGATTTTTCGACTCGGGGGAGTCTGAGGAATTTCGTCATTCGCGACTGCACCGTGCACACGAACAACCACTACCTGTTCGATCTGCGCCTGAAACCGGCGGCCCTGCGATTCGAGCGCGTACGGTTTGTCGGGTTCGACATGGGCGCAGGTGCGTCGTGCCTGTTCGGCACGAAAGAGCTGGCGATGTCCGCGAAGTTTTGCCGGTTCGAAGGCGGCTACGGCAGTTCACCCCAGCATGGGACGATTTTCGATGTGCGAACCAGCGGACTGATTGCCCGCTTCGACTCCTGTTCCATCTCTCTCGTTAGCCTCGACGTTCGGCGGCTTCAGCCAGGTGCGACCGTGCTATTTCGCAATTGCGTCCTCGATGAGATTCTCGACGACCCTGTGACCGACGCCGCCAACCGAGGCGGCATCATGTTCGAGGGTTGCACCGTGCGCCGACACGCGGGTGGCTCGGAGACGGTGCCGAGCCTCGACCTCAATGTGCTCTTTCCGAACTGGAGAGACAGAATCGAGTGACGCTGGACGCCGGTGGACTTCAGCGCGTCTCGTAATCGAACGCCAGCGCGCCATCGATGCCGCCGGCGAGAAGCGGCAGCACTTGGGCCTTTACTTTCTCGTGGGCCGGGTGGGGGAGATACACGTCGCGGGACTTGGCGTCGCTGAAAGTCATGCAGAATCCGTGGGTGTGGCCGCGCTGCATGCCCTCCGGAGAACTGTAGGGGCCCCACGTGTACGACAGGATCCCGGGGATCACACCTTTGAGGTCGCCAATCGCCTGGAATACGCGTGCGATCTCCTCCTTGGGAACATCGCGGCGGATTTTCAGGATCACCATGTGCACGATCATTTCGAGCCTCCGAGCGTGACGAGTTCGGGTTTCGGATCCAGTTCCAGACGCAGATTCCTCAGACTGACTTTCGTCGGGCCACCGGAGTGAACCTGCAGCGCGAGGATGCCGCGCGCGGCACCCGCGGAATCATCGAGATCCACGCATTTGACGCCGTTGATCGCAGTCATGACGCGCGAGCCCACGGCGACGATCTCGTAGGTGTTCCACTCACCAGGCTTCACGCGACCGTCCTTTGGCGCGGGCGGTGAGAGCAGAGCGCGGCCCTCCTCTTCGTACAGCGCACCCCACCAGTCCGGGCCGACGTCGGCCTGATAACCGTGCATCTCGCCGCTGTCCAAAGCCCGCGAACGGAATTGGATGCCAGAGTTTCCGGCGTCGCCCTCAAGGCGAACTTCCAAACGCAAGCGGAAGTCGCCGAGGTCCAGTTCGCTTTTCAGGAACTCGTTCTTCGACAAGCCCGTGGTCTGGCCGACGATGGCGCCGTCGACGACGCTGAACACCGCGGGTTCGCCTTTCCAGCCGGCGAGCGTCGCACCGTCGAACACTTTCACGGCCGAGTCCACTGTGGCGCGAATCGGCGTCTGCCGCGGACTGGCGAGGTAGCCAGCGAGATCGCGCACGTCCTCGATCGAGAAGGCGTCGATCTGTCCCTCGGGCATCATCGACAGCTTGGTCAAGCGCTGCTCGACGATGTCTGCGCGCGCGATCACATAGGTGCCCTGCTGATCCACAAGGGTCACCGACGCGGCGTCCTGGGATTTCAGGATGCCCGAGTGCATGCGCTCGTCGTTGAGCCAGATCGCCGTCACCTGGTATTCCTTCGCCACCAGGGCGCTGGGATCGAGGATGTTCGACAACAGGTAGTCGAGATCGGCGCGATTGGAGCCGGTGATGTCCGGGCCCACGTGGGCGCCGGTGCCAAACAGTGTGTGGCACTGCTGGCAAGTGCGAGAGTAGATCTCACGCCCGCGCGGCAAGTCGGCCGCGGCGAGCACCTCGGGTGTCAGGCGCCCCTTGAGCTCAGCGATCCGCTTCAACTTGTCAGCGGGCGTCGCAGCAACCTGCCCGAAGAACTTAGCCAACCCCGTATCCACGGCAGCGTCGCCAAGGGAGGCGAGCTTCTGGGCCAGGATTGCGTCGATCGCGGCGGCGTTCGCGGGTGTTTTCTCCAGGGCGGCGAAAAACTCGCGCGCCCAGGACTTGCGGCCGGCGAGCACGCTGACAGCGGCGCGCTGGCCTTCGATGTCGAAACTCGACAGGCGCTCGGCGATGCGCGCGCCGATGCGCTCATCGTCGAACACCGCCAGGGCGCCCAGGGCCTTGACGCAGAGCTGTGCGTCCCCCAGGAGGCCAAGCAGCGCATCGATCGATTGCCCGTCGCGTGTGCGAGCGAGGATGTCGATCGCGCCCAGTCGATCGCTCAAGGGGCGCTTGGAGTCGGCGAGGACCGCGCGCACGTCGCCCAAGCTGTTTTCGTCGCCGTAGGCCACGGCGACGATCTGGGTCAGCCGGCGCACGTTCACGTCAGCGCTGGCGCGCAGCAGCGGCGCGACCTTGGCCCAGGACTTCGGCGCAGGCACGTCGCGGCGCACGGCGAGCGAGCGTTGCAGTTCCTCCAGGAGCATCGCGGTCCAGAGCGCGCTCGACTCCGCGCTCAGGCTTGAAAGCAGCAACTCATGTTGCGCGGGAGCTTCCGCCAACTGCCGCAGGGCAAAACGCGCCACCAGCGGGATTTGCGAGGTGCGCGCCAATTCCAAGGCGCGCTTGGGTTCCTTGCCCACGGCCGGTTCGATCGCGTACCAGATCATCAACGGAATGTTCTGATCAGTCGCATCCGCGCCGTGCAGCGTCAAGTTCGCCGCGATCGCCAATCGATCTTCCACCGGCAAGCGCTGCAGGGCCGAGGCCACGTACAGGCGCACGACCGCCGACGTCGAATTCTTCGCCAAGGCAGCGATCTGCGACATGAGGCGCGGCGTCGGCTTCCCGCGTTCGCAGACCAATTGAATCGTCCAGGCCTGGACGTACTCGAGCGGGTGCTCGAGCATTTCGCTGGCGATGTTCCCGTTGAGTCCGTCGCTGCAATGCAGGGCCCAGAGCCAGCGCAGGGCGCGCGGCTCGTTCGTCTTCTCCGCGCGCAGGTTCGCCAGGAGCGGGGCGTGGACGCTGGCGTCGTTCGTGCGCTCGGCCAGGAGCGTGCGTGCGCGGCGCACGTAGAACTCGTTGGCCGAACCCTGCAGCTCTACCAGCTCCATTGAATTCATCCGCGCGAGATTGACGCGCTTTGGCGCAAGATCGCCGTAGCGCACGCGGTACAAGCGGCCGTTGGTGCGATCCCAGATCTCTGGCGCGGTCCAGTGGCAGGCCTGGCGGTCGTACCAATCGATGAAGTACACGGCACCGTCCGGCCCGGTCTTGAAGTTGATGCCGCGAAACCAGGCGTCGTTGGCCAGCAGGAAATCGTCGGCGTGTTTGCCGACGTAGCCCGACCCAGAGCGGACGAGCACGTCGTTGTTCAACCGATTGCCGTGGATGTTGTCGAACAGGATCGTGTCGCGGTACTTCGCAGGAAACGTGTCCGCGAGATAGATCAGCGCGCCGCAGTGGGCGTGCCCTCCGCCGGCGGAGTCTGAGCGCAAGTTCCCGCCGTGGGGCGTGTCGCCGAGGTAGTGACGGTGATCGGCGATGGTCTTGATGTCGTCGTAGACGTGTTCGCCGAAGTGCTCGCCGCCTTGGCGCTCGTAGCGCGCGCCCTGGATCATGTGGAACAGGTGCGGAATCACGCAGGCCGTCGCGAACGCCTGGCCGCGGTCGTTGAAATCGACGCCCCAGGGATTGGACGTACCCCAGGCGAAGACCTCGAACTCGCGCCGCACTGGATGAAAGCGCCAGACTCCCGCGTTCAGGGGGACGCGCTCTTCCTGCTTCGCGCCGGGCGCTCCGACGAGACTGTGCGTGAATACTCCGTGACAGCCGTAGAGCCAACCGTCCGGCCCCCAAATGAAGGCGTTCAGAGTTTCGTGGGTGTCCTGGAAGCCCCAACCGTCGAGCAAAATCTGCGCCGGTCCGTCGGGCACGAGATCGTCGTTGGCGTCAGGGATGAAGTGCAAGTACGGCGCCGCGCCGACCCACACGCCGCCGTAGCCGACTTCGAGTCCGCTGACGAGGTTGAGGCCGGCCTGGAACAGAGTGCGCTTTTCGAAGCTGCCGTCGCCGTCCTTGTCTTCGAAGACGACGAGGTTGTCACGGCCGTCACCCTCGCGGGCGCGCGCCGGGTAAGTGAACGCTTCGGCGACCCACAGGCGACCGCGGGCGTCGAAGCACAGTGCGATCGGCTGGTGCAAGTCGGGTTCCGCGGCGATCACGTCCACGGAAAAGCCTGCGGGCACCGTCATGGCGCGCGCGGCCTCTGCGGCGAGCTGGCCGTCGATTTTCGGCGGATCCATGCCCAGGATCGGCGGCGTGCCGTCCTCGCGGGCGAACGTGGGCTCCGTGGCGTGAAAGCGCCAATCGTCGAAATTGATATGGCCCCAGCCGCCGGTTGCTTCGTCCACCAATCGTATGCGGATGTTTTTCCCCGCGCGCGCGCCGAGGGCGACCACCACGCGCTGCAGCGTCTCGAAGTTCGCGCCCGTGGTCGTGAAGAACGCCGAGTTCTCGCCCTCGGCCCAAAGTTCGACGCGTTCGCCGCGGCCCGCGCCGCCGCCCACGAGAAAACTCGCGAAAGGCTCCCTGGCGCGAAACCAATCGGAGGTCAGCGTGCCTTTGGGCTTGTCGCCGAGCTTCTCGAAGCCGCCGATCCAGTACTCGCCGGTGTGGTGGCTCGATTCGCGACCGCGCGCGCGCGCCGTGTCGCCGCGAATCGGCTGACCCTGGAACGCGTCGCCCTCGGCGGTCCAGTGCGACAGATCGCCCATCTCGAAGTCGAGGTTCTTCGGATCGCGCGTTTCTGTGGCCTGCTGCTTTGCAGGAGCAGGACCCTTGCGCTGGTAAAGCACGAAAGTGCCGCGCTTGCAGCCGATCACGAAATCCACCGCGCCGTCGCCGTCCACATCCGCGCTGGACAGTTGCGTGCCCACACCCGAGTTGTCGTCGGCGAGCATCGCCGTGTACTGCGCGCCGCTTGCGCCACGGGTCAGGCGAAACCAGGCGACCACCGCCGGTGAGCCCGGCGTCGGATCGCCCTGTGCGCCGTGGGACCACCAGCGCTTGCCCGTGGCGATGTCCTTCAACCCGTCGCCGTCCACGTCGACGAGGTCGAGGGCGTGCAGCTCCGCGAAGCACAGTTCGCGCGGATCGTTGTCCATGATGCTGTGCTCGACGAACGTGATCGCCGCTCCGTCTCGCTGTTGCTCGAACCACGAAAGCCCGAATCCGTGGGCTGCGAGCGAAGTGATCACGTCGTTGTCGCCGTCGCCATCGACGTCGTAAGCGAACATCTGCGCGCCTCCCTGGCGATCGCCGAAGGCAAAGGCGTGACGCTCAAACTCGGCGCCCGGCGTTTCCAGTTGCCGCCACCAGCCCGTGCGCTCGAACAAATCCGCGCGCCCGTCGCCGTCGATGTCGCCGATGCCAAGTCCGTGGGTGAAGCGCTGGAATTTCATGTCCGCCGTCGCGGCCTGCCAGATCCACGGCGCCGTGGGATCCGCGCCGTCCGGGCTCGCCCAGCCCATCCTTCCGCCGTGGGCACAGATCAATTCCGCCTTGCCGTCGCCGGTGAGATCGACGAACTGCGGCGACTCGCCATCGACACCGTCAAGGACCAGATGCCTGGTCCAGGGACCGTCGGTCGGACCCGGGTTCTTGAACCACTCGGCCTTCGCGCCGGGGAAGCCGACCATCAGGATGTCGAGCCAGCCGTCGCTGTCCAGATCGCTCGCCCAGGCGAAGAAGTTGTCCGAGTAGCCCGCGGGATCGAAGGCCACGGCCGGGTAGAGCTCGAGTTTCGTCGAAAAGTCCGGACCGCGGTACAGCCAGGGGCCAGAGGCGACGTCGATGTGGCCGTCCTGGTCGAAGTCCGCGGCTGCCGCGCCCTCGCTGAAGAACTCGGTCGAGAGCACGCGGCGTTCGAAGTGCAGCGCCGCGCCGTCAGGGGCCGCGGGAACTTGAAGGGCGAGCACGAGACAGGCGAGGGTCACCGGGAAGCCTCCGAGGTCAGCCGATTGGATTGGGAGCCGCGCGACAAGCGGCACTTGTACTGGAACCCGCCCCGATCGTGCAGCCCTAGCAGCCCGTTGAAAAAGCCCCTACTACGCCAGAGCGTGTTTCGGCGCCGCGGCGTCGCGCTCGGCGGCCAGGACGGCCGCTTCAGCGCAACTTTCTGTGGCGCTCCCTGCCACGCCTTCACACGCCCTGTCTCGCTACGGGCCTTTTTCAACGGACTGCTAGAACCCCTGACCCCTGTTCACTCCGGCGGGTTGAGCCAGCGCGCGGCCAGGGGCTCGTCCGTCAGGGCCCTCAGGAAGGCGATCAAGGCCGCGATTTCGTCGGGGGTCAGGTTCAGGGGCTGCAGGACCTTCTCCTGGTGGTGCCCCGCTGGCGCCGCGCCCGCGCGCGTGGAATAGAAGCCCACCACGGCCTCGAGGTCCGCCAGCTGACCCTGATCCATATAAGGAGGAGTCAGGGCCACGTTGCGCAGGCTGGGGGTTCGAATCGCGCCCCACAGCTCGGGATTGCGCCCCAGGTAGCGCAGGTGCTCCGTGGCGTCGCCCTCGCGCGCGTCGGAGTAGAGCCCGGCGGCGTTGAAGGGATCTTCGAGGACTTTGTCGATCGCGGACAGGCGCGCTGGATCGGTGCGCTCGCCGCCGGACAGCGGTCGCAGTTGCAGGTCGTGGAACTCGCCGTCGGAAAATAGCGCGCCCGTGTGGCACATGCGGCAGCCGGCCTTGCCGATGAACAGCTTCAAACCGAGCTGGGCCGTGGAATCGAGGGCGGAGAGGTCCGCGCGCTCGCCGCTGGCCAAGCCGCGCGCGAAGCGATCAAAGGGCGAGTTGCCGCCGACCAGTTTGCGCTCGTATGCCGCGATCGACTTGCCGACGTTGGCGAAGACGCGATTGGCGCCGTCGCGCTCGGCCGCGCCCATGGCATTCCATGCGCGGCCAAGCTCCGTGTCGCCAGCCTCGGGACGCGCCGCTCGCGGCCAGGATTCCATGGACGGCAGGGGACCGAAGATCGCCTCGTACTCGCGCCTGAGAGTCCCGTCGCCAGCGATCGTGCGCGCCACGGCCACGCGACTGCCGTTCATCTCCACCGGATTTTCGATCGGCTGCAGGGCCTGGGACCAAAGCGTGTCCGCGCGCCCGTCCCAAAACAGCCAGCGCTGCCAGGCGACGTTGAGCAGACCCGGCGAATTCCGACTGGCCTGCCCGACGCCCTCCGCCAGGGATTTTCCGTCGCTGAAACCGCGATCGGGGTCGTGGCAGTGGGCGCAGTTCTGCTTCCCATCGCCTCCCAGCCGCAGATCGAAGAACAGTCGCTGGCCAAGCAGCGCCGCCCGCGGATCGTCCCCGAAGGCGTTGGTCGGATCAGGAGGGGGAGCGCCGAGTCCCGTGAGACGCGCGATGATCGCGCGCTCGCGTTCGTCGAACGAAATGGCGGCGGATTTTTCCTCCGGCGCCTCTGAAGCGACGTGCGCCCCAAGCAGCGCCGCGGTGAGCGCGAGGATCCACAGCGAGCGAATCACAGCCGCTGCTCCGCGTCGAGGTCCAGCCGACGCGCGGCTCCAACGGCGCGGCGCGAGCACGACAGAACCGTGGCTGTCAACAGGCGGAGGTGCTGCGCGCGAGGGAATCCCACCCATGGATGTTAGTGCGCGCGACGCCACTTCGAAACGTGCAGCGACAACGTTGCTCGCCGCGGGCCGCGGGCGCACAATCCCCCGGCATGCTCGATGCCGACGATGCCGTGACGTTCAAGAAGATCGCGGTGGCCGTCTGCGCCGTCGGCGCGGTCCTGGCCGTGGGGATCTTTGCCCATATCATCTCGCGGCGCGCGCGCGAGCGCCGCGAGGAGCTCTGGCGCCGTTTCGCCCTGCAGAATCGCCTGGAACTGACGGTCGAGCCCAGATCTTGGCTGCGCCATTGCGCGCTCTGGATTCGCGGTCGCATCGCGGACCTTGACCTGACCCTGTGCACCTACACCGTGCGGGCTGGCAAGTCGACTCAGACCTGGGTCCGAGTGCGCACGGACGGAGACGGTCCCTCGGGCTCATTCAGCGTCGAACGCGCGACCGTGTTGACCCGTGCGGCGGCGCTCCTGGGCCGGGCCAGCATCGTGGTGGACCGCGGCGCGTTCGACGATCGCTTTGCGGTGCGATCGAATCCCGCGAGTCTCGCGCCGGACGTTCTCGACGAGTCTGTGCGCGAGCAATTTTCGAAATTGACGCGCTCGCCAAACTTGAACTACTCGGCGGGCATGTGCGAGTTGACTTGGCACGCGGGGGAAGAGTCCGAGGAGCAACTGTCCGAGGCCGTGAAGTTGCACGCGATGCTGCGCGGCGCGTTCCGGAAAATCGCCGGCCCGCGGGGACCCTGAACTGGATCTCGCGCCGTGTCCTCTTCCGATTCAATGCTCGCGGGGCTCAACCCCGAACAGCGCCGCGCTGTCCTGACCACCGAGGGGCCGGTCCTCGTGCTCGCTGGAGCGGGCAGCGGCAAGACGCGCGTGATCACCGTGCGCATCGCGCACCTTTTGGCCAAGGGCGTCGATCCAAAGTCGATCCTGGCGATGACCTTCACCAACAAGGCCGCGGCCGAGATGCGCGAGCGCGTCGGCGGATTGGTTGCGAAGGACGCGGCCAAGGCGCTGACGATCGGGACGTTCCACGCCTTCTGCCTGAAGCTGCTCAAGGAGTTCGCGGAGAAGTTGGGCTACCCGCGCAATTTCGCGATCTGCGATTCATCGGATCAATTGAGCGCGGTCAAAGGCGCGCTGCGCGAATTGCGCGTGGCGGAGACGACCATGCAGCCCGGTGCGCTGCAATCGCGAATTTCCTTGGAAAAGAACCGCCTGGGATCGCCGGCGGCCTACCTCGGCCGCGGCGGCGACGATCGCGACGAGTTGATTGGCAAGGTCTGGCAGCGCTACGAGGATCACCTACGGCGCGCGAAGAGCATGGACTTCGACGACCTGCTCTTGAACGCCGTGCGTCTCCTGCGCGAGCACGCGGACGTGAAGAAACAACTTGCCACGCGCTTTCGCTACGTGATGGTCGACGAATACCAGGACACGAACAGTCCGCAGTACGAGATCGTCAAGGCCATCGCCGGGGCGCACAAGAACCTGTGCGTGGTGGGCGATGACGATCAGTCGATTTATGGTTGGCGCGGCGCGGACATCACCAAGATCCTCTCGTTCGAAAAGGACTTTACTGGTGCGACCACGGTGCGCCTGGAGACGAACTATCGCTCCACGGTGCAGATCCTCGGCGCGGCCAATCGCGTGATCGAGAACAACCCCAAGCGCCACGGGAAAACACTGCGTTCGGCCTTGGGCGACGGCGATCCGGTGATGGCCGTGCGCATGGCGGACGACAACATCGAAGCGGAGCGCCTCGTGCTCGAGGTACACGATCTCGTGCGCAAGGGCCGCGCGAAATATTCGGACGTGGCGATCCTGTTCCGCACCGGCACGCAGCCGCGGCCCTTCGAGCAGCAATTGCGCGCGCGCTCGATGCCCTACGTGCTGATCGGCGGCATGTCGTTTTTCGATCGCAAGGAGGTGCGCGACGTACTGGCTTACTTGCGCCTGTGTCGCTCATCCGACGACGAGGTTTCGCTCCTGCGCGTGATCAACACGCCGCCGCGGGGCGTGGGCAAGACGTCGATCGATCGTTTGCTGGAATTCGCAACGGCCAACGCGATCTCCGTGCCCGCGGCGTTGAAGCGCGCCGGCGAGGTCGAAAAGCTCGACCCGCGCGCTGTGGAGGCGATCACGGCCTTCCAGCGTCTGCTGGAGACGGCCATGTCGCGAGCGGGTGAGGTCTCTCTGGAAGCACTCGTCGCGCGCATCATCGATGCTGTCGGATACCGCAGCGAGGTCGAGCGGCTGTACCCGGACGCGAAGACCCAGACGGATCGCTGGGCGGCCGTCATGGAAGTTGCGAAATTCGCGCGCAACCATGAGCAGCGCACGAAGAACGCGACCTTGGAGACGTTCCTCGATGAGTTGGCCATCGACCGCGAGGACAAAAGCGAGGACAAGAACAAACAGCGCGACGTCGTGACCCTGATGACCCTGCACGCCGCCAAGGGCCTGGAATTTCCGCGCGTCTACCTGATCGGCGTCGAAGAGGGGATCTTGCCGCACCAGCGCGCCGTGGAAGAGGACACGATCGAGGAGGAGCGGCGGCTGATGTACGTCGGCATCACGCGCGCCCAGCGCAACTTGACGATTTCCTACTGTGCGGAGCGCTCGAAGTACGGCACGCGAGTCAGTTCCCATCCCTCGCGCTTCCTGTTCGAGATCAAGGGGCAGCCGCCGCCCGAGGATTGGCGCGCCGCGCGGTCGTCGAAGGAGCCCACGCCGGCGCAAGTGCGCGGCGAGCGCCCGAAGACCACCGCTGCGCGCAAGGCTGGCAGGCGCGTGCGCAAAGCGCCCTGAAAGCCCGTGCCCGGATCGCCGGGCGACTCAGGCGCTCTGGAAGCGACGACCGCTGCCCAGTCCGACGCCGATCAGAAATCCCTCGCGTTCCAGGCGCAAGAACGTGCGTCGCGCGCGCTGTACGCCGAGATTGTGCGCGCGCGCGAATTCCGCGACCGTGGGGCCGGCGTTCGGATCGCTGCCGGCAGTGCGATCAATGTGATCGAGCACGCGCTTCTCGAAACTGTCGAGGGTCGAGCGCGAGCGCCGCGCATCCCGCAGGGCCGCCAGTGTGGCTCTCGACGCCACGCGATTCGAGGAGCCGGCCCGCACGACGATCTCCGGCGGCGCGTCCCTGCGCAGTACCGCGTGGGGTCGTTCGCGCGATGCCGCCACTCGCGCTACCACCAGGCGCACGCCTTCAATGGCGACGATCTCGATCCGCGGCGCAATGGCCGGTTCGATCAAGTCCCGCGCGATCTCGCGCAGCTTCTCCGCGGTCTGTTCCGCGTGCGGTGCGCCCTCCAGTTCACCATCGTCGCCGACACCGATGAAAACCAAGCCGCCGCGCGTGTTCGCGAAGGCGCACAGGCTGCGGGCGATCTTCTCGTCCTGTGGCAGTCCGCGCTTGAATTCGATTTCACGGCCTTCGCCGGCGTCGATCGCAGCTCGCAGTTCCTCCAGGTTCAGCGCCATCGCGCAAGAGTCTAATGAGCGGCGGGCTCGACACTAGAACGCGAGCCACCACGCCGCCGCGAACAGCGCCGGTGCCAGCACCAACGCCGAAGTTTGCAGGCGCGCGTCCGCCAGTTGGCGCACGCTGAACAAACTGAGCGCGACGCCGACGATCGCCCCCAGCGCGAAACCGGTGCCGTGGGCGCCGTAGTCCACGGCGCGCGCCGCGTGTTCCGAGGTGTCCGGCGTCAGTCCCATGCTCGCCAGCAGGAACCCGCCTGCAAAGAGTGGCGCGAAACGGCGGAATGCGTTTTGGCGCAGCTGATGGCGCCGCCTCCATTGGTACGCGACCAGCAGGCCCAGGGCGGCGAACACCGCGGTCGAGGCCCCGACCGAAGCGTGCTCGCCCGTGCGCAGGAAGGCGTTGGCGAGATTCCCCAGGGCGCCGGAAATGACCACCAGCGTCAAGCCCACGCCTGCGCCGATCAGCTCGCAGGTGAGCATCACGAGCACCGCGCCGAAGAACAGATTCGACAGGAAGTGCGCCAGGTCCACGTGCAGCGACAAGCCCGTGACCGCGCGCCAAATTTCGCCGTTGCGCTCCGCGCTCGCCAATCCGCGTCCCTGTCCACGCCAATCGAGCCCCAAGGTCTGCAGGCGCACCAGGATCTCCATCACCGAGAGGATTGCGACCCAGCCGAAGGCGCCGATCAAACCCTCCGAAAGGCTGCCGACGGATTCACCGCGCGGCGGCCAGTTCAGGTTCTCGCGCTCGTAGCGTTCGCACTCGTCGCCGGCGCGCTCCGCGTCCTGCGGCCGCACCACGAGGATCATCTGGGCGCCTTGTTGGAACATCCCGTGCTCGATCTGCATCGCCTGCAAGACCAAGGCCAAGTTCTGCCCGATGCGGCGATCGGTCGTGCGCCGCAATTCGACCCAGGCGGGGAGCTCTTGATCCACGGGCATTTCTTCCAGCAGGGGCGGCATGGCGCCTTGCCTAGACCCGCGCCGCTCCTGATTCCACTGGCGCGCCCGTTTCAGCTGTCTTGGCCAAGGCTTCCTGGCGACGGCCCAGAGCCACCGCCGCCACGGCCCAAAGGCCGGCCAGGGGCACGGCGATCCACGCCACGGTGCTCAAGGGCATTTTCGCGACTGCATACAACCCGTGAAAGGCCCAGCCGCCGACGGTGTCACCGCCGCGATAGACGAAGGTGTCGATGAAGCTCTTCGCCTGGTACTTCTCGGCGCGCGACACGACCGTATAGAGGGTTTCGCGCGCGGGCTTCGCCGTCGCGTATTCGCAGGAGCGCGAGAGGATCATCGCGGCCTGAATCGCAAACAGGGAGCCGCTGCTGGCCAGGCCGCAGAATCCGCCGACGGCCACCAGGGGCAAGGGCAGGAGACTGCGCACGATCCCGAAGCGCTGCAGAAACTTGCCGGTCAACAACACTTGGAAACAAAGACTGATCGAATTGACCCAGACGCCGATGTCGGCCAGGAAGACGGTGCGCTGGGCGCGATCGGGCATCTGCGCGTAGAGGATGTTCGCCTGCTGGTAGTACAGGAATGTCGCGCAGATCGTTTGCAGCAACATGTAGCAGGCGAGGATGCGCAGGTACGGTTTCTGCCAAACGAGGCGCAGACCGGTCAGCGCGTCGGGCCGCTCGGGCTCCACGACGTGCTTCTGCGGCTGATTTTCCGGCGCGTGGGCGCTCATCCAGCGCATGCATTGCACGCAAGCCTCGAGCAAGACCGCGGCAAGCAGCAACAGGGTCACCGGATCGGGGTGGTTCGGTCGGTCCATCAGCCAACTCGTGGCCTGGGATCCCGAGATCGCTCCCAAGGTGCCGCCAGCGCCGATCAAGCCGTAGAGACGTTTCGCCTGCTCATTGCGAAACAGATCGCCGATGAAACCCCAGAACACCGACACGAGCAGCAGGTTGAACGCGCTGAACCAGATGTAAAACGCCTGGCTCGCGATCGAGCCCTTGATATCGCCGCCGCGCATCCAGAAGTAGAAGCCCACCAGGACCACGGCGAAGAACCGATAGGTGATCGAGATGAAGCGCGCGCGCGGCATGCGCGACACCAGCCAGGCGAACAGCGGGCTGAACACCAGGGTCGCGATCAGCGTGCCCGTGTAGAGCCCGGCGAGTTTCTCCGGTCCGCCCGAGATCCCCATCTCGTCGCGCAGGGGGCGCAGGACGTAGTTGAACGCCAGCAGGCAGAAGAAGAACAAGCAGGCCGAAACCGCCAACCCGACTTCGCCTCGGCGCACGTCCAGCAGCCGGTGGGTGGGCCGTTTCACGGGTACAAGGGTGCCAAGGGCGAAATGCGATGTCAGATCAAATCCCGCGCGTTATTGTCGAGGCCTCCTGATGTTTGCCCGCTTCGCATGGATCGCGGTCCTCGCCCTGGGGAGCTTCTCGGCCCAGAAGAAAGCCGAGGTAGAAGTCTGCCCCTGGTGCAAAAACGACCCGGCGCTGATGTCCGCCGCCGGTGTGGTCTCACACGGTCCGCTCGCCATCGGGCCCAAGGGCTCTGCGGACATCGTTGCCAACCTGCCGACGACCCAGTGGGTGTTCATCGAGACGGCCCACCTGCGCTGGGCCTCGAGTCTTGGGCAGACCACCGTGGACATGAAGGACAAGCCGCGGGTTGAGCGCGAGCTGGCGCAATTGCGCCTCGCGCTTCCCGCGGTGCCCGAGAAGCTGAAGAAACTCGATCCCTTCCTGCGCCTGCACCTGTTGGCCATGCGCGGCGAGAACCTCTACGCGCGCTTCCAGTCGCTGCTGCGCGTCACCGACGCGGACTTCCCGCCCAAGCGCTTGCAGACTGGCCCCTACATGGGCAACGGCCGCTTCCTCGGTGAGGCGGACAAATTCGAAGTTGTGATTCACAACACGCGCGCCACCCACGTGCCGTTCACGCAGTCGTTCACTGGCGCGGGCGTGACGGATTCCGTGCGCTGGCACTTCGGTGAAACGCACAAGCTGATTGTGTCCGTGCCCGCGGAGGATCCCGACCTGCGCCAGGATCGCTGGTTGTTTCCGCACGTGGCGCACAACCTCAGCCACCTGTTTCTCTGCGCCTACAAGCACTTCAGCTACGACCCGCCGATTTGGCTCGATGAGGGGCTCGCCCACGCGCTGGAGAAGGAAATCGAGCCAGAGTCCAACACCACCGATGGCGAGGAGGGCTCTCTTCGCGACACCTCGGGACCGCCGGATTGGAAAGCGGCGGCGAAGCGCCTCCAGGCGTCGAAGAAGGACCGCTCGCTGGCCGACTTGCTGCACGCCAAGGAGTTCTCGGCCCTGGACATGGACGCGAACATCGTCGCCTGGTCCAAGGTGCGCTTCCTGATGGATACCGAGCCGGAGAAGTTCGCGAAGTTCCTCGGCTTGGTGAAGGGACAGCTCGACGCACAGGGCGTTCCCAACGGCCAGAAGCTCGACGATCTCCAGCGCAACGCGCTGCGCGATCTGTGGGGCTGGTCGCCCGCGGATTTCGACGCGGCCTGGAGCGTCTGGGTCAAGGCACCTTAGAGCACGTCCTAATACCTGGCTGGCCGCGAGGCCAATTCCAGGCTCGCCATCGCGACGTTGCAGCTTCTCCGAAGTATTGCAGGCGAATACGCGTCGTCGCCGCGCCTCGCGGCTGGCGGCCTGGAATTGCCCAAGCGGCCAGCCAGGTATCAGGACCTGCTCTTGGACCGCGCTACTCGCGACGGCCCTCGACGCCCGTGCAGTCGATGCCTTCCCGCTGCAGCACCAAGGCGGTGACCCCAGGTCCATCGACCAAGGCGCCGGCGGCGTGGGTCTGGCACACGCCGCAGGAAGGCGAGCGCTCCTTCAAGTACGCGCGGCGGATTCCAAAGCGTTGGCAAGTCTCCAGGGCGCCCAGTGCGCCGCGCAGGAAGGCCTGGGTCACATCAACGCCGTCGCCGGTGATCACGCGCTCGACGCCGTCGAGCACCGCGCTCGCGCCGCTCCTTTCGATCCAAGCCGCGGGCCGAGGCGTGCCGAGTTCGCCATGCTCCTCGGGGCAGAAAGGCACCGCTATTTCCCCGCGCGCATCCAACAGAGCCTCCAGGGCCAGGTCGCGGTTGCTGCGGCCGTCGTAGCGGCACTCGCGTCCCAGCAGACATGCGCTGACGAACACGGGCCGCCGGGACGGGGAAGGCATGCGCGCCAGTGTAGTGCGCCCGCGGCGCTGCGGAGCGCGGGGCCCAGGCCGTAGACTGTCTCGCCCATGGCACACCGCGTGCTCGTCCCCCTGGCCGAAGGTTTCGAGGAGATCGAGGCCGTGACCGTCGTCGATGTCCTGCGCCGCGCGGGATGCGAAGTCGTCACGGCCGCACTGACGAGCACCCTGGTCCGTGGCGCCCACGGAATCGAAGTCCGCGCCGACACGGAACTTGCGCACGTGGATGGAGCGAGCTTCGACACGTTGGTGCTCCCCGGCGGCCAGCCTGGGACGCGCCACCTCGCCGCCGATCCGCGCGTGCTCGAATTGGTGCGAAAGCACCACCGCCAGGGCCGAACTGTCGCCGCGATTTGCGCCGCCCCGAGCGTCCTGGCCCAGGCCGGAATTCTAGAGGGCGTCCGCGCCACCTCGCACCCCAGCGTCCGCGACCAACTGGCCGGCGCTCAGATCGACGGAACCTCGGCGGTCGTCACTTCGGGCGCGGTCCTCACCAGCCAAGGCGCCGGAACGGCGATGGAGTTCGCGCTCGCACTGGTGGCGAAGTGTGTGGACGCAGCCACCGCGGAGCGACTAGCCAAGGCCATGGTCGTCCGCCCATGACCATCTATGAAGAGGTCGCGCGCCTAGGTCGCGCCGGCGAATCCTGCGCCCTGTGCACGATCGTCAAGACCGCCGGTTCGACGCCGGGCAAGACCACGATGAAGATGCTCGTGCGCGCCGACGGAACGTTTCTCGGCACGGTCGGCGGCGGTTGCCTCGAAGCGGAGGTCCTCGAAGCGGCCCTGGCCGCCATCGGCGACGAATTGCCGCGCACCCTGGCCTTTGCGCTCAACGAGCGCGACTACCCCGATTCCGGTCTCCTGTGCGGAGGCCGACTGGAGATTTTTGTGGAGCCCATCGTCGAACCGCGACTGGTGTTGTTTGGCGGCGGCCACGTCAGCGCAGCCATCGCGCGCCTGGCGCGCGGCATCGGCTTCCATGTGACCGTGGCTGACGACCGCGCCGAGTTCGCCGATTCCGCGCGCCATCCCGACGCCCACGAGACGCGCTGCGCACCTTTCGCCGACCTGGCGCGCGCCATCGCCCCCGCCGCCGGCCACTACCTGATCGCCTGCACCCGCGGCCACGATCAGGACGGGGAGGTGCTCCAGGCCCTGCACGGCGCCGGATGTCGGCCGCGCTACCTGGGGATGATCGGTAGCCGTGCGAAGAAGGTCCAATTGTTCGAGAAGCTCCGGGCCGCGGGGGTCGACTCCGCCTTCCTGGCCCAGGTCCAGACGCCCATGGGCCTGCCGATCGGGGCGCGCTCCCACGAGGAAATCGCCGTCAGCGTTGCCGCCGAACTGATCCTGGTGCGCCGCGGGGCCGAACCTCTCGCTCCCCAGGCCCGTCCTGGTTCGGGCGCGCGTTGACAGTCCTTCGCAGGCCCCCGTATCCTCCTCGGCCCTCGACACGTCAGGCCCTCGCGCGCCAGCGGTGACCGGGCTCCATTTCAGGGATAGTCGAAGCAAAGCCAGCCAAGGGTCTCTCCATGCAATTTTCTCTTCCGCGCCGTTCCCTGATCGCTTCCTGCGTGCTCGCCGCGACTCTCGCAAGCGCCGCGCGGGCCGACACCATCACCCTTGCTGACGGCAAGACCTTCGACAACGTCACGATCCTGACCGAGACCCTGAAGGAGGTCAGCTTCAAGCAGGACGGCAAGAACAAGACGGTGCCCAGCGAGACCGTGGCCTCCATCCAATACAAGAAGAAGCCCAAGCTGGTGGACCAGGCGGACTCGAGCGCCAACGAAGGTGACATCAATGGCGCTCTGACCGTGCTCGAGATCTACGTCGGCGGCTTGATCGACGGCAGCGGCAAGGAATCCATGGCTTGGGCCCCCGCATACGCCATGCAGCGCCTGGTGGAGCTGAACGGGTCCATCGGCGACGCCGAGGGTGTGATCGAAGCCGCCAATCGTCTGATCGCCAACGCCAAGGATTCGCGCTACCTGCCCGGTGCCTACTTGAGCAAGGCTTCGGCACTGTACGACGGCAAGCAAGTCCCCGAAGCCCTGGCCGCCATCGCCGAGCTGCGCAAACTGATCGAGACCCAGAACCTGAGCCAGCGCTGGAAGCTGGAGGTGGACCTGGCCGAGGCCCTCGCCGATAGCTCGCTTTCGGCTTCGAAGCGACGCGCGCGCGTGATCGAGATCGCGGGGCTGGCCGGCAAGGACTTCCCCACGGTTGCCAGTCGCGCGCGCGTGGCCGAGGGCGAGTCCTATATCGAGGGGGAGAACAAGGACTTCGCCAAGGCCATTGCGATCTTCCGCGCGCTCACCGCCGATCCGACCGCCGACGCGCCGACCTTGGCTGGAGCCTACACCGGCCTCGGCGATTGCCTGTTTTCGGCCGCGATCGATCTTCAGAAAGCCAACCAGAATTCGACCGCGGCCTTCACGGAGACCGTCGACACTTACATGCGCGTCGTCGTGCTCTATCCCGAGCAAGTGCGCTACCGCGCCAAGTCGATGTATCTCGCGGCGCGCGCGTTCGAATTCCTCGGGGACGAAACCAGCAAGACCCGCGCGCGCGGCCTCTATCGCTCGGTGATCCGCGAGTACAAGGAATCGACCTGGGCCGGCGAAGCCCGCAAACAAATGGGCATCTAGGTCCGGTTCCGACTGCAGTCGAGCGGCGGGCGGTCGCACCGAAAGGTGTGACCGCCCGCGCTGCATTTCGGGGCGGAGGCACAGACGCGCCAGCGTGCGCGTCGCCGGATTCCGGCCCGGTGTCCTGAGGCGCGCAGGGCATTCCGCGAATCGCTCGCACGGAGTTGGCGCTCGCGATCTCCGCATTCGGCGCGGGCGGCCCGAGGTTGGCCGTGGCGCGGTCTTCTCCCCTGGCCCCACGGCGCCGACACGGCACCGGGCGCGGGCCGAGGCGTTGCGGTGAAGAGCAAGGGGAGGCGCGCATGGAGACGGAGGCGTTCACAGGTTCCACGACGACTTGCTGGAGCGGGCTGGCGGCCATGGAACCCCACGTGCGTCAGTTCGCACGTCGGCGCTGTCGCGACGCACATGAACTCGACGACGTGGTGCAGGAGACCCTGTTGCGGGCCGCGCGCTACCGCCGCGGTCTGGCCTGCGAGTCGCGGCTCAAGCAGTGGACCCTGCGCATCGCCGCCAACGTCGTTCGCGACCGCAAACGGCGCGAGCGACTGGACCAATACGAACAGGTCACGGAGGTCGAACTGGCCGAGCGCGAGGGCTGCGAGGCGGACCCCGGTTCGGCGGGCGAGTGGCTGCGTCTGACCGAGTTCGGGGTGGTCATGGAGCACGACGCCCTGGTGCATCACGTGTCGAGTGTCATTGGCGACTTGTCCTCGTCAGACGCGCGCGTGCTGCGCAGCTATTACGCCGAGCCGATCTCCGGCCCGCGAGCCGCGGCGGCCATTGGCGTGTCCCAAGCCCTGTTGAAAACCCGCCTGTTCAGGGCGCGCCGGCGCCTGCGCAGGCGCTTGTCCCTGGTGCTCGACCTGCTGCCGTGGGTCGAGCGCTGCAGCTCGAATTCCGTGAACAAGGACCTGTGATGAAAGTGCCCATTTCCTGCCTATTTCTGCTGAGTTCCATAGCCGCGACCGTGCTCTTTGCGCCGCGGTCCTTCGCGGCAAGTGCGCGCCTCGAGTTGGCCCCAGGCGAGCCACCGAAGCTGGAGAGCGCGCAGGCCCAAGTGCAGTACGCCCTGAAGTTGAAGAACGCTCTGCGCGGAGCCAACGACGCGGCGCGCGCGGCGCTGCAAGCCGATGCAGTGGCCGCCTACCGCGCGGTGCGAAAGCACTGGCCCGCGGAGCTGGAGTTGTGCGCCGAGTCGGCCTTCCGCGCCGGTGAGATCCTGCGCGCAGCTGGCGATGTCTCCGGCGCCCACTCAGAGTTCAGTTTTGTGCGCGGTATGGAATCGGACACTTCGTTCCGCGCCCGTGCCGGAATTGAGATTGGCCACCTGCACCGTCGCGTCAGGCGGGTCGAACCGGCGCTCGATCTGTACCTCGCCGTGGCCAACGATCCGAAGAGCGAGCCGGAGCAGCGCGACGAAGCGCTGTACTGGGCGGGGCGCGCGTACTCAGAACTGGGCAAGCTCGACGAAGCGCGCCGCGCCTTCGAAACGGTGGCGGGGCGCGCCGAGGATCCGTTGCAGCGCATCGAAGCGTGGGACGAACTGGCCCTGGCGTTGGTGGACGCCGGCGACCTGGAGGGAGCTGCCGGCTGGATTGCGCGCGCGCGCACGACACTCGCCGACGCAGCGCTCGAAGAGACTGCACAGGGCGAGCGCGTGCGCGGGGCATTGGAACGCATGCGCGCGATCCGCCGACTCGAGCGCGCAGTGGCCGCGCGTCACAAGGTCGGTACGAGCGAAGTCGGGCGCTAAAAAAAAATCTCGCCGCCCCTAGCCAACCCATTGCAACGCAGCCGAGCGATTGGCTATCACATGGGTGCGTTGGCGATCCGAATGGTTCGGATCGTTGATAACGACGCTCGAGACATCGAAAGGCGGTTCCGACCCTCGGGTCGGGCCGCCTTGTCTTTTGTCCAGCCAAGAACCCCGTCCTCGCGTCCCCGTCGCGCCGCTGAGCGCGGCCTGCGCGCTGCGCGATTCCGCGATATTCGCCGGGAAAACCGCGCTCTAGCAGCCGATCCCGTAGTACGTGAAGCCCAAGTCGGCGAGGGTCTTGCGCGGGTAGATGTTGCGGCCGTCGAAGATCACCGGTTGCTTGAGCAGGCGCTTGACCGCTTCGAAGTCGGGGCGGCGGAACTCGTTCCACTCCGTGACCAGGATCAGAGCGTCGGCGCCGGCGAGGGCGTCCATGGGTTTTCCGGCGTAGGTGACCCGCTCGCCCAGGTGGTGGCGCTTGGCCTCGTCCATGGCTTCGGGATCGTGGACCACGACCTTGGCGCCAGCGGCCAAGAGCAGGTCGATCACCACGACCGCGGGCGCCTCGCGCATGTCGTCGGTGTTGGGCTTGAAGGCCAGGCCCCAGACGGCAAAGGTCCGGCCGGCGAGCGCGCCCTTGAAGTGCGCCGTGACCATCTCGAAGAGGAGCTGCTTCTGGGCCTCGTTGACCGATTCGACGGCCTTGAGGATCTTGAAGTCCATGCCGTGCTGCTCGGCGGTCTTGATCACCGCCTTGACGTCCTTGGGAAAGCACGACCCGCCGTAGCCGACGCCCGAGAACAGGAAGCGCGACCCGATGCGGTCGTCGGAGCCGATGCCCTTGCGCACCATGTCGACGTTTCCGCCGACCTTGGAGCACAGGTTGGCGATCTCGTTCATGAACGAAATGCGCGTGGCGAGCATCGCGTTGGCGGCGTACTTGGTCAGCTCCGCGGACTCGATGTCCATCTGCAGGATCGGCTTGCCGGTGCGCACGAAGGGGCCGTAGAGCTCCTCCATGACGTCGGCGGCCTTCTTCGACTCCGCGCCGATCACGACCCGGTCGGGCTTCATGAAGTCGTCGATCGCCGCGCCCTCCTTGAGGAACTCCGGATTGGAGACGACGTCGAAGGGGTGCTTGGTCCCGGCCGCGATTTCGGCGCGAACCCTGCGCGCCGTACCCACGGGCACCGTGGACTTGTCGACCACCACCAGGTAGCCGGTCATGTTCTTGGCCACCGAGCGCGCCGCCGAGAGCACGTACTTCATGTCCGCGCTGCCGTCCTCGCCCGGAGGCGTTCCGACCGCGATGAAGGCCACTTGGGCGTTGGGGATCGCTTCCTCGTACTTCGTGGTGAATTTCAAGCGCCCGTCATGGACGTTGCGCTTGAGCAGTTCCTCGAGGCCCGGCTCGTAGATCGGGACCACCCCAGCGCGCAATTTCGCGACCTTCTCCTCGTCGATGTCGATGCAGACGACGTCATTGCCGCTCTCGGCGAAACAGGTGCCGGCGACCAGGCCAACGTAGCCGGTGCCGATGACAGCGATGCGCATGAGTGGATGAGTGAAGGGGCGGGGGAGTCGCGGGACAGGGGTCCCGTATCGGCCTCCGCAGTCGAACGAGTGGAGACTTTGGGGGTGGAGAGGATACCGTCTCGGCCCCGTCCGCGGATCACGGGGCGATTAACTCAGCGGTTAGAGTGCCTCCTTTACACGGAGGAAGTCGGGGGTTCGAATCCCTCATCGCCCACCACCGCCTGCGCAGTGCGCGCCACGGGGGAGACAACGCCTGTGGGAAGACACGTCCGCGAAGCAGGAATCCACATGAGCCAAATGGCGTCGAGGGCGCTCTCCAAGCTGAGGAAGATCCGCGGGGAGTACGGCGAGGGCTGGGCAGCGCGCAAGTTGGAATTGCTGCGGACGCTTTCCAAAGCGCGGCTTCCGAATGCGGCGGCTGTGCTCGCGTGGCACGAATGCCTGTTGTTCCTGCGCGCCTACCCCGACGACCGGGAGGTCGAGGCTTGCGTCGAGCGCGAACTCGCGCGCTTCGAACGCCGGGCTGATTTGCGCCGGCATCGCGAGGAACTGGCCAGCTCGGGAGTTGCCGGCTGCCCCATCGACTACCCGTTCTTCCCCGCGACGGCGGATTGGCTCGCGCGGCGCTTCGGGAAACGCCTCTCGGTCGATTGGGAGTGGTTCGAGCACGAAGATCTGCTCCAGGAGCGCATGGCCCTGTTTGCACTGTGGGCCGAGACTCCGCTGCTCGACGAACTGGACCTGTCGGCGAAGGCCTGGATCGCGCGCATGAAGTCGCCGAGCGAGAGCGACGCGCAGTTCTTGACCAAGCGCATTGCCGCCCTGCCCATCGATTCCTGGTCGCGCGATCGATTCAGCGAAGAACTCGACGTGCCCATGCGCCTGGCGTGGGGCGCCGGTGGGCCCTCGCGGACCCACGCGCGCTGGCCGGTGGCAGCGACCGTCTATCAGGCGCGTTCGCTCCAGCGCCCGCGGCCGGACTTGCGCAAGGAAGTCCGCGTACCGCCGCTCTTGATTCGGGAGCTGTCACCTAAGGACGGCCAGCGGATCGTGGACATGGCGCGCGAGGCGATGATCACCCGCGCGCGCGACCTCGACGCGTTCATGCACGGCGATGCGCGCGACGTGCGCCTGGTCGATTGCGGCGAGAATTTGCAGTTCGCCTGCATCGGCGTGCGGCCGGAGCGACGGCTGTTGCTCGAGAGCGTGTATGCATTCTTGACGCTCAAGAACGGCGTGCCGATCGGTTACGTGCTGTGCAGTGCACTGCTGGGATCCTCTGAGGTTGCCTACAACGTTTTCGACACGTACCGCGGCGCGGAAGCGGCTCACGTTTATGGGCGCGCGCTGTCCATGGTGCGCGCGATGTTCGGCGTGGACACCTTCACTATCTACCCCTACCAGCTCGGCCACGAAAACGAAGAGGGCCTGAAATCGGGCGCGTGGTGGTTTTATCAGAAGCTCGGCTTCCGAGCGCGCGAGGCCAGCGTGCTGCGGCTCATGGGGCGCGAACAAGTGCGCATCGCGCGCGACCGCGGCCATCGCTCGTCGCGCGCTGTGTTGAAAAAACTCGCGGCGCACAACGTGTACCTCGACTTGAACAAGACGCGCGATGACGTGATAGGCGTTTTCCCCCTGGCGGAAGTCGGCGCAGCGGTCACGGCGTTGCTCGCGCGCCGGTTTGGCGCCGATCGCGAACGCGCCACGGCGGAACTCTCGGTGGAGGTGGCGCGCACGCTCGGAGTGCCGCCCTTCAAGCAACTTCCCGCGGAGGAACGGCTGGCGTGCGAGCGCTGGGCGCCGCTCGTCGCCGCGCTCGATGCGCACGCAAGGGTCGCATCCTGGTCGAAGGCCGAACGGCGCGCGCTGTTCGAGGTCATGCGTTCCAAGGGCGGTCGCCGCGAGAGCGATTTCGTCGCCAAGTTCGACGGCCACCGGAAGCTGCGCGCCGCGTTTCGCGCCCTGCAGCGGCGGGCGAATCAGCGCCCGAGCAAGTAGGCCTGGTGTCCGCGCGCCAGGCGCGCGATCGCCAGCATCCCGTGTTGCTTTCCGGGGCCTGCCAGTCGCTTCGCCAGCACTTCGGCGGCGTCGGGATGGCCGCGTTTTCGTACCTCGATCGTTCCGACGTCGTGCTCGGCCAGCATGCGCCGCACGCGCTTGGGATCGAGGGCGCAACTGTCGCGGACGGGCCAGGCGCGCAGCAGGGGATGCTCGATCGGTTCCTGCGCCCCTAGGTAGGCGATCTGCGCAGCCAGGGGCCGCGCACCAACGATCCGCGCCACGTTTCCGAGGAGGCCCGAGCGAATCAGGGCCGGGTCCGGCTCGGCCAGATAGCGAATTTGAGCGGCCTCTGCGGGATCGAGAGCTTCCACGGTCTCCGGTACGGCCCGCAGGGTCGCGGGGGCTCGCCGCGCCGCGTCGGCCGCGAGCGACACGACCTCGCGCTCGCCCGCAGCGGCGTGTGTGGCCCACTCGCCGCCCCACAGACAGCACTCGCGCAATTCTCCACCGGCGCTGACCCAGGTCGCGAGCCATGCTCCTGGACCCAGGGCCTCGGAGGTCAATTGCTTCCCATCGAAGCCCGGCGCGAGCTTGATGCACGCGCCGCGCGCCCCGCGCGCAATGCCCAAGGCGACCGAAAGGGGCGGAGACCAGCGCTCCGGCTGATGGCTTCGAGGGCCCTCGTCGCGGCGGTCGGGGTCGATCAACCAATACTCTCCGCGCACGGGCGCGGCCTGGGCGGATCCGAGGACGACGCAATTGCGTCCTCCGACCTCAAGGAGATTGTGCGCCGCGAAGCGTGAGGTTTCTTCATCGGCCTCAAGGCACAGGACCGTGAGCCCGGCCTCGATCAAGGCCAGACTGTCGGCCCCCAACCCACAGGTGGCATCGATGATTGGGCTCTTCGGCGCGAAGTCCTTCACGCGCCTCGCGCGCCAGCGCGCCACCTCGAGGCGCGTCGCCTGCTCGAGTCCCTTGCGGTGCAGCAGCATGCGCTCCGGAAAGGCGAACTTCGGCCCCGCGAGCTGTCGCAACTCAAACTGCTCGGCCAGGGCGCGCGCCAACGGTGGATCGAATCGCTTGCGCAAGAACTCCGCCAGACCCAGGCGCCCGCTGCGGAAATGCGGGCCGCGGGCCCACTCGTCGAGAGCTGCTCGTGCGGCAGGACTCGAAAGGTCCGCAATTCGGGGCTGGCGGTCGCTTCCCATCTTGGTGACAATCCTGCGCATGCGCCCGGCGGTTTCAACCGTCGTCGCGCCAGGTGTTCGCGCGCTCCCCCCGGCGCGCGCAGTTCTTTTCTCGAGACTGTGGACCTGATCGACGCACTCAGCCTGCGCGCGCGCCGATCCCGCAGCACGGGAAGCAACCCCCGGAACCGTCCCTATCCGCCTGGAGGAGTGAATGAGCCGCATTCTGCTGATCGACGGCGAAGCGTCCAGCCGTCTGGTCTTGAACAACCGACTGCGAGATCTCGGTCACGAGGTCTCGACGGCGGACAGCGGAGCCAAGGGAGTGCCCGACGCACGGGAGCATCCCTGCGATCTGATCCTGATCGACATCGCGCTCGCCGGCCTCAACGGCGTGGAAGTTTGCCGTCGATTGCGACAGATCCCGCAGCTGACCGGCACACCGATCATTTTGTTCGGCAAGGGGCCGGTGGGGCGCGAGGAAGCCCATCAGGGCTACGACGCCGGGGCCGATCACGTGCTCGCCAAGGCTGAGTTCGCGAACTTGGAAGATGTGGTGCGCGCGTTGCTGCGCACGCGGGCGCAGTTCGCTGAGCTCACTTTGGCCAACCGCGCACTCGATCAGCACCTCCGCAAGCTGAAGGAGAATTCGCGCTCGAACGACGGCGACGCGTCCCATGACCAGGCTGCGGGCACGCGCGATGCGGCGGCCGGTCGTCCGGACGGAGTGCTTCTCGTGGACGCCGAGGGTGTTGTGACTTTGGCCGACCGCGGCGCGCGCGAACTGCTCGGCAGCGGCGTCCAGGGCAAGAACCTCGGTCGCCTGGCGCCCGCCAGCGGCCTCGAGGCCTTCGTGCGCGACGCGCGCAGCGAACCACGCGACGGATTTCGTGTGGACATCGCCCTGGGCATGGGCCACGGCATGCGCGCTCTGACCGCTTCGGTGCTGCCCTTGATCTCGAACCCGGGCACGAAGGATCCGGGACTGCGCGTGGTCCTGTTGCTTGATGCGGCCCGCCGGCGCATGTCGGTGGAACTTTCGAAGGTCAACGAATACACCATTCCTCGGCGCGAGGTGGGGGTCCTGCTCGACGCTGCGCGGATGGCCTTCGGCGCCGCCAGTTTGATCGGCACGAGCCCAGGGATGGCCTATGTGCGCGCCTGCATCCACGAGAGCAGTGAAAGCCTCGATCCGGTCCTCATCGTGGGCGAGGCTGGCTCGGGCAAAACCCACGTGGCCCGGGCGGTGCACTTCATGAGTCCCACAAGCGGCGGTTTCCTGCCGCTGTCCTGCGCTGGTCTGTCGGCGGAAAACCTGGACGCCGAGTTGTTTGGCTACGTCAAGGGCGCCAACCCCGAGGCGACCGCCGATCGGCCGGGGGCCCTGCAGCAGGCCCGAGGCGGCAGCGTGTTGTTGGAAGCCATCGAACTCTTGCCGCGCGCATTGCAGGAGAAGGTCGAGCAGGCCCTGGTCACGGGCAAGGTCACGCGGGCGGGCAGTCAGCGCGCCGAACGCGTCGAAGTGCGCGTGATCGCAACGACGACCGTGGACCTCGCTTCCGAAGTTGCAGCCGGTCGTTTCTCGCCGGAACTGGCGCGACTCCTGCGTGCCCGGGAAATTCGCATCCCGCCGATCCGCGAGCGCAAGGATGACATCCCGCTCTTGGCCATTCACTTCGCGCGACGATCCAACTCAGCCCGCGGCGACATCGAGATCTCCGACGTGGCCTTGACCACCCTGGGAGCCCACACCTGGGCTGGCAGCGTTCGTGAACTGGAAACGACGATCGAGCGCGCCTGCGCCGAGGCCCAAGAGGGGATCCTCGATGTGGCTCACTTGCCGCTGTCCCTGCGCGACCAGGCGGTGGTGCTGCCCCAGCGGGATCTGATCCCGCGCCCGCGGGTCTCCAATCTCGGCGCAGCCAGCGCGGGGTCGATTCCGGCATTCGAAAACGGCCAAAGCCAATCCGGCGCGCACACGCCGGGCAGCGACGGGCGGCTGTATGAGGAGTGGGAGATCTCCCCGGAGGAGCACGTCAGCCTGGATCTCTACGAGAAGAAGGCCCTGCTGCGCGCCCTGAAGGAGACCGGCGGCGACCGTCTAGCGGCCGCGCGCCTGCTGAAGGTGGGCAAGAGCACGCTCTACCGGAAGCTCAAGCGCTACGACATCCAGTGACTCCACAGGGGTCGGGAAGGGGTCCTGACAGGCCTGGGACCCGACGGCGAAATCCCCTTTGGCCCGTAACCACAGGCTCGGAACGGGGTCTATTCGAAGGGACCAGCAGCGTGGAGACTGAAGCAGCGGCTCCCCATATGGACCTTGGACCGAGTTTGAAGGCCCGATTGCCTGGGCTACCGACGCAGGCCCGCTTCCCCCGGGTATGGGCCGCTTCGTTGGCGTTTTTCGCCATTGGGGCCCTTGCCAGCGCTCAGGAGACCGGTTCCGAGGTCCCGCCGGCCGACGCGAACGGGGAGACCTCGGAGCGCGAGGTCCTGGACACCCCCCCCAAGCAGCCGCCCAATTTGGCGAAGTTTCTCCGACGTGGGCAGCGGCCCGCGGACAGCCCGCCCCCGACCCCCGGGCCCAAGGGGCCGTCGCGATCGCCAGACTCCGACGACAGCATGCGCGGTCCGCGCGGTTGGGAAATGTGGTGGGAGTTGCATCGCGATCGCTACGTCCAGCCGCGACCGCGCAACATGGCGATCATCGTGGGGCTCGTGCCGCCTGACCCGCGCACCAGCGTTCAGGTCGAAGACGCGCTGGTCGGCGCCTTCGAACGCATCGAGCCGTCGCTGCGCCTGCTCTTGAACTACGAGAAGTCCGAGCTGGTCCTGGCGCGCGCACTGCTGTCGCTCGCGAAGCTTGGTGAAGATCCGCGCGTCCCCGGCTCGCGCACGACGTACGCCGCGATCCTGCCGTACATCCGCAATTCAGACGCGCAGCTAAGCGAAGCGGCGATCACGGCCCTGGGGATCCTGGGGACCGAGGAGGCGATCTTTCCCCTGGGCGAATTGGCCTTTGGCGACCGTTCCTCGCCGCTTTCGGCACGTGGTCGCGCGCTCAAGGGCTCCGGCGGCAGCTCGGGTTCACTTCCGGCCACCGATCGCCAGCGGGCATTGGCCCTGTACTCGATCGGCCTGATCGGTCGCGACTCGCCGCGCGAGGACGTGCGTCGACTGGCGGTCAGCCGAATTTGCGAGCTGTTTTCTCAGGATGAGCAGGCCTCATACGAGGTCAAGTTCGCTGCGCTGCACGCACTGAGCCTGGTGCCCGTCAGCGTCGAAACGCCGCCGGAATCGCCCCCTGCGGCCCTCGATTCGAAGTCAAAACGCCCCTGGACACGCGTCCTGGCGCGCGTCCAGCCGCCGACGATTCCGTCCACATCGCGCGGGGCGGAGGTCGACTGGGTGCTTTCGGTCCTCGAGGATGAAGGCGAGGCCGGGTGGATTCGCGCCCAGGCCGTCACCGCCGCTGCGCGGTTGTGCGCCAACCTTGCTGAGGACTCTGGCCCGCGTCGCAGAGTGGTCGAGCGCTTGATCAAGGCGCTGGCTCCGCGCTCTTCCGATTCCGTGGAAGTGGAGCAAAGTGCTGCACTGGCGCTCGGCGAACTGGGAGATGCGGACAACGATGAACTCGACGCGCGCATGCGCAGCGCACTGGGTGTGGCGATTTCCGATGCCTCCGATCAATCCACGCGCCGATTCGCACTGCTCGGCCTGTCGCTCGTCGGCTCCCGCGCTGGCGGTCCGGCCCGCGACTCCGATCGGCTCAGCTCCAGTGACGACATTCGCCGCCTGCTCTTGCACCGCACAGCCAGCGCGCGCTCCAGTGAATTGCCCTGGGCCGTACTCGCCCTTGGGATTTTCGAACACGGCATGGTGCGCTCGGGGGCCCAGGCCGCCCGCGAATCGCGCGCGGCGCTGACGGACCTGCTGGTGGAAACGAAGTCCGCCGAACATGCCGCCGCCTGCAGTCTTGCACTGGGCCTGTGCGGCGGAACTGAGGCTCGACCGGAACTGATCGCGCGCCTGCGGGATGGCGATTCAATTGTGCGCGGCTATGCCGCCCTGGCCCTCGGCCTGCTCGGCGTGCGCGAGGCCGCGCCGGGGATCGAGAAACTGCTCGACTCGGCGCGACAGGCACCCGAGCTATATCGCTCAGCCAGCGAGGCCCTGGCCCTGCTCGGCGCGCCGGTGACGCGTCAACTGATCAGCATGATGGTCGGCGGTGCGAGTCTCGAGTCGCAGATGAGCCTCTGCACTGCCCTCGGGCGCGTGGGCGATGGCAAGTCCTTGCACGCCCTGTCGCAACTGGCCTGCGACAGCACGACCTTGATCTGGGTGCGCGCAGCAGCCACCAGCGCCCTGGGAACCCTGGGGGCGCGCCGCCCGAACCCTTGGAATGCGGACCTAGGCCACGCGCTCAACTACACCTGGTTGCCCGCGACCCTTAGCGCCCCCTCGCTCGACGGGCTGCTCGACTTGGACTGAAGGGCGCTGGGGGGGCTGAGGTCTTTCCCACCCCCGCCAATGTCCATGGGTAGGCCCTTTTTCCCAGAGAAGCTGTAGCCTCCCCCCCGGCGATGAGACTAGCGTAATTGAAGTCGTCGGCAGGACCTGGCATGTCCGCCGCCGCAACAAATCTCGCATGCGGCCCACTTCAGCTGCGCGGACTGAACCCCGGAATCGGAATTGAATCCATGAAGAAAACTCTTGGGATTGCATTCATCGGCTTGACTCTCGCTGCAGCAACGCCGGCCTTCGGCCAGTACGGGCCTCCGCCGCCGTGCGCACCGCCGCCGCCGCCGCCCCAGGGAGGCGGATCCGTGCCTGGGGGAGCCGGTAATGGCACGCCGTCCACGGGGACAGCCGGAGGGCCGAAGGCTCCGCGTCCGACGGACACGGTGCCCAGCGGTGGAGGAGTGAACACCCCTGGCCGGCCGACCTACGGCGGCCCCTCGGGACCCGCGGTCCCTGGCCCCATGGCTCCGAGCACCCCGGGCGCCATGAGCCCGACGACGCCGGGGCTCCTCGGCGGTCCCGCCCAACCGCGTTCGCCGCGCGGGAGCGGCGTGACCGGCGATGATCCCGGCAGCTGGCGCGTTTGGTGGACGCTCAACCACGATCGCTTCGTGGACGTTGCGGTGCAGGCTCCGACCGCGGTCAGCGACGGAGCCGTCCACCGCACGGAAGTCCTCGCGGAGGTGCGCGCCGACGCCTACGAGCGCCTCGCGCCGATCGTCACGCGCGTGCTGCAACAGGAGAAGAACGACATCCTCGTCGGCCGCGCGCTGATCGCTTTGGCGAAACTTGGCGAGAATCCGCGCGTCGCCAATTCGCGCGAAGTTCACAAGCTGATTCTGCCGTTCATGGCCAGCGAGAGGACTCGAATCGCCGAGTCCGCGGCCATCGCACTGGGCATCCTCGGTCACGATGAAGCCGTAATGGCGCTCTCGCAGTACGCGGCTTTGGTGCCGGAAGGCCAATCGAGCAAGACACGCCAGGACCGCGCGCGCAGTTTCGCGATCTACGGCCTCGGTCTCGCGGCACGGGACTCCAAGCGCGAGGACGTGCGGCGCGTGGCCGCCAGCCGCCTGTGCGAGATCTTCACCAACGAAACCGGCCTCGCGGTGGATGTGAAGGTCGCTTGCCTGCAGGCACTGAGCATGGTGCCCCTTGCACCGGAAACCCAAGCCATGGCCCTGCCCGGCGCGGGCGAAATTCCGTCGGTCTCGCGCAACGCGGAGATCGAGTGGGTCCTGCGCGTGCTCGATTCAGCGAGCGAGGCCACCTGGGTACGCGCACAGGCCGCGACGACAGCCGCGCGCCTGAGTTCGGATCAAGGTGAGCATTCGAAGTTGCGTGAGCGAGTGGCGCAGCGTTTGATCGAGACGCTTTCGGCCGCTTCCCGCGACGCGCTGCCGATGCGACAGAGCGCTGCCTTGGCTCTGGGGCTGCTAGGCGACTCGGACAACGATTCGCTCGACAAGGAAATCCGCGGAGCCCTCGGCGAAGCGGCGTTGTTCAATGCCGACCAAACCACGCGTTACTACGCGATGATGAGTCTGGCGCAGGCTGCCTCGCGCAGCGGCGGTCCGGTGCAGGATCCCGAGCGCCTCGCGGCCGCCGCGAGCATTCGAACGATGTTGCTCAAGCGCGCGGGCAATGGCAGTGAAGTGGACCGCGCTTGGAACACGGTTTCCCTGGGTGTTTTCGAGTACCGCATGCGCCAGGCGGGGGAGTCGTCGTCGGACTCTTCGCGCCAAGCGCTTATGTCGATTCTCGAGGAGACCAACTCCCCTGAGATCGGGGGCGCCGCGTGCCTGGCTCTCGGACTTTCGGGCGCCACCGAAGCAGAGGAATTGCTGGTGCGCCAACTGAAGAACGGCGACGCGAACGTGCGTGGATTCGCCGCCCTATCCCTCGGGATGATCGGCGCGCGGGATGCAACCGCTGCGCTGGAGAAATTGCTGGACCGAGCTTCCGGCGCCCCTGAACTCTACTTGCCTGTCAGCGAAGGTCTCGCGATGCTCGGCGCGCCTGTGGCCGATCGCCTGGTCAAATCACTGGTGGCGGGCCCGAGCCTCGAGGCTCAATTGGCTCTGTGCGTCGCCCTGGGTCGCACCGGTGGAAGTCGCGCCGTCCAGCCCCTCAGCGATCTGGTGGACGACAGTACGGGCACGGCCTGGGTGCGCGCCATGGCAGCCGAGGCGCTGGGTTCCATTGGCGATCACGGTGCGGCTCGCTGGAATGCGCGCTATGCCTTTGACGTCAACTTCCTTGCCCTGCCGCTGACCGCGACCGCGCCGAACTACGACGGCGTGCTCGACCTGGAATAGCGCGCGCTTTCCGAGCAGCAAATGCGGGGCGTCCCTTCGAATTTCGAGGGGGCGCCCCGCTGACTTTCTTCGCCTGAAGATCAGCGCGCGACTTCCAGGCTGACAGTCTCGCTCGCCATGGCGAAGGGATGCTCTGCGCGCGCCAGTGGATTGCGCAGTACCACGCGAATCTCAACCACGTCGAGGTCGTCGGGCAAGTCGCCGGCCGCAAGTTCGATGGCGCGAACATCCGTGTGGAAAAGCAGGATGGAAGTCCGCATCAGGCCGCTAGCTCCACTGCGCAGCGCTCCCGTGGGCAGGACAGACCACAACTGCCCGTTGCGCTCGCGCAGGATCACCCGTAGATCGACCATCTGTTCGTGGGAGCGGTGGAACACGTTGACTCGATAGCGGCTGCCGTCCAACTCGATTGCGAGCTTCGGCCACAGCTGGAGGGCGCGACGCCTCAGTAGATGGAACGGTCGAGTCGGCGGTCGCGCGGCGGCCGAGCCGTAGATGGGCACCGGCACGGTGATCAACTCGAAAGCCCGCAGCGCCTCGTGCACCGCGGCTGTACGTTGCGTATCGATCGGCTGGTTGTCGATGAAGCGTTGCCAGTTGTCGGCGATCTCGCGCAGGGACGGCGGAGCTTCGTACCAGTTGATCCCCGGAACGATGTAATCCACGTCGGTGGCCAGCAGTGCGAGCAGGTCCGAACGCTGGGTGCCCGTCCAAGGACGCGGCACAGTCTCTCCCGGCAGCAAGGTCGTGCGCCCCAGGGCATCGAACACGTGCAGGCGAGATAGATATCCGATCGCTCCCGGCCATGGAGTGAGCACCGTGTCCCGCGGATCAAACTGCGCGTTCATGAAGGCGCCCAGACCGCGCAGGCGTTCGGTGACCTCGATTTCCTCCACCAGCCCAAGGCGACCGAGGGGCTCGACGTAGGACACTCTCGACGACGTGCCGCTCTGCAGCCAACGCCGGTGCAGAGTCTCCGTTGGGAAAGGCCCGAGGTTCCCCGGGTACTTGCTTGCCAGGGCGGTGGTGGCGAGCGCGAACAGGAACAGGACCCAGGTGACCTGTGGCCACAGGCGCCGAGAACTGTCCAAGGCCAGGGTCATGGCCTGCTGGATCGCGATCAGGAGCAGGGCCGTCATCGGCACCATGGCCTGGAACATCGGTCCCTGTCCGCCGCCCTGGATGGCGACGGCTGCCGCGTAGCCCAGGGACAAGAACAGGGCCCGTCGCCCCACGCCCTGGAGTTGGCCTCGGACGAGGTAGTAGAGCGGGAAGACCAGCAGGATCGTCCAACCTGAACTGCGTGCGAAACCAAGCAGGAAACTCGCGCCGGTTTCTAGGCGCTCGACGTTGGAACTGGCCCAGGCGTGTTCGTACGGCGAGAAGTACGTGCCAAAGTGCATCTGACGAGAGACGGCCATCAGCGCCAAGACCACGCCCGCCGGTATGAACCACCGCAGCAGGTTTGCGCGCTGTTCCGCCGAGTGTCGCAGCGTGCCCGCGATCTCGAGCAGGAGGAGCAGCAACGCGAAAGTAACTCCCTCGGAGCGTGTGACCACGCACAGGCACAGGCAGATCGCAAAGGCCAGGCCCGCGCGCCGCTCGAAGAAAAGGAAACTCGCCGCGATGAACAGGGCCAAGGTCGCGGTTGCTGCTCCGCTGGCAGCAGCGGAGGCGATGCCACCCGCGACGACGAACAGGATCGGAGCAATGACTCCCGCCAGGCGTCCAGGTGAGAAGCGCGCAAGAACGAAGACGGTGATCAGTGCACTCAATCCGCCCACGGACTGGCAGAACGTCGTAACCGTGAAGCCCAGACGCTGGCCGATCGCGGCCACGCCAACCCACAGGAACGACGAAAAACTTTCGACCGCTGCGGTGGACGCGTCCCAGGTCGGCCGCTGGGTCTCAACGAGATTGCGCGCCACACGGAAGGCGACGTGGGCGTCGTCGTAGGGCGGCGCGAACTGGCCCGCGAGGGTCATGTGGATCGCCAGCATGTGCGCCAGCAAGATCGCGAGCGTGAGAAACAGCGCGAGGGTGCGATTCATGCGGGATCCCGGCGCAGTCTGCCTGTCCGTGGGGGCCGGGGCCAGCGCGACCTCGGCCCGGATCCTCGGTCAGCGCCGGCGCGCCGCGAAGGGCGGCAAAGCGGCCCACGCCGCGGCGTCGGCTTCAACGGTCAATTCCTCGATCGCGGATCCACCTTCACCCGCGCGGCAAATGACGCGGTACTTGCCCGGGGGCAGGTCGAGAAATCGGAAGCGGCCGTCGGGACCGCTGGAGCTGGGCGGCCAGACGTGGGCCTCATTCCCGACTTCGCTCGCAAGTACCAGGGCGCCCTCGAGGGCTCGCCCCAGGTCATCGCGCACTTCGCCCTCGATTCGCCCGCGACGGAGCTCGATTCCGTGCTCGGCCGTGGCGCCGCGGAAGTCGAGTTCGCGGTTCGGGATCGCGGTGAGGTCCGGCCAGGAGCCACTGCGGGCCCACGGCGGAAGGACCCGCACGAAGTAGCGGCCGTGGGCCAGGGCATCGAAACTGAAGCCCCCTGTGTCGTCCGTCACAGCGGCCCGCGGCAAGGCGCCGCCCAACTCGGACGGCGCGCTGACGGGCAGCAAGAGAACTTCGTAGCCGACCGGCACCACAGACCCGGTCCAGATCAATCGACCCGCGAATTTAGAGCGCGCGAAGTCGGGAATCGGGGTCGGAACCTCCGCGGCGGGGGCCAGCGTGAGCTGTAGCACTTCGCTGCCGGCCTGAATGTCGAACTCCTGTCCGAGGTGCGGGAAGGCGAGGACGGCCAGGCGCGACTTGCCCGGTGGCAAGCCCTCGAGGGTCGCTGCGCCGTCGGCATCCGTGAAGGTCCAGATCGTCGAATCGCCGCTGCGGAGGATCAATGCGGCGCCGACCACCGGAGCCCCGGCGGGATCGACCACGCGCAAGCGCGCGCGATCCTGACGCGCGTCCGAGGCAAGGCGCGCGGCGCCGAGAGGGTCGACGATCGGAGGCAGGATTGGGGCCGAGGTCGGCTCAAAGCGCTCAGCAGGCGGCTGCGGAACGGACCTGCTGCGCGAGAGGATCCCCCCGATCAGGATGGAAAACACCAGGCAGGTGAAAATCACTGCGATGCGCTGCATTGGGGTCGGCGACAACGGCCTGCGCCGGGGCGCCAAGCTATAGAGGTCCGCCCAGGCGCCGTCCAGCCCAGCACGGTTCTGGGCCCGGCCAGATCGGCCTTGGGCCCTGCGCGCCCGGCAGGACGAAGGGGGTCGCCGCGTGGCACCCCGCCTCGGACGTGGTTAGACTGCTGCGCTTCGAAACGGGCGAATCGGTCGGCAATTGGCCCCGCCGCGCGCCACCCCTGCCCCCCATGCTGATTCGGCTTAAGAAGAAGCTCGCTGCCGGCGAGATCGAAGCGGTCCTCGAACTGGCGCGAGAGCTCTCGCTTTCGGCGCGCTTCGTGGATCCTGACCGCGAATACCTCGAGTTGACCGGTCCCGGCCGTCCGGAGCACCGCTCGCGGTTCGAGGATCTATCGAGCGTCCATTCGATCCTCGACATGGGCGCCTCGCGCGAGCTGCACGAGCGCGGGCCCGGCCGCGCTGACACCCAAGTCGCCGTGGGTGCCGCGCGCTTTGGCGGTGGCTCGGTGTCGATGATTGCCGGTCCCTGCGCGATCGAGTCCTTTGAGCGCACCCTGGAGATCGCCCGCGCCGTGCGCGAGCGCGGAGCCCTGTGCCTGCGCGGCGGCGCCTTCAAGCCGCGCACCTCGCCGTACTCGTTCCAGGGCACGCGCATGAAGGGCCTCGAGATCCTCGAGCGCGTGCGCGTGGAAACCGGTCTTGCGATTGTCACCGAAGTGCTCGATCCGCGCGAAGTCGAAGCGGTCGGCGATGCGGCTGACATGTTTCAGATCGGCTCGCGCAACATGTTCAACGCGCCTCTGTTGATCGAAGTCGGGCGCACGAAGAAGCCCGTGCTGCTCAAGCGCGGTTTCATGGCGACCCTGCGCGAGTTCGTGCTCGCCGCCGAATACATTCTTTCCGCCGGAAACACCCAGGTGGTCCTGTGCGAGCGCGGAGTGCGCGGTTTTGATGCCACCTCGCGCAATCTGCTCGACGTGGCCGGCGTCGCGTTCCTCAAACGCAACACGCACTTGCCGGTGATCGTCGATCCGTCCCACGCGGCGGGTCGCGGAGATCTCGTGCGGCCACTGGCGCGCGCGGGCCTCGCCGCGGGCGCGGACGGCTTGATCGTCGAGGTGCATCCCAATCCGTCCGAAGTCCACTCCGACGGAAACCAGGCGATTTCTCCAGCGGAATTCGAGCGTGTGATGGCTGACGCGCGGGCGATGGCGCAACTCGACGGGCGCAAGCTCGTCGAAGGCACGCCCCAAGCCATGAAAGGCTCCGCGTGACTCGCAAGCCGTTTCTCGCGGGCAATTGGAAGATGAACCTCGACCGGCGCTCCGGCGTGGCGCTGGCCCAAGCTCTGGCAGCGCGTTCGGTGACTTGGACCGGCCGCGACGTGGCGGTCTTTCCGCCCTTTGTCTACCTGGCCGAAATTGCGCGCAGCCTGGCCGGTTCGTCGATCGCGGTTGGCGCCCAGAACGTCAGCGACGAGAAGAGCGGCGCGTTCACCGGCGAGGTCAGCGCCGCGATGCTCAAGGACGTCGGCGCGACTCTGGTGCTTTGCGGCCACTCGGAGCGCCGCCACCTTTACGGCGAGGACGATCGACTGGTCAATCGCAAGTTGCACGCGGCTCTCGGCGCGGGTCTCGACGTGATCCTGTGCGTCGGTGAAACCGCCGAGGAGCGCCAATCCGGGTCCACGGAGCCGCGCATCGGACGTCAGCTCACCCTGGGCCTCGCGGGAGTCAGCGAGGACGACCTGGAACGCGTCACTCTGGCCTATGAGCCTGTGTGGGCCATCGGTACCGGCAACAACGCCACCCCGGCCCAGGTGGGGGACGTCCACAGCTACATCCGCGGCATGTTGGCCGGGATCTACTCGGACATGGCCTCCAAGGCCGTGCGGATCCAGTACGGTGGCAGCGTGAAAGCCGACAACATCAAGGCCCTGATGGGCGTCGCCAATGTCGATGGCGCGCTGGTCGGCGGTGCATCACTACAATCTGAAGCGTTCCTCGGCATCGTCGAGGGCGCGCTCTAAATTCCTTAGCGCTCGAGAGTCATCCATGGACCTGCTCATCACGCTCCTGTACTTCGTTTTCATCCTCGCGGCGGTCGTTCTGATCGTTGTTGTTCTGTTGCAGGAGGGCAAGGGCGGTGGCTTCGGCCAGGCCCTGGGCACCAGCGGTCAAGAGACCTTTGGCGCGGGTTCCCGTGGAATCAACACGTTCACGGGCGTGTGCGTCGGAGTGTTCCTGGTCAGCGCGATGCTGATTACGGTGCTCAACCGAGTGCACGTGCGCGGTTCGGACCTCGAGCCCAGCGCCACCGACATTACGCCCCTGGACAGCGGTGCATCAGGCTCGACGCCTCCGTCGACGCCCCCTCCGACCAATCCGCCCACGACCGGGGGTTGAGCTCCATGGAGGCGGCGGAAGTCCTCGACCTGTTCCGCTCGAGTCGCGCGCTCCTGGAGGGCCACTTCCAGCTTTCGAGCGGGCGCCATTCCAATCAGTACTTCCAGTGCGCGCTATTGCTGGCGCATCCGCGCCACGCACAGGCGCTTGCGAAGGAGATTGCGGCGCGGCTTGCGACCCGACCTGAACTGGTGATCGGTCCGGCACTGGGCGCCGTGGTTTGGTCCCAAGAAGTCGCGCGCGAGCTTGGCTTGCGCTCCTTCTTCTCCGAGCGCGTCGACGGGCAAATGAGTTTGCGCCGCGGGTTCGAGCTCCGGCCCGGCGAGAAACTGCTCGTGGTCGAGGACGTCTTGACTACCGGCGGTTCCGTGCGCGAAGTGATCGCGCTGGTAAGACAGCTCGGCGGTCAGGTCGTTGGCGTCGCCTCAATCGTCAACCGCTCGGGACGCAAGAATCCGTTTGAGGCCGAGGGCCTGCCATTCACGGCGCTCGCCGACGTGGAAGCGGTGTCGTGGACCCGCGAGGAATGCCCGCTGTGCAAGTCCGGCGCCCACGGTCCCGCGGTCAAACCCGGAAGTCGCCCCGGCGCGGCGAAGACTCAGGTCTGAACATGCGTTCGATGACCGGATTCGGCGCGGCCTCACTGGAGCAAGCTGGCGTGTCCGTGCGCGCGGAAGTGCGCACGGTGAACCACAAACAACTGCAGGTGAAGTTGCGCCTGCCGGTGGATTGCTTGGAGTTGGAGCCCGAGATCGAGGCGCTGATCAAGAAGCGCCTGGACCGCGGGTCGGTCAACATGAACGTGACACTTGGTGCCAGCGAGCGCACGGGCGGACCCAGCGTTCAACCCGAGGTCGCGCAGCGTCTGCAGCGCGAGCTGTTCAAGCTCGCTAAGCAACTCGGCATTGAGCCGACACTCTCACTGGACACCCTGGCGAAATTGCCCGGGGTCGTGGCCCACGCGCCGGTCGCCGAGCGCGCACTGGAGCGCGAGCACAAGTTGATCCTCAAGGCGGCCGAGGCTGCGCTGTGCGAGCTCGAGACCATGCGCGAAGCGGAGGGGCGCGCCCTTGGGGCAGACCTCAAGAAGAACCGAAAGCTGCTCGAGCGCCACACCGATGCGATCGAAAAGCGCATGCCGGTCGTCGTGCGCGAACACCACGCCGCATTGAGGCGGCGCGTTGAAGAACTGCTGGGTTCGCGCGGCTCGCTCGCCCCCGCGGACCTCGCGCGCGAAGTGGCGCTGGTGGCCGACAGGCTCGACGTCGCCGAAGAACTGACGCGCCTGCGCAGTCACTTCGTGCAGTTCGACACGATCCTGGCCCGCGCCGGTCCCGTGGGTCGCCCCCTGGATTTCCTGGTGCAGGAATTCCTGCGCGAGGCCAACACGATCGGCTCAAAGTGCTCGGACGCCGAAGTGGCACACGCCGTCGTCGAAATGAAGACGGCCATCGAGCGCCTGCGCGAGCAGGTGGCCAACGTTGAATGAGCGACACTCCGCGCAAGGGCACGATGCTCGTGATCTCCGGGCCCTCGGGCAGCGGTAAGACCACGATCTGCAAGCGCCTGCTCGAGGATCCGCGCGTGCGTTTCTCGATCTCGGCCACCACGCGCAACCCGCGGGCTGGGGAAGTGGACGGCCGCGACTATCACTTCATTTCGCGTGAGCGCTTCAAGGAGCTGATGGCTGAGGGCGCGTTCATCGAACACGCCGACGTTTACGGCAACATGTACGGCACTCTGCGCGGTCCGATGCAGGAGGCCATGGCGCGCGGCGAGGTCTATCTACTCGAGATCGATGTTCAGGGCGCGCTGCAATTGAAGTCGCTGCGCGAGCCTGGAATCTACGTGTTCATCGCTCCGCCCGATTTCACTGAGCTGCGACGGCGCCTGACCGACCGCAAGACCGAAGCGCCCGATGTCCTGGAGCGGCGCTTGAGGAAAGCTGAGGACGAATGGCGCGAGCGCGGCCGCTACGACCACGTGGTGGTCAACGACAAGCTCGAGGACGCGCTGGCGCAGATTCGCAAGATCGCGGGGCTGGAGCACGGAATCGGTTGAATTCGTGCGCGGATCCATCCATCCGCGCCGGGCGGGTCGATGGAACCCCGGACGAATTCACCCGACTCCGTACGCTACCATCGCCGCACAATGGTCCAGGAAATTGTCGAACTCAGCGGGCACTTGATCGACTCGGACATCCTGCGCAAGACCTTTGCGCGCATCGTCGAGGAGGGCGGAGAGTTCGAGGTGCTCGACTTCGCCATCGGCAAGACCAACGAGGAGCCTTCCTCGGCGCGCCTCGCAGTGCGCGCGAAGGATCCCCACGTGCTCGACGCGATCCTGCAGAGCCTTTCCTATCTGGGCGCGTCCACACACGTCGCCGACGCGCGTTTCGAATCCGCAGAAGCGGACGGGATCTTGCCCGACGCGTTCTACTCGACGACCAACTTCGAAACCTACGTGCGTATAGGCGGCGGCTGGATCCAAGTCGCCGCGCAGAAAATGGACTGTGCCCTCGTCCTGCGCGGCGGGAAGCCGACCTGCGTCAAGCAGCGCCTCGTTCGCGCCGATGAGCCCGTCCTCCTGCGCGGCGGCGGCGTGCGCGTAGTTCCGCCCCAGCGCAGTCGCGGCTACTCCGTGTTCGGTTTCATGACCAACGACGTCTCCTCGGAGGTCAACAAGGTCATCGCGATCGCTGGCATTGCGCGCGAGATGAAGCAGGTGCGCGAGAGCGGCGCGAAAATCGTGCTCGTCGCCGGACCAGCGATCGTGCACTCCGGCGGCGACGCTGCCCTTGGGCGCCTCGTGCGCGCCGGCTGGATCCAGGTGCTGCTCACGGGCAATGCCTTTGCGACGCACGACTTGGAAAAGGCGATCCTGAAAACGTCGCTCGGCGTGTGCCAGCTCAGCGGTCGCGCGGTGGAGGGCGGCAACCGCAATCACCTGTTCGCGATCAACGCGGTCAATCGCTGCGGCGGGATTCGGCAGGCCGTGGACGCGGGCTTGGTGCAGCGCGGCGTCATGTATGAAGTCGTGCGCGCCAAGGTGCCCTACGTGCTCGCGGGCTCGATCCGCGACGACGGTCCACTGGCGGACGTGATCACGGATGTGTTGGAAGCGCAGGTGGCCTACGGAAAGGCGCTCGAGGGTTGCGGCATGTGCCTGATGCTCGCATCGGCGCTGCACTCGATCGCCGTGGGAAACCTGCTTCCGGCCAGCGTCAAGACGGTGTGCGTGGACATGACCGAGGCGTTGCCCACCAAACTCTCCAATCGCGGCACGATGCACGCCCTGGGACTGGTGACTGACGTCGGGTTCTTCCTCGAGCGGCTCGAGCAGGAACTTCTGAAGTAGGGGCCGCAAAAAAAGGCGGGGCGGCCCCTTGGACCGCCCCGCCTCTGTGGACCCGCCGAATCAGACTTTGCGCAGCGCCTCGATGGCCGAACGCGCTTCACGGCCTGCGGCGTTGCCTTCGTTCTCGCTGGCGATCTTGTCGAGTTTCTTGATCACGCCGGGGAGATCGCGCTTCTTGATCTTCTCCGAGCCGATTTCGCGCACGACTTTTTGAGCCGAGATCACTTTCTGGGCTTCCTTGTCGCTGGCAACTTCCTTGATCAGCGCCGCGAGAGCCTCCTCTTCGGGCAGGCCCTTGATGTCCTTCAACAATGCGCTGGCGTCCTCGGTCACCCCCAGGAAATCGCCGGCGGTCTTGGCCGCGTTGATCCCCTCGACGCGTCCCTTGACTACCGCTTGCACGGCGGCCACCAGGGGTTCGCCCGCGGTGCCGGCCTTCTGGGCCTCTGCGATCGCCTTGGCGAATTGACGCTTGGCGAGCAGTTGCGCCGCCGGTTGCAACGGCGCTTCCCACTCCCAAGGCAACTTCGGCAGGGCGCCGACCAGGGCCTTTTCAATGTCCTTGCCGGTCAGTCCGCCGGGGTGTCCGTCCCAAACGGCTTTGCCGCTGGGGTCGAAAAGGACAGCGTGGGGGATGCCCGCAACGCCGCAGAACCTGGAGAGCTTGCCGCCTTTGTCGTAGCCGTAGGCGAATTTCGCACCGTGCTCGGCCACCCATTTATCCGTTTCGGAAGCGCCTTCACTGGTCACGCCAATGACTGACAGCCCCTTGGCACCGTACTCCTCCTGGAGTTGATTGAGGTGCGGGACTGACGAGCTGCAGGGGCCTCACCAGTAGGCGAAAAATTCGACGAGCACTGCCCGTCCGGTGTACTCGTCGAACGACTTGGCCTTGGTCTGCGTCAGCCCCTCGATCGGGATCGCCGGCATGGATTTGCCAACAACACCTTCCACGGGAGCGAAGGCAACCAGAGCCACCATCGCGACGGGCGCGAGTAGCAATTGGAGAGTCTTCATAATTTTTAGCTGTGGGGAGGTCGAGAGGACGCACCCCGGACGAGCGACAATAGCCTGTTTGTGGGCCTCCGCGCTGTCAGCAGACGGCTTTTTGCCTTGATTGATCAATGCTCCGGGGCCCACTGGCCCCTCTGGCTGTAAACAGAGGTCGGCGCATCTAGCGCGCGGAAGCGACCCAGCGATGGGGGGGGCAGCCACTCCGAGGGGGCGGTCGTCTATAAATGGAGCCCATGGCTAAGCTCCTCCTGTGCTGCGGCGCCTCGGTGGCGATCTACAAGGCCTGCGACCTCGCCAGCAAGCTCACCCAGGCGGGTCACACCGTGAAGACTGTCATGACCCCGGCAGCAGCCGAGCTGATCTCGCCGCAGTTGTTCGAGGCCGTCACGGGGCAGAGTGCTTCGGTCAGCGAATTCGGGCCCGCGCGCCGGGGCGCCATGGACCACATCCAGCTGGGCCAATGGGCGGATCTGATTCTGGTGGCACCCGCAAGCGCAGACCTGATCGGGCGCCTAGCCCACGGCCTTGCCGGGGACCTCGTGACCACGGCGATCCTGGCCTGCCCGAAGGAGCGTCCGCGGGTCCTCTGCCCGGCCATGAACCCCGGGATGCTCGCCCAGCCGTCAGTGCAGCGGAATTTGAAGCAACTTGGCAGCGATGGATGGACTGTGGTGCAGCCCGAGGCTGGCCACATGGCCTGCGGCGACGACGGCCTCGGGCGCCTGCCCGAGCCTGCGACCCTGGTTCTGCGCGTGGCCGAGTTCCTGCGCCCATGAGCCCGCGTCGGGCCAAAGTGCTGGGCAAGGTAGTGAGGCGGCCAGGTGCGAACCGACCTGCTGTGAACCGGACCGGGGCCCACCTCGCGGTGCTCGTCACCGCCGGTCCGACGCGCGAGTACATCGACCCGGTGCGCTACCTGTCCAACGAGTCCAGCGGCCGGATGGGCTTCGCGATCGCCGCGGCACTGGCGCGCCGGGGTGCGCGCGTGACCCTGATCGCCGGTCCTGTGGCGCTCGCGACTCCGGCCGGTGTCGAGCGCACCGACGTCGTCAGCGCGCGCGAGATGCTGGCGGCGGTGCGCAAGGGCTTCCGGCGCGCTGACGCGCTGGTCATGTCGGCGGCCGTGGCCGACTGGCGACCCACGCGAAAATTGGCCGGCAAATGGCGCAAGAAGGACGGCGGGACGCAGAGCACAAGCTTGGAGTTGACTCGCAATCCCGATATTCTCGCCACGGTCGCGAGGGGCAAGGGCGAACGGCTCGCGGTGGGCTTCGCTCTCGAAACTGGCGACGGCGTGCGGCGCGCCATGTCGAAACTGCGCCGCAAGAACCTGGACTACGTCGTCCTGAATGACGAGAGTGCGCTCAACGCGATCCGTTCGAGCGCCACGATTCTCGGACGGGACGGAACGCGCCAGGGGCTTTCCCGACGCTCCAAAGAGGACATCGCCGAAGTCCTCGCGGAGCTGATTGTGAACCAGGCGCGCGCCTCCGGGCGCGCAACGCGCGGGCTCTGAAAACTTTCAGCCCGCGTTCGGCGGACGAGAGTATTCATGGCCCGAGCGGCAGCGCGCAAACGTTCGACGACAACAGAGGCAGAAGGCGGGGGGACGAGCCTTGCGGCTCGCCTCGGAGCGCTCGCCAAGAGTCTGTTCGTGGCCGACGAGGACGAAGCGCCCTCGCAACACGCGCGCGAAGTCGTCGGCATTTTCATGCTCTTCGGCTCGGTGTGGCTGTGGGTCGCACTGATCAGCTACCACGCTCCCTTCGGCGATCCGGGAGCACAGGGATACAACTGGGGTGGCCGGCTCGGATTCTTCTTGGCCACCGCGGCCCACAGTTTCGCGGGAGCGGCTGGGCACGTGCTTGCCGTGCTTGGACTGGCCTGGGGCGTGGTGTTGATCGCGCGAAAGACGGTGCCCAAGGTGCTGCTGCGGCTGTTCTCGGCGCTCGCGTTCATCCTGTCGCTCGGATTCCTGCTGCACCTCGCCTTCCGCGGCGCTGACGGGCGTTTCGTTCCCACCAGTGGTCTGCCCTACGGCGCGGGCGGTTGGTTCCCCAACGAAGCGACGCCGATGTTGGAGGACAAGGTCGGCGGTCCGGGTCTGTGGATCCTGATGCTCGCCCTGGCCCTGGTCTCGTTCATGCTCGCGACCAACATGGCCTTCTACCCGCTGCTGCTGGAGCTTGGTCAGTGGGCGAAGAAGCGCCGCGAGGAGCGCGGCGAATCGTTCGCGCGCGCCCTGGTGACTTGGGTGCGCAACATGTTCCTTGGCCTGTGGGATTTCCTTCGCGGCGCGCGACTGGGCGAGAGCGCGGAGGCTCGAAACGGAACGGGAGTTCGAGAACTTGCACCGGTGCTCGCCGCCGCAGGCGCTGCGACCGCGGTGCCCGCAACCGTTGGACGCCGCCCGAAAAATGGCAAGCCGGAGGAGCTCCCGCCGACCGCGAAGAACGCTGACCTCGGGGATCTCTCGGACTCCGAGGACGATGAGGAAGTGCCCGCCGCCGGTTCCTTCGATGGTCTTGACGACGATGAGGTGGGGGACCCCGACGGCGACGACTTCGATGAGGATGCGATCGCGGTCAATGCGGCCACCGAAGACGATTTTTCAGAGGAGGACTCCGAGGGTATTGGCGGGAACGGGACGCGCCCGGACGACGACCTCGAGGGCTCAGGAGATCCCGAGGATTTCGACGACGAGGAAGGCCACCCGGAAGACGATCACGTGATCCCCTCCGCGCTTCCGAAGGCTGCGATCAAGGCCGGGCCAAAGTCAGGCAAGACGGGCTTGGTGCACGATCTGCCTTTCGAACCGCCGACTCCGCCTCCGGGCGAGTGGCGCCTGCCGCCGCTCGAGCTGCTTGAGCCGCCCGACGGCGCCGCGAACCTGGACGAGAAGTCGATCCAAGCCCAGGCGCGCAAGCTCGAGGCAGCACTGCTCTCGTTCCGCGTCGAGGCCACGGTCTGCGGCGCCAAGATCGGGCCCACCGTGATCCTGTACGAGCTCGAGGTGTCGCAGGGCACGCGCATGAACAAGGTCACGCAGCTCAGCCAGGAGATCGCGGCTGCCCTCCGTGCCCAATCGGTGCGCATCATCGCCCCGATCCCCGGCAAGGCGACCATCGGCATCGAAGTGCCCAACGGCGCGCGCCGCAAGGTGCGCATCTCGGAGTTGGTCAACCAGTCCGCCTACGACAAGAAGGCCGGAGCGCTGCCGCTGTTCCTTGGCATCGACGCCGAGGGCTTTCCGATCATCGAAGACCTGGCGCGCATGCCGCACCTGTTGATCGCGGGCACCACCGGCTCGGGCAAGTCGGTGTGCATCAACACGATCCTCGCCAGCTTCCTTTTGACGCGCTCGCCCCACGACGTGCAGATGATCCTGATCGACCCGAAAATGGTCGAGCTGCAACTGTTCGAGAAGATCCCGCACTTGATGCTGCCGGTGGTCACGGACATGCGCCAGGCGACGAAGGTCATCGAGTGGGCTGTGGAGAAAATGGAAGGCCGCTACGAGCTGTTCCGCGCCGCGGGCGTCAAGAACCTCAAGGGCTACAACGCCCTGGGCGAAGCTGGCCTGCGCGAGCGTCTTGGAGATGAGTTCAGCGACCGCACACCGCGCCACGTGCCCTACATCATCGTCGTCGTCGATGAATTCGCTGACTTGATGATGCAGGCCAAGAAGGAGGCCGAACAGGCGATCACGCGCCTGGCGCAAAAGTCGCGCGCCGTCGGCATCCACGTGATCTTGGCCACCCAGAGACCCTCCACGGACGTGATCACCGGCGTGATAAAGGGCAACTTGCCGACGCGCATTGCGTTCCAAGTGGCGTCGAAAGTCGACAGCCGCGTGATTCTCGACGCCATGGGCGCTGAGAAACTGCTCGGCGGCGGCGACATGCTCTACAACCCGCCCCAGAGCTCGCGCATCAAGCGCGTCCAAGGCGCGCTGGTCGAGGACCACGAGATCAAGGCTCTGGTGGATTTCGTCTGCACCCACTCGGCGCAGAACTTCAACCAAGAGCTCAAGCAGCTGACCACAGGCACCGCGCAACCGGGCGCCGGCGAAGGCTTCGAGACGGCCTTGGACGACCCGATGTGGGACGAGGCCGTGCGCGTGATCCTGAAATCCAAACGCGGCAGCGCGAGCCTTTTGCAGCGCGCCCTCGGGGTCGGCTACACGCGCGCCTCTCGCTTGCTCGACATGATGGGCGAAGCGGGCATCGTCTCTGACCACAAGGGCAGCAAGGCCCGCGAAGTCTTGATGACCATCGACCAATGGGAAGAGCAGCACGGCAGCGAATTGCCGGGCGGCTCGAGGGGCTCCGACGCGTGAACGGGCGCCGCCCGAACTCGATTCGATCACCACTGCGACACAGATGAGGAAGACCGTGACCGACACCAAGAAATCCACCGTCCCGCACACTGTCGTGCACGACATCACCGGCCTGGGACTGATCGCCGCGTCCGCCCTGCTTGGCACCTCGTCAGTGATGTTCATCACCAAGGGGCCCACCGAGAATCAGGCGACCTACGGCGAGCTGATGAGCGGGTTCATCCAGTTCCTCGGGGCAGCCCCGATCCTGTGGCTCTGTTTGGGGCTTCTGTTCATCGGCGTGCGCCTGTTCATGTCCGGCGGCGAGCGTGGGCTGGGCCGCGACGCAGTTGGCTTCGCCGCGACGGCCCTGGGGCTTTCGATCCTGCTAGGTGCCTTCTCGCCGACCCTGGGCGGCTCGGTCGGGGCCATGGTTGGCTGGGAAATGAGCCAGCTTGGAACCGTGGTCGCAGGAGCTCTCCTGGGTTTTGCGGCGCTGCTCGTGCCCGCCTGGGTCATCTGGTTGCGCGTTGCCCCGCCGGCCCTAGTGGAGCGCGTCAGCAGCCTGATCGGCGAAACTCCCACAGCTGAGACAGCGGCCCCGACTTCCGCTGCCCGCGGCACCCGCAATGCCCCGCCGGCCAAGGCGCGCACGGAAGATCCCTCTGGCGTCACCTCCGCTGAGGCCAGCGCGCTCCTGCCCGACCCCGAGCGCGACGAAATCCTGGAGGCCCTGCGCAGTTCGAACCGGAACAACCCCTCGAGCGTCAATCGCGCGCCCTCGCCCTATCCCGAAGACGTCCGTCGCGGAGGTGGGATCCCGGCCGGGGCGCAGCCCATCGACATTATCCATGAGTCACGAACCGCAGCGCCTGCCGCAGGTCCCCTCGCAACTCCTGTCGCCGTCCGTGGCAGCCCCGCTCCCGCGGTCAAGTCCGATGCACCGGTCGCTGGCGGTGCGAGTCGCCCTGGGTCCGTGTACACCTGGAGCGCTCCCAAAGTTGACGCCGCCCCGGTCCGCACTGGCGCAGATCTGGCTGGAGCCAAGGATGCCCGCGGCCCTGGAGCAGCCCAGGTCGCCCCGAAGTCGACAGAGCTGAAGTCGCCGCTCGCCGTTGGTCGCGGTCCGGTCTCGGCGACGCCGATCACCTCGCCCGACCGTCCCCTGGGCGCGCCGTCCTGGGAATCAGAGTTGGAGCCCGAGCCGGAGGTGTTGGAGATGCCTGCGGCCGTAGCCTCGAAGAGCATTGAGGTCGAGGTTGAAGCAGAGCCGCCTGGGGACGCGGAAGTCGTCGATGCCTACGGCACTCCCCTGGAACTCGTCGCCGAACTGCGCGGCAAGAGTCGCGAGTCCGAACTCCCGCTGGCGGAAAGCGCCCCTGCAGCGGCGATCGCTTCCGAGCCCGCACACGTTGAAAACGACGTGGAAGGCGACCTGGAAGCGCAGACCGAGGACGAGCAGGCCGAGGACGAAGCTGAATTCGACTCCGAGCCCGACCTCGACGCTGATGAGGAGAGCGAGGCCCCCGATTTCGAGGACGATCCCCAGGCCGAGCTCGAGCCGGATATCGACGAGGTCTCGACTCCGGCAGTTGCATTCGCGATCGCCTCGCCCCCTGCGCCTGCAGCTGGCGCAACACAAGAGGCACCGAAGGCGGCGGCCAGCGCTCCCGCGCGCCGCGAGCGCGAAGTCGTCCTCCAGCCCGTCCAATCCGACCTCTTCGATGGGCCCCAGAAGCCCGCGCCCAAGTCCGAGCCGGTCGAGCGCACGGTCACCCTGGCTCCCAAGCCCAGCGCGAAGCTCCCCATGCAGCCCGCCGCCGAGGGTGAGGAATTGCTCCAGAGAAGCGCCGAGTTGTTCCTGAAGCACCAGCGCGTGGCCGTCTCGATGCTCCAGCGCGAATTCGGCCTGGACTTCAAGCAGGCCACCGCGGTCCTCGATCAGCTTCAGGAGCAGGGCCTCATCGGCCCGTACTTGGGCGGTCAGCGCAGGGATATACTCCTGACCGCGGAGGAGTGGCGGGCCAAGGTTGGCGCGGCGTCCTAGACGGCAGAGCAGGTATCCCTGCGGGCCGCGACGCGAACGTCGTCAGTGACCGCAATGGCCAAGAAACACAGTCCCGCGCGCCAGAGGGCGAAATCCCCTGACTCGACCCCGGCCGCCGCGTCCGCCGCAGTCGTCAGCCTGGTACACCTGGGCTGTGCTCGCAACTTGATCGACTCGGAGCTGATCCTGGCGCGCATGGCCGAGGAGGGCTTGGCAGTCAGCGGCGACGTTTCGGCCGCTGGGACCGTGGTCCTCAACACCTGCTCCTTCATCGGCCCGGCCCGCGAGGAGTCCTACGCGAACATTCGCGATCTTCTAGCGCGCAAGGCGCGCGGCGAGCTGGAGCGCGTCGTCGTCGCCGGCTGCCTGGTTCAACGCTACAAACGCGATCTGGCCCAGGAATTTCCCGGCGTCGATCTGTTCGCCGAGATCTCCGACGGCCGCGAACTCGCTCGGCGCATCCGCAAGCTGGCCGACGGCCGCGAGGTCGAGAGCTACCTGGAGAGCCCCGGTTTGCGCGAGGCCGGGCGCGATGGTTCGCGGATGCTCGCCACGCCCGGCTCCTACGCGTTCCTGCGCATCTCCCACGGCTGCGACCACACCTGCAGTTTCTGTGCGATCCCCTCGATCCGCGGGCCGCACCGCTCCAAACGGCCGTCGGACCTGGTGGAAGAGGCGCGCGAGTTGATCGACGGCGGGGTCAAGGAACTGGTGCTGGTGGCCGAGGACTCCACCGCCTGGGGCCGCGACATCGGCCTGGAATTGCCGGCCCTGGTTGAGACCCTCGCGGAACTCGACGGCGATCACCGCCTGCGGATCATGTACGCCTACCCCAATCGATTTCCGTGGGAGCTGACGCGCCTGTTGCGCGAGCACCCGCGCGTCGAAAAGTACCTCGACATTCCCGTGCAGCACATTGCGACCCCGATGCTGCGCGCCATGCGCCGCGCCGGAAGCGGCGATCAGGTCCGCCGCCTGCTCGATCGACTGCTGGAGGAAGTGCCCGGGCTCACGGTGCGCACGACGATGCTCTTTGGATTCCCCGGCGAGAGCGACGCCGACGCCGAAGAAGCGATGGCTTTCGTGCGCGAGTACCGCCTCGGCCGCCTCGGGGCCTTCACGTACTCGCATGAGTCGGGCACTCCCGGCTTCGAACTGCAGCACGACGTGCCCGAGTCCGTGGCCGTGACCCGGCGCGAGCGCGTGCTCGCCGCCCGCGACGAGGTCCTGGCCGCCTCTCAGCGGGCCTTGATCGGCACGGAGATCGAAGTTCTCGTGGACGAGGTTCACGCCGGAGGTCGCCAGCCTTACGCGGTCGCTCGAACGGCCATGGACGCGCCAGAAGTGGACCTGATCGCGCGCCTGCGCGGGGTCAAGACTGCGGTTGGCGAGCGCGTTCGCGTTCGCGTCGAAGAGGTCGACAGTGAATTCAACCTGATTTGCGCGCCGCTTGCCGCGCCGGCTGCCCGGCCCCGTCCATGAGAGAGGGCATTTTCGCGCACTGGCCCAACCGCATCACCGCGGCGCGTTTCGTCGGGGCGGCGGGCCTGTTCGCGGTGCTGGCGCAGTTCGCCGAGGCCGATGTCGCGGCGATGGAGGCCGCGCGCTCGAAAGCTGTGCTCGCCTTCTGGTTGTTCATCGTGATCGCGGCCTCGGACGTTCTCGACGGCTGGCTTGCGCGGCGCGGCAACCACATCACGGCCTTCGGGCGCATCGCCGATCCCTTTGTGGACAAGGTCCTGATCCTCGGCGCGATGATCTTCCTGGCGGTGATGCCCTGGTCGCGGCCTTACTTCCCGGCCTGGATCGTGGTCGTGATCCTCTCGCGCGAGTTCTTGGTCACCGGGATTCGCGGCTACGTCGAGAGTCTCGGCGCGCAATTCCCCGCCGACGGCTTTGGCAAGGTCAAGATGTTCACCCAGTGCTTCGCGGTGGGCATCGTGCTGGCCCTGCATTCCTTCGAGTGGATCGCGCCGCACTTCGAATTCTGGAGCCTGGTGGCGAAGTTCTTCGTTTGGACGACGCTGGTAACTTCCGTCGGCTCGGGTGTGTCGTACATCGTTAAGACCCAGCGGATCCTGGCGGAGCGTGCGCCTTGAACGCGATCAAACTGGGCATCGTTTCCTGCCTGTACCTGGGTTGCTCGCCATTCGCACCGGGCACGGTAGGGACCCTGGGTGGCGTGGCGATCGCGTGGGTCCTGCGCGACCAGCCCCATTACCTGTGGTGGTCCCTGGGGATCGCCGCCTTGCTGTACGCCGTGGGCCGGTCCCTGGGGACCTGGGCCGAGAGTTACGCTAAGGGGAAGGATCCCGGATTCTTCGTGCTCGACGAGGTCATCGGTTACCTGATCACGGTAGCGTGGCTCGGCGGACCGTCTTTGATCGCTCTCGTCACGGCCTTTTTCGTGTTCCGCTTCTTCGACGTGTTCAAACCCAAGCTCGCGCGCAGAATGGAAGCTCTCGGCGGCGGAGACGGGATCCTGCTGGACGACGTGGTCGCCGGTATTTACGGATTCGTGCTGGTGATGCTGCCGGCACGTCTCTTGATCGACGTTCCTTGGACGACGGGGAGCTGAGCCATGGCAAGCCGTTCGAAGGACCCCGAGGCACCGCAGGGCGGCATGTCGCTGTCGATGCGCTTCACGTTGTTCATGACGCTGGCACTGGCGGTCGTGATGACGGTCGCGGGCTTCATCCTCTACGCCAGCGCGGCGAAAGTGACTTCCACCGTTCAGGAGCGCACGTTGCTCGACGCGGTGCGGCTGACGGGCGCCAATCAAAAGATCGACGCCGAGTTGAGGCGCCTATCGAACGAGCGCGACATGCTGCAGTCCGTGGACAAGCGCATCGCCGCCAGCTACCCGCCGAACACCGATTTCACGGCCCTGCGTACCGAACTCAAGGGCATGTGGGACGAGCGCGCGGCGAAGTCCGGCGAGCTGGAGCGCAGCATCACCTGGCGCCAAATCGAAGGTCAGGACGTGCTCGAATACGACCTGGGTCAAGTCAAGCGCTTTCCCATTGAGGTCGGGCCTTCGAAGGACCGTGCGTACCTGCTGCGCTATTCAAAAAAAGTCGCGAGCGGTCCCAAGGATCCCGATTTCGACTTGCTGGCGCCGGCGACGACCGTGGAGGCCCAACGCGGACTCTTGGGCCTGATCATCGGCATCACACTTGTGGTCATCGCAGTCGGTGCCATGGTATCGGTCCTCGTTGGCTCACAGGTCTCCGGTCCGATCGAGGCGATCGCCGAGGACGTGCGCCAGATCTCCACGGGTGATTTGACGCACACCACGCGCGCCCGCGGCGTAAAGGAGGTCAACGTGCTCGCGCGTTCGATCGATCGCATGACCGCCGACCTCGCCGAGGCGGAAGAGGCGCGGTTGGAACTGTCGGTGCGCGAGCGCGAGGTGGCCCTGGCAGCGGAAGTGCGCGAGTCCTTGGCTCCCAACAAAGCACCCAAGCGCGACGGTTTTGAATTCGGCGCCTTGAACATTTCCGCCCCGGACCTCGGCGGCGATTTCCACGACTTCATCGCCACGCCCGCGGGCGGGATTGGCCTTTTGGTTTGCGACGTTTCCGGCCGCGGCATGCCGGGCACTCTGGTGGGTGCCACGGCGCGCGCGTACCTGCGCGCCGAGCTCTCGCGCGACGGTGATTTGCGCCAGGCTCTGTTCCACGTCAACCGCGAGATCTCGCGCGATGTGCGCGCCGGGATGTACGTCTCGGCCATGTACGTGCTGTTCGAGAAGGGCAGTCATGTGGCGCGCGTCGCCTGCGCCGGCCACAAGCTGCCCCTGGTGCATTTTTCCGCCGCCAGCGGCAAGGTTCGGCTGGTGCATCCCGAGGGCATCGCCCTGGGGTTCGATCCTGGCCCGATTTTCGAGAGCCGGCTCGAGCTCGCGGAGGTCGCGCTCGAGCCCGGCGATCGTTTGACGATTTTCAATTCTGGCCCCGCAGCCCTGGTCAACGAGGCCGGAGCGGAATTCGGCGAGAAGCAGCTTTACGCCCAGGTGCAGCGTCACGGCGCGCGCCCCAGCGAAGAATTCCTAGATCGACTGCGCAGTGTGCTCGAAGCCTATGCCGGCGAAGTTTCACCGGCCCGCGACATCTCGATCCTGACTTCGCGCCGCGTTTGACCCCTCCAGCACCGCATGCAAGTTTCCGAGTTCCAGCAACTGATCGAGCGCATCTATCTCTCGCGGGACTCACAGCGCGGTCTCGCGGGAACCCACATGTGGTTCTGCGAAGAGGTCGGCGAGCTGACCCGGGCCCTGCGGCGCAACAATAAGGCCGAACTCGAGGGCGAGTTCGCCGATGTTTTCGCCTGGCTCGCGACCTTGGCCTCGATGTCAGGGGTCAGCCTGGAGCACGCGATTGAGCAGAAGTACGCCAAGGGCTGTCCGCGTTGCCGCGCGACCCCTTGCAGCTGCCCGTAGAATGCGCCCATGGCGCGCGCCCGAGAAACTCAAGGCGGAGAACTGACGTTGTTCGGCCGCGAGCCGGCCACAGCGGCCCAGCCTGCGCCCAAGCGCGCCAGGGCGGCCCCCGCGGTCGCCACGGGCGCGCCGAGAGTTCCCGTGGCCGGACGCTTTGCCCACGTGGCCCTGGGGCGGCCCTTGGACTGCGAATTCACGTACCGAATTCCAGAGAACCTCGCGGCGAGCGTGCGGATCGGCATGCGCGTCGCCGTGCCGTTCACTGGCTCGCGCGAAGTCGGTGTGGTCACGGCCATGGCGAGCGAATCGGATCTGCATCCCAAGCGCGTGCGCGATATCGCCCGTGTGCTCGACGTGGAGCCTCTGGTCAGCGATGAGTTGCAGGCGCTGGCGCGTTGGATTTCCGAACGCTTTGCCTGTTCCTTCGGCGAGGCGCTTCACGCGGCGCTTCCGGCTGCGCTCAAGCGCGAAGCCACGCGCCGTCGCATACGCATGATTCGCGCGGTCTCACCCGTGGACCCAGGCGTGTTCGCTGAACTCGACAAGACGCAGGAGAAGCAACACCGATTGCTGCGCACCCTGCTGGAGATCGGCGCGCCGGTGGAGTTGCGCGATCTTCTGCGGCGCCTGAACCTGTCCGATGCCCCGGCCAAGTCACTGGTCCAGCGCGGCCTGGCACAAATCGATTCCGTCGAGTGCAGCGCCGATGAATACGAAACCGCCACGGCGGATCGTCCGCGGCCCGCCCAGCTGTCCGGCGAGCAGGAGGCCGCACTGGGCGCGTTGCTCAAGCCCCTGGAAGCACGCGAGCACGCCACGTTCCTGCTCGAGGGCGTCACCGGCAGCGGCAAGACCGAGGTCTACTTGGCGGCGATCGAGCGCGCACTGGAGCTGGGTCGCGGGGCGATCGTGCTCGTGCCCGAGATCGCGTTGACGCCGCAAACGGTCGGTTGGTTTCGAGCGCGCCTGCGCGACGTGGCCGTACTGCACAGTCGCATGAGCGACGCCCAGCGCCTGTCGATGTGGCAACGACTCCGCAGGCGCGAAGCGCGCGTGGTGGTCGGCGCGCGCTCCGCGATTTTTGCGCCGGTGCCCGATCTTGGCGTGGTGATCGTCGATGAAGAGCACGAACCGTCATTCAAGCAAGGCAACGTGCCGCGCTACCACGCCCGCGATGTCGCCGTGGAGTTGGCGCGATCCACGGGCGCGATCTGCATCCTCGGTTCCGCGACGCCGTCCCTGGAGAGTTGGCATCGGGCGGAGAGCGGTGTCTATCGCCACCTCCGGCTGCGCTCGCGGGTAGGCAATAAGCCCCTGCCGAGCGTCGAAATCGTGGACATGCGCCTCGAGGGCGCGCGCGGCTCGCGCCTGTTCTCTGCGCGCTTGAAACACCTGGTCCTCGAAGCGCTAGCGAACAAAGAGCAGTCGATTCTGTTCCAGAATCGCCGCGGTTTCGCGCCTACTCTGTGGTGTTCCGGCTGCAAGACCACTCTGCGCTGCAAGTCCTGCGATGTCAGCTTGACCTGGCACCAGCGCATCGCACGTCTCGTGTGCCATTCCTGCTGCGAAGAGAGCACCCGACCGCGGGCCTGTCCGTCCTGCAGCGCGCCGAACCTGCGCTACCTCGGCGCCGGAAGCGAAAAGATCGAGGACGAGATCAAGCTACTGCTTCCCACGGCGCGCGTGCTGCGCATGGACTCGGACACGATGCGCCGGCGAGAGGACTACGAGAACGCGCTCTCAGCATTCGGCCGCGGCGAGATCGACATCCTTGTGGGCACCCAGATGATCGCCAAGGGGCTGGATTTTCCGCGCGTCACCGTCGTCGGGGTGGTCAACGCCGATTCTGGCCTGCACTTGCCCGATTTCCGCGCCTCGGAGCGCACGTTCCAGTTGATTGCCCAAGTTGCGGGACGCGCCGGCCGCGGCTCGGCGAAGGGACGGATCGTGGTTCAGACGCTGACCCCGGAGCATCCCGCGATTCAGCGCGCCGCGAAGCACGACTTCGATGGCTTTGCCCGCGCAGAGAGCGAAATGCGTCGAGAGCTGTCCTATCCGCCGCACTCGCGCCTCGTGCGCGTGGTGTTCGAGGACGAGGAATTGGAACGTGTCCTGAGTTCCTCGGCGAATCTGGTGGAAACACTCCAGGAGGATTTCGAACGCGTCGGCGCCAGTGTGCTAGGCCCCGCGCCGGCGCCGATCGCCATGGCGCGCGAACGCCATCGCCATCACGTGCTCTTGAAGCTGTCCGCGGGAGATGCAGAGATCAGCGTCGTGCTCACCGCGCTGCGACAGTTCGCCGCCGCCAACGCGCGGCCGCGCATTTCGATCGACGTCGATCCGGTCTCGATGCTCTGAGCTGAGCGCCAATCGCGCGTCAGCTCAGCGCTTCGACTCGATTTTTTTGCGTAACACGCCGACCAAATTGTCGGCGTTCGCGCCATCCGTGTTCGCTAGCACCGCGATGATCAACTCGCCATTGCGCACGATCAGCAAACCGCAGTTGGCGCCCTGCTGCTGACCGGTGTGTGAGGCTGAAGTGCCATTGCGGCCCACACCCCAGCCGAGCCCATACTCGGTGAAGCTGCCGTCGGCGAGTTGCTGGCGCGTCCACATCGCATCGCGCGACTGCGCAGAAACAAGTTCGGCGTGCAGCACTCGATCTGCGAAGCGCGCCAAGTCCAGTGCCGTGGACTCCATTCCGCCGCCGCCATATTTCCAGCTCAGGTCTTCGCGCGGTTCGAGCGTGAGGACCAGCGGCCCGCGGACTCCGTAGAGCGCTGTGCGCGCGGGCTTCTTTTCCGACGCAACCTCACAGTCGAGCGTCGGGCAGCCATTCGCGGCGATCTGCTTGCGCACTTGCTCGACAAAACTGCGCTCGGAGGCCTTCTCAATCGCTGCCACGGCAAACGAAAACGCGTGGGTGCTGTAGGAGTACTTCGTCCCGGGCGCGAACAGGAGCGCGTCCTGCGCGAGCCCGTCGATGACCTGCTTCGTCGTGCGCGAGGAGGTGCCATTGTCCTCGCGGCCAGCGAGGTAATGCCGGATCCCGGACGTGTGGGCTAGGACCTGGCGCAATTCGATTCGCGGAATTTCGCTCGGCTCCTTGGCCAGCAGCGCTCGAACGTCGGCGTCCAGGGCAAGTTTGCCCGCGTCCACCAATTGCATGACCATCGTGGCAGTCACCGGCTTGCTGATCGATGCCAGTCGAAAAAGCGAGGCGCTGTCCACCGCGCGCTGCGCTTCGCGATCGGCCAAGCCAAACTGGGCGTCGAAGAGCACCTCGCGTTTCCGGATCACTGTCACAGCCATCCCGACGATTCGATTTTCGACACGGAAGGCCTCGCAGGTCTCCTGCAGGTCGGTGTTCAGCGACTTGGGCGCGTCGACTGCGGCCTGAACGATACCAACGCAGGCGAGGAGCAGGAACGGAAGTGTGATCATCGGTGTGTGTGAGTTGGGCAGCGCGAGCCGTGCGCGGAGGCATGCTCTAGGAGGGGCTGAGTATAGGGCGCGCGCGGTCTCGCACAATCGTGGGCAGCGCGAATGGGCCTTCACCGGGCGGCACTGGGCGCGCGATTCACAGAGTCGTCAGCGTCCGTTGCTCCGCTGACGTCGCGGACGACCGCCGATCCAACTGCTCCACGCATCAGGGAGGCTCTGCGACCCAGCATGCGGAGCCGCGTAAGATTGACGCGAGTCGCGTCTGTTCTGCCTTGACGGTCAGCGTCGGCAGGTACCGCCAAATCTCAGCGCAGAACCAACTCGCGAAAGCGCGAGAACAGGTGCTCGGAATCCACCGGTCCGGGCGCGGCTTCGGGATGGTACTGCACGCTCATGACGGGCAACTTCGTATGGCGCATGCCTTCGACGGTGCCGTCGTTCAAGTTCGTGTGCGTCTCTTCGACGTCCTTCGGGAACGTCGAGCGATCGACTTCGAACGAGTGATTCTGCGAGGTGATTTCCACCCGCGAAGTGATCAGATCGCGCACCGGATGATTCGCGCCGTGGTGCCCGAAGGGCATTTTGCGCGTCTTTGCGCCGAATACGATTGAGAGAATCTGGTGGCCGAGGCAGATGCCGAAGATCGGCTTCTTGTCGATCAAGTTGCTCAGCGCATCGATCGCATGGGTCACCGCCGCGGGATCTCCCGGGCCGTTCGAGAGGAAGATCGCCTGGGGATCCATGGCGAGCACTTCATCCGCGCGCGTGCGCGACGGCACGACCGTCACGTCAAACCCCGAGTGCACAAGGCTGCGCATGATGTTGCGCTTGGCGCCAAAATCAAAAGCCACTACGCGGATCCGTTCGCCTGAGTGAGCCGGTTGCGTTGACGGATAGGCATCGTTGTAGCCGTCCACCCACGTGTAGGGCTTGGCGCAGGTGACCTCGTTGGTCAGATCGCGACCGTCTGTGGAGGGCGCACGCCGCGCCTTGGCCACAAGCGACGCGGCGTCGGAATCGACAGTGGAAACGATGCAGCGCAGTGACCCCTCCTCGCGCACGATGCGCGTCAGTTTGCGCGTGTCCACGCCACTGATCGCGACCACGCCTTTCTTGCGCAGCCAGCTCGGAAGGTCGATGCTCGCGCGATGCGAGCTGGAGATCGAGGACATCTCCTTGACCACGAAAGCCTCGGCCCAGGCGCGGTCGCTTTCGTCGTCGCTCGCTGCGACGCCGTAGTTTCCGATCAGCGGATAGGTCATCAACACGACTTGCCCGAAGTAGGACGGGTCCGTGAGGATCTCCTGGTAGCCGGTCATCGCCGTGTTGAAGACCAGGTCGCCGGCCTTCTCGCCGGCGGCGCCCACCGCGAGGCCCTCCATTACCAGTCCGTTTTCCAGTGCCAACCAGGCCTTGCCCGCTGTGCTCATCGCTTCACCTTTGCCAGTCGGTTGATCTGGGCCGCGGCGTATCCGGCGCCGAATCCGTTGTCGATATTGACCACGCTTACGCCCGCTGCGCAGGAGTTGAGCATGGCTAGCAACGCCGCCAGCCCGTGGAATGACGCGCCGTAGCCCACCGAGGTCGGCACCGCGATCACTGGTCGCTGGACCAGGCCGCCTACAACGCTCGCCAGGGCGCCCTCCATGCCGGCGACGGCGATGACGACGTTTGCGCTCCTCAGGAGTTCGGTGTGCGCCATCAGGCGATGCAGCCCGGCGACACCGACATCGCGCAGCTCTTCGACAGCCGCGCCCATGAAGCGCGCCGTGACGCAGGCTTCTTCGGCGATCGGTCCGTCGGAAGTCCCCGCGCTGACCACGAGCACCATGCCCTCGCCCGTTTTTTCCTCGGGCCCCTCTACGGTCAACATGCGCGCCCTTGCGTGGTGGCGCGCCCCGGGGAGCGCCTGGATCAAGGCCTTGGCATTTTCGTCCCCAAGACGCGTCACCAGCAGGCGCCCGTGGCGCATCACGAGAGTTCTGCCGATTTCGACCAACTCAGGAGCGGTCTTGCCCTGGCCGAATACCACCTCCGGCTGGCCACAGCGCACTTCGCGCTGCAGGTCGACCTGAGTGTGACCGAGGTCGGCGATGGGCGCCGCCTGGAAGCGTTCGACGCCCGCTGCAACGCTGGTGGTTCCGTCGCGGATTTCCTGCAGCAGCTGTTCGAGTTCCCGGGCGTCCAAAGGAGCGGTTTTCAAGCGCGAGGATTCTCGCCTCTTTCGGCTCTGCGTGCCAGCGTTCACCGGGCGCTGGCGTCGAGCGCCAGGTCGGCGGCGCGCCCTGCCCGGACCAGGTGCCAGCCCAGGCCCGCAATCATCGCGGCATTGTCCGTGCAGTAGATCGGCGAAGGGAACAGGCAGCGGATCCCGACCTCCGCTGCTCGCAGTTGCATGCTCTCGCGCAGGCGAAGGTTCGAGGCCACGCCTCCGACCACCGCGATCGTCCCAAGGCCCCTGCGAGTTGCGTACTCCAAGCTTGGCGCCACCAGCGCGTCCACCGCCGCCGCCTGAAACGAGGCCGCCACATCCGCGCGATTGGGGATCGCGTCCGGCGCGGGCGTCTTCGCCAGGGCGTCCTGTCCGCGCAGGTAGTACAGCACCGCGGTCTTCAGGCCGCTGAACGAAAAGTCAGTGCCGCCGTGCTTCGCGCGGTAGCGCGGAAACGCAATTTTCTTCGGATCTCCGCTCTGGGCGAGACGCGAGATCGATGGACCGCCGGGGTAGGGCAGGCCCAAGAGGTGCGCCACCTTGTCGAACGCCTCACCGGCAGAATCGTCGCGCGTTTCGGCCACCCGCGTCAGGTCGATCGGCGAGCGCACCTCGTACAGCGCCGTGTGCCCGCCTGAGGCCACCAACGTCAGGTTCGGATAGGCGTCGTCGTTCGCTTCCATCACAGCCGCATAGGCGTGGGCTTCGATGTGATCCACCGCCACCAGCGGTAGACCGCGCGAATAGGCGAGGCCCTTGGCCGCGGACAGTCCCACCAGCAGCGAGCCGATCAGTCCCGGGCGCGTCGTGACGGCGATCGCGTCGATCTCACTCAGATCCACTTTCGCCTCTTCCAGTGCGCGTTCGATCGTCGGCAGGATCGCGCGAACGTGGGAGCGGCCCGCGATCTCCGGCACGACACCGCCGAAGGGCGCGTGCTCGGCAATTTGGCTGGCGATGATCGACGAGAGCACCTCGCGCCCGCCGCGCACCACGGCGGCGGCGGTCTCGTCGCAGGACGACTCGATCCCAAGGATCAGGTTGCTCACAGGCGCTTCTCGAGCACGTTGGGTCCCGGGTGCACGCCCCGAAAAAGGTCAAGGGCGCCCTGCGATTGGCCGTCGCGCGGATGGGGATCGATCAATTGAATGCCCTCGACCGCTTCCCAAGCGCGCAGTGCTTCCAGCGACGTGGCGGGCGGACTGTAGTGACGCAAGTACGTGCGCACGCGGGCCGCCTCTTCGCTCGACAATTCAATCGACAGATCCGGTGTCAGGCCGTGTTCGCGACCCTTTTGCGCCGTGCGTTCGATGTTCGTGTGCGCGGGCGTGTAGTAGTAGGCCGTCGTCAGGCGGACTTCGGCCTCGTCGTCTCCAAAGGCGCGCACCTGCTGCACCATGCCCTTGCCGTAGGTCCGCGCGCCCACCAGGGCGGCCCGGCGATGGTCCTGTAGAGCGCCGGCCAGGACTTCGCTGGCGCTCGCCGAGTCGGCGTCCACGAGCAACACCAGCGGCAGGGCGGCCAATGTTGCTTCGCCCCGAACCGCTTCGTGCCGCGTCGGCTCGCCGCGGCCTTCGGTGGAGACGATCAGGCCGCGATCGATGAATCGATTGGCGATGCGCACGGCCGAGAAGAGGACGCCGCCGAGATTGCCGCGCAAATCGATCACCAGGGCGCGCATGCCCTGGGCCTGGAGCGCCGCGATCCAGCGATCGAATTCCACCGGCGTCTCTTTGCTGAACGAAGTGATCGCCAGGTAGGCGACCCCGAGTTCCTCGTCGAGGATCTGGGCGTGTCGCACAGTCGGATCGATCAATTCCGCGCGCTCGATGCTCAGCGTGCGCGTGGCCCCGCCTAGATCCGAGACCAGCAGCTCCACCTCGTCCTTTGAACTGTCGGCGATCGCAGCCTGGAATTCGGAGACGCTGAGATCGGTGCGCGGGTGCCCGTTGACCGCGAGGATCGTGTCACCGGGGCCGATTCCGGCCCTGTCCGCGGGCGATCCCGGCAGTGTGAACAGGACTCTTCCGCTGTCGAGCGGCGGGTGGAACACGACTCCAATGCCGCGGTACTTGCCCGTGGTGTCGCGCTCCAGCGCAGCCACCTGGGCGCGGTCGTAGTAGCGCGAGTAGCCGTCGAGACTCTCCACCATGCCGTGAAGCGCGGCGTCCACCAAGCCGCTGTCCTGCACCTCGCGCACGTAGTTTCCGCGCACCCAGTCGCGCACGGCGCGGTAGCGCGCTAGATCCGTGTCCTCCGCGCGCGACCACAGTTGTGAGCCCAGGGTCGCGAGGGCGATCCCCACGCAGAGCCCGATCCAGAAAGTGACATGAGGGGGTCGCAACGTTGTCAGTCTCGCTCGCTCGGCGAGATTCTAGCCCGGGGCGCGTCCGGCTTTCCCAAGTGGCGTCCGGTTAGCCAGGTCGGCGTCCTGACCGAGCCGTTCGGGCCAGACCTCGGCCGATTCAGACTGTGTCCCTGGGAGGACAGCACACGGCAGCCGCCGCTGATTTCGCCGCGCGTCCGCCCCGCTGGGCCCGATCCGGGGCGCCCGGGACTCTAGGCTCGCTGGCACGCCAGTCGCAGGAATCCCGGCGAAAGGCTCTGGATTTGGCCTCCTCCGACCCGAGATCGCTGTTGTCGGGGTGGGGCGTCCAGGGCGATGCCGGTGCTCGACTTCAAGCTATGAACCCCCTCTGCAAGCTGTGTTGGATCCTGATGCTCGGCGGCGCCGCGCTCGGGAGCCAGAACGAAGGAGAGGCGGGCCCGAGTTCGCGACGGCGTGCAGTGGCACAACCCATCGGTCTGACCCTGGGCCAAGTTCGCGAGTCTTTCTCCGTGGCCGACACGAACAAGAGCGGCAGCCTGGACCTCGCCGAAGCAGTGGCCTCGGGCCTCGACGGACCGACCTTCGCCCTCGCGGATGCCGACGGCGATCTGTGGATGAGTCTGGCTGAGTTCACAGTGAACAGCGAAACCCGCGCGGCTCGCACGGGGAAGGCGGTTGCGGGGGACCTGCGGGCAGAGTCCACGCGCCTCCAGGCGCAGCGGCGCGCGGAGCGCACCCAAGAGCTGCTTTCCCGACGCGAGGCAGGCGCCCACAGATCGACCGCGAGTGGCTCGGGCGCCAAAGGGCGCAATCTGCCGGTCGCTGGCGCGCGATCCGCTTCCAGCGGACCCGCAGCATCGCGCGGCGCCTTGCTTCACCTCAGCGATGAGGAGCGCGCTTGGGCGGCACTGGATCTTCGCAGTGAGATCCTGCTTCGCATCCGGCGCGGTGAGCTGACGCCAGAGAATGCCCGCCTGGGGCTCGAGGCGATCGACCGGCGGATCGCCGCGCTCACCGTAGAGCCCGCCAAGGCTGGTGCGCCGAACTCGAACCGGTCCCCGAGGGACTCGGCGAACTCGGGGGACTCGGGCATGGGGCCCAGCCGTCCTGTGCAGGAAATCCAGGTCGGCGGAGCGACGGTGGTCACGCCGGAGAATGACCGTGGAGCAATGGAGTCTGCTCCTGCCTCCAGGGACGTGCTCCCGGTGTCCGGTCCTCCTGCGCAAAAATCTGCACCCGCGACGCCGCAAGACGTACCTCCCGCAGCTCCACCGGCGCCGCAGCGGCCCACCGGGGGCGGAATTCAGTGACATGGCCGCGCGTTGGACTCTCCGGGGGCAGGCGGTGATGCCGCGCTGCTCGCGGAAATGAGTGCGCGCCGCCGCGGAGATCCGGGCCGGCGCGTATTTCTAAGATCCCGTGGCTGGCGTCAGTTGCGCAGGCTCGCGATCTTCAAGAACTGTGTGTCGTCGATCCTGAACGAGGAGCCGCGTCCGACGATGAGGTGCGGGTCATCGGCGTCGATCCCGTAGCCGAGCCGTCCTAGCTCGCGCTCACAGGAACGTAGCTCGCGCTTCTGAAGTGAGAACTCTGACTCGATCCGAGCACCGCGTTCTCCGCGAACAAGGCGCGCCTCGAGTTGTTCGATCCGGGCCGTCCTTTCGCGGACTTCAAGGCTGATCGCTCGCACGAGGGGCAGCGTGCGGTCTGCATCCACCTGAACATTGAGGGTCTGGGTCATTGGGTTCTCCTTCCAGCCATGTCGGCTGTCATGCCCCTTCTAGCCGGAACTGGGGCTTAGACCGAGGGCACAAGGTTGTAATCTCCGTCGAAGTGGCTGTGGCCTAACCGGTGGACTGAAAAGAACTTACGGATCTCAACCCCCCTGCCGTCCTGATCGAGGAAGAAGCTTCGCACCGACCCCGGCACGCCACGGGGCCCTCCTTAACGCGAGTTCCATCGGGACTGTGGGGGGTGCTCGGGGCCCCGGCGAGCTATCTTTCCGCCCCCGATCACCATGAGTCCTGACATCGTCGAGATCACCCACGTCCAAGAATTTGCGGCGAGCCATCGCCTGCACAACCCGGCTTGGACGCTCGAGGAGAACCGCCGTATCTACGGGATCTGCAACAACGAGAACGGCCACGGGCACAATTGGGTCGTGGAAGTCACGGTGAAAGGTGAGCTCGACGCCAGCAGCGGCATGGTCATGGACCTGAATCGTCTGCGCGTCCTCGTGCTCGAAAAATTGATCGCGCGCGTCGATCACCTGCACCTCAACCACGACGTCCCGTTTCTGCGGGACATCATTCCGACTGCCGAGAACATTGCCCGCGCATTTTGGCGCGAGCTCGAACCCAGCCTCGAGGCCCACGAAGGATGTCGACTACACCGGATTCGCGTGCGCGAGAGCCGCAACAACTACGTGGACTACCTGGGGCCGACCCTGCCGCCACGGTCGACCTGATCCGCGCGCTGCTCACGCAGCTGGGCGAGGATCCGACCCGCGAGGGACTGGCGCGCACGCCGGAGCGCGTGGCGCGTTCCTATAAGGAGCTGACCTCCGGAATGCACATGTCGATCGACGAGGTCGTCGGTCACGGAGTTTTCACGGAGGACATCTCCGAGATGATCCTGGTCAAGGACATCGAGTTCTACAGCCTGTGCGAGCACCACCTGCTGCCGTTCTACGGTCGCGTGCACGTGGGCTACATCCCCGACGGCAAGATCATCGGACTGTCGAAGATTCCGCGCATCGTCGACCTGTTCTCCCGACGACTGCAGGTTCAGGAGCGCCTGACCGTCCAGATCGCCGAGGCGATCGAATCGATCCTCAAGCCCAAGGGCGTGGGCGTCGTCGCCGACGGCCAGCATCTGTGCATGATGATGCGCGGCGTGCAGAAGCAGAATTCATCGACGATGACGTCCTGCCTCCGGGGCGCCTTCCAGGGCGACTCCAAAACGCGCCTCGAATTCATGTCGATGGTGAACTCGATCGCCTGAGCGCGCCTACTTGGGCGCGGGGACGTCGATGTCGGCCACGTCCGTGCCGAGGTCGGAATCGAAGGCCTTCAGGATCACTGCAGCCACGTCTTCGGGGCGGTTCATTTTCGACCGGTCCCAGTCACCAGGAACGCCGTCGAAAATGGCCGTGTCAGTCGCGTCCGGATATACGGTCGAGACTCGGATCTTGGTCTTCGCCAGGTCCAGCCGCAGGGCGTCGCTGAATCCACGCAGGCCGTACTTCGAGGCACAGTAGGCCGTGGCGCCGGGAAAACCCTGGCGCCCTGCGACCGAGGCGATGTTGAAAATGTGTGCGCGCGGCGAAGCCTTCAGGGCATCGATGGTCTCGCGGGTCACCAGGAACGGTCCGGTCAAATTGACGTCGAGCATCTTGCGCCAGCCCGCGGGGGACTGATCCTCGAAGGGTTGCACCCCGAAGATCCCGGCGTTGTTGACCAGCACGTCGATCACGCCATCGCAGTGTTCCACGGCGCGGTAGATCGCGCCCTCGAGGCCGCCGTCCTCGGTCACATCCATCTGCAGCGGGCAGCCCCTGCCGCCGAGGCTGTCGATTTCGGCCACGACCTGATCGAGCTTGTCGCCGGTGCGCGCCGCAATTGCAACCCGCGCTCCCCGGCGCGCAAAGGCCAGCGCAATGGCGCGGCCGATGCCTTGGCTTCCTCCGGTGACGATGACGCGCAAATTGGACATGGAATGCTCGATGAATGGGGCCGTTTGGATGCTTGGCGGTTCGCGCCGATTCGGGACAGGATACTGCGCGCGCCTGCGAAACGATCAGTTTTCGCCGAGCTCGCGGCGCAGGCCTTCGACGCTCGTCTGCGGCGTGCCGCAGGCGTAGTTTCGGCAGACAAAGGCGCGGGCCTGGATGCCGAGCGCCGTCTTCTCGGCCAGGACTGGCATCAGGGCCGTGTCCGCGGCGGCGTGGGCCAGGGCGACGACTTTTTGGGGCAGGAATTGCGCGCGCACGCAGCGGAGCAAAGCTTGGACTAATGGGTCGCTCGCTTCGCCCGAAATGACGATTTCGCGAGGTGCTCCCGCCAGGAAATCTACCGCGCACAGGGCTTGGCTGAAGGCTGCGGGGAAGCGATTGATCAGCTGGCCCATGGACGTGATCGTGCGCGCGCCGGCGAGCGCGAGATCTCGCCGACCGGTTAGCTCCGCCAGACGCAGCAGATTGAGCGCATGCACCCCGTTGCCCGAGGGCAGCGCGCCGTCTTGGGGCGACTTGAGCCGCGCAAGCAGGCGCTCGTGATCGTTCGACGTCGTGAAGAATCCGCCGTGTTCCACGTCCGCAAAGCGCTCACCGACGATGCCAGTAAGCTCGATGGCATGTTCGATCCAGCGTTGGTCGAAGTCCGTTTCATAGAGGTCGATCAGGCCCTGCACGAGGAACGCGTAGTCGTCGAGGTACGCGTTCAAGTGCGCGCGTCCAGCGCGCGCCGTTGCGAACAATGCGCCATCGGGCTGGCGCATGTGGGTCAAGATGTACTCCGCCGCGCGCCGCGCCGCACTCACGTAGCGTCCATCGCCCAGGACCTGCGTGGTCTGGGCCAAGGCCGAGATCATTAGCCCGTTCCAGGCGACGAGCACCTTGTCGTCCGTGTTCGGATGAATGCGTTTCTCGCGCGCCTCGAACAGACGCCTGCGCGCGTCCTCCATGGCCGTCTCGAGTTCCGCTAGGGGGACGCCAACATGTGTCGCGACTTTCTGCGCGGTTTCGTGCCGCCACAGGGCGCTGGATCCGTGCTCGAAATTGCCCTCGTCGGTCACGCCGAACCAGACGCAGGCCTGACCGCCGAGCTTTTCGCCGAGCACCGCCTGTATCTCTCCCGGGGTCCAGGCGAAGAACGCGCCTTCCTCGCCTTCGGAATCCGCATCCTGGGCGCTGGCGAACGCGCCTTCGGGGGTGGTCATTTCGCGCAGGGCCCAATCGCAGCTCTCGCGCGCCACGCGCGCGTAGTTGACGTCGCCCGTGAGCTGGAAAGCCTCAAGGTACGCGGGCACCAAGAGCCCGTTGTCGTAGAGCATCTTCTCGAAGTGCGGAATCAGCCACTGCGCATCGGTCGAGTAGCGGTGGAAGCCGCCGCCCAACTGGTCGTAGATGCCGCCCTCGGCCATGCGGTCTAGGGTCAACACCACCATGGCTAGGTCCTGGGGGTCGCGCGTTCGAGCGTGGTGGCGCAGCATCAATCGCAGGTCGAGCGGATGGGGGAACTTCGGCGCGTTGCCGAAGCCGCCCCAAATGGCGTCGAAATTCGAGGCGAGCATCGAGCGCGAGACTTCGAGGGCTTCCGCCGAAATCTCGCCTGCCGTCACGGCGCGACTTTCTTTTTGCAGGTGATCGCGCATGCGCGTGCCAGCCGCCAGCAGTCCCGTTCGGTCGCCCTCCCAGGCGCGTGTCAAGGACGTCAGGATTTCCGGGAAGCTCGGCCGACCGTACATGCGCGTCGGCGGGAAGTACGTGCCGCCGTAGAACGGTTCCAGTTCCGGCGTGAGCCAGACGCTCATGGGCCAGCCGCCCTGACCGGTCATGGCCTGAACGGACTTCATGTAGATCTCGTCGATGTCCGGGCGCTCCTCGCGATCGACCTTGATGCACACGAAGTTCGCGTTCATCAGCGCCGCCGTGGCGTCGTTCTCGAAGCTCTCGCGCTCCATGACGTGGCACCAGTGGCAGGCGGAGTAGCCGATGGACAGAAAGATCGGCTTGTTCTCCTTGCGCGCCCGGTCCAGTGCCTCCGGCCCCCAGGGATACCAATCGACGGGGTTGTGCGCGTGTTGCAGCAGGTACGGACTGGTTTCGCGCGCCAGGCGGTTCGCTGGACCGCGGGGCCGGCCGGCTTGATGGGGAGTGGACATGCGCTGCCAGCTTAGCGCTCCCCGGCGCGATGCCGCAGTTTTTCAACGCGTACGCTGGATATCGAACGCGCGAGGTCTGCGCTCGCGCACCGCGGATCAGATTCGAACCGTCGCCCCGAGCCCTAGGCGGATGGTGTCATCAAGCAGCGCGCTGTTCGAAAAAATGTAGCTCGCGTTCAACTGGAACTTCATCGCGTGGCCATCCAAGTAGTAGTTGAAGCCCGCGGTGACGTCGCGCTCCCTGCGAATGTTGTCGGTGTCCTGATAGCGCGCCGCCGCTTCCACGCGATCCTGAATGAGCATGAAACTCGCGCTCACGTTCCACGGCTGCGAATCTGAGCGCGAGAGGAAATTGGCGTTCGTGAAATCCTGGAACTTCGCCACCATGGCTTCGGCCGCGAAGGGACCCATTCGAAGCTGGGAGTCGAGAGTGACCACGTCGCCGTCCTTGCGGGAGCCCTCGCTCTGCTCGTCGAAGTAACCGGCTCCGACGCTGAGCTTCGTGCGTGAGCCCGCGCCATAGGCACCCTGGTACAGGCCGGCGCCGCCACCGATCGCGTCCAAGCTGGCACGGGCGGTGATCGCTGACTTCTCTTGGAGGCCGTCGAATCCGTTTTGCAGCGATGCGGCCCACTGGACTTGGCCCTGAGTGCCGCTGAACATCACGCCTTCGTTGCGCACGGAGAACAACTCACCGGCGTCCGTGCGCAGGATGAAGAGCAAGTCGCCTTCGTCCATCTGGGACTCCCACATCAGCGGAGAGCGAAAGCGGCCCATGGTGATGCGCACGTACTCGCACGATTGCCAGGTGCCGTAGGCATCGATCATACCTGCAGTGCCGCTGGCGCCCTCCAGTTGCAGGCGGTAGCCGATCTTGTCGCCCACACGACCCTCGAGAATGACCTGCGCATTGTCGAGCGCGAACCCCCTGTAGTCTTCGGCCCCACTCGCGCCCGTGAGGGTGTTCGGTGAGTGCGCCCAATTCGTGCGCAAGAGGCCGTGGAGCTCGGGGTGCTCGGGATCCTGCGCTGCGGTTCCCAGGACCAGCGATTCGAGTTCGCGATCCATGGCCGCCCAGCGATCGCCGCCGGCGAGGCATGGCGAGGCAAGGGCGCCAATCGTCGAGATCGTGGAGAGCACACCCATGGTCACTGTTCGCATCGCGTTATTCCTCAGGTTCTCCCCGTGCAGAAGCAGAACGGAACCGCGCGCTCATTCGCGCGGCCATCGCGGAAGGATGCAGGTTGGATGGGGGGGATGGAAGGGCCGAGACGGATCGCCCGCCGAGAGCTCGAGGTGGATGTCCCACAAAAAGAAAAGGCCCCGCGACGCGCGCGGGGCCTTGGTCTCTCTCCCGCGACGCGCGCGGGAGCTGTTGCCGGGGCTCCGCAGTGTGCGGCCCCAGCGGAGTTGCTCAGACGCCCACGGTCAAACCGAGCGCGAGGGTGTCAACGTCCATGAAGCTGAGGTCGCTATCGGAGCGGGAACCCTGGAGGGTCCACTTCGCGTTGTGACCTGAGAGGTAGTAGTTCAGACCCACCGACCAAACCGAGGTGTCGCTGTTGTCGTCGAGATCCTCGAAGCGCACGACCAGGTCGACGACGTCCGGCTGAATGGCGTAGGAAGCCGTGGCCGTCCAGGGGTTTTCCACGTTCAGGGCGAGTCCACCAGCACCGAATGCCGGGAGGCTGCCCGACGCCACCGGGGTCACGACTCCTGTAGTCGGGCTGATGTCCGCGATGGGGCGGATGTCCGCCTCGTAGTTGACCAACTCGAAATGGGCCGAGAATGCGCCCTGGGTCAAGCCCGCGTCGACGGCGTAGGCCCCGCCGGAGTTGACGCCGCCGACTAGGTCAGCGGCCGTGTCCTCCGTGTAGGCAGCACCGATCGTGATGTTGGTGTCGCTGGAAGAGCCAAAGGCGCCTTCCTGCTTGCCCATGCCTGTTCCGAGGGCGTTCACCTGAGCGCGCACGGTCCAGGAGATCTTGTCCTGCAGGCCGTCGATGCCGTTCTGCAAGGCTGCCCACCAGCCAAACTGGTCGTACACGCCGCTCAGCTGAGCGCCGTCCTGGCGGCCCTGGAAAATCTGGCCGTTGAACGTGCGGTCGAGCAGCAACATATTGTTCTCTTCGACCATGAAGGACGACCAGAGGAACGGCGCGCGGAAGCGTCCCATCTGTCCTGTGACGCCTTCGGCGATCTTGAAGGTGGCATAGGCGTCGAGCACGCCGACAGTTCCGCCGGCGCCTTCGAGGGAAATGTAGGCGCCGTAATCGCCCTGAGAGGCGCGCAATTCGACCCGTGCGTTGTCCAACACGAAGCCGCTGAGGTCCTGTTGGCCGTCGCTTGCGAGATTGGGCTGGTTGCCCGGGCCGATCGGAAGGAGGGGGTCGAATGCAGGGTTGGGATTACGCTCAGGCCGGCTGACGTCAACATCTTTCGACCTCACTCCGCGCGCGCGGACGTAGCCATTGATGCCAAACGACCCTGCGGTCGCGCCTTGATTCGCCGTGAGGGACAGGATTTCCCTGTCGAGCGTTGACCATTCAGTGGTCCCTTCGCCGCCAGCAAAGGCGAGCGAGCCGGCCGATGAGAGGACCAGCGCTCCAATCGCGAACTTGTTCATTGAGTAAGCACTCCAAAGAGAGAGGGAGAGAGACACGAACGGGATGGGGAGTTCAGTAGAGCGCGAGGTTACGCAGGCGTCGGAGTGACTTCCAACAATTTCCGGCGCGAGCGCTCCATGTCGAATGCGTTCGGCGACAACAGCGTCCGCGCGGACTGCCAAGTTGGTCAAGCTTGCTCGTAAACGACGTAAATAATTGAAAATAAAGATCTTACGTCAATGCGTGGCGCGCCGGTTGTCTCCAATCCGCAGCTCCGCTCGTCCGACATCGATCGATCCTCCACATCAACTTCGCAGGCAAGATCTACTTGCTACCGCGCCTTGTGCTCACTCTGCAGCGTCGCCGCGACCGCGTTTGATCTCGCCCCGATGACGCTTCGCCGTAAGGCGTCGCTCCTTCGAACCGCGCGTCGGACGCGTGGCTCGCCGCGTGCGCGGGCGCACGAGGGCGTTGCGCAGTCGCTCCGCCAGTCGCTCGCGCGCGTCGTCGAGATTGCGGGCCTGGGAACGAAAACGAGAGGCGTGCAGGATGAGTTCGCCGCTGGCCGTGAGTTCGCCGGCCAGCCGTTCCATGAGCCACGCGCGGGCGCGATCGTCGAGACTGCCGCTGGTGGCGACGTTGAAGCGCAGCGTGACTCGCGTCTCGACCTTGTTGACGTTCTGACCGCCGGGTCCGCCCGCGCGCGAGGTCTCGAAGAGCAGTTCTGCACCGCGAATCGCGAGCTTGGGCCCGATCCGCAAGTCAGCGTTTCGCCCGTCGGCCACGGCCCGTCAACCCGCCGCCTGGGGCGACAGGGAGTGCAGCATGGCGAAGGGGTAGATCCCCGTGTCGTGTCCGTCGCTAAAGCGGAAGGCCAGGGCGTAGTTCCCGACCATGCGCGCGTCCATCTGGGTCAGGTCCGCCGGAACGTCCTTCGGATCGTGCATTCGCACGCCGGTCAGTTCATTGACGCAGCGGGCACAGGGGCAGATCGCCCGCAACTGGGCCGCGGTGTAAGTCGTGCGGCCACCATCGACCCACTCGATCACGAGCCGGGTCGGATCGCTGCGCGTGATCACCCGCGGTTCTGCGTTCGACATTTGGAGGGCCCGCCCACTGTGGGGCTGGCGTGCGGTGGTGGGCAGGACCGGGGTTGAACCGGTGACCCCGTGATTTTCAGTCACGTGCTCTACCAACTGAGCTACCTGCCCCTCGGACCGCGCGGAGGCCGCGAGGAACGATGCGAGGGCGGGGATTATCTAGGGCCCCTCCCGGTGCGTCAACCGCCAATCCAAGGAGTCGGGGGCGAAGCTCAGGCTCCGCGGCCGGAGAGCAGGCCCCGCGCGGCGGTCACATCGCTGGCGATCTGTTGCGCCAGTGCGGCGCGCCCCTCGAAACGCTGCTCGCCCCGCAACCGGTGAGTGAACTGGAATTCAACCTGTTCGCCGTAGATGTCTGCGCGAAAGTCCAGCAGGTGGACTTCCACCGTGGCGCGCGAGCCAGGGCCATTCTGGCGCAACGCCCCGTCCACGGTGGGGCGCACGCCGATGTTTGCGACGGCGAGGTGCTGCTCTGGCCGCCCGAGCACGCGAGCCAGGCCGGCGTAGACGCCCGAGGGCGGGTGGAGTTCGTGGTGCAGGTCCAAATTGGCCGTGGGGAACCCCAGCTCGCGGCCGATTTGGGCCCCGGCGATCACATCGCCGAGCACGGAGACCGAGCGTCCCAGCATGCGTCGCGCACCCTCGAGGTCACCCAATTCGACCGCCTCGCGGATGGCAGTGCTGGAGACCGCGCGGCCGCCGACCTGGACTTGATCGACTACTTCGACGTCGTAGCCCAGCCCCAGCAAAAACTCCGGCCCGCCGCGTCGGTCGCGGCCGAACTTGCTGTCGAAACCGAGCACGAATGCCCGCGCGCCCAGGCGCTTCACCAGGATGTCCGCGGCAAACTCCTCGGCCTCCAACCGGCGCAGTTCCTCGTCGAACGTCAGGGCCAGGGTGTGCTCGATCCCCGCTCGCCGGAACAGCTCGAGCCGGTGTCCAAGGCTGGTGAGCGTGCGCGGTTCGCGGCCCAGCAGCAGTTTTTTCGGATGTCCGGCGAAGGTCACGACCGTCGCGCGCGCACCGAGCTTCCGCGCCCGATCGACGTTTGCGGCGAGGATCGCCTGATGGCCCAAGTGCACGCCGTCGAAGACTCCGATCGAGACTACCGCGCCATTCGCAGTGGGCACTGGAAGCGCGCGCAACTCGCGGGTTTCGATCACCGCGCCACTTTCGAGCTCGCGCGCGTCTTGAAGCGTTCCACCAGCTCCGCAAGCGCCGCGCGGTGGCGCGTCTTGTCCGCCGGCGACATGCGATCGACCAGCAGAACGCCCTCGAGGTGGTCGTACTCGTGTTGCACGATGCGGCTTTCGAAGCCTTCGAACTCGCGCTCGAACTGGCGGCCCTCGAGGTCGCAGTATTTCACCTTGCAACGCTCGGGTCGCTTGACCTCGGCATAGATCTCGGGGAACGAAAGACACCCCTCCTCGAACACCGTCAGGGGGCCAGAACGTTCGAGAATCGTCACATTGATCAGGGCCAGGTCGTCCTCGGGCCTGCCGGTGGCGTTGAGCACCAGGATGCGCAGGCCGAGGCCCACCTGCGGCGCCGCGAGCCCCACGCCGCTGGAGGCGCGCATGCGCTCAAACATCGCAGAAACCGTTGCCCGCAGGCCCTCGTCGAAGTGATCGATGGCTACGGCTGGCCTGCGCAGCACCGGGTCGGGGTACAGGGAGAGCGAGAATTCGAGCTTGGTGCGGGGCGTTTCGGTCATGGGTGGCGCGGGTGCAGGATCCTCTTGTAGCCGCCATCGCGGCCGCCACCAAGGCTCGGCGGCCCGAGTCCGCGCGTTGACGCCATTTTGCCGCGCAGATAGGATCTCCGCCCCCCCAATGCAGGCTGGGGCCCCCGCGTGGATTACTCCAAACACCTGGAAAAGGCCGAGGAGGCCTTGCGTCGCAAGAACTTCGATTTCTCGATCGAGGTCTACAAGCAGCTCCTGGAGTTGGAGCCAGATCTCGGGGAAGCCCGGCGCGGCTTGCGCCAGGCGCTGAAGAAGAAATTCGAGGCCAAGGGCGGCGGCCGGTTCCTGCGCGCGCTGTCTGGGGCCGTGCCCCTCGCCACGGCGAAGGCACTGCGCAAGGCGGGCCGCCACGACGCGTGCGCAAAGTCATTGGAGACCTACCTCGCGACAAGTCCCTTGGACGAGGACGCCAACCTTCTGCTCGGACTGTCCCTGGAGGACGCCGGACACACCAAGAGTGCCTTGGCGGTCTACGAATTTGTGGCGGAACTCGCGCCAAAAAATTCCGAGGCACTGAAGCGCGCCGGCGCGCTGATGTACCGCGGCGGCGATCACGCGCGCGCGCTCGAGTACTACGAGCGCGCCCTGGGCGCCGACCCGCGCGATCAGGAAGCGCTCAAGGCGCGCAAGGATCTGTCGGCGGAGGCGGCGCTTTCGAAGACCAACTTCGAGCACGTCACCCACAGTCGCGATCTGATGCAGAACAAGGAAGAGGCGCGCGCCCTCGAGCGCTCGAAGCGCCTGCATTTGTCCGAGGAAGAAATAGCCCAGGAACGCGAGCGGCTAGAGCAGCTCTACGCCGACAATCCGACCGATCCGGACGTGATGTTCCAGCTCGCCGAGATCGCGGAGAAGTCCAAGGATCTCGAGCTTGCAAGCAGCCTGGTCGATCGCGCGCTGTCCTACCGCAAGAATTCCTTCGACCTGATCTGCCGCGCCGGCGACTTGCGCGCGAAGCTGCTCAAGAAGGCCACGGCGCGCGCGGACAAGGAGGGCAATGCCGCCGAGGCCGCGCGGCTCGAGCGGGAGCTGATCGCCCACGAATCGGCGGACTATCGCCTGCGCGTCGATGCACACCCCTCGGACCTGGCTCTGCGGGTCCAGTTGGGCAAGCGACTCCTGCGCGCAGGCGATGCCGATGCCGCGCTGGCCGAATTGCAGCGGGCCACCGGCGACGCGCGGCACGAGCGCGAGGCTCGCGCGCTGCTCGCGCAGTGCTTTCAAATGAAGGGATTCCTCGACCTGGCGCGCAAGGAGTACGAGCGCGCCCTGGGGGACGCGCGCGAGCTCGATTTGCGCGCCAAGGAGATCCTGTACAATCTCGCCGAAATCGCGCTGGCTGAGCGCGACACCGATCAGGCGCGCACGCTGTTTGCGCGCATTTACGAGGTCGATGTCGGCTTCCGCGACGTCGCCGCGAAAATGAACGAACTGCGCAAGGCGCCTCCGCGCTGAGCGTTTCGTGCAGCGGGCCCCTCCCGCAGCACGCTCCCGATTCCATCACGACAACTCCGCACGCGGCACAGCGCCGCACCCGATTCCAAGCATGGCAACCAGCAAGCAATCCCAGAAGCGCATCCGCACCAACGAGAAGGCCCGCCTCGCCAACAAGGCCGTTCGCGGAGCGATGAAGACCGCGGTCAAGCGCGTCGTCGGAGCCACGGTCGCAGTGGAGGGCAAGGCAGACCTCGCCGCCGCGATGAAGAAGCTCGACAAGGCCGCCAAGGCCGGCGTGATTCACAAAAACGCCGCCGCGCGTCGCAAGAGCCGTCTGGCCAAGCGCGTCAACGCACTCGCGAAAGCGAGCAAGTAGTCAGCGGAGCATCTAGTGGACTGCAGCGATCCGTCCGCGAGCCGGCCTCGCCTTCACTCGCTGTTGGGCTGCGTTGCTCCTCTTTCGCGTATCACTGCGAAGACGCGCCCGTCGTCGCGCCTTGCTCGGCGACCCGTGGGGGCGATTCCTGCTCGCGAACTTGCCGTTACAGCCCACTAACCCGCGGGCGAAACGCCCGCGGGTCTTGGAATGAGTTTTCAGACCTCCGATTCCCACCCAGCCCTCGAACATCGGCCCGTGCGCGCCGCCGCCTTGCAGGCTGGGATTTTCGAGGAAGCGCGCACGCTGGTCAGCGAACTTCCCGGCTGGACCCTCGTCGCGGCGGACGAGGCGAGCGGTAAAATCGAGTGCAAGCGGCGCGCCGGGTTCCTCTCGGGCGAATCGCGGATCACGATCAGCATCGAATCGCCCGCGGGCGTCCCTTCGACGACCGTAAATGTCCGCAGTGAATCCAGCGGCGGAATCCTGCGCCGCGACCGGCAGAACGTCGCCGAATTCGTGCGCCCGTTCCACCGCCGGGTCTGCCTCTAGCCGCCCGCCCGAAAGAGTGCCCGGCGGCGGCTTCGCGCCCTCCGCCGTGGCGTCGTCGCACTCGTCGGGCCTTGCTCAGCGGCCAGGAAGGCCGCCTCCGCCGTCCATCCGTCGTCCCGCGGGCGCGTTCCTAACCACGACGAAGATCGCTTCGCCTCGCGACGGGACTTTTTCGGGCGGACTGCTGGCGCGAACCTCTCATCTGCCGCCGAGCACGCGCCCGTAGCGGAAATAGACCTCCAGGCACAGGGCTCCGAGGGCCGTCATGTACACGCGCCCGCCAGCGTGTCCCCAGGCATCCTTGGGATCCCACGAGCCCTTGAAGTCGCCATCGAGGCGTTGGTTGTCCACCAGGGCCTTCTTCGCGGACTTGTTCCACGCGTCCCAGCGCGGTCCGCCCAGTTGGAACAGGGCGTAGGAGCCGTAGTACCAGTAGTACATGTCATTGCCCAGGCCGTCCGGATCCCACTCGGGCAGGCGCTGCTTCAGCAAGTCGGCGCCCTTGTCGATCAGCGGGTCCTTCAAGATGTCCTGTCCCATGAAAACGCGCGAGAGGATCGCAACCGCGGTCATGGCTTCGCCCGTGTTCGCCGGGAACTGGTCGTTGAGACCCGTCACGCGCGACGACGCCGAGCCGACGCTGTCGTAGCCCGTGCGGCCCGTGGCGGGATCGGTCATGTCGTCGAGGAATTGCGCCGCGCCGACGAAGCCCTCGGGGTCGATCGTCAAGCCGCCCTCTTGGGCCGAGGCCATGGCGAACACGCACCAGCCTGTGACCGAGGTGTCGTTCTCGCCAGTGGGCGGCGAGTTGTAGCGCCAGGCGCCGTAGGGATTGCGCGCACGCGAAATGAAATTGACCGCGTCCTGGGCGGAGCGTTTGAGCAACGGACTGCGCGAGAAGTAGTAGGCCTCGCACATCGCCAGCGTCGCGATCGAGTGGTTGTACATGAACGAGTGGCCGATTTTTTCGCCGAAGGCACCGCTGTCTGCGTCCTGCTGGTCCTTCATCCACTTGACCGCCTTGGCCACCTGCTCGCGATAGCGACCGCTGCGCACGGTGCTGCCGTCGCCGAGGAAAGCGAGCGTCGCTAGACCGGTCATGCCCACGTCGTGAGTCGCTTCGCCGGCGCCGTCGCAGGCGCTGCCGGACTGAACGTGGCCGCAGTTGGAAGTGAATCCGTCGCAGTCCCAGGAGCCGTCGGCCGATTGGTGCGCCTTGAGCCACTGCAGACTGTATTCCAGGGGAACCTCGGTGCCTCCGCCGCCCTTGCCCGTCCGTCCGCCGGTACCGTCACCGCGGTGGCCGAGTTTGCTGCCCGAATTATTTCCGATGCCGATGACATCGTTGGGACCCTTGCCGTCGAACGGGGCGTCGGGGAGGTTGTCCTGCTCTCCGGTGGAATCCGTGGAGTCGAAGGGTGTTTCGACTTGATTGTCCTGCGGCGTGTCGACGGTGTTCTCGACCGGATCCACTGGTTTGTCGAGCTCCATTGGATCCACTTTTTCCGGCAGGGGCGGATCGAGGAAGGGATCGGCGACGGGCAACTCGACCTGGCTGATGATCACGACCGACTTGGGAGCCTCGAACAGTTCCCACGGGATCATCCACATGATCAGCAGCACGATGCCGTGGCCTGCCGCGGAGATCGCCAACCACGGCGCGCCGGACATCCATTCATAGAGCTTGTCGTGGAACGAGCGCTCGACTTCCCAGTTCCTGGGCAGCGAACTCTCGATACGAAGCGGCTCGGAATTGGCGTGATTCATTTCGAATCTCCTCATTCGCGCGATCAGCGCACAGTGGATTTGCGAAAGCCCGTGCGCGCTCCAATTGCGCGCCGCATCAGCTTGCGTGCCATCTCAGAACGCGCGTGCTTCGCAGACGTTCAGCTCGAGTGTGGAAATCGCTAGCTGACGGAGCGAGTGCAGGACAGGTACATCACTCGTCCTTCGCAATTGGCGACGCAAGTTGCGTAGCGCCCTGGAATTGCTCGAACTCCGTCGGGGGGACGAACGGGCAGTGGATTGTCTCGCCGGGCAACTGGGTCTGAATGAACCGAAAGATCAAGTCTGCTGCCACCAGCACGGCAACGGCGACCAGCGCGCAGGGGACTCCCACGGGAACAGCGCGCCGCCCAGCGCGGTTCCCCTGGCGCGCCATCGCTTTCCGTGTGTTGCTGCGAAACAAGTCTGTGCGCGACCCGCGCGTCCTGTCGAAACGCTTGGTCCAAGATCACGGTTCACAGAAACACACGAGGCCGGCGATCCCTCCACGGGATCGCCGGCCTCGTCGGTTGTCGTCGGCTCGTACTAGCGTCCGCCGATCACGCGTGCGTAGCGGAAGTAAACCTCCAGGCACAGCACGGCGAGCGCCGTCATGTAGACCCGGCCACCCGCGTGACCCCAGGCGTCCTTCGGGTCCCAGGAGCCCTTGAAGTCGCCATCTTTGCGCTGGTTGTCCACCAGGGCCTTCTTCGCCGACTTGTTCCACGCATCCCAGCGCGGTCCGCCCAGTTGGAACAGGGCGTAGGAGCCGTAGTACCAGTAGTACATGTCATTCTTGAGGCCGTCCGGATCCCATTCCGGAAGGTGGGCCTTCATCAGATCCGCGCCCTTGTCGACGATCGGCAATTTGGCGACGTCCTGTCCCATGAACACGCGCGAAAGGATCGCCACGGCGGTCATCGCCTCGCCCGTGTTCGTCGGGTACTGATCGTTGAGGCCATTGACCCGCGACGAAGCCGAACCGATCGAGTCGTAGCCCGTGCGGCCCGTGGCCGGATCGGTCATGTCGTCGATGAACTGCGCCGCGCCGACGAAGCCCTCGGTATCGATCGTCAGTCCGCCCTCTTGTGCGGAAGCCATGGCGAACACGCACCAGCCGGTGACCGACGTGTCGTTCTCGCCCGTGGGCGGAGAGTCGTAACGCCAGGCGCCGTAGGGATTACGCGCGCGCGAGATGAAGTTGATCGCGTCCTGGGCCGAGCGCTTCAAAAGCGGGCTGCGCGAGAAGTAGTAGGACTCGCACATCGCCAGGGTGGCGATCGAGTGGTTGTACATGAAGCTGTGGCCGACCTTCTCGCCGTAGATGCCGCTGTCAGCATCTTGCTGGTCCTTCATCCACTTGATCGCCTTGGCGACCTGTTCCTTGTAGGGACCCTCGCGCGTGGTGTTGCCATCGCCGAGAAATGCGAGCAACGCCAGGCCGGTCATGCCCACATCGTGGGTCGGTTCACCGGGGCTGTCGCAGGTGCTGCCGGCCTGGACGTGACCGCAATTGGCCATGAAGCCGTCGGAGTCCCAGGAGCCGTCTTCAGACTGGTGCCACTTCAACCACTCGAGGCCGTCCTTTAGGGCCTGCTCGGTGCCTGAGCCGCCGCCCGCCTTGAGGTTGCGGTGACCGCCGCGACGACCGCCGTACTTGCCACCCGCGCCGCCGCCGATGCCGATCACGCCGTTGTCGCCCTTGCCTTCGAAGGGCGAATCCGAGAGGTCGTCCTCACCCATGGATTCCTCCGTGGGCTGGTCGTCGTCGGTCTCGTTGTGGTCCGAGATCTCGGCGTCCTTGAGCACAGGCTCTTCGGTGACTTCCTTCTCGATCTCCTCGGGCTCCTCCGGAGGCGGGGGATCCTCGAAGGGGTCCTCAGGCGCCTGCTCGACCGACGCCTGGATGATCTTGGCCTTCGGGTCCTCGAACAACTCCCAGGGGATCATCCACATGATCAGGAGGATGATGCCGTGGCCTGCGGCCGAAATCGCCAACCACGGGGCGCTGGCCATCCAGTCATAGAGAACGTCGTTGAACGTGCGCTCGACTTCCCAGTGCTTGGGCAGGGAGCTCTCGATATGGATGTTCGAGAAGTCTTCTTGGGTCATGAACGGGCTCCGAAGCGTGCGCCCTGGCGGAAATGGCCCTCCCGGAGGGGCGAGCCGGTGTCGAGTGGGGGTGAGACGTGCCGATGCGGTGGCCGTGGTTCCGGGGGAAACGCGGCGCAAACGAAAGGGTTCAGAGTATACCCGCGAGGCCGGGCCCGGACACGAGGCATGGGGCCGGCGGCCGGCCTGGCGGTCAGCGCTTCGAAGTGGGGTCGCCGAAGATCTGCGGCGGCCAGACATAGGCGCCGCTCAGCAGGTCGACGAGGCCGGTCTGGATGCGCCGGTCCGACACCCGCTGGCGCTGGCCCTCGATCCAGACGCGCTGGCCACGGGGCTCGTCGAAGGCCTCGACCGGGGCGAGCTTGTATTCCTCGGGGCGCACCAGGATGTAGCCGGCCAGGCGTCCGCGGTCGTAGTACTCAAGAACCTCGGACAACTCTCCCGCTTCGGCCTTGGCCAGAAAATCGCCGACCGGAGGGTTGTTGGCCCGCAGGAGCTCGACGTTAAGGAAGCTGGACAACCCGCGCGTGCCCTTTTCGGAGGCGCCGAGCTGTTCCGCCAGCTCGCCCATGTCCTCGCCGTTGAGGATCCGTAGACGCAGTTCCTCCAGGCGGCGCTTGGCCCTTTCCGCGCTGCCAGGGGCTCCCAGGGTCAGAACCAGCTGGGTGACCTGAACCGTGCGGTTTTCCGACTGGCGGCGCACGGCAACCCTCTGGGCGAACATCGCCCAGCCGGGGCGGACGTAGCGGTCGCGGGAGACACGCCCGCCCGGGCTGGCCGCCTTGCCGGTGACAGACTGCTCCCAAAGCATGCGATTGACGTAATCGTTGACCTCTTCCTTGCGGTCGAAGGAGGTGATGTCATCGCGCTTGAGGTCGGCGGCCAGGCGCGTGACGCTGCCCGCTTCCTCGGCCTGCCGCTGGAGTGTGTCGCGCACGAAGCGTTGAACGGCCTGGGGATCGAAGCCCAGGTTCTTGCCGCCGTCGATTTCGAGCATGTGGCGCGCGCGCTCGCCGAGTTCATCGTTGAACATACGCTCAGGGTCCGCGCCGCCGCGGCGGGGGTCGCGCATGCGACGCGCCACTCCGCGCTGCAACTCAAACATGGTTGCCATGTCTTCGTTGACGATCAGCACGGCCGCATTGATTTTGGTCCAGCCCGCCATGGGGTCCTCGGGCGCAGCCGCGGGATCCGGAGCTGGTGTCGCCCCGTTGGCAGTGGGGGCCGTGGGCGCCGCTGGCGCCGCGGGATCGGCGGCGACCCGACCCTCGAGCCGATCCTCGCGCGAGCGCGAGGGCTGGCCTTGCTTCTGCGGCGCGGCCTCAGGGGCCGTGGGCGGCGGAGCTGGATCCTGGACGCAACACAGGGCGAGAAGGAATTGAATCATGGTCGGGCGCTGGCCGGGATCTTCGGGCTCGCGCCGCTCGTGCGCAATAGCTGCTCCAACCAGCTCAGGCCCTCGGCTGGGTTCTTGGCGCGCTTGGGAACGATCAGGTGCGCGACCCCGGTGCGCAGGTTGCGCAGCTCAATGGACTGGCGCGCCAGAGGCTCGAGGGCCGCGCGATCGGAGTACTCGATCAGGTAGGCGTTGTCGCGCCAGGCCAGGCGCGTGATCGACAAGGGTTCGAGCTGGAGGCGCAGGCGGAACTGTCGCGCCAGCGCCTCGGCTTCGGCGGGCACGCGCCCGAACCTGTCGCGCAGCCCGGCGAGCACCGTGTCGATTTCCGGGGCGCTCTGGGCGCCGTCCAGTGCTCGCAGCGCCTCGAGCCTGGAATCCTGAGTCGGGATCCACTCCGCGGGCAGGAACGCCCTCAGGCCGAGCTCCAGTTCGACGCCTGGCGTCAATTCGAGGTCTGAAACCGGTGCGGGTTCCGACATGCCCGCCTTCATGCGCTCGATCGTCAATCGCAGCAGGCGGCAGTACATGTCATAGCCGATGGCGGCGATGTGGCCAGACTGCTGCGGGCCGAGGATGTTGCCCGCGCCGCGCAGCTCCAGGTCTTTCATCGAGATCTGGAAACCGGCGCCGAGCTGGTTGAGTTCCTCCAAGGCCTTGAGCCGATCGCGCGCGATCTCGCGCATGGGCTTGTGCGGGTCCACGAGCAAGTAGCAGTGGGCCTTGACCTGCCCGCGCCCGACGCGCCCGCGCAACTGGTGCAGCTCCGCGAGGCCGAAGTGATTCGCATCGTCGATGAAAATCGTCCCCGCGGCGGGGATGTCCAGTCCGTTCTCGACGATCGTCGTCGCCACCAGGCAGTCCGCTTCACCGCGCGTGAATTGGTCCATCACATTTTCCAGCGCGCGCGCGCCCATCTGCCCATGTCCGATGATGAACGTGCACTCCGGCACCAAGTTCATCAGGCGCTGCGTGACACCGACGATCGATGTCACGCGATTGTGCAGGAAGAAAATCTGCCCGCCGCGGTTCTTCTCCCGCAGGCAAGCCTCGCGGATAAAAGCCTCGTCCGAGTTGTCCACCAACGCAGTTTCGATCTCCTGGCGTCCCGGCGGCGCCACCGAGAGCGAGGAAATGTCGCGCACGCCCGACAGCGACATGTGCAGCGTGCGCGGAATCGGCGTCGCCGACAGTGTCAGGATGTCGATTTTCTCCCGCAGTGTCTTGAAGTGTTCCTTGTGCGTCACGCCGAAGCGCTGTTCTTCGTCAATGATCGCCAGGCCCAGGTGTTTGAAGCGCACGTCCTTGGAGAGCAGCCGATGGGTTCCAACGACGATGTCAACTTCCCCCGACTCGATGCGCTCCACGAGCGCGCGTGTCTCCTTGTTCGCCACCGTGCGCGACAGGACGCCAACTTCGACCGCGAAGTCCGACAGACGTTCCTTGAAGGTCAGATAATGTTGATGCGCGAGCACGGTCGTCGGCACGAGCACCGCCACCTGCCCGCCCGCAGCCGCCACGCGGAACGCGGCTCGCAGGGCGATCTCGGTCTTGCCAAATCCGACATCGCCGCAAAGCAGGCGATCCATCGGATGCTCACCGCCAAGATTCGCCGTGATCTCCGCGTCCGCAGTGGCCTGGTCGGAGGTGTCCACGTAGGGAAAGGCGCCGATCATCGAATCAACGAGCTTCGCGTCGGGCGTCCAGGCCGGGCGCGTCGACAGCTCGCGCTTCGCCTGGACTTCGAGCAGCTCGCTGGCCAAATCGAACAGCGCGCGCTCGACGCGCTCGCGCCGCCGGCGAAAGGACTGTCCGCCGATCTTGTCGAGCGGCGGCGCCAGGGCGCCCTTGCCGCCCGCGCCGACGTAGCGCTGAACCAGATCGATGCGCGAGCCCGGAACGAACAGGCTGACTTCCTCGGCGAACTCCAGGTGCAGGTGCTCTTCCTCGCCGCCGCCGCGCGTCATGCGCTCAAGGCCGCGATAGAGCCCCACGCCGTGCACCGCGTGGACCACGAAATCCCCAGGTTTCAGCTCGAAAAACGACTGCAGCGCGCGCGTCTTGTGCGCAACGCGCGCCGGACCGGAGCGTCTCGCGTTGGCCAGGCCCGCCAGTTCGCGGTGATTGATGATCACCGAGGAGAGCGCGGGCCAGCGGAAGCCCTTGGAGACATTGCCGACGACGAGTTCCACGTTTTCAACGCCGCCGTCGTCGTCGAGAAGTTGCTGGAAGCGATCGCGCTCCGCCGCCGTGCGGCAGGCGACGCGCACCGTTGTGCCGTTCGCGGTAGCTTCGCGCAGTGCTGCGGCCGCGGCACGCACTCCAACGCCGAGCGCCTGCACGGAGCGCGTATCGAAATTGACGCCCTGGGCCGGCAAACTCTGCAGCGCCAGGCGGCGCCGCGCCGAGAACGCTTGCCGCAGAGCCGCCAGTGCGCGCTGGTGGGAAGCCGACTGAATCCGCAGGCCCTCGGAGCGGTCCCCGATGCGCAGCGGTTCGATGTCTACCACGATCGCTGTGGGCGAAAGCAGCGTGTGCGGCTGCACGCCCGCGCCGTTTTCGATGCCGCCAGGATCGCTGGCGAGCGAAAAGGCCGCGTGCCGCACGGATTCGACGCTGGTCTGAAGCGCGGGATCGAACCGCCGCAGGGATTCGATTTCGTCGTCGAAGAACTCGATGCGCAGCGGAAAATCCGACGCGTGCGGAAACACATCGAGAATTTCTCCGCGCAGACTGAGTTCGCCCGCGCGCTCCACCATCGGGACCCGCGAAAAGCCCGCTTCGATCAGGCGTCGCAGGAGATGCTCCACGTCCACTCGCATTCGGAGGTTGAGCTCCATGCGCTCGCGCTCCAGAGTCGCGCCGTCGGGGATCGGCTCGAGCAGCGAGAGGATGCTGGCCACCAGAAGCCGCGGTCGCTGCGCCGGCGCTCCGGCAAGTTGCTGCGCCACCTGCAGTCGATCGCGCAGGGCATCGAAGTCCACGGCATTTCCGCGCTGGGCGCCGCCTTCGCCGCGCGAGGGCAGCCAGAGCGCTTCGGTCGCGAATTGCTGAAGATCCTCGACCAGCGCTTGGGCTTCCGGTTCGCTTGAGACGACCGCAAGCCACGGCCCCTGCAATCGCCGCGACAGGGCCGCGAGGCACAGGGCCTGGGACGCGCCCCACAGCCCACCCGCCGTCACCTCGCGACGATTTTCCAGCGTCGTAGCCAGAGCCTCGAGTTCGGCTGCGCGCAGGGCCAACTGCGCGTCAAAGAGCGCCGCTTCGCGCCCCGAGGATTCCGCGATCTTGCCCATGCCTGTCGGCGAAGTCATGGCCCCGAAACGGTCCGGGACTGTGACTCCAGTAGCAGCAGGGCCTCGCAGGCAGCCCAGCTCTCCGCCTCTTTTAGCGTGCGGCCCCAGGCTGCAGGGTAGCGCACGCCGTCGGCGCTGGCGGCCACCAGGAAAGCGCGCGCGTGGGCCGCGCCCCGGGTCTCCACCAATTCATAGGTGGGCAAGCAACGCAGGCGCGACTGGCACAGTTCCTGAAACCGCTGCTTGGGGTTGTCCAGTGCCGAGTCCCCCAGGGCGCGCGCCAATTCCTCGGCCATGGTGGCGTGAATGAAGTCGCGCGCGGCCAGGAATCCGCCGTCGAGGTGCACCGCGCCAATCAGGGCCTCATAGAGGTTGGAGAGCACTGCGGGCGACTGGTCTCGGCCGCGCAGGCCCGGACCAAGGCGCGCGTGCTCCGCCAGTTTCAGGCGCCGGGCAGGCTCCGCCAGCGTGCGGCGCGCGACGACGTCGGCCTTGAGCTGGGTCATGCGGCCTTCGTCGAGTCGGGGCTCGCGTTCGTGCAGCGCCTCGGCCACCACCAAATCGAGCACCGCGTCACCAAGGAACTCCAGGCGCTCGTTGTTGCGCACCCCGACGCACGAGGCGTGGGTCAGGGCCCGCTCCAGGCGCGCGGGATCGCGGAAGACGTAGCCGAGGTCCAACATGGGACAGAGGTTACCCGGCTTGTGGCGTGGGCTGCATGTGCGCAGACTCCTTACTATGGCCGAGCCCAGTGAGCGCCGTCGTGAGGATGAACTCGTGGAGCCCCTCTACGCGGGCTTGCGCGATGCGGACGAAGCACCCGCGGCCGGCGCACCCGATCCCTGGACCCAGGGCGCGCGCGGCGAAGGGCAGGACGAGGAGCTGGATCAGGAGGCCGAACCCTCCAACCTTGGATTGTTCTTCAAGGCCCTTCTGGTCCTGATCGGGCTGCTGGGATTGTCGACCGCGGTCTACTTTGTCTTCGGCGTCTAGCTGCGGGTACACAAGGTCGCCGTCGCGACGCCTGGCGCTCCAAGGCGCGCCGCTGAGCGCGAAGCTGCACCGGCGACTATGCCCACAGGCTCCTAGGGCGATTGTGGAGTCAGCGCGAGCTCGAAGGCGGAAAGACAGGGCGGAGCGCTGGCGCACTCCAGTGTCAGGCGCAGCGCCTCCACCGGCGAGCGCTCGACGCGCACGAAGCGTTTGTTGCCGATCGTCGTGCCCAGGGCGATCGCGCGCCAGGCACCGTCGTGCTTGGCTTCGATCGAGAAGCGCTCGACTCTCTGGCCCAGGGCGATGGGCTCGCGCAGTACGACGCGATCGACCAACGTGGGCTGCGGCAACTCGAGCGTGATCGTCGCCTTGCGCCGCCCGTCGTTGGCGGCCCAGTAGGTTTCAGGATCGCCGTCGATGGCGCGCGATGCAGCGAAGTGCGCAGCGTTGCCGCGCGTGTCATCCGCGCTCGCCCGCGCGCCTCGCGCCAGGTCCACTGCATAGGTTGCCTCGATGCGCTGGCGCAATTCGAGCAGGCGAGCGGCATCGTTTTCATGCACCAGCCCGCGGCGATCCACCGGCAAATTGAGCAACAGCGATCCGTTGTGCCCCACGGAACGCTCGTAAATGTCGAAGAGCTTTTCGAGCGACTTGACCTCTCCGTCCTGTTCCGGGTGGAAGTACCAGCCCGGCCGTATCGAGACGTCGCACTCGGCCGGAATCCAGTTCACGCCGTCGCGGTCACCTTCGTTCAGCGAACTTGTGGGCGGTGCGCCGATGCCGCGCAAGAAGCCCGCAGTATTCAGCTTCGACCAGCACGTTTCGCCAGCGAAGCCGGCTTCGTTACCTACCCAGCGGATGTCTGGGCCGATGTCCGAGAAAATCACGGCCCCAGGTTGCAGCCCGCGCACGATCTCGGTGAATCGTTCAAAGTCGTAGACCTGACGTTTGCCATCTGGGCCCTCGCCGCAAGCGCCGTCCCACCAGACCTCGAACACTTCGCCGTAGTTGCTGAGGACTTCCTCGAGTTGCGAGGCGAAGTAGTCGTTGTAGCGCGCGGAGTCCCCGTAGAACTTCGAATGGCGATCCCAGGGCGACAGGTAGATGCCGAACTTCAAATCGTACTCGCGACAGGCGTCGCTCAGCTCGCGCAGCACGTCGCCGCGGCCTTCGCGCCATGGCGAACCGGCGACGCTGTGGTCGGTGAACTTCGAGGGCCAAAGACAAAAACCGTCGTGGTGTTTGGCGGTGAGGATGATCGCACGCATCCCCGCGGCCTTCGCCGTGCGAGCCCATTGTCGGCAATCGAGCGCGCTCGGGGCGAAAAGCGCCGGGGATTCATCGCCCTCGCCCCATTCGCGACCGGTGAACGTGTTCATGTTGAAGTGCACGAACGCGTAGTACTCGAGTTCCTGCCAGCGCAATTGGCGCGCGCTGGGCACAGGGGAAACCGCAGCTGGCGCCGAGGTCACGGCAGCCTGCGGTGCTTGAGGCAATTCGGCGCAGCCCGCGAGGCTCACCAGGAACAGCGCAATGCACCTCACGCTTTGCACAGCCGCGCGAATTCTTGCTCGGCGAATCGATCGGTCATGCCGGCCAAGTAGTCGCACACCGCGCGCTCGAGTCCCTCGCGCTCGATCCAACGCTGGTACCAAGGCGCCATCTCTCCTGGAGTGCGCACGTAGGTCTCGAACAGCGCCGCGAGCACGGACTGCGCATGCGCGGTCAACTCCATCAAATGCGGGTGACGGTAAAAGCGCCGGTACAGGAACTCCGTCAGCTCGGCCACTTCCACGCCGATCGCATCGGAGTGATCGACGATTCGCGCCGAGTGAGCACGTGCCGCGGCCGCGTCGCGGAGGTCGACTCTGGCCAGGCGCGCGGACGTGGCGCTGATCAGATCGTTGATCGCGATTTTCAGCAACTCGTTCGTCAGGCGCTTAATCCGCAACTTCGTGTCTCGCGTGGCCCCGAGGAAGCCCGGGTGGCGCAGTTCCACAGACTCCACGGCGCCGGCCCACAGGGCGACTTCCTTGGCGAGCATCGCCTCGTCGAACATCTCCGCCGAGAGTCCGTCCTCGAGATCGTGCATGAGGTAGGCCGTGGAATCGGCGAGGTCCACGACCTGGGCCTCGAGGTACGGCCGCTCCGGCCTCGGCCTGAATTCCGCGGGCCAATCGGCGTCCTTTTCGTGCTTGAGCAGCGACTCGCGCAATTCGCGGGTCAGGTTCAGACCGGGGTATTCGGGACTGCGCCGCTCCAGGCGGTCCACGACGCGCAGGACTTGGAAGTTGTGGCGGAATCCGCCGTGCTGCTTCATCAATTCATCGAGCGCGTTCTCGCCGCGGTGCCCAAAGGGTGGGTGGCCGATGTCATGGCACAGGGCAAGCGCTTCGCAAAATGGCTCGTTCAACGCCAGCGCGTTGCCGACGCTGCGCGCCACCTGGGCGACTTCGAGCGAATGGGAAAGCCGCGTGCGGAAGTGGTCGCCCTCGGAGTTCACGAAAACCTGCGTCTTGTACATCAGGCGCCGAAAGCCGGTGCAGTGCACGATTCGATCGCGGTCGCGCTCCCAGCAGGTGCGGAGATCATCGTCCTCCTCATGGAAGCTTCGGCCGCGGGAACGGGCGCTGTGCAGCGCGTAGGGCGCCAGGTCGCGCTCTTCCCGGGCCTCCTTCGCACGTCGATCGAAGAGGGGATGCTGAGTGATCATCGGATCCAGAGTGTGGTGAGCGCGCGCGCGCCCCGCCAGCCAGAATCGGCCGCTGAACTTGCGGTCAGCCCCGGGCCTGGAACTGGGCGCGGCCAGCGGGACCTGCCGCGGACGGCGCGGAACGCATTTCACGCGGCTTTGCGAGCGCGGTTCGATCTGCGGACGCTCGCGCCGTATGCTGTGCGCTCCCATGAACATCAGGAACAACTTTTTCCTCCTCGTCCCCGCCCTGCTGGTCGCCCAATTCGCTGCATGCAGCGATCCGCCTCAGCCTGTGAACGTCCCCACGGCGCAGCCGAAGCCGAGCACGCCCCCCGGACACGCTGAACTGGCGCCGGGCGCGACCGGCGACGAAGCGCGCCTCGCCGGGACGATCGTGTTCGAGGGTGCGCAATTCGACAACCACCAGGGCTCTGTGTTCGTCAGCGTGCGGGTCAAGGGAACGAGGCCCCCGTGGCTGGCGCGAATCTACCCGCTCGCCGAAGTGACCTTCACCAAGAACGACGCCGGACAGAAGACCCTGCCTTTCGATTTGCGCGCCAATGATCCGACGCCGCACACCGGGACGTTCAATTCGAACCCGGGCGTGATCAGTCCGCCGGCGGGAACGGAACTCGAGCTGTACGTTTGCCTCAAGCCCGATCGCGACGCGGGGAGCAAAACGCTCGCCGACGCTGTTGCGGTGTTCGAAAACGGCAAGTCCGACTACCTGCTCAAACTCACGCTTCCTTGAGCGGAGCGCGGCTCGTGAGTTCGCTCGAGCCCTGGTACGAAGAGGCGTTCCGTTCCGACTATCGGCGCGTGTACGCACACCGTGATGTGGCCAGCGCGCGCACCGAAGTGGCGTTTCTTGCCCAGCGCGGACTCGCCGGCCGGGTGCTCGATCTGTGCTGCGGATTCGGCCGGCACACCCTGGCGCTTCGCGAACTGGGAGTCGATGCAGTGGGGTTGGACCTCTCCATGGATCTCCTGCGCGAGGCGCGGCAACTGGAGCACGCGTCGCAGCTCGAGGGCAGGCTTCTGCGCGGCGATGCAGCGGCGCTTCCGTTCCGCCGCGGCGTGTTTGACGGCGTCGTGAATCTGTTCTCGTCCTTCGGTTACTTCGGCGAACTCGGCGACGCGCGCATGCTCTCCGAAATCGCGCGTGTGCTGCGGCCCGGGGGCGTTGCGATCCTCGACTTGATGAACCCGGCGCACGTGCGCGCCAACCTGCGCTCGGAGTCCTCGCGCGAAGGTCAGGACTTCCTCGTGCGCGAAGCGCGCACCCTGGCCGACGGTGGGCGGAGGATCCTCAAAGACGTCGAATTGCGATTCGCAGACGGCGGAATCCGGCGTTGGCGCGAGGACGTGCGCCTGTATTCCGAGACGGAGATCAGCTCCCTCCTTTCCGGGCGCGGGCTGCGGGTGGAGACCGTCCACGGCAGCTTCGCGGGGGAGCCATTCGGCCCGCAGTCGCCGCGGATGCTGATCACGGCGCGCAGCTGATTGCCGGGGGTGCGGGGCACAGGCCCACAGGGCTGCGAGGGGGCGGCCCCGGCGCGAGGATCCAAGGCGGGCTCAAGTTCTGCCCCTGTACGCGGCCGAACTCACCCTCAGCATGTCCCTTGCACGCAGTTTCGTGGCCTTCGGGCTGGTCCTTGTTCCGTGGTTTGCCGCCTGTGGGAGCGAAGAGCCGGCCATCCCGAGCGCGACCGCCGGCGCGAGTCTGGCGTCATTCGCTGAAGACAAGGCTGGGGAGGTCGACGACGCCAGCGAGCGCGCTGCCACCAATGTCCAGGGGCGCATCGCGAAGCTCATCCCGGCCGACACGGCGATCTACGTCCAGCTCAAGACGTTGACGCGACTTGACGCGCTTCTCGCGCGCCTGTCGCGATCCAATCCCAGTTCTGGCCGTTCCATCGACGAACTCGGGCGGCTCTTGCACCGCCAGATTCCCGGAGACGGACGCCACATTCGGCGCGATCAGCCGATCGGAATCGCCATTTCGCTCCCGGCCAATCGCGAGCCCGAAGTCACGTTCGTGCTGCCGATCAAGGACGTGGTCGCCTACAAGCGCACGATGCAGATTGCGCCGCACATGCCGCAGCCGATCTTCGACGGAACCTACTTGGCGGTTTCAAACTCACCGCAGTATCAGCGGCCCCGTGAGCCGGTGGCACTGGCCCTCGGCAAATGCGAGCGTTCGATCGTCATGCGAGCGGACGTGGCCCGCATCGAGCGACGCTACGGTCCAGAACTGCGCACCGCCCTGGCCGGTGCGGGGCTCGCGGACCTGATGGCGCTCCTGCCGATCGACTCGAACCTGAGCGAATTCCTGGAGCCCCTGGCCGCCTCCGCACTCCAGGCACTCGATCTCGGGCAGCAACTCGACCTGTCGATCGAGGTCGAAGCCGATCGCATTGATGTCACCGGGGCCTTGGAAACGCGCGACGCGGGCACGCTCGCGGCCTGGACCTCAACCGATCCCGTCGAGCTCGCGCCCTTCGCGCGGTCCTTGGTGGCTTCGGACACCATGGCCTTCCTCGGCGGCTGCACTCCTGAGCTGTTCGCGCAGACTCTGGCCGAGCTACTTGGCAGTTCCGAGTCGCAGCACGAGAGAATTTCTCGCGTCCTGGACAGTTTCTCGGGCCTCTTCAGCTCACTGGGGGCGGTGTCTGTCTCACTGGGCGAGGGTGACTCCCATGTGGCGCTGCATGTGCGGGCCGCGGAAGACCCCGGTTTCGCGCGCAATCTCGCCGCGACCTTTGAGCTCTTCTCGCGCAATGGCATGGGCGTCGTCGTCCAGTCGAAGAGCCTGTCAACGATCTCCGGTGTCGAGGTCGAGGACTTGCTCGTGCACTTCGACGCGGCCTCGATGTGCATGTTGACCGGCGAGCCCGCCGCTGACTTGCCGGCAGTGCAGGCGCGCCTTGACTCTGTGGCGCGTTCGCTGTTCGGCGCCGAAGCCGTGCGCGTGCGCATCGCGAATTTCGGCGTCCATGGACTGATCGCCATCGGAAATGACGAGGCGTGGTTCCGGCGCACGGTCCTTTGGGCCAAGGAGGGCAAGGACCTCACGCCGCCCGATGTGCGCAGCGCTCTCGCGCACTTGGGCTCTGCGCGCTCAGCCGCTGTCCTGCGCCTTGATCTGGCGCGCCTGACCCAGGACCGTGGGGAGTGGGCCCGGCTCTGGCGGGCGCTATCCGAGCCCGCGCGCCCCTCCGACAGGACCGGACCGGTCGGCCTGCACGCGGTCAACCCAGACCCCCTGACCGTCTACCTCGGGGCCGAGGGCGGCACGCTGCGGTTTGGCATGACGATGGGGCTGTCGCTCGGGCAGCAGGCCGACGCCGTTCGGCGCTAATTGGATTTGCGCATTCTCGCCGCCGTTCCGTAGGCGCGCGGCTTCGCAGCGGCCCAGTCTCGCTATACTCCGCGCTTCCCCAGGCGTCCGCGAGTGAGAGAAGGGCAGGCCATGCGCGAGAACATCGTTTTTTCCGATCTAGCCAAGGAACTCGCCGCCAAGGCGCGCGAGATTGCGGACAAGTACGTCCGTCCCGCGGCCAAGAAGTACGACAGGCTTCAGGAGTACAACTGGGAAGCCGCGCGTGCCGTGGCGGACGCCGGGTTGTTTCGCACCTTCATTCCGGTGGAGTACGGCGGCCACGGAGCGGGGATCCTGGCCCTGGCCTGTGTCACCGAGGAATTGGCCAAGGCCGATTCGGGCTTCGGCGTGGCCTTCGCGGTCAACGCCCTGGGCTCGTTCCCGATCCTCGTCGGCGGCACCGAGGAGCAAAAGCAGCGCTGGCTACCACAAATCGCCCGCGGTGAGAAATTCGTCGCCTTCTGCCTGTCGGAGAAATTCGCGGGGTCGGACGCGGGCGGCCTTGCTGTCACGGCCGAGGAAGACGGCGACGACTACGTGATCTGTGGCGAGAAGAAGTGGACCACCAATGGCGGCGTGGCCGACATCTACTCCGTCTTCTGCGTGACCGATGCGAACTCGAAGTCGCGGCGCATCAGCGCGATCGTGGTCGAGAAGGGCACCCCCGGATTCACGGTCAAGAAGGTCGAGGACAAGATGGGCATCCGCTGCGTGCCCGTGGTGGAAACCCACTTCGACAACGTGCGCGTGCCCAAGTCGAATTTGATCGGCGAGCGGCCCGGCATGGGCTTCAAGCACGCGATGGAAACCCTCGACCTGGCCCGGCCCGGCGTGGCGGCCCAGGCGGTGGGGGCGGCCCAGGGCGCGCTGGATCTTGCTGTGGTTTATGCCAACCGGCGCAACCAGTTCGGGGCGCCAATCTCGAGCTTCCAGATGGTCCAGCAGATGCTGGCCAACATGGCGATGAAGACCGAGGCTGCGCGCTGGCTGGTCTACTCTGCCGCAGGGGCCATCGATCAGGGCCAGAAGAACAAGGTCAGCAAACAAGCCGCCATGGCCAAGTGCTTCGCCACGGACGTCGCCATGGAAGTGGCGACCGATGCGGTGCAGGTCTTCGGCGGCTACGGTTTCATGGAGGACTACCCGATCGCCAAGTTTTTCCGCGACGCGAAGATCCTGCAGATCTACGAAGGCACGAATCAGATCCAGCGCGTGGTCATCGCGCGGCACATGATCCGCGAGGCCATGGAATTGGAACACCTGGCCGCCTTCATCCCGCACGAGTCCCAGGCGACCTACAAAAACGGCGCGATGAAAACCGCGTCCACCGGCTCAGCCAAGCCCTGATCGCCGACGCTCCGACTGCTCGCGCGAGCCGTGTTCTCCCAGGAGAACGCGGCTCGCTGACGTTTCATGGGCCGCGAGGGACCCTGCGCGCTGGCCACATTTAGGCGCGTCCAAAGGTAAGGCGCGTGCGAATAGACAACTCGTCATGGAGCTGCCGTTCTGTCGCTCGTAGTAGGTGATGGCAGTCGGCAGGGTGCCAGATCGGCAGGTGTAACTCCGGGCAACGAGTTCCGAGCATTCGTGTCGGAACCTGTTTATCTGCAATAGGTTACGGAATATCTAGGGTTCGGTTGGGCAGCCTGGACCGGCTTTCGCGAGCAGTGGTCACGAATCGACGGGGGATCTGTACTCTCACGCAAGGGTAAGAATCATGAGAAGGACTCAATCAAGAATCGGTGATCTGAAGCCTCAGCGCCCCCAGGCCGCGGGCCCGGAGGCCTTCACTGCGGGGGTACGGTCCCGGACCGGTGGCGCAGCGCCGGCTTCGCGCCCGCAGTCGCCCCGCGGTCGCAGGGCGCAAAACGGTACCGAGACCGCTGAACAGGCCCCGCGCGCTGTCGGCAAGCTCGATCCGCGGGCGTCGTCCAAGATCATCTCGCACTGGGAGCTGGACGAGCGTCTCGACGCCCTGGCTACCGCCCCCGAGACCTTCGTCGCTGGCTCACTGACCCTGGCCGGCGAGCTCGATCGCACCTGCACGGGGCTGGAGGTCACCGATCCCCTGAGCTGGCGCAAGCCGATCAGCCCGGAAGAGGCGGGGGCGCGCGTTTCCTTGGCTCAGCAATTCCGCCGCGACGTGGACTCGATGATCCTGCTGGATCGCGAGCCCGAGGCGCGCCTGGCGCGACGCGTCGAATTCGCTCGCATCCGCTTCGAGAACACCTTGAAGGTCGCAGGACTGACGGCGGCCGATGTGGCCCAGGGAAATGTCTCGGGCACTGGCGGTTTCGTGGGCGCATATCCGACGAACTGCAGGCTTCCGGCGGATCTGTGCCGCCGCTGGCTCGAGTTGCACACGCTGCGGACCGAGATGGTCGAGCGCAATCTGTACCTGGCGCTGATTAACGTCGAGCGCTACTCGCACACCACCGCGAGTCAGGCGGACCTGATCCAGGAAGGATCCGCGGCCCTGTTTCGCGCCGTGGACGGTTTCGACTGGCGCCGCGGATTGCTGTTCCGGACCTACGCGGTGCACTGGCTGAACCAAGCGTTCCGCAGCTACCTCTACAACTTCATGAACACGGTGCGCGTGCCGGTCTACCTGCAAAAGGCGCTCAAGCACGTCAATGACGCCAAGGGTCGCCTTGGGGATTCGAAGGCCAGCGTGGCCAAGATCGCCGAGGAAGCCGACCTGACGGAGAGCATTGTCGTCGCGGCCATGGCCTCGGCGCGCTCGTCGCGCTCGATCGACATGGCCTTCGATGATTCGGGGGAAAGTGGACGTCTCAAGGACTTGCTGCAGGCAGATCTCAGCGAGGACGGGCCCTACACCACCGCGCTCGAGGATGTCTCCCTGGAAGAGAGCATCGGCGAAGCGCTCGAGAGGCTCTCTGACCGCGAGCGCTACGTGATCACCCTGCGCTTCGGCGTTGGCGTTGAGCGCGAGCACACACTGGCCGAGGTCGCCGCCAAGCTGGGGGTGTCCCTGGAGCGCGTGCGCCAGATCCAGGTGCGCGCCATCGGAAAATTGCGCAGCCCTCAACTGCGTAAAGTCGTCGATCCGTTTCTGAACTGAGGCGGGAAGGGATCGCAGTGGGCACCGCCCCTGGTCGCGTCCCATGGGGGCCGGCCGGGGGCGGTGCTATCTCCAGTGGGCTTCGCCCGCAATCGAATCACCACCCGCGGCAATCTGGTTAGGCTTGGCTTCGGCCTGCACCCCGACCATGAAGCGCATGATCCTTCTGTGCGGAGTGTGCGGTCTCGCCGCCCTGGCAATCTTCGTTTCGCTGATGCGCCCAAACGGCGCGCGGATCGATGCCGCGGAGATCCAGATCGCGGTTGGTAATGCCGTGCCGGAGCCTGATGGCGGGTCTCACGCGCAGGAACTCCAGCTCCCCGATCCGATGCCCTCCAGCGTCGCGGGGCGCAACGGCGATCAACGCCGGCCCGTGGAGAGTCCCGAACTGAGACTGCGCAAGTCCTTCGAGGCCCGATACGAGGGATTCACCTTTCAGGACCTGGTCGCGGAGCCCGCGCGAGCCAGAGAACGACTTGCCGCGGCGCAGAGCGCTCGCTTCGACGAACTGCACTCAAGCTTCGAGCTGGAGCTGGCGTCTGGGCGACACGGCGCCCGCGTTTGTGTGGGGGGGGTGCCGAACTGGCGTCGTGCCGTTCACCCTGGGTGTGTGCATCCCGAGTCAGGGCGCACCGTACGGCAGGCAAATGGCTCCCTGGAAACGCACATGCTGGAAATTTGCCCCTCGACCGACCCGGCGACCAGGGACCTGCTCGAGGAAATCGCCTGGCTGGAGCGCGAGATCCCACGCCGTCCTGCCCCGGACCGGAAGTCCATGAGCTGGATGCACTCCGGACAATTTCGCGCCGAATCGGAACCGCCCAGCGGTACGTCGAAGTGACGCCAGGGTCCGCTCTCCCTCATCAGCTACGACGCTGCGCGGGCGCTGCTACTGGCGTTCCTTCGCGAACACCCAGCGGAAGATCTCGCCCATTTTCGGCGGCTTGCCTGTCATCAGGATGCCGACGCGGAAGATCTTGGCCGCGGCCATGAAGGCTAGGCCTACGGAGATCACCAGCAAGATCGTCGTGACCACGTACTCCCAGGTCGCCGGCGGACCGGCGGCGCGGTTCATCATCACGAAGGGCGTGAAGGGCGGAATGAAGGACAGGACGCGCGCCAGGGTGCCGTTGGGATCCTGTCCGACGGGGATCATGGCCATGAGCGGCAGCATCAACAGCGCCATGATCGGGGACATCAGGTTCTGCGCCTCCTTGATCGAGTTGCAGGCAGCCCCAAGTCCCACCATCAAGGAAGCGTAGAACAGGAATCCCAGCAGGAAATAGACCAGGAACGACAGCGCGAAATTTGGATCGCTGATCAGGATCGTCAGGTCGACGTCCATTGGCAGGTCCATGAGCTTGGGCGCCCACTTCAATCCGATCAGCGAAAAGCCGGCCCAACACAGGATCGTCGTCAACCCGGTCGCCGCGATGCCGACGATCTTCCCGGTCATCAGCTGCAGGGGTGAAATCGACGACAGCAACACTTCGATGATGCGGTTGGACTTCTCTTCGATCGTGTTGGTCAAGAGCAGCTGCGCGATCGTGAAGATCGAAATCCACAGCAGGTACACGAAGACCAGCGGCGCCCATTGGCGGAACACGTCCTTGCTCGAGACCTCCATCTCGAGGCCCTGCTCGTCAACCTGCTTCTCGTCGAAGTAGATCGGCTCCTGGATCCTGCGCGCGATGTCGCGGTCGATGTTCTCCTTGGCGAAGCGCCGCGCCCCGATTTCATCGGAGGCCAGCTTGCCGATCCAGGTCTTCAGATCCTTGTCGGTGCGATTGTTCGAGACGTACTTGAAGCCATCGGTGTTCTCCAACGGAGTCGGGCCGAGAACGAAGTAGGCGAACAGCCCGTCGCTACCGTTGTCCAGCTTCGAGCGCGCCCAGGCTTCTTGGTCCTCAATGCCCGGATCGATCGGCACGCGCAGGTAGCGCTCGCGTTTCACGCCCGCCTTGAGACTGCGCGCCTCATCGGGCGAAAGCGACGTGACCCAGGCCAGGAATTGGGTCGTTTCCGCTGAGATCTCATCCTTCTTGGACGCGCTGACCGGCTTGGTCATGAACTGAAGGTTCGCGAGACTCTTGCCGAGCGCGGTCATCAGGCGCGCATCGGACTCCAACTGCTTTGCGGTCTTCTTCTCGAGCCCATTCGCCATCTCGCGCAGGGCCTTGGGGAGCTTGGAGAGCGAACTCTCGCCCTGCTCGGCCTTGCGCTGCAAGAACTTCAGCAGGCTGAGAACCTCACCATATTGGGCGCGCTCCTCGATCGCGGGCAGCAGCCATCCAGTGGGGTCGATCACCGCATAGCGTCGAACGTCCTTGGCCTTGGCCAGGAACGTAGGCACCACTGCCATGATGATCAGGATTACCGGAAAGGACAGGATCCCAAGCCAAAAGGTCTTTGTGCGCAGGTTCTCCGAGTACTCGCGCATCGCGACCAGCAGGGTCTTGTTCTTAGCCATGGGAGAGATCCCTCGCCGCTTGACGGCCGCCGACTGCGCGCACGAAGACCTCGTGCAAGGAGGGCTCGCGCTGGTCGAACCTTCGCACTCGCACCCGTTCGATCAATTCGCGCAGGAGCACCTGCGGATCGGTGCCAGGGGCCAGGAACAGCTCGGCGGTCTTGCCGGAGTCATTGACGCGCCGTACGCCGGGCAGGCCCTGAAGGGCAGCGCTGTCGCCGTCGTAATCGAGCATCACGGCTTGCTCGGCGCTGCGGCGCACTTCCGAGAGCGGGCCGTCGATCACTTTCTTGCCGCCGTTGATCAGGAAAATGAAGTCGCACAGCTGCTCAGCCTGTTCCATGCCGTGGGTCGAGAAGATCACGGTGCGTCCGGCGCGGCGTTGGTCGAGGATCAAGTCGCGCAGGATTTCCACGTTGACCGGATCGAGGCCCGAGAAGGGCTCGTCGAGGATCAGCAACTGCGGATCGTGCATCAAGGTCGCCAGCATCTGCACCTTCTGGCCCATGCCCTTGGACAGGGCCTCCGTGCGTTTGTCGGACCATTCGCCTAGGCCGTAGCGCTCGAGCAACTCGTAGGACTTAGCCTTTGCCGCGCGCGCGTCCATGCCCTTGAGCATTCCGAAGTAGGCCAGGATCTCGGCGCACTTCATTTTCTTGTAGAGCCCCTTCTCCTCCGGCAGGTAGCCCAGGCGATCCTTGGTCAATTCGGAACTCTTCTCGCCAAGCACGCGAATCTCGCCCTGGTCGGGCTGGATGATGTTGGTCACCATCCGAATCGTCGTGGTCTTGCCGGCGCCGTTGGGGCCGAGGAAGCCGTAGATCGAACCGGTAGGGATCGCGAGCGACAAATCGTCCACGGCGCAGTGCGCGCCGAAGCGTTTTGTCACGTGCTCTAGGGTCAGGGCGTACTCCATGGGGCAGAGAGGATGCCCGCTCGCGGTGCCGGAGAACAGGGTCGAGGAGCCGAACTCGCGGTACCGGGCCGGACCAGACGGGTAGAGTAGGGCGCGATGGCGGCGATGGAGGATCAGGTGGCGGCATCGGGGACGGCTCCCGCGGCTCAGGGGTCGGCGAGCAGCGCGATGACTTCCTCTGAATTGCGCACCCTGTACCTGGATCTGCTGCGCAGGCCCCCCTTTGATGGGGAGCGCGCGGCCCACGCTTCGTCCCCTTGGTCACCGTCACCTCCGGCCCCCCCCGTGCTCGGCGAGCCGCGCACTGACGACGGCAGCGTGCCGGGATCAGTTCCCGGCGCGCCGAAGTTAGGCCTCGTCGGACTGGCCACGGCGCTGATGGCTTCGCGCGACTTCTGGCAGCAGTGGTACGAGGAGCAGCTCTACTACTTCCTGCTGGTGGACAACTTCTCGCCGCGGGCCGAGAACATGCTCACGATTCCCGACGAGCTGACCGCCGGCACGCTCAGCGTCCGCGACGCCGTCCACCGCATCGCCCTGTCCTCGAATTTCGAACAGCGCAATCCCGGCGCGGATACGTTCGTGACCGTTGTGATGGAGCAGATCGCGGGTCTCGCAGTGGAGAAGAACCGCCGCGAATTGGAGATCGGCAAGGGCCTCTACGACGGCAAACCGGGCACGTTCCTGGGCCGCCCCGGTTCGCGCCAATCCGACGTCGTGAGCACGGCGATCGAGCTGCGCTCTTTCGCCGAGACGTTCCTCGCGCGCGAGTACCGTCGCTACGTGCACGCAGCTCCCGAGCGATCAGAGCTGACGGCCTGGGTCGCCGGATTCCAGGCCGACGCGGCCGTGTTTCCCGAGCTCGTGCGCGGTTGGATCTCGTCTTCCGCCTATCGAGCACGCCTGGGCCGCCGCGAGGTCATGGACAACCGCTTGTTCGTGCGTTCCCTGATCGTCGACCTGTGCCAGCGCGAGCCCTCGATCGAGGAATTCAGCCGCATGCGCAGCGCCTTGGACGGATTGTCCGACCCCCAGCCCCTGCGTTCGGTGATGGCGCGACTGCTGATCGATTCGGATCAGACCGTCGTGCCGGCCTCCAAGCGCGGTCTGCAGGTCGAACTGTTTGTCGAAGAGCAGTTCCGCCGGCTCTTGGGCCGCGCGCCCAAGGAAAAGGAAGCTGCCGCGTTCGTCGCGGCCCTGGGCGATTCCGCAGGCAAGCCCGCGATGATCGTCTACGCCTTGGTCGCACACCCCGAGTATCAGAGCTACTGACATGGGACAAGAACCCCACAGCGCATT
>CANKOY010000001.1 GCA_947484275.1 Planctomycetota bacterium | reverse complement strand
CGCCAAGCGCCTGTTGGACGGCTGAGCGTTCGGGCAAGACGCGTCTCACATGAAATACGGCCTAGTCTTGGTGCTCGGCACGGCGCTCTCTGCAGCGGCAGGTCACGGTCAGGGCACGAGCGTCGCTCAAGCCGTGGCGCCAGAGGCCCATGGAACGTTGGCCTGGTTCGCAGGCTCCCAAGAGGAACTCGCCGCCGCGGCGAAGCACGAGCAACGGCCGACGATGATCTACCTGTGGACCAAGGGCGAGCGCTGGTGCCAGCGCCTGGAGACCCAGTCTCTTCGAGAAGATGCACTGTCGAAGGCGCTGGGAGGTCTGCTCCTGTGGAACACCGACGCGGAAGTCGGCTCTGGCGCGATTTTGAGTGCCCGCTTTTCCCTGACCGCCTTTCCGGTGCTGCTGTTCTTCGACGCGAGCGGCGCCCCGGTCGAGCGCATCGATGGCTTCTTGTCCAAGGAAGCCCTGGGTCTCGAAGTGGCGCGCGTCCTGCGCCAGGAAGACACCTTGCCGGGCTTGCGCCGGCGTGTGGCACTGGACCCGGCGGATGTTCAATTGCGCTCTCGCCTGGTGGACAAGCTCTGGGCCCTGGGAGGCTCGGCCGAGGCCGAGGAACAACTGGAGGATCTGCGTCGCCGCGATCCCAAGCGCACTTGCCCCGTGCTGCGGCGCGAGGTGCTGGCGGAGCGCATGGCGCTGATCGAAGAGCACTTCAGCCGCACGCGCGTGCTCAACCCCGGACCCTTGGTGCGCTTCCTGGAAGAGGAGCGCAATGTCGAGTTGCTGTTCCTGGGCTACGCATCCCTGGCGTCGCTGCATTTGCGCCGCGCGGAGGAATTGGAGAGCGTGAAGCAACCGGAGGCCGCGCGGTCCAAGCGCGCCGATGTGCGCGCGGCCCTGACCAACGCCGCGTCCTACGCGCCCGTGAATGCCGCCCTGCGGCTGGGCTTTGCTCTGCGACTGTTCTCGAGCTTCGCTGCGCATCCGGCCGAATTGTCAGAGCCCGACCGCGCTCTGCTCCTGCAACTGTCCGCCGAAGCCGTGAGTTTGGCGCCCGACGAAGCCCGCGTGCACGCCTGCGCTGCCCTGGCGTCCTTCTTCACCGGAGATCAAGCCTCCGCGTCGGCTGCAGCGCGCCGGGCCTTGGAGTTGGAACCCGGGCATCCTGAGTGGCTGTCGATCGCGCAGACCGTGGGGCTGTGACCGAGGGCCGCGGCGCGCGTGTTGAATGAGTAGACTCCACGATATGAAAGTCGACGAAGCCATGCGCGCGCGCCGCAGCGTGCGTTCCTACGATCCTACCGCCGCCATTGACGACGCCACGCTGAGCAAGCTGTTCGAGTTGGTGGCGCTCTCGCCATCTTCGTTCAATTTGCAGCACTGGCGCTTCGTGGTCTGTCGCGATCACGGGCTCAAGCAGCGCCTCAAGGAGGCCTGCATGGGCCAGTCTCAGGTGGGGGAGGCGGGGGCCGTGATCCTGGTGCTCGGCAAGCTCTCGGCCCACGCCGACGCGGAGCGCATCTACAGCGACTTGCAGCCCGAACACCGCTCGAAGACAGTCAAGATGATCCGCGGCTTCTACGAGGGAAACGGCGCGGCTCAGCGGGACGAGGCGATTCGTTCGGCGTCGATGGCCGCAATGTCGCTGATGGTCGCGGCCCGTTCCATGGGGCTCTCCACAGGGCCCATGATCGGCTTCGATCCCAAACGCGTGCTTGAGATCCTGGCCGTGGACGACGACCACATCCCGGTCATGATGATCACCATGGGCCGCGAGAAAAATCCGCCGCCGCCGCGCCCTGGGCGTCGGCCAGTGTCGGAAATCGTCACGCTCGAGAGTTTTACGGGCAAGGGGCTTCGGTAAGCCGCCGCGATCAACCAGGATCCGCGACCAGCATGAAACCCGTTCAACGCGAAACACTGCTCGACTACGTCACCTATGAGACCGAGCGCGATCGACTGCGCGCGAAGGTGATGGCGCTCAAGGCCCCGCGCCGCATCCATGTGGGCGGGGTGCTTACGTTTCTGTTCGAGAACACGCAGACGATCCGCTATCAAGTCCATGAGATGATGCGTGCCGAGCGCATCGTGCGCGAAGCGGACATCCAGCACGAACTTCGGACGTACAACGAACTGCTCGGCGCACCTGGTGAGCTTGGTTGCACGCTGCTGATCGAAATCGAAGACTCGGAAGAGCGCACCCGCCGCTTGAGCGAATGGGTGGAACTACCGGCGGCTCTATACGCGCGCCTTCCGAACGGCGCCCTGGTGCGCGCGATTTGCGACCCGCGCCAAATCGATGACGGTCGCCTTTCCAGCGTGCACTACATCAAGTTCCCCGTGCGCGGGCAGGTGCCCTGGGCATTGGGCTCTGACCTCCCGGGCCTGACAATTGAGGCCGAGCTCAGCGCCGAGCAACGCGCTGCCCTGGCCGAGGATCTTTCAAGCGATCTTTGACCCGCGGGCCATTCGGAGAGCGGATTTCTTTCCCGGTGACCGACCGCCGGCGGGGAACTAGGTCCTAGCGGAGGCCCACTCACATGCTGATCCTGCCGGGAATTCTGTGGCGTGAAATCGAAGAGCGCACGCGTCTCGCCCTGCCCGACGAAGCCTGTGGACTCTTGCTCGGGAAGATCATCGCAGGCGAATTCGAGGTGTCCGCTTTGGCCGCGGGGCGCAACGTCGCCGTGGATCCGCGGACGCACTTTGAAATCGATGCGCTCGACGTGCTCGAAGCGGAGGACGGCGCTCGGGCCGCCGGCCTGTCGATCGTCGGCGTTTGGCACAGTCATCCGCGCGGGCCCCTGGCGCCTTCGGCCCAGGACGAAACCCACGCATGCTCCAGTTGGTTGACGCTGATCGCCGTTCCCCAGGAGCAGGGCGGGATGGAACTGGGCTGCTGGCGCAAGACCGAGGGCGGCTATGAGTCCATAGGCGTCGGCCAGCCGATCGCGGTTCGCCGCTGAGGCCGAACGATCTACTTCGCGGGTTTTCGTCGCTGGATTTGCGCGGCGAGGTTGCGAACGGACTCGCTGCTGTCAGACAGAAGTTGCGCTAGCAGGGCTGGCGGAAGGGACCGCTCGTCCGGCCACTTGCGCAGTCCAGTCCAGCGCAACACCGGATCCTGATCGCGCAGCGCAAGGGTCGGATCGTCCTGCAGCGGCGGCCACTCAAAACGGCGAGCCGCCTCGTACAGCTCCGCGCGGCCCAATGCGCTGGCCCGCGTCAGGGCCACGCCCCAAGCCTCGGCGAGTTCAGGGCTCCAGCGTTCGCGACATCTGCCTTCGGCACTCGTGCGCGACCAGAACCTCCGCGTCCGGTTATTCGATGCCCCCTCCAGATCCTGGTGGCGACCCACCGCGACTTGGTTCAGCCATTCGAGCGTTGCACCCAGTGCCAACGCATCTTCCTTGGCAATCTGCGCGGCGCTCGCCTCCGCGTCGGGGAAATCGAACATCGATCGACCGACGAAACTGCCGAGAAACACGAGCGGAGTGCCGGCGATTCGAAATACGAGCGCGGACAGCTCGGTGTAGTACTCATCGCGCCAGTCGAGGTCCTGCCACAGGTCGCCGGCGTCGTCGTAGGCGTTGTCGGCAACCTGAATCGGATGGGCAACGAACGTGTCCACCAGAATCGCGCCGACACCGGTGGGCACAGTCAAGGGTAAGGTGACGTAGAACGCTGCGTTGTTTTCGGGGACGAGGCTCTTCTCGAACGCGTCCCAGACGGGACGGTTGGCGCGATTGCTCCAGGCGCAGCTGGAGAAGAGCGCGGCCATCAACAGCGCGGCAGGAATGTACGCAAATTTCACGGCTAGAATTCCCTGCGCGGCGGGAAAGCGAAGACCGCACGTCCGAGCCAGTCGCCGGAAAACACCACCGGCGTCGCGATCGTCACCAGCGGCAACATGACCGCGCGCCGAAACCGCGAGTCGCCGCGCGAGGTCCACAACCACTCCACGGTGTCGCCCCATGCGTCGTCGAGAACCGTGGCGGGGTGGACGATCACGGCATCGGTGGTCACTGCCGCAAGGCCCAAGGGCAAGGCGATTGGCGCCAGGGCCCAGCGTGCGGGTTCGCTGGCGGGGATCGCGTGCTCATCCAGGGCGCTCAGCAGGCGGCGGTTCTCGCGCTCGACGACCGCGCAACTTGCGAGAAGGCTGCAAAGCAGCGCCGTGCTCGATGCGGCGTGCCATGCCCCAGTGGCCAGGGAACCCCGTGGCGTGACGGGTTTTTGAGGCTTTTGCTGTGCCATGCGCGGACAAAGTAGCAACGTTGCCGCGATCACCCACTCGGGAATTTGCGCTTCCAGGAGCGGGGAAAGCCCTCAAAGTGACGGTCGAGGTCATTCCCAATGCGCCAAGGGGCTCTCGGCATCGCCACGCTGTACACCGCAACAAGCGCGGCATCGTGATTTCCACCAACGTCGGTTGCGCGTCCGTGCCAATCCGAGCTGAGTTGCGATGCGTCGACACTCAGGTGCGCCGCTGGATCCCCTTGAATTCGGGCGGGAATCTAACGCCCAAGAGTTGCTCGGGCGGGTACGCGATCGACATGAACGCCTTTACCCCCCGACGTTTCGGGCGGCGATCCAGAGGATGCCGTCGGCGTGCCCGGCACGCTGGTCGACTCACCCTTCTGGGGGTGCGACAACGGTCCGAGCTTCCCGGACAATTCGTCGCACTCCGACGGCCTGGAGTTCACGGTCCGTCCATGATTTGCCGCGGATCGTCCGCCCACAGTTGCGCTCCCTGGCGCGGGCCGGCGGGCGGTAATTGATGGCGGCAAAATGCCAGGGACGGGTAGGCTGGCGCGATGGAGACCCTGCCGATCTTTGTTCGACGTGCCACGCGCGAGGACGAGGCCACGATTGTGGGTTTCAACGCGGAGATGGCGCTCGAAACCGAGGGCAGAGCGCTCGATCGCGGCCGGCTGGAGGCTGGCACGCGCGCGGTGTTCGCGGGCTCCGGGCGCGGGTTCTACCTGGTCGCCGAGCGCGCTGGCGCGGTGGTCGGATGTCTTTTGATCACGCGCGAGTGGAGCGACTGGCGCAACGGCTGGTTCTGGTGGATCCAAAGCGTCTACGTCGTGCCGAGCGCGCGCCGAGGCGGTATCTACCGGGCGCTGTACCAGTGGCTCGAAGCCACGGCGCCGAGCGGTGACCCCGATGGCGACGGCGCGCCCGTGGTCGGCATGCGTCTCTACGTTGACAAAGAGAACGTCAAGGCCATGGCCACCTACGAAGCCCTGGGCATGATCCGCGCCCACTATCAGCTCTACGAGGTCGATTTCGTACTCGGCGCCGCGACCCGCTGACCCACTTTCCTTCCATGAGCACCAGTACACAGACCCATTCGTTCCAGGCCGAGGTCAAAGAGCTCCTGAGCTTGATGATCCACTCGCTCTACAGCCACCGCGAGATTTTCCTGCGCGAGCTGATTTCCAACGCGTCCGACGCCCTGGACAAGCGCCGCTTCGAGGCCCTGACCGATGCCTCGATCGCAACCTCCGACGCGGCGCCGCGCATCGTGCTCGAGTGCGACAACCTGGCCCACGTCCTGCGCGTGCGCGACAACGGCATCGGCATGGGGCGCGAGGAGGTGATCGCCAACCTGGGCACGATCGCGCGCTCGGGCACGCGCAAATTCCTCGAAGCCGCGCGCGAGAAGCAGGCCGCGGGGCTGCCGCAGTTGATCGGACAGTTTGGGGTGGGCTTCTACGCCAGCTTCATGGTGGCCGACGAGATCGTCGTCGTCACTCGCCGCGCAAACGAGCCCGCAGGAACGCGCTGGCGCTCCAAGGGCGACGGCGAGTACGCATTGGAGGACGCGCCCGAGGCCGCGATCGGCACCACGGTCGAGTTGTTCCTGAAGTCGCGCGGCGTGGAGGAGGAGGAAGACTCGTTCCAGGACTTCGCCGAGCCGCGCGTTCTGCGCGACCTCGTGCGCCGCTACTCGGACTTCGTCGAGTACCCCATCGTGATCGACGCCGCCACCTTTGGCCCCGCGGCAGGTATGAAGGAGGACAAGCTCGAGGACGGCACCAAAGTCGTCGTGCTCAACACGCGCCGTCCGCTGTGGGCGCGTCCGAAGGAGGAGGTCACAAAAGACGAGCACGCTGAGTTCTATCGCCACCTGACCCACGACTGGAATGAGCCCTTCGAAGCGATCCACTTCAAGGTCGAGGGCACGAGCGAGTACACGGCGCTCCTGTACCTGCCGGCCGAGCGTCCTCCGGGCTGGTTCGAGGGCCGCAGCGACAAGCCGCAGGTCAGTCTCTACGTGCGCCGCGTGTTCATCATGGCCGAGTGCGAAGCGCTGCTGCCGCAGTGGCTGCGGTTCGTGCGCGGGGTCGTTGACAGCCAAGACCTGCCGCTCAATGTCTCGCGCGAAATCCTGCAGTCGAATCGGCAGATCCCGCAGATCAAGAAGCGCCTGACGAAGAAGGTGCTCGATGCCTTTGGCGCCTGCCTCGCCGAGCGCCGCGAGGATTACCAGAAGTTTTGGCGCAATTTCGGCACGACGATCAAAGAAGGCATCGTGTTCGACACCGAACAGCGCGAAGCGGTGGCGTCGATCGCACTATTCGCCAGTTCCGCGGGCGAGGACCTGTGCACCCTGGACGAATACCTTGGGCGCGCTCCGAAGGACGCCAAGGAAATTTTCTACTTGAGCGCCGCGGACGCGGCCACAGCCTCGCGCTCGCCGCACCTCGAAGCGCTGAAGGCCCAGGGCCGCGAGGTGCTTTTCTTCGTCGATCCCGTGGACGACTGGGTGCTCGAACACCTGCACGAGTACAAGGAGAAACCCTTGGTCTCGATCGGTCGCGGCGAGGCGACATGGGAGAGCGACACGGCCAAAGCGGATCGCGAAGAGCGCGAGCGCGAGGCGCGACCGTGGTTGGAGTCCATGGAATCCGTACTGGGTGATGAAATCTCGCGCGTGCGCTTTTCCAGCCGGCTCAAGGACTCACCGGCGGTCCTCGTGGACGAGGAAGGAACCATGGGCCTGCACATGCAGCGGGTCTTCGAGCACACCCACAGCGCAGCTCCAGAGCGCAAGCGCGTGCTGGAACTCAACCGCGAGCATCCTCTGATTCAAGAGCTGGAGCGCGCCCATCGCGATTCGCCCGACCGCGAGCGGGCAGAAGCCGCCGCGCAGCTGCTCATCGGACAAGCGGTCCTGGCGGAGGGCGGCGCGTTGAGGGACCCAGTGCGTTTCTCGCGCTTGATCAGCGATCTGATGCTCGCGAGTTCGCGCGCGGCCCGACCACCGACGGCCTGAGTCCCGCCGCGGGGCGCCGCTCCGTGGTACTGCCACGGCGCGCGGATTCGAGGCACTCGCTTCGGCGGGCGCTGGGTTTCCACCGCTTGCGCGCCCTTGGGCGCAGGCCAAGGTCACTGGATCGGATGTCGTGCGAGACGTGGCTCCTCTGGTTCGCAACAAGGAGCAGGATCTCGCCTTGTTCGCGATCCGCGGATCACTAGAATCGCCTCGCCCGACGGCGCCAACTCGCCACCGCGCGGCCAAGGAGGATTTGGCATGACCCTCGGTGATCGCTCTCCCGTTTCTCGGCGTTCGTTCCTGAAAGGCGCTGGGGGCGTCGCGGCCGCGGGCAGCGCCCTTGGCGCGGCCCAAGCCCTGTCCGCGAGCCAGCAAGTGGAGCGGTTGTCCGGCACCACGGAAATTCAGCTCGACATCAACGGCGAGAAATTCAAGGTGCGCGTTGAACCGCGCACGAGCCTGCTCAACGCCCTTCGCAACCATTGCGAACCGCCGCTCACCGGGACGAAAATTGTGTGCGATCGCGGATCCTGCGGTGCCTGCACGGTGTTCGTAAACAAGCAGCCGGTTTACTCCTGCATGCTGCTGGCCGTGGACTGCACTGAGAAGAAAATCACCACGGTGGAGGGCCTTGCCGTCGGTGGCAAATTGACTCACGTGCAAGAAGAGTTCGTCGCCCACGACGCGTTGATGTGCGGCTTCTGCACCCCGGGCTTTGTGATGTCCGTCACGGCCTGCTTGGAAAAAAATCCCAAGGCTACGCGCGAGGAGATCCAGAGCGCCTGTTCGGGTAATCTCTGCCGCTGCGGCACCTACCCGCGCATTTTTGAAGCCGCGCTCGCGGCCGGCAAGAAACTCCAGGGAGGTCGCTGATGGAAACGCGCACGAACGCGGGCAGCGAATCGCCCGAGTGGGGACCGCGCGAGTCCCTGACCCTGCTCAACACGAATCTGCGGCGCGTCGACGGGCCGGAAAAGGTCAGCGGCCGCGCGCGCTACACCCACGACATCCGTCTGCCGGGAATGGTCTTCGCGCGACTCTTGCTTTGCCCGCTTCCGAGGGCGGAGGTCGAACTCGACTGCACGGCCGCGGCCAAGATTCCCGGCGTAGTTGCCGCCCGCAGCCTGCGCGACAAGGACGGCTTCGAGACGAAATTCCTAGGCCAGGCGGTCGCCGTGGTAGCCGCGGAGACTCCCGAGCTGGCGGAGGACGGATTGCGCGCCATCCGCGCGAATTACAAGCCGCTTCCCTGGGCGGCCAGCGCCGATCAAGCTCTGAGCCCCGATGCGGGCCAAGTCACGAAAAACGGGAACTTAGGCAAGGAATCCACCAAGGGCGACGAGGCGAAAGCGAACGCAATCCTCGCCACCTGCGACGCGACGGTCGAAGCCGAATATCGTCTTCCGGTGCAGCACCATTGCTCGCTCGAGACCCACGGCGTCGTCGTTGACTACCGCGGCGGCGACGAAGCGACGGTCTACGCTTCGACCCAAGGCACGTTTACGGTCCCGGAAGCGGCCAGCGGCCCCCTGGGACTTTCCGCAAGCAAGATCACTGCGATCGTCGAGTACATGGGCGGTGGATTCGGATCCAAGTTCGACTTCGGCATCGAGGGCAAAACGGCCTGCGAACTGGCGAAGGAGCTCAAGCGTCCGGTGCACTTGATGCTGACGCGCGAAGGCGAATTCCTGAACTCCGGCAATCGATCGGGCTCGATTGTCAAGTTGCGCGCGGGCGCGAAGCGCAACGGCAAATTGATCGCGATCTCCAGTTCGACGATGCGCATGGGCGGCATCGGCGGCGGCTCGTTCAGCGGCCTTCCGTACGTGTACAAGGTCGCTCCTCCTGACGAGGAAGCGGGCGAAGAATCAGACGAAAAGGCAAAGAACCCGGACGGTGTGCGCTCCAGCGTGCGCTCGCTGTACACGCACACGGACTCCAGCCGCGCCATGCGAGCGCCGGGGCACCCCCAGGCGTCATTTGCAATGGAATCGGCGATCGATGAGCTGGCCTACAAGCTCGGCATCGACCCGCTGGTGATGCGCAAGACGAACTTGGCCAAGGACGTCTACCATCGCCAACTCGATCGAGCCGCGGAGCGCATCGGTTGGGGCGCCCATCCGAACAAAACCGCGCCGCAAAAGACTCCCGACGCGGACGGCACGGTCACCGGCATCGGGTTTGGTGTCTCGGTCTGGGGCGGCGGCGGCCACGCCGAGTGTCGCGTCAAGATCAGCATCGGAAACGATGGTTCGCTGCAGGCCATCGTCGGCACCCAGGATTTGGGCAACGGCACGCGCACCTACGTGGCAGCGATCGCGGCCCAGGAATTTGGCCTGCCGCTCGAGGCCGCAACGGCGCGCATCGGCAATTCGAACTACGGCCGCGCCAACGCGTCGGGCGGCAGCACGACCGCCGCGTCCTTGGCGCCCGCGGTCAAGGTCGCTGCGCACAAGGCGCGCGAAGCGTTCCTTGCCCATCTCGCGCAGGCGACGAAGCGCCCGGCCGAGGAGCTAGCGTTCCGCGGCGGTTCGCTCGTGGAGCGCGAGGGATCGAAGGCCCTGATGACTTGGAAGGAAGCTTGCGCGACCCTAGGGACGTCGGGTCTGTCCGAGGACGGCGATTGGCAGGCGTCGCTCGCCTCAAACGGCGTCCACGGCGCCCAGGCCGCGAAGGTCAAAGTGGACCTCGGCACCGGCCGCGTCACGGTGGTCTCCATGGTCGGAGTCCAGGACTGCGGCCTGCCGCTCAACCGCACCGCGGTCGAGAGCCAACTGAACGGCGGCATGATCCAAGCCCTGTCCTATGCGCTGCACGAGGAGCGCGTGATCGATCCAAAGTTGGGGCTGATGCTCAACGCGAACTTCGTCGACTACAAGATTGCGGGTTGTCAGGAAATGCCAGAGCTCGTGCCCCTGATCGACGACGACGACATCGGTCGCGGCGTGATCGGCATGGCGGAGCCGGCGATCACGCCGGGGCACTCCGCGATCGCCAACGCGATTTACAACGCCTGCGGCGTCCGTTTGCGCTCGCTGCCGTTCACTGCGGACCGCGTGCTCGACGGACTGGCGGAACTGGCGGCCAATGGGGGTGCAAAATGAAGGCGTTTGAACTGATCCGACCGACGTCGCTCGAGCAGGCGCTCGACCTGCTGCCCAAACCCGCTGAGCGCGAGCGCGTGCGCGTCGTGGCCGGCGGCCAGGATCTGTACACGGAAATGAAGGATCGCATCGTCGAGCCCGATCAACTGATCGATCTCAAGCGCCTTCCCGGACTCGATCGCATCGAAGTCGATGCTGCGGGCAACGTCACGATCGGCGCCCTGGTGACGATCGCGGCCCTGTCGGAGCACGCGCACCTACGCTCGAAATTGACCGTGATCAGCGAGGCCGCGGATTCGATTGCGTCGCTGCAGATCCGAAACGTGGGCACGGTTGGCGGCAACCTCAACCAGCGTCCGCGCTGCTGGTACTACCGCCACGTGGGCGCCCACTGCCTGAAGAAGGGCGGAACCGTTTGCTTCTCGAAGGAAGGCTTCAACAAGTACAACGCGATCCTCGGCGGCGGGCCTTCTTACATCGTGCATCCGTCGGATCTGGCGCCAGCTCTGATCTGCGCTGGCGCGCAAGTGGTGCTGGCGAAAAAGGGCTCGAGCCGCAGCGTGCTGCTAGAGAAGTATTTCACGCTTCCCAGCGAAGGCGATCCGCTGCGCGAGACGGTGCTCGAAGCCGGAGAAATCCTGACCCACGTCAACATCCCCGCGCCCAGCCCCGGTTGGCGCAGTACCTACATCAAGTTCAAGGAGCGCGGCTCCTTCGACTTCGCCCTGTCCGCGGTAGCGGCGGGCGTCGTGGCCACGGGCGGACTAGTTCGCGCGGCCAATTTGGTTCTCGGGGGCGTCGCGCCGATTCCGTGGCGCTCAGCCTCGGGCGAGGCCAAGTTGGTGGGCCAGAAGCCTGATACCGCGGCCTTCCGCGAGGCGGCAAAGGAGGCCCTGCGGCGCGCGGAGCCTCTGTCGGACAACGAGTACAAGGTCGCCCTGACGAAAAACCTGATCGAGCGCGCTTTCAGCCGCATCAGTTCCTAGGAGCCCACCATGGATGCTTCGCTTCCGAACCTGATCAGCCCCTTCTGCGGCGACTTGCGCACGAAGAAGTACTATTTCTTGAAGGGACCGGCGCTGGAGCCGGCAGACTTGCTCGACGCGAGTAACGATTGTTGGTGCGGGCGCACGCAAATCCGACTGGGTCCGGACGACGAAGGCGTCAACACGGACGATTGTCGCAGCGGCCGCGCGTGCTATCGCCGCGCTGGGCAGGAACCTAACGCAACCTGATTCGCCACGAGGAGCCTCAGCATGTCGTCCATCGGCCTTCCGCTCGTTCTTACCGCTTCCCTTGGAGCCCTCGGAGCATTGGGCGCCCTGTGCCTGTGGGGTGGTTTCCCGTGCTGCACGACAAGCTGCGCCGCGCCCGCGGAGCAGACCGCACAGTCCGAGGCAGCGACCCGCGGCGTGGAACTCGTCGCCTTTTATGTGGAAGCGCGCAGCGCCAGCGTTTTTGCCGGCGCCTGTCACTTCAACGGCGAGTTGATGACCCAGGGCGGCGAAGCTGTGCTTGCGCTCACTGTCGAAAGCGGCGCGCGCGAAGGCGTGGACTTGGGCGGGCTGAGCGCCGTGGCGCTGGTGTGCAGTGCAGAAAATTTGAAGTTCGACGGGAAGCGCCGCAGCGTGGTCTACGTGCCCGCCGCCGCCAGCGCCGACCAGCGCGCGGCCCTGGTCGCGCTCCTGCAGCAGCGCTCCAGCGATGGACTGGGTGAGATCGTCGCGGTCGAGAGCGTTGAACTGTCCGTGAATGCCAAGGGAAAAGAGTTCACCGTGGACGTCGGCGAGCGCCTGCATCTCGAAGGCGTGGCCCTGCCCGACCGCGCCTGCTGCACGATGCCCGAGTTGGTCTGGTACGAGCCGATCGTGCCGCTGGACGAGCGAGTTGTTGGCTTCACGCGCCTGTGGCGCGCGAAGGAACCGCGCCTGGGCCTGGACCTGCAGCGTGCCGAAGAGAACTCCGCGTTCCTTGGCAGGGTTCGGGCGCAATCCGGGACATAGGTTCTCGGCCGTTTCGTCCGTCCGTGCCCGAGAGCGAGCATGGCCTGAGTCGGCGCACTCCTGATTTTCTGTGCGATTCGCACAAAGGGTCCCTACGGTGCCATCGGGAATTGCAGTGCGTCGCTGAGCACGGTGTTGAACGACGCGGGGTAGCCGGGATCGCGGCCCCACCACTGGGCGCAGATGATCGTGCCCGGCGGGACGGTGGGCGGCAGCGGCGTGCTCGATTCGTTTTGGTGCGTCGCGAACAACTCCGTGTTGAAGTCGATCGACCAACTGCCCGAGCAGTCATTGGCCGGCAGGGCGCTGCCGCCGGACGAGAGCCCTCGCGAGCGCTTGATCGGCGAGTTGACGCACAGCACTCCGCCCTGAAACGGAAGCGCCTGGGGTCCGTTTATGCCGTACATCAAAAGGCCTGCCTTTTGGTTCGGGATATCCGTGCCTCGCAGCGTGAAGCCGCGCCGGGCCACCGCGCAGGGATACCCCGAGCCCGAGATCGTCGGGAAGCAACCCTGTGAGCTGGGCTTGGAAAAGCAATAGGAAGTCAGGGCTGGAACGGGGCCGATCGCGAGACCGTAGTACGGAGAGGTGAGCCCGATGATCTTCGTGTGCGTCAGGCTGTTCAGATCCACTTTGTAAACGCCCGTGTGAAGATTGGTCCACGTATCGACGTAACTCACCCAGAGTATTCCGGCTTGATCGAATGCAGCGTCCATGAAAGAGCCCGTGAATCCGGGAAAAGAAAGCGCGCCGAACGATGTCGTGACTCCCGTCGCGAGGTCTAGCCGGTATGCGTCCGGCCCCAATCCTCCAAAGATAAAAGCCTGTCCAGAAGTGGAAATGACGAGCGCAGCTGCACCGGTGTGAGGGCCTGTGAGCGGGGCCACGACAGTGACCGTCCTTCCAATCGGGTCAATTTCGTACAGCGTCAAGACTCCGCTAACACCGATCGGGCGACCAATGGAATAGACACGCCCGGTCACGGGGTGTACAGCTAGGCTGTAATGGTTCCACTTGAATCCGGTTTCCCAGTCTTCCTCAATGGCACCGTCGGCCTGTCGAATTCGAATTATTCTTGCTGTGACCGGGCCCTGCGAACCCCAAATCGACCAAAGTCGGTCGCCGTCGCTTGCGAGTTGGAGAAGACCCGGATAGGGCCAACCATAGTCTGAGATCCTTATGGACTCCTGGATGCTTCCAGTCAGCGAATCCAATCGATAGAGACCTTCATAGGCCGTACCAACGGAAGTCAGGCCGTACACTTGGTAGGTGACCTGACCTGAGGCCACCAAGCAACTCGCGGTCAATGCCGTCGCCGTCATCAGCGCGAGACGCACACCCGCCTGCATCATGAGCATGATGTCGGCTAGGAATTTCCTCAAGCAGGCACCGCCGCCTGGACGTCGGGAGTTGTGGGAGTTCATCGGTATTCGGATTGCCAATTGGTCCACCAGATCGTGACACCGTCCGTCCAAGTCAGCTCTGCCTGGAGCCCAAAGTACAAATTTGGCTGAGGTGTGCCGTTCGGCGGAGGCAGGGGCGTACTCTCCAGATCAACGATGGTCGTCTGGACGAATGCTCTCGAAATCGGATTGCCCGGGGGCCTCAAGATTGCGGGAGGGAGAAAGAACGTCTCTAGCATGGCTCCTGCGCCGAAGGTCCATCCTGTGCCGGCGGGTCCAGTCGGAGTCGGCCCAGCGTCCGTGAATCGAATATGCCTCGTCTGGTGCCACGGAGGCAGCGCGGGATTGATGACTGGGGATGCAAGCGTCTCGGGCGGGCGTTTCCAGGCCGGCGGATTGCTCTGCGGGATCATCCCGGATCCGTGGATCGTGCAGGGTTGACTTTGAAAAGCTCTGTCGAAAATGAAAAGCCTATCCGGCTTCCCCTGGATTGCCCCCGGCTGAAGCAGGGCCGAGGGGTTGTTGTGGCTGTTCGAATCGTCACCCCAGGACCCACAAGCAATCATTGCATCGACTTCGTCGAATCCGATGTCGATCGGGCCAAACCTCCTCGGGTTGCCGTAGCCTTCACCGTCCCATTGCAACAATCGCACACCCGCGTGGTGTGAGTTCGCTCGACGGACGCTGGGTCGCGGCGGGTCGAGGCGAGCTCTGGCCTGGGTTCTATTCCCACTCGCCGCCACGGGGCGGAATCAGGGCTGGCTCCGTCGTGTCGCTGCGCTCACTTCCACAGCGCGTGAAAGTGGTGCACGGGTCCTTGGCCGCGACCCACGCGCCAACGTGAACCGGCTTCGATCGCCGCCGTGATATAGGCCTTGGCTTCGCGCGCGGCGTCTAGCGGCGAGAGTTTGTGCGCCAGTGCCGCAGCCATCGCCGCCGAGAACGTGCAGCCTGTGCCGTGGGTGTTGTCAGTCAAGATCCGGCGCGCGGGAAGGCGCTCGAGGAGCGTGCCGTCGAAGAACAGATCTTCGCTGTGCTGTCCGCCCGCGTGGCCGCCCTTGAGTACGACACACTTCGCCCCGAGGGCCAGGAGTCTCTCGCAAGCGCGCTGTGGGGCGCGCGCGATCTCGCGCTCATCGACACCGAGGAGCACCGCGGCTTCGGGCAGATTCGGTGTCAGAACATCCGCCATGGCCACCAACTCCAGCGTCAACGCTTCGACCGCTTCGGGATCCAGCAGGGAATTCCCGCCCTTGGAGACCATCACCGGGTCGAGCACGATGTTCACAGCCCCGTGGTGGCGCAAGCCTTCGCCCACGGCGCGGATTGTCGCGGCGCGAGAGAGCATGCCGATTTTTACCGCCCGCGGCGCGAGGTCCGTGAACACCGCGTCCATTTGCGCGCGCACGAATTCCGGTGGCGGATCGTGAATGCCGAAGACTCCGGTCGTGTTCTGAGCGGTCAGCGCCGTGATCACGCTCGCGCCGTAGACCCGCAGGGCCGCGAAGGTCTTCAGGTCCGCCTGGATTCCTGCGCCGCCGGAGGAATCCGAGCCGGCGATCGTGAGCGCGATGCAGGGCACGGACGGGTTGGACATAGGGCGGCCATGATGCCGATCGCATGCGTGCGCCGCCACGCACGGACAGCCTAAGAGCGCGCCCTAGCAACTGGCTGGACGCTCGGGCGATTCCAGGCCGCCGTCGCGAGGCGCAGCGACGACGCGTGCTCGTCTGCAATGCTCAAAGGAGCTGCAAGGTCGCGAAGGCGAGCCTGGAATTGGCCTAGCGGCCAGCCAGGTATTGTGACGTGCGCTAAGTCGCGCTCCGAGCGCAACGGATCTACACTCCCTCCATGCAATACCGGCGCATGGGGAAATCTGGCCTGCGACTCTCCGAGCTTTCGTTCGGCTCCTGGATCACGTTCGGCCGCCAGACCGATCTGTCCTCGACGCGCTCGCTGATGCGCCAGGCCTTCGACGCTGGAGTCAATTTCTTCGACAACGCCGAGGGCTATGGCGCGGGCGCGGCCGAGAGTTTGATGGGGGAGGTTCTCAAGGATTTCCGCCGCAGCGATGTGGTGCTGTCCACGAAGATCTTCCACGGCGGCACGGGTCCCAACGACATGGGGCTTTCCCACAAGCACTTGATCGAGGGCACGCACGCATCCTTGGAGCGCCTGCGCACGGACTACGTGGATCTCCTTTTTTGCCACCGCCCCGACCCGAACACGCCGATCGAAGAAACGGTGCGAGCCATGGACGTGCTCGTGCGCCAGGGCAAGACATTCTATTGGGGCACGTCGGAGTGGTCCGCGGATCAGATCAGTGAAGCGGTGCGGATCGCGCGCGAGTGCAACGCGGCGCCGCCGGCAATGGAGCAGCCCCAATACAACTTGCTGCACCGCCAGCGCATGGAGCGCGAGTACGAGCCCGTGTTCGAACGCCATGAACTCGGGGCCACGATCTGGAGTCCTCTGGCCTCAGGGTTGCTCTCGGGCAAGTACGACAAGGAAATCCCCAAGGGCTCGCGCCTGGATTTGATCGACTGGTTGCGTGCCACGCGCACGGAGGCGAACTTGAAGCAGGTTCGCGCCGTCGCGGAGGTTGCCAAGGAGTTGGACTGCAGCCTGGCGCAGCTTGCGATCGCTTGGTGCTTGAAAAATCCGCGCGTTTCGAGCGTGATCCTCGGCGCGTCGCGGCCTGAACAATTGACAGAGAATCTCGCGGCGCTGAAGCTTGTCCCGCGCCTGGACGCGCGGATCATGGCCGAGCTCGACCGCCGTTGTCCTGTGCGAGCCGCGTCATGAAGACCGCGTGCGATCGAGTCTGGCGCGCGCTCATTGCCGCTGCGGTAGCGCTGGTGCTCGTCAGTTGCGCGGCGCAGCAGCCCGCGCGCAAAGCGCCTTCGCGCGAGTGGCTTTCGGTCACCGCCGCCAGCGTCGATCGGCGCGGCTTTGACTCGGCTGAGGTGGACGACGCGCTGGCCTTCGGTCTCGAGGGCGGCTACGACTTCGTGACGACCCCGCGCTTCAACGCAGGCGTGGAATTGGGCCTCGTCTGGTCGCGCCACAGCGTGCCGCCCGTCAATGGGCCGGAGGACGATCCCAGGCTGACTGTGGCGCGCTGGTGCCTTGGTGCGCGCGCGACACTCGATCTGCGGCCGGTCAACGCGCTCCTTTACGTCCATGGCGGCGGCTACGCGCGCGATGAGTCATCCGACGACGAACCACAGTTCGCCCAGGACGGCCGCGGCAATTACATCGGCGCCGGTATCGACTTCTGGTTCGACAATGTCGGTCGCATCGGGCCGTTCGTGCGCAGCTACGATTTCACGGATAGCGACCTGACGGAAGTGCTCGTGGGCGTCTCTTCGACATTCAGGCTGTAGAGTCGCGGCTGTGGGTTCCAAGCTCAACGAACTGCACTGCAAGCCCATTGGGCGCGGAAGTGGCGTGCTCTTGGGCGCTGAAATCACCGCGCTGCTGGCACAGCTGGATCCCGCGTGGCGCGTGCGCAGCGGACCGGAACTCGCGCGCGTGTTCGTTTCGTCCGATTACCCGCTGTTGGTGGATCTCGCCGCGAAAATCGGCGCTCTGGCCCAGGCCGAGGATCATCACCCTGAGTTGCGTCTCGCCTGGGGCCGACTGGAGATCTCGGTTTCGACCCATTCCATTGGCGCGCTGTCCATGAACGACTTCGTTCTGGCCGCCTGGATCGACGGAATTGCGCGCGGTGCGGGGCTTTGAGGCGACGTCTAACGGCGGCGAAGTGCCCGCGCGCGCCCGTGGCGTGAATCGAACGCGGCCCGTTGCTAAAGTCGTTGGCCACAAACTCGTCCGGGCGCCCGCAGACGGCGCTCGAGCGCAGCCTTTCCACTCAACGCGCCCCAAGCCCACAGGACCCCATGGCCATTCACACCGGTACCGCCGCGCCCGATTTCACTCTGAAGACCCAGGACGAGAAGGAGTGGAAACTCTCCGACCAAAAGGGAAAGAACGTCGTCCTGTTGTGGTACCCCCTGGACTGGAGTCCGACGTGCGAGAAAGAGAACTGCAGCATCTCCAAAGAGCACACGTTTGATCTTCCGGGCGCCACGGTGGTCGGAATCTCGCGCGACTCGACCTGGTCGCACAAGGCCTGGGCCAAGACCCACGGCATCAAGCACGATTTGCTCGCTGATCCGCTGCTCGACGTGACGCGCAAGTACGACCTGGTGCACCCCGCTGGCTTCATCAGCCACCGCGCCACCGTGATCGTCGACAAGCAAGGCAAAGTGGCCTTCGTTCAGATTCAGGAGAAAACCGGCGACGCCCGCGACATGTCGGCGGTGCTCGCCGCCCTGAAACAGCTCAAGTAGTCCGCCCCAGTTCCACCGAAGGAGATCCAACCATGAAACTTCTGATCGCATTGGGCGCGGCGCTCCTCGCCGTGCCGCTGGCACTCACCGCCACTGGGGCCGCCCCCGTTATCGCCACCGGCGCAACGCCAATGCTGCTGGCACCGACGACCTACAATATCGACGGAGTCCACAGTTCCGTGGTGTTCAAGATCCAGCACATGGGTCTGGCGAGCTTTTACGGCCGCTTCAACAAGATCAGCGGAACCGTGGTGCTCGACCAAGATCAACCGGCCGGATCGAAGGTAGAGCTGACCATCGCTGCGGACAGCGTCGACTCGAACAACGAGGGGCGCAACACGCATTTGAAGAGCCCGGACTTTTTCAATGCGAAGGAGTTCCCGGAGATCAAGTTCGTTTCGAAGTCGGCGAAGAAGGAAGGCGACAAGCGCTGGCTGCTCGACGGCGAAATGACCCTGCACGGCGTGACAAAGAAGTTGAGCCTGGCCGTGGAGCTCGTGGGCGCCAAGGAAACGCCCAAGGGCAAGCTGGCGGGATTCGACACCACGTTCACGTTCAAGCGCTCGGACTACGGGATGACCGGGATGCTCGACGTGCTCGGGGACGAAATCACCGTGATGGCCGGCATCGAGTGCAAGGGACAGTAGCTCGAAGGCGGGCCGGGATCGCGCGGGCTATTGGACGCGCGATCCCGGCTCCGTATATGTGGCGGCCGCGATGAATCCCGCGGCACTGCTTGTCGGTGTTCTTCTGCCCGCCGCCGTGGCCGGCGCCATTTTTTTCGCGGCCTGGGGGCTGGGATCGAAGGCCGCGCGCGCCGACGCCTCCGCACCCGCGCCGGCGGCTGCGATCGCCATCGGTGCTGCTGGGATGGCGGGTTTTGGACAGTTGTTCGGCTGGCAGTTCTTGCCGCGCGAATCCTGGCTGTGGCTCCTGTGGGTATTTCCGCTGGCGGGCTTGCTTGGGGCCGTCGAGGCTCGCGAGGGAATTCCGGCGACGCTGCGTTTCGGCCTGAGGCTCACGCTGGTGGCCGGCGCCTTAGCGCTCGTGCTGCGCAAGGTGCTTTGGTCCACGGGTGGCGAGCTCCAGTGGCAGAAGCTTGCGATCTACGGTGCCGTCCCGCTGCTGCTTGCGAGCCTGTGGCGCGCACTGCTGACACCCATGGGCGCAGTCGTCGGCGCCGGAGTGCTGTGGCTTTTGACCAGCGCCACGGCCGCGATGCTCCTGTTTGCCGGCAGTCTGAAATTGGCCCAGGCATCTGGGGTCGCGGCCGCAGCCCTCGGCGCCCTGGCGGTCGCTTGCTGGCTCCGTCCGTCGCCACGCGCCATGGCGGGAGCGATCACGCCCGTGGCTGTGGTGCTCTCGATGCTTGTTTTCCTGGGCATCGAGTACGGCTACGCAGAGTATTCCCCCTGGCTCTTCGCGCTGATCGCTCTCGCTCCCATGTTCGGTGCCAGCGGACTCGTCCGTCGGCACTGGGCGCGACTGTTCTTGATCGCGATCCCGGTTGGGATCGCCGTCGCCCTTGCCTTTCGGACCTACGACACTTCAGCGCTCTGAGCGAGCCGCGCGCGCAGTTTCATACACGGCCACAGTTGCGCGCGCGTTTGCAGCCCACGTCAAGCGGCTGGCGCGCTCTCGCCGACGCGCGCTGTGGGTGAATCCCCGGCCTTGGATCAGGGCGCCGTCGATGGCTCGGTCTAGGGCGGATACGTCGAGCACGGTCCCTTCGCTGTCGACGTAGTGCGCGAGATCACCGAGCGCACTCTCAAACACCTCGGTTCGATGGACGACGACTGCCACGCCCAAGGAAAAGGCCTCCAGCGCCGTCACAGGCGTCCACGCGTCCCGCGCAAGATGCACGAGCACGCTCGCGCTGTGCAGCAAGGCGGGCATGGCACTCTCGACGGGCTCGTCGATCCAGCGCACGTCGGTGCGGAACGGGCTGCCGCGCAGGGCGAGTTCCAGGCGCGCCGCTCCATCGCCGCGTCGTCCACAGATCACCAGATCGCAGTCAAATCCGCGGCCGCGCGCGCGTTCGAAGGCTTGCAATACGTCCAACTGCGGGCCGGTTGCTACCACGGAACCCAACACAAGAATCCGTGGACGCCCACGCGCCTCTGCGACGTCGGTCCATTCGCGCGCCCAGTGATCGCAGCCCACGTCCAAGACATGAATTCGCGCTTCGTCCGCGGCGCGTTGTCGCAGAAGTTCAAGGCGCGCGGTCTCGCTGAACACGATCACTGCGGCCATGTGCTTCAGCGCCAAAAGTTCGGCCTGCGAGCGCGGTGCCTCGGCCACCGCTACGACTTGCGGCGCGCGCGCACTGGGCGCACCCGTGGCGCGAGCGCGGTGAAACACATCGAGGTCCCCAAGCCACGCCTCGGCCCGCAGGGGACTCAAGCGCTCTGACCAGCGCAAGAAGCCGCGCCGAACGCGCAGCTTTCTGTGCGTGACCGTTGCCCCCGCGGCGCCCAAACCCAGGGCCGCCTCTGGAATCGACTCGCCCTCGGGCCCCACATCGAGCAGCGCCAGTCGCGGTCCCTGCTCCAGGGCAGCCAGGGCGCGCACGAGTTCCCGCAGGTAGCGGCCGATGCCCGGTGCGTGCGTCGCCGCGAACCAATAATCGAAGCCGATGCGCAGGCCGGAGTCGCTCACGGCCCGATGGCGGTGCACTGCACTTCGATGCGCGCGCCCTTGGGCAGTGCCGCCACTTGCACAGTGGCCCGCGCCGGTGCATTGGTGCCCATGGCCTTGGCGTAGGCGGCGTTGAAGGCACCGAACTCCGCGAGGTCTACCATGTAGGCCTGCACGGACACCACATGTTCGAAGCCCAGGCCCTCGGCCGCGAGCACGGCCTCAATGTTGGCCAGCATGCGCTCGGTCTCGGGCACGATGCCGCCGGAGACCAAGGCTCCCGTAACGGGATCGCTGCCGATCTGGCCGCTGAGGAAAAGGAACTCGCCGCGGGCCATGGCCTGTGAGTAGGGCCCGATAGGCGCCGGAGCTCCGGACGTAGTCACGACGCGCGCCGGTCCGTTGCAGGCGAGTGCTCCGACGAGCAGCAAACTTGCGATCGCACGGGAGTGCAGCATCCTCACGCGGGAAGGCCTTTTTCCATGGCCTCTTCGACGGCCTCACAAAAGCGCTCCAATTCCTCCAGGGTTGTCTGCACGTTCGGCGTGATGCGCAGTCCCTGGAGTTCAGGGTGATCGATCCCCACCGTCCAGATGCGATGCTGCTTCCAGAGGTGCGTGTGGAGCTTCGCGGTGTCGAGCCCATCGATGCGCACGTTCGCGATGCCGATCGAGTGCCTGCGATCGAGGTTCGTGTTGAAGTGCACGCGCGGATTCTGCGCCAGGCGGCTGGTCCAGATCTCGCGCAGGTAGTACATGCGCTCCTGCTTGCGGCGCGCTCCAAGACCCTGGTGGAACGTCAGGGCCTCGCCGAGGGCCAAGGTATTCGCGGCGGGGTGGGTGCCGATCTCTTCGAACTTGCGGATGTCCTCGTCGAGCGCAGGTGGCGCTGCCATGAGCGGCCAGATCGACTTGATCTTGTCCTTCTTGACGTACAAGAGCCCGGTGCCGTGGGGCCCGTAGAGCCACTTGTGCAGACTCGTGCCGAAGTAGTCGCAGTCGATGTCGGGAAACGTGAAATCCAGGTGCGCGAATGTGTGGGCGCCATCGACGATCACCGGAATTCCGCGCTTGCGCGCCATGGCCACAACTTCGCGCACCGGCAGCAGTTGGCCCGTCAGATTGATCGCGTGGCACATCAAGATCATCTTCGTGCGCGGAGTGATCGCCTCCTCGAAGAGCCGCACGATCTGACCGTGGTCCGCGCAAGCCACGGGGATCTGGATTTTCTTGAGCTCGATGCGCTCGCGGCGCTTGCGCTGCTCGAAGGCAGTCAGCATGCGCGGATAGTCCTGAGTTGTCGTGAGCACCTCGTCGCCAGCAGCAAGCGCCATTCCAAATTGCAGAGTCTGCAGCGACTCACTGGTGTTTCGCGTGAAGGCCAGTTCCTCGGGATCGCAGTTCCACTGGCGCGCCATGCGCTGGCGCAGGGGCTCGCGCTGGGGCTCGAGGATCTGCCAGAGATTGTGCGTGGGGATGTCGTTCGAGAACGCGAGCAGCCGCCCCATGGCCTCCTGAACCACGCGCGGCGACGGACAGCATCCGCCGTTGTTCAAGTTGATCTTGGTCCGGTCGCAGGTGAAGGCCTGCTGCACCTCGCGCCACAGATCCTCGTTGCGCGCGTCGGCCGCGGGATCGCGGTCGCCGGCGTCGGCGAAGGCCTCCAGCATCCGCACCAGGGACTCCGGCTGTGACCACTCGGGTTGTGACATCACGGGTGCGACCGCGGGGGCGGTCATGGCTCCGAGAAACTGACGACGGTTCACGGGAGGTACTCCAAAGAGGGGAGGCGAGCGCGACGATCTTGCAGCCCCGCTTCGTTGCCGTCCACAGACCTACGGCGAGGTGGCTTGCCCGCGGCCCGCGGGCTCGGGCTCAGCCCGAGTCCTTGCGCGAGAATCCGCGGCCGCCCCGCGGTCTGGAAAAGCCCGCGCCGCCCGCGGAGCCCCTGGTGCGGCCGCCTGGGACCGGTGCTGATCGCGCCGAGCCCGCGGACGGGGACGCCCGCCCGACCGCGTCGGGGAATTCCGCACTGGTCAGTGGGGACTTCGCCCGCGTGGGATCGCGCTCGATCTTCCGCAGTTCATCCTTCGAGGGGGTCCGGCCGAACAACCCGCCCTCGGAAGCCAGCGCGTCATTCAACTCGGCGTAGAGCGCCTTCAGGAACGGCCACCACAGCGGAGCCGTGATCAAGATCAGGAAGTACTTGAAGTACTCGGAATTGAGCGACGCCAGGGTCATGACAAGAGTCTATCGAACCGCGCTGGGCGACCCTGGAGCGGAAGTCCCCCGTGGGGCAGCCCGTGTGCCAGGAGGCGTCCGACGCTACCCTGGCGCCGCCATGCTTGGACATTTGACTCGCTACTTTTTGCGCGGCCTGCTTGTCGTGGTTCCGCTGGGGCTGACGATCTACGTCTTCTTTCGCGTCCTCGACTGGGTCGACGGCCTGCGCAGGCTGAAACCACTGCAGGAGATCGATTTCCCGGGCTTGGGCCTGTTGATCACACTGGTCTTGATCACCACGGTCGGCGCCCTGGCGACGAATTTCTTGGCCCTGCAGGCGCTCAAGGTCTTGGAGAGTTGGGTCGGCCGCGTGCCGCTGATCAAGCTCGTCTACACCTCGATTCGCGATCTCACCGACGCCTTCGTCGGCGACAAGAAGAGCTTCGACCAGCCGGTGTGGTTCGAGGACGGCGGCAGCTCGCAACTCAAGCGCTTGGGCTTCGTGACGCGCAAGTCCATGGAAACCGTTGGACTTGCCGACCACGTGGCCGTGTATCAGCCGCTGTCCTTCACGTTCGGCGGTTTTCTGGTGCTGGTGCCGCGCGAACGCGTGCACGCAGTGGACCTCGACAGCGGATCGATGATGGCGCTGATCGTCTCGGGGGGAGTGTCCGGCGGAAGCCCGGATTCGTCTTCCGCGCCTAAGCCGTAGGGGGCCTTTCTGGCCGCTGAGCACGGCCCGACGAGTGCGACGACGCCACGGCGAGGAGCGCGAAGTCGCAGCAGGGCACGCTTTCGACGGGCAGCTAGCTCAGGGCTTCTTGTTGAAGGCCTTCTTGAACAGCGAACCCAGATTCGTTCCCTGGGGCGTGTTGGACTGCGTGCGCGCCAACGCCTCGTCGATCACTGCGCTGTCCACGGAATCCTCGGAGCCAATGATGGCACCGCGCGGATCGAGGCGCGAAAGCGACATGCGCTGGCGCGCGGAGTCCACGGTCACGATGCGCACCGAGAGCTCCTGACCGCCCGCGAGTACGTCCTGGGGCCGGCGCACGCGCTCCTTGGCCATGACGGAAACATGGAGCAGTCCGTCGACGCCGGGCTCCAGCTCCACGAATGCGCCGAAATCCGTAAGTCGCACGACTTTGCCCGAGACGACTTGATCGATCTGGTACTTGCCGCCGAGGGACTGCCAGGGATCGGCCTCCAATTGCTTGGTGCCTAGGGCGATCCGCTTTCCGCCGTCCTCGATCTTGAGGATCATCACCTCGAGGTCCTGACCCCTCTTGACCACGTCATTGGGGTCGGCCACGTGGCCGCGAGAGAGGTTCGAGACGTGCAGCAGGCCCTCGACTCCGCCGCCAAGATCGACGAAGGCGCCAAAAGTCTCGACGCGCGTGACCTTGCCGCGCAGCACTTTGCCGACCGTGAAGGAACCCACGCTGGCTTCGCGTGCTTCTTCGCGCTCGCTCTCCAGCAGCGCGCGCCGCGAGAGCAGAATTCGCCGCCGATCAGCGTCCACTTCGAGCACCAGGCACTCGAGGTTCTTGCCGATGTACTGGGCTAGGTTGTCCTCGCGCCCCAAGCCGACCTGCGAAGCGGGCATGAAACCCGGCAGGGGACCGAGCTTCAACTCCAGCCCACCGGTGTTCTGTCCCGTGACTTTGGCCTCGACGCGCGAGCCCTTCTCGATGGAATCCCAGGCCGCCAGGGCCTGGATCTCGCGGCGGGAAAGGATCCACAGGCCGTCGGGGTCCTGACCACCGAGGGAAAAATCGCTGCGGTCGCCGACCTTGGGCTCGACGTCGAATTGCGCGCGAGGACAGATGCCCTGGCGCGTGGGGCTGAGCTCGACGATGACGTCGTCGCCGTGGACCCCGACAATCAGGCCGGGAACCAGGCCGCGGGGAGTCTTCCGCCCGCCCGCCGCCTGCTTGCCCCTTGGCCCGCCCGCGGGGCTGGAGTCCTGGAGGTCAACGCGTTGCAGTTCGACACCGTCGAGGGCGGCCTCGATTTCAGCCGAGAGGGCATCCTTCGGCTGGTTGTTCTTAGAGCTCATAGAATCGATCGATCGCGGCGTCTGGCCTGCGTCCTGGTTTCGGGCGAAGATTCTAGAGGAAGCCTGACCGGTCCGTCAGTTATTCCTGTTCCCCCCATGCTGCCTGCAAAGATTCCCGTCGCGGTCCTGGGCGCCACCGGCGTCGTCGGGCAGCGTTTCATCGCCCGGCTCGCGCGCCACCCGCGCTTCGAGATCGCGCACCTGTGCGCCAGCGAAAAGCGCATTGGCCTGCGCCTGGACGAGGCCGCGGCCTGGCGGCTCTGCGACCGGGGCGGCAGCCTGCCCTACGCCGGGCTCGGTTCGAAGCGTCTATTGCCCGCGGACCCGGCCCATGCCCCGGCGCCGGTGGTTTTTTCGGCCCTCGACACCTCCGTGGCACTCGAAGTCGAGCCCGCCTTCGCCCGTGCGGGAGCCATGGTGTTCTCCAACGCCAGCGCCTTCCGGGCTGAGGCCGACGTGCCGCTCCTGGTACCGGAGATCAACGCAGCGCATTTGGAGTTGCTTTCCGAGCAGCGCGCCAAAAGAAAATGGTCCGGAGCCATCGTTTGCAATCCTAACTGCACCGCGACCGTGCTCGCGCTCGCACTTGCGCCGCTGCACCTGGCCTTCGGCGTCGAGGCCGTGTCCCTGGTGTCCATGCAGGCGATTTCGGGCGCCGGTTATCCCGGCGTGGCGAGCCTCGACATTCTCGGGAACGTGATTCCCTTTATCCGCGGCGAGGAAGAAAAAGTGGGCGCGGAGACGAACAAGATGCTCGGGCGCCTGCTCGGTGGTGCAGTCGAGCACGCGACGATCGTGTTTTCGACCAGTTGCAATCGCGTCGCCGTTGAGGACGGCCACACCCTTGCGGTCAGCGTCCGACTGCGCGGCGCGCCGTCGGTGGACAGTGTGCGCGCGGCGATCGAGCGCTGGCGTCCGCTTCAGGAAGCGAAGTTGCACAGCGCGCCGTCCGCGCCGCTTTTGCTCCACAGCGCCGAGGATCGTCCTCAGCCGCGCCGCGACGTTGAAACCAGCGACGGGATGCAAGTCCACGTCGGCCGCGTGCGGACTTGTCCGCTGATGGGGATTCAGTTCATCGCCATGGGTCACAACGCCGAGCGTGGCGCCGCGGGCGCGAGCGTGCTCAACGCAGAACTGGCCCTGGCTCGCGGATGGCTGCCCGGCTAGTGGGCTGCAACGGCCAGGTCACGTCCTGCGGGTGACCACCGTCGTGCTCGCCTGGGCGCTGGCCCAGATCACGATCTCGCCGATGTTGACGTGGGGCGCGCGCGTCACGGCGTAGAGAATCGCGTCGGCGATGTCCTCAGGCGTCAGCGGCGTGACACCGGCGTAGACCTTTTTCGCGCGCTCTTCGTCGCCGTGGAAGCGCACGCGGCTGAAGTCGGTCTCCACCATGCCCGGATCCACGGTGCAAAAGCGCAGGCCCGCACCCGCGAAATCCACGCGCAAGGATTCATAGATCCCGCGCACGGCGAACTTCGTTGCGCAGTACACGTTTCCGTTGGGGTAGGCCTGGCGACCGGCGACGCTTCCGAGCAACACAACATCGCCCCGTCCGCGCGCGCGCATCCCGGGCGTCACCGCGCGCAGCGTGTGCAAGAGGCCCTTGATGTTCGTGTCGATCATCGTCGACCAATCTTCGGTCGATCCCTGATCGAGCGGGCCCATTCCAAGCCCGAGCCCCGCATTGACCACTGCGATGTCGATGGGCTCTCGTCCGAGATGGCGCTGCACCTCTGCGTCGTCCCGTACATCGAAGACCAGGGCCCGCGCTCCGGGCAGTTCCCGCACCAGAGCCTCCAGCCGATCCTTGCGCCGCGCCACGAGCAAAAGCTGCGCGCCCTCGGCAGCCAGCGCGCGCGCCGTGGCCTCTCCGATACCCGCCGAAGCTCCGGTGACCAACGCTACTTTCTTGTCCAGACGTCCCATGGCGGTAGTCTAGCGGCCGCGAACCGCCGACATCGAACGTGCGCCGCGCGGAGAAAAACATGGTCACAATCACAATGGACTACCGGGGCGAGCTGCGCTGTGGCGCGACCCACGCTCCCTCGAAGACGGCCTTGGTCACCGACGCACCGGTGGACAACCAGGGCAAGGGCGAGTCTTTTTCGCCCACGGACCTTGTGGCCACGGCCCTCGGCACCTGCATGCTGACGACCATGGGCATCGTGGCCGCGCGCCACGCCTGGCCCATGGACGGTGCGAGCGCAACCGTCGTCAAGGAGATGGTTGCCGACCCTGTGCGCCGCATCGGTCGCCTGCGCGTCACGATCCGTATGTCGGCTGGCCTGGAGCAAAAGGCGCGGGACGCCCTGGTCCGCGCGGCGAACACCTGCCCGGTGCATCGCTCCCTGGCGGAGTCCGTGGACATCCCGGTGGAATTCCAGTGGGTCTAACCGGGAGTTTTCAAGGAATCAGCGCGCTGAAGCGTTCATGAAGTGGTTCCACCGGTCGGCGACGCACTAGAGACGCTGCCCACCTGCCCCGGGACCCGTCTCTCGCCGTTCGCCGGTCCCTGCTCCGTCTTCGTCCCGACCTTGCCTCGCCCGAAGGAGTCTCGCTTGTCCATCCTGCGCAGTTTAGTTGCCTCGCTCGCCCTCGCGTCCGCCGCCTGGGGCCAGACCCCGCCCCCGGACCCGACCGTTCCGTTCGCGGAATTCGCCGAGGCGTTCAAGAAGGCTCACCACATCGAGGTTGCGGATGCCGTGGACTTCGACGCGCAGGCCGTGCTGGCCCGCGGCTGGCTGGTGGAGCGCGTGGGGATCTTCGACGTGCTCTACCCGCGCCAGGGACTCGAAGCGAAGCCGCGGCAGGACGAACTGCGCGGCTTGGTTGCCTGCATCCTCGATCTCGAGTCTTTGTGGTTGGAGTGGTTTGGCACCGGCGCGCCGGCGGACGCAGCGCGCGTAGACATTGCCCTGCTCAAGAAGTGGATCGGCAGCGCGAAGGCGGCGCCAGCCAAGTTGGGCGAATCGAATGCGGGCCTGTTCGCGTTTTTCTCGGCCACGGACAAGGAGACCGCCGCCGCGGCGCGCCTGGTCACTGCATTCAGCGACAGTTCGGCCCTGGGCTACGCGCCTCGCGGCGAAGTCCGGCCCCAGATTCTCTTTGCGCCGACGCGCAAGGAGTTCCTCGACGTCGTCGCCTTCTTCGGCTGGGTGGATCTCGAGCGACGCGAGAGTTTTTGGGACCAGGGCGCGGCGCGCTGGAGCGAGTGCTTCTGGAATTCGATTCAAGTGCTTTCGCTGGAGGATCCGCCGAGCAAGGTCAATCCCGCAGCGCCCTGGGCCGGCGTGACCATGAACGTGAAAGCGGCCACCGGAGTTGGCGAGCACGTCGCCACGCGCTCGGCCCATTCCCTGTGCACGACGTACTTTGGCTACTCGCTCGACGCCGCATTCCAGTCTGGCCTGTGCCAGAACACGGCGATCGCGATCTACGGCCGCAACAATTCGCGCTCCGGCGGCTCGGGCCGCGGCAACACGGTCGACGGCTGGTCGATGTTCATCCCCGGCGGGAACAAACACGGCGGACTCTTGCCCGGTTTTTCCGCGGACTCCACGTGGCGTGCGACGGCGGGCGCCGATTGGTTCATCCGTCCCCTGCGCGACTCCCAGCGCATGGCGAGCAAGGACGCCACGCGCGGCGTGGAGAAGACCTCGACGTTCGAACTGAGCGCGCTAGACGGCGTGAAGAAATTGTTCGTGCGCGCACCGTTCCTCGGTCAGGCGGCCACAGTCAGGGACTTGCCGGCCCAGGAGTTTCTTTCGGACTACCGCGAGTTCTTCCGCGCCTACCAAAGCTGCTTCGCCCACTACTTGATGGAGGAGGGAGCAGGCAAAACGGGCAAGCCGTCACGGGCGAAGCTGGCTGAGTTCCTGCGGACCTTTGCCGCGGCGGCCGAGGGGGCCGTGTTCGAGGAGCAGTTGTCCCTGGCCTACGCCATGCCCTGGTCGGCGCCAGAACCCAAGCCCGAGAGCCTGGAGTGGAATTTTCTGACCTGGTTGTCGCGCCAGCGTTGAAGAGCGCTTGCGCGCCGCCGCGCCCTGGGCCAAACTCTGGCCGGAAACACTCGAACTTTTTGCTAGAGGCAGCGTCGTTCGCTCACGCGTGAGCGCAGGATGCTTGGGGGAACCCGGTGCAACTCCGGGACTGGCCCGCAACCGTGAGCCGCGCGCAGCGCGGCAAGTCGGATCGCCCGATCGCCTCGGCCCGTCACCTTCGGAAGCAGGGATCGCATGCGCTCGACATCGGCTCGCGGACATCGGCTGTGGATTTCGGTCCTGGCCACGACCCTGTGGGGGCTCGCCTGCGGAGCGGAAGAGGCGCCTTCGGACTCGTCTGGCGCTTTGCCGACGCGCAAAGTGTCCCTGGCGGACGGGCGCGTGATCGATGTTCGAACGCAGGCCCTGCGCGTCTTTCCCGCCAGCGCCACGGCCGTGGATTTCCTGGTGGCGCTCGCGGGGCCCGAGCGCATCGTCGCTCTGCCAGAACAGGCCTTCGACTACGCATCGCTGACCGGTGACGTCGCGGCCTGGCAGCGGACCGTGCGCTTCACGAACTTCATCGCCGAGGATGCGATCGCGCTTTCTCCCGATCTGGTGCTCGCCGACACTTCCCAGGACCGCGGCACGATCGAGAGCCTGCGCAGTGCGGGGATCGAAGTCGTCGTGCTGCCGGAAGTGCGCAGTTGGCCCGACGCGCGCGCCACGCTGCTCGGCGTCGGGAGTCTGCTGGAACTCGAGGATCGCGCCGGGGTGCTCGTGCGCGAACTGGATTTGCGCGTGGAACAACTGCGCGCAGCTCCCGGCGCGCGCGGCGGACTGCGCGCCCTGTGCTACTCCAATTTCGGTTCCGGCTGGAGCGCGGGTTCGAGGACAACGATGCACGAGCAGATTCTCCTGGCGGGCATGCACAACGCGGCGGCTGACGCTGGCCGCGATGGGCACGTGCAAGTCACGTTCGAGGATTTGATCTCCATCGATCCCGACCTGATCCTGGTGTCCTCGCCCTTGCGCGACGGCGACAGCAGCCTGGGGGATCGCGGCGGTGCGTCGGAGCGTTTGCTGCGCAGCGAGCCCTCCTTGCGCAACCTGCGCGCTGTGCGCCTAGGTCGCATCGTCGCCCTGCCGCCCAGTTTGTTCGCCACCGGATCCCATTCAATCGTTCGCGGCGCGGAGGAGTTGGCTCGCGCGGTGGATGACATGTTGGCCCGCGAAAAAATTGCGCCGGAGTCGGGTCGTTGAGCTCGCGCCGTGGCGATCGGGCCCTGTGGCCGTGGTTCATCGGGCTCTCGATCGCGCTCTTTGCGATTGTGCTGGGATCGATCTGCCTGGGCAGCACCGGGACGATCGCGCCCGCAGAGGTTCTGCGCAGTTTCGCCCACGCTCTCGGCTGGGCCGGGGCTGCTGAGGATCCGCGTTTGGATCTGATCGTTGAGTTGCGCACTTGGCGGGCGCTGACGGCGGCGGGCGTTGGCGCGGCGCTCGCGCTGTCCGGTGGTTTGATCCAGGGCCTGTTCCGCAACGGACTGGCGTCGCCCTCGCTGCTTGGTGTGAGCGGCGGCGCGGCCCTGGGCGCAGCGCTAGCGATTGCCGTGCTCGGGGGCTACGGGATCTTGGACCGCGAGTTCGCGCCCAGCGCGCTGTTCGTGCCGCTGTGTTCCTTCGTCGGCGCCCTGGCGACAGTGTCACTGGTGGCGTTCCTCGCCACTCGCGGCGGGCGCACTTCAGTGCCGACGCTGTTGCTCGTGGGCATCGCGGTGAACATGTGCGTGGCCGGTGCCTTCGCCGCGATTCAATCGCTGACGCTGAAGGACTTCGAGGTCAGCCGCGCGATTCTGGCCTGGACGTTCGGGACGCTGGAGGATCGTTCGTCGCACCATGCCGCAATCGTGTGGAGCGCCGTGGTCATGGGCGCTGCGGTGATTCCGTTCATCGCCACGGAACTGGACTTGTTTCGCGGCGGCGAAGCGGACGCGGCGGCGCTTGGCGTGGGCACGTCGCGCGTGAAAATCGTGACCTTGGTCACCGCGGCCTTGACCGCTTCGGCCGCAGTGGCCGTGGCGGGGCAAATCGCTTTCGTCGGTCTCGCCGTGCCGCACATCGTGCGCCTGATCGCGGGATCCAGCCACCGACGCATGTTGCCGCTGTGCGTGCTTGGCGGCGCCATTTTCCTGTTGGGCGCGGACTACGCCCAGCGCGCCTTGTTCGGGGCGATGCTGCAGCCGGGCGTCCTGATGTCGCTCTTTGGCGGGCCGCTGTTCGTGGCCCTGCTCGTGCGCCACCGGCGGGAGGTGAGCGCGTGGTGACCTGGCTTTCGGCGCGCGGACTCGCGCACACGTACCGCGACGGACCGCGGGCATTGGACGGCGTGGATTTTTCCCTGTCCCAAGGCGAGCTCGTGGTCGTGATCGGTCCCAACGGATCGGGCAAGAGCACGCTTATGAAACTGGTGGCGGGATTGATTCCGATCCAGAGCGGTAGCGTGCAGTTGCTCGATCGCCCGCTCGCGCAATGGTCCGATCGCGAGCGCGCGCGGCGCATGGCGGTTGTGCCGCAATTTCTGCCGGCCTTGCCCGATCTGCGCGTCAGCGATTTCGTGCTCGGCGGTCGCTACGCGCACTTGAGCGGTTGGCGGCAGGCCACTCATCAGGATCACCGGGTCGTGTCCCAGTCGCTCGAGCGCTGCGATGCCCTCGACATCGCCGCTCGCTCGATGAACGAAATTTCCGGGGGCCAGCGCCAACGCGTGCTCTTCGCTCGCGCCCTGGCCGAGGAGGCGGATCTCTTGTTGGTGGACGAGCCCACGAATTCGCTTGACCCCGAACATCAAGTGCGCGTCTTCGCCCTGATCGCCGAATTGGTGCGCGCTGGCCGCGCGGCCATGGTGATCACCCATGACTTGAATCTCGCCAGTCAGTTCGCCACGCGAATTTGTCTGTTGTCCAAGGGGCGCGTGGCCGCCGATGGTCCCGTGGGCCACGTTCTGCGCCGCGAACTGCTCGAGCCCGTCTACGGCGAGCACCTCTATTACGGCAGCTTCGACGACGGTCGCGGCGGGGGAGCTCCTTTCGTGCTGCCTTGGCTCGATCCGAAGCGGCCAACGTCACGCTGAAGGGGCGCTTTTCCGTGGAGCGCGGTTGATGCCGTGCCGCCGGGGAGCAATCCTGGCGCCATGTCCGCAGAAGCCTCGCCCGTCACCGTCCAGCACCACCGCTACATCCGCGAGCACGTTCCGCTGGAAGATCCGTTCCTTTGGGAATTGCGTGCCGCAGCCCTGGCGGCCAAGATCCCGCCGATCTGGATCGCACACGAAGAGGCCCATTTTCTTGCGGTGCTCCTGCGCTTGATCGGCGCCAGGCGCGCAATTGAAGTGGGGACTCTCGCTGGCTACTCGGCTATCGCATTGGCGCGCGGACTGACGCAGGGCGGGCAGCTCGACACGATCGAACTCTCCGATGCACACGCCGACTTCGCCGAGCACTGGATCGCGAAGAGTGACGTCAAGGAGCGCGTGCGCGTCCACCGCGGCAAGGGCTTGGAGGTCTTGCCGCGCTTCGAAGCGAATTGCGCCGACGCCATGTTCCTCGACGCCGACAAGTCGAATTACGGTCGCTATCTCGAACAGGCCCTGCGGATCGTGCGCCCCGGCGGCCTGATCCTCGCCGACAACGCGCTCGCGTTTGGGCAATTGCTCGACGCGACGCCGAGCGATCGCGAAGTACCCGCGATTCGGGCCTTCAACGACGCCGTGACACGTGAACCGCGCGTTGAGGGTGTGATCGTTCCACTGGGCGACGGCGTGTGGGTGTTGAGGAAACGCTAAGGGCTCGCGCAAGAATAAGTTGGCCATTTCGCCGAGCCATCGTCGCTGCTGGGAAGGCGCACCGACGCAGGCAACCTCGATGGTTTCCGAGGAGGTGCAACGCAGCCAGCGGCGGCGAGGGCCGGCGAAATGGTCAAGTTATTCTTGCGCGGGCCCTAAAGGCCCAGTTGCTCGAGCATCGCCCGTGCGCGCGGGTTTTTGGGTTCGAGTGCCAACGTGCGCGTAAGCGCAGAGCGCGCTTCGTCAGTGCGATCCAAGGCGATCAGCGCGCGCGACAGGCCCTCCCAGCCGCGGGCAAGGCCGGGTGCCAAGCGCGTGGACTCGCGGAAACTGGCTTCGGCGCGGCTTGGATCTCCGAGGGCGAGCAACGCGCGCCCAAGCTGCACGTGGGCCACCGGATTTTTCGGCCCCTCCGCCACGGCGCGCTCCAACAACTCCCGCGCCTCGTCGGCGTTCCCGTCCTCCAGGGCCTGGCGTCCGAGGTTGGACCAGGCACGGCTGTAGTGTGCGTCGATTTCAAGCGCGCGCTCAAAGGCCGCGCGCGCGTCGTCGCGGCGCTGCTGCTCTTCGAAGGCGATACCGAGGTCGTTCCACGATCCGACGTCATTGGGGTGCTGTTCGAGCACAGCGCGGCGATAATCTCCGCGACTGGAGTACACCCGGGCGCGCGACCATGCGCCTGCGCTGCAAACGCCGATCAACACCGCCGCGATCGCGAACTTCCGCGATCCGAAGGCACGGGACAGGGTTGCGTCGATCAGCGGCACTGCAAACAAGAGCGGCAGGTATAGAAATCGCGGCGCGAAAATTTCTCCGGACGGCACGAGCTGCAGGAATGGAATCCAGGCTGCCAGGGCCAGCGCTGCGCTGGCGCTCAGCAGGCTGCGTTTGCGCATGAGAGCCGTCAGCGCGATGGCGCTGGCGATGAAAAATGCCGCCAATCCCAAGAGTCCCAATGCCGGCGATTCGCGCACCGCGGTGAGCGTCAACTGCGGATCTCCTGCATAGGACGGCGGGTACTGCGCGGGCCAGGCCACCAACCGCGCAGCCTCCACCAGAGCGCGCCCTCCAACCTGCAGTCGATCCCACAGTTCGGCCCCGGCCAGGGGCGCATGGGGCGCACGGATCCACGGCGAGCCCAGGGCTTGCTCGCGCAAGAGCAGCGCCACGGCGACTCCACAGGCCGCACCGAGGGCCGTGGCGCAGAAGGCCCGCCGGCCGTGGCGCGCTGCAATCCACGGCAGGGCCACTGCCCAGATCAGCCCGTCCTCCTTGCCCAGCATGCTGAGCCCCGTGCCCAAGACTCCAATCGCGAAGCTGGCCGCGGTCGCGAACACCTTGCGGCCTTGCGCATCGGGCTCGCGCGTTAATGCCGCGGCGGCGAGCAGTCCAAAGAGCGCGGAGAGCATCGAAGATCGCCCCGAAATCCACGCCACGGAATCCGCCAGGATCGGATGGGCCGCGAAGACTGCAAGCCCGATCCAGGGCCAGTGGTTCGCTCGCGCCGTGATCCTTCCGAGGAACAACGCTGCCGCGAACACCACAAGCCCGTGCAGCCACACGTTCGTCGCGTGGAAGCCCGCACCGTCGTCCCACAGAGCGCGGTCCAAGCGCAGCGTGAGCGTTGCCAGGGGACGGAAATGCCCGGCGGCACCGCGGTGCTCCCAGTAGTCCTGGCGGAAGGCGGCGGTCCAGGGAAGGCTGCCCTCGACCACGGGGTTGTGTTCGATCGCTTCGCGGTCGTCGAAAGCGAAGCCCGCGCCAAATGTCGACGGCAGCCATGCACACAGGGCGATTGCCACCAAGGCGAGCGCGCGACCGAGTTGGTCGCGACCGCGCCATTGCGCGGGTAGGTCTCGACCCGGCGCGGGCGGCCGCGATTGCATGGGGCCATTCTGCCCTCCGACACAGGCGCGCGTCGGGCCAAGGGCCAATTCCGCAGCCCTAGTTTGTCGACGTACTTCCGGAAGCGGACACTAGACTGCAGCCATGAAAGGTACTCCGCGCAAGCACGGGGAAGACGCACCGGCAAAGCCCGGCGGGGACGCGGAGCCTGGTTTTGACGAGAGCCTCGCCGCCCTGGAGGAGATCGTCGCGCTGCTTGACCAGCAGACCTTGGGCCTGGAGCCCGCACTGCAGAAGTACCGCGAAGGCGTCGAGCTGGTGAAGAAGTGCCAGGCGATCCTGACCTCGTTCCAGAAGCAGGTCGAAGAGCTGTCCGCCGATGGAGAATCCACGCAGCCTTATCCGAACGATCCCGATTCTCGCCCCGTGGCGAAGTAGCGCTCCGCAGGCGGCCACTGTGGAAGCGCGTCCCGCGAATCGCACCGAGTTGGAGACCTGGCTTGAGTCCTCATGCCAGTGGGCCGAGGCCGCGCTCGATCGCCACATCCTCTCGGACGCAGTGGCCGCCCGCGATTCGCGGTTGAAGGAGGTCATGGTCTACGCCCTGCTTGGCGGCGGCAAGCGCATGCGCCCGGCGTTGGTGCGGCTGGTGTGCCGCGAACTCGGCGGCGAGGATCTTGACGCGGAGCGTCCCGCGGCAGCCGTGGAGGCTATCCACGCCTACAGCCTGGCTCACGATGATCTGCCATGCATGGATGACGACGACCTGCGTCGCGGTCGGCCCAGCTGTCATCGCGTACACGGGGAAGCCCTGGCGCTGCTGGCGGGCGACGCCCTGCATACGGCCGCGTTCCAGTGCCTCGCCGAGGAGCCGGGGCCGCGCGCCATGGAGTGGATTCGCGTGCTGAGCGCAGCCGCCGGCGCCCGGGGCATGGTGGGCGGACAGGTGCTCGACATGACCCTTTCCTGGACCGATTTGACCTTGGAGAGCGTGCGCGAAATGCAGCGAGGCAAGACCGGCGCACTGATCGCGGCTGCCGCGGAGATGGGCGCGATCGCGGCGCGGGCGGAGGTTGCGCGACGGGATCAGGCGCGCGCATTTGGCACTGCACTTGGCGCGCTCTTTCAGGTGGTGGACGACATCCTCGACGTCGTCGGCGACGCCGCGGAGCTCGGCAAGACACCGGGCAAGGACGCTAGACATTCGAAGCCCACTATCGTCGCCGTGCTTGGGATCGACGGGGCGTGGGCCGAGGCCCAGCGCACCGCTGAGGAAGCTCGCCGAACCGCGACGCGGCTTGGGTTCAGGCGTCCGAGTTTGGGCTTCGAGCTCATCGAATGGCTGCTGGAGCGCCGTCGATAGCGCAGCACGGGGGCCGATCGCCACCGAACGCGACCTCACCCGGACCCACGGCGCTCGGGGCAGGGCCTGGCCCGGAATGGGCACCCCGGACCCGTGCCCGAGCGCGCACCGGCCGTCAATCTGCCTCGATCCCTTGCATTGACGGCGGGGGACCCGATGCTTGTGTCCTGTGCGCGGGCCCCCGTCCCAGGCTGCGCCAAAGCCCAGGCCAACGGCATGAACGATTCTGCGAACTCTGACTCAGGGCACAGCGCCTACCCGCTCCTGGACCGGGTGGAGAGCCCCCAGGACCTGCGCGGACTCGGCCGAGCTGAGTTGCCGCAACTGTGTGCTGAGCTGCGCTCGTACCTATTGGAGACGGTGCCTGTCACCGGCGGCCACTTGGGATCGAACTTGGGTGTGGTCGAATTGACCGTCGCCTTGCACCGGGTGTTCGACCTGCGGCGCGATCGATGTGTCTGGGACGTCAGCCACCAGGCCTACCCGCACAAGATCCTGACCGGACGTCGCGGGCGCTTTGGCACCCTGCGCCAGACTGGCGGACTTTGCGGCTTCACGCACCCCGAAGAATCAGAGTACGACTTGTTCCACACCGGCCACGCGGGCACGAGCATTTCGCTCGCCCTGGGTTTGGCACACGGCCTAGGTTCGGATCGCGACGCGCCACACGCGATCGCCGTGATTGGCGACGCGAGCCTGGGTGCCGGAGTGGCCTTCGAAGCCCTGAACAATGCGGGTGCTTCGCAAAAGCGCCTGCTGGTGATCCTCAACGACAACGAATGGTCGATTTCGAAGTCCGTGGGTTCGCTGGCTAAGTACCTCTCGCGCATTCGCTCAGCGCGCGTGATTCAGCGCGCGGGCCAGGAGATCCATGGTCTCCTGAGCGCGATCCCTGTCATCGGCCAAAAGGTTGACCGCGCCCTCGATGACCTCGGCGAAGTGATGCGACACGCAGTCGTGCCAGGTCACGTGTTCGAGGAACTGGGCGTGACCTACGTCGGTCCGGTTCACGGTCACGACGTCCAGGATCTCGTCGAGCAACTCGAGCGCGTCAAGGCCCTCGACGGTTGCGTGCTGCTGCACCTGTTGACTGAGAAGGGCAAGGGCCATCCGAACGCGCCTACCCATCCCGAGCGCGTGCACGGCGTCAAGCCCGGTTCGGCACCGCGCACGAGCGGCGCCGAGTCGAAGAAAGTGCCCGCGCGCGACGCCGCCGTGGTCAAGAAACCCCAGGGACCTGCCTACACAACGGCCTTTGCCGAGAGCCTTCTGCGCCTAGCGGAGCAAGACGTGCGCGTGCACGCGATCACAGCTGGAATGCCCTCGGGCACGGGCCTTGAGAATTTCGCCGAGCGTCTGCCGGCGCGCTTTCACGACACCGGAATCACCGAGCAGCATGCGGTTGCGCTCGCGGCAGGAATGGCCAAGGCAGGACTGCGCCCCGTGGCGGCGATCTACTCGACGTTCTTGCAGCGTGCCTACGACCAGGTGTTCCAGGAAGTCGCGCTGCAGAATCTTCCAGTGTTGTTTTGCATGGACCGCGCAGGTCTCGTGGGCCAGGACGGTCCGACGCACAACGGGGTATTCGATCTCGCCTATTTGCGCACGCTGCCGAATTTCGTGCTGGCGTCGCCGCGGGATGCCACTGACATGCGTCGCATGCTCGAGTTGGGCCTACGCCACGCGGGGCCGTTCGCGCTGCGCTACCCGCGGGCCAACACCACCGGCAACGAGCGCATCCACCCCAGCGAGCGGCGCGAGATGTTGCCCGCCCGCGCCGAGGTTCTGAGCGAGGGCGAGGGGACGGGCGTGATGATTTGGGCACTGGGCGCCATGGTGGACATCGCGCTAGATGCCGCTGAGCGCTTGGCCGCCGCGGGAATTCACGTTGGCGTCGTCGATGCGCGCTTCGCTAAGCCCTTGGACGCGGAGTTGCTCGGGATCCACGCGATCCAGTGTCGCGCGCTGATCACTTTGGAAGAGCACCAGCGCGCCGGTGGCTTTGGTTCCGCCGTACTCGAGTGCGTCAACCGCGTGCCCAACGCTCGCGCCACGGTGAAGGTTCTCGCGCTGCCGGATCGCTTCATGGACCACAAGACCTCGCGCGAAGAGCAGTTGGAAGAGGCGGGAATCGACGCCGCCGCGGTCGAGCGCGCCGTGCGCTTGGCGCTCAACGCGCAGCAAGCCGTCTAGCCACCCCACACCCTTGCCGCGCCAATCACCTCGCAGGGATTCCCTCAGCGCGCCGGCCCGCGGCAGCGTGAAACGCGTGCTGGTCTTTGCAGACCTGGACAAGCACGGCGTGCGCGAATTCCGCCGGACCTTGATGGACTGGCTCGGCACGCGCGTCGAGCACGTTGAGCTCGAAGGCGACCTGCGCGCTTATCTGCGTCGGCGAGAAACTGAGGGGCCCAAGGTTCCCCGCGGCAAGCGTCCGGACTTGGTGGTCGTCCTCGGCGGGGACGGCGCGATCCTCGCCGCCGTGCGCGCTTTTGCGGCGGATCCGGTGCCCACCCTGGGGATCAACTTCGGTCGCGTGGGCTTCCTGGCCTCGACACCGGTGGTGCATTGGGAAGAGGTCCTCGGCGGTGTGCTCGACGGCGAAGGCCTGCTGGAGCCGCGCATGCGCCTCACAGCGCGCATGCACACTCACGACGGAGACGACATCGAAGCCATCGCGCTCAACGACGTTGTGCTTCATCGAGCGGTGACCCAAGGGATGCTGACGCTCGCCCTGCGCGTGGACGGGGTCTGGGTCAGCGACTACCGCGCTGATGGGTTGATCATTGCAACACCCTCGGGATCGACGGCCCACTCGCTGTCCGCGGGCGGTCCGATCTTGATCCCGTCCATGTTGGGCTTGGTGGTCACGCCTATTTGTCCCCAGGGACTCGCGCACCGCCCGCTGGTGCTGCATTCCGACGCGAAAGTCGAACTGGCGATCAGTGCCAGCGGCGGACTGACCACCCTGGTGGTCGACGGACAGGGCTACGCGCCCATGCGCGAAGGCGACAGCGTTTTCGTGGAGCGCCACCCAAGCGCTTATCCACTCATGCGCTGGGCCAAACTCGATCCCTATCGACGCTTGCGCGAGCGCCTGGGATGGAGCGGGACCGTGCCGCCTGTGGCTGGCGAGAGCGAAGGTGAGCCGCGCGGGATCGACCTGCCGCGCACCGGTCCCCACGAAGATCGCGGGCTGTAGCCGGGCGATTTCTTCCGACTTCGGACTAGTCCGGGATCTTGATCGCGGTGTCGATCTCGATCATGCCGTCGGCCATCACCAGTTGACGCTGGCAGCGCAGGGCCAAGCGTTCGTCGTGGGTGACGAGCAACAGCGACAGCCCTCGGCGTTCCTGTTCGCGGAAGATCAGTTCAAGAACGCGTTCGCCCGTGGCCCGGTCCAGGTTTCCGGTGGGTTCGTCTGCAATCAGGATCGCGGGATCGTGGAACAGGGCGCGCGCCAGGGCCACGCGTTGACGTTCGCCGCCGGAGAGTTGACCCGGTCGGTGAGAACCGCGGTCGGCGAGGCCGAAGGTGGCGAGCAGTTCGCGCGCGTGCTCCGTGTGCTCGCTGCGGCGGCGGCGAAACGTTCCACGGGACTCGTGGATCATCGCCGGCAGCATCACGTTCTCGACCGCATCGAGTTCCGGCAGCAGGTGATAGAACTGGAACACGAAGCCGATGCGTTGATTGCGGATCAGGGCGCGCTGGGTGAGCGACATTTCCCAGGCGCTCTCGCCGTCGAGGGTGACCGAGCCCTCGCTGGGTCGATCGAGCAGGCCGAGAATGTGCAGCAACGTGGATTTGCCCGCGCCCGACGTCCCCGTCAAGGCCAGCATTTCCCCGCGGTACAGGTCCATGTTGACGCCGTGCAGAATTTCCAGCGTGCGATCGCCGAGCGTGTAGGACTTGCGCACGCCGCGGGCGGAGAGGACCGGCTTGTCGCGCGGCGTCTTTCGGCGGTCTGTTGTGTTCTGGATCATTCCTGCCTCAGGGCCTCGAGCGGATCGAGCTTCGCGGCGTTCCAGGCTGGGATCGCGGCGAAGAGCAGCGCGCAGACGAACGCACCGAGCACGATCAGGGCCACGGCCACAGGATCCACCACGCTGGGGATCGTGTCGAACAGGTACACGTCGCGATTGAAGATCTGGACGCCGAACGTCTTGGAAAGCCAGCGCTCGATGCTGTCGATCTTGAGCGCGCCCCAGGTGCCGAAAATCGCGCCCAGCAGTGCGCCGATCAGCGCATCCCAGTAAGCGATCAGCAGGAAGGTCTCCAGCACGCCACGGGGCGTGGCGCCAAGCGCCGTGAGGATGCCGATGTCACGGCGCTTTTCCGTGACCATCATCGAGAGAATCGCGAAGACCGTGAAACCTGCGACCAATAGCACCAGGCTGAGCATGATGCCCATCAGCACGCGTTCGTTTTCAATCGCGCCGAGCAGTACGCCGCGGAATTCGCGCCAGGTTTTCACCTCATCGAATTCGTTGTCCAGGTTGATGTAGCCGAAAATCAGGCGATTCTCCGCCAATCGAACGCCCAGCTCGGCCTTGAGCGCCTTGCTCGTGGCTTCGGTCTCATGCTTGAGCTTCACGAGCACTTCGCTGTACTGAATCGGGCTCGAGAGGAAGTCGATCATCTCCGCGCGATCGAGGTAGATGCGCGACATGTCCATCTCGTTTTCCTTCGAGCGGAACGTGCCTACGACCACGTAGGTGCGCGACGGCGTCAGGAAACTGTCGCTGCGGGCCGGGTCTTCGACGATGGTCGCCAGCTTGATGCGGTCACCGCGCCGCAGAGCGAGATTGCTGTAGAGCTTTTCTCCCACGACAACGCCGGCCTCAAGGGGGCTGGGGCTGTAGCGTTCGGGCACGGCGAAGGGTTGCTCGGCATTGTCCACTCGCGCGCCGTACTTCACCTCGCGCTCGAGGGAGGCCTTGAATTCCGTGGCCTCGAACTCTGCTGGTAGGTCGATGCCGACGATCTGCACCGCGGAGAGGTTTCCGCTCTGCGAACTCGACAGGATCCGGATCATGCTGTCCGCATCCGCGCCCTCTTTGGCGACCTGGCAGTACCAGACGAGATGGGCGGCAGCCGCTTCGACGCGCGGATCAGCGCGCACCTCGGCCAGGATCTTGGCCGGGTCGGTCGGAACGCTGTCTTCCTTGCTGGCGCCGAAGCGGGGGGCGATGACCAGGTCCGAGAGGCTGCCGCGGACGGAGCGGCGCGTTTCCTCCAGGAAACCGGTCATGATCGACAGGATCAGGATCAGGGCCCCGACGCCGACGAAGATCCCGCCGATGCCGATCAGGTTGGTCTTGCGCGCCCTGAGGTAGCGCATGCTCAGGAACCAGCGGTACATGTCAGGTCTTCTTCGGCGTGACGACTTCGCCGGATTCGCCAGACTCAAACGACCGCGGACGCAGTGCGGGGAAAAGCAACACGTCGCGGATGGTGTCCTGCCCCGTCAGCACCATGACGAGTCGATCGATTCCAATGCCCAGTCCGCCCGCGGGCGGCATGCCGTATTCCAGTGCCTGGACGTAGTCGATATCGATTTCCCCGGGCGCCTCGGGGTCCTTTGAAGCGACCTGCTCGGCAAAGCGTTGGTACTGGTCCGCAGGATCGTTGAGCTCGCTGAAGGCATTTCCCAATTCCATGCCGCCGAGGAAAATCTCGAAGCGCTCGGCGATCTTCGGCGCGCCCGGTTTGCGCTTGGCGAGCGGACTGATCTCAACCGGATAGTCGTACACGATCACCGGGCCGTGCAGGTGATCCTCGACGCAGGCCTCGAACACGTCGTTGGACAGCTTGGAGAAGTTGCCCGGATCGGGGATCGACAACTCCCGGGCCTTGGCGCGCACGCCCGGCTGATCGTCGTAGGCACAACCGGCGTGCTTCTCAAACAACTCCAGGTAGCTCGCGCGCTCAAAGGGTGCACGCAGGTCGTAGTCCACGCCGCGAAAGCGCACGCTGGTCGTGCCATTCACCTCGCGCGCGATTGATTCGATCATCGTCTCCGAGATCTCCATCATGCGCCGGTAGTCGGCCTGGGCCTCGTAGAGTTCGAGCATCGAGAACTCAGGATTGTGGCGCGGTGAGAGACCTTCGTTGCGGAAGTTGCGCGCGATTTCGAACACGCGCTCCAATCCGCCGACGATGCAGCGCTTGAGGTACAGCTCCGGCGCGATGCGCAGGAAAAAATCGTGGTCCAGCGCGTTGTAGTGCGTCGTGAACGGTCGCGCCGCGGCGCCACCGAGGATCGGGTGCAGGGTCGGCGTCTCGACTTCGATGTAGCCCTGGGCCTCGAGGAAACGGCGTATCGCGCTGACGATGCGCGAGCGCTTGAGGAACACCGCGCTGACACCCTCGCTGGCCCACAGGTCCACGTAGCGACGGCGGTAGCGCGCCTCGACGTCCACCAGGCCGTGCCACTTTTCCGGCGGGGGGGCGACGCTCTTTGCCAGCAGGGTCAGCTCCGTGACCCACAGCGTAGGTTCGCCCTTCTTCGTGTGGCCGAGAACGCCCGTGGCGCCCACGAGGTCACCGCCGTCGAGCCATTTGCGCTTGGGCCACCAGTCCCCCAGACGATCGCGCTCGAGGCCGATCTGCAGCCGGCCGCTGCGGTCGAGCACTGGGGCGAAGACGAGCTTGCCGAAGTCGCGCTGCGACAACAGCCGTCCTGCGATCGTGGCCGTGGTCCCGGCCCGCGGTCCCGGCGCTTCGGGCGTCCCCAGGGCTGCGATCAGGTCGGCGATTGCTTCGGCCGCGACACCGCGCGCGGGATAGGGGTCAAGGCCCTCGGCGCGCATGGCCTCGATCTTTGCGAGGCGATCCGGGTGGGCCAGTTCTGTCATGGAGCCGCGCAAGATACCGAACCGCAGGGGGGAGGCGCGCTAAAACAGGCCGGACGGGAAAGAGTCGCGGCCGCCGGCTCTTTGGAGCCTGCGGCCGCGTGGGTGGTGGAGGATAGGGGGTTCGAACCCCTGACCTCTACAATGCCATTGTAGCGCTCTACCAACTGAGCTAATCCCCCGGGAACCTGCCCCCGCGTTCGATGTCGAGGTGGATCCTGACGTTCCCTGGAGAGCACGCGGCCCAGAGAGAACGGGCGAGGAGCATGACCAGCCCGCGCGCTTCCGTCAACGGTTCAGCTCGGGAAGTGTGCGAGGGTTGGTTCCCGCGCGCTCGCGCCCCTATCTTGGGTGCTGAGAACCCAGTCCCCCCGGAACGCAGGACCCGAAAACCCCGTGAACGAGAACGCATTCGACAGCGCAGCGATCGACGCGCGCTGGCAGGCCGCCTGGGAGAGCCAGGACACCTATCGCGCCCACAGCCCCGGTGATCCGGGGTTCGATCCCGCGCGGCCCAAGTACTACGTGCTCGACATGTTCCCGTACCCCTCGGGGTCGGGCCTGCACGTGGGGCACGCTGTGGGCTACGTGGGAACGGATGTCGTGGCGCGTCGCAAGCGCATGGAGGGCTTTCAAGTGCTGCACCCCATGGGCTGGGACGCCTTCGGCCTGCCCGCGGAACAGTACGCGATTCAAACCGGCACGCACCCGCGGGACAGCAACCGGGTCAACACGGACAACTTCCGCCGCCAGTTGAAAAAGATCGGCCTGTCCTACGACTGGTCGCGCGAGATCGACACCTCCGATCCCAAGTACTTCCGCTGGACCCAGTGGTTGTTCAAGCGCCTGTTCGAGAAGGGCCTCGCTTACCGGGCTGACGTGCCGGTGTGGTGGTGTGGCGAACTCAAGACCGTGCTCGCCAACGAAGAGGTGATCAACGGCAAGAGCGAGCGCGGCAACTACGTTTGTATTCGTCGGCCCCTGAAGCAGTGGATGCTGCGCATCACGGCCTACGCGGAGCGTTTGCTCGACGATCTCGAAGAACTCGATTGGCCTGAGTCGATCAAGGCGCAGCAGCGCGAGTGGATCGGCAAGAGCGAAGGCGCCGAGATTCACTTTCCGATCGAAGGCCGCAGCGAACGTCTGAGCGTGTTCACCACGCGGCCAGACACGCTGTTTGGCGCGACGTTCATGGTCGTCGCTCCCGAGCACCCGCTGCTTGTGACGCTGCCGGTGGGCCCCGAGCGCGAGCGCGTTGAGAGCTACCTGACACAGGCCGCGATGAAATCGGACCTGGAGCGCACAGATCTGGCCAAGGACAAGAGCGGTGTGTTCACCGGGCTATACGCGCAAAATCCACTGGATCCGACGTCGCGCATTCCGGTTTGGGTCGCCGACTACGTGCTCTGGGGCTACGGCACGGGCGCGATCATGTCCGTGCCCGGACACGATGAGCGCGACTTCGAGTTCGCGAAAAAGTTCAACTTGCCGATCGTCGAAGTGGTTCGTCCGCCCAAGGGTTTCAAGGGCGCGACCGAGGGCGCATGTTTCAGCGGCGACGGCCTGACGGTCAATTCGCCGCCGATCGACGGCCTGGCGACGTCGGAGGCGAAGCGTCGGATCATTGAAATGCTCGCCGAGCGGGGCCTTGGCGCCGGTCGCACGACTTACCGCTTGCGCGATTGGCTATTTTCGCGCCAGCGCTACTGGGGTGAACCGTTTCCGTTGCTCCACCTGCCCGACGGCACCATCGTCGCCGTGGAGGACAGCGAACTGCCCGTAGAGTTGCCTGTGCTCGCGGACTTCAAACCCGCGTTGGATGGCTCCGCACCCTTGGCACGCGCCAAGGAGTGGGTGCGGACGAGTCACAAGGCAAGTCAGTCCCCTGCGCTGCGCGACACGGACACGATGCCTGGCTGGGCGGGCTCGTGCTGGTACTGGTTGCGCTTCATGGATCCCCACAACGGGAACGCTCCGTTTTCCAAGGAGGCTGAGCGCTACTGGGGACCCGTGGACCTGTACGTCGGCGGCGCGGCGCACGCGGTGATGCACCTGCTCTACGCGCGTTTTTGGCACAAGGTGATGTTTGATCTCGGATTGGTGTCCACGAAGGAGCCATTCAAGCGCCTGTTCAACCAGGGGATGATCACCGCCTTCGCCTATCAGGACGCCGAGGATCGCCTGGTCGCCAACGACGAGGTCGAGGCGCGCGGCGACAGTTTCGTGCGTCGCTCGAACGGCGACCCGTTGAAGCAGATCGTCACGAAGATGGCGAAGTCACTGAAGAACGTCGAAAATCCCGACGACGTGATCGCTGAGCACGGCGCGGACACATTTCGGCTGTACGAAATGTTCATGGGGCCGCTCGCGGATTCGAAGCCCTGGAACACGCGCGACATCCAGGGCTGTAGGCGCTTCGTCGAGCGCGTCTGGCGTCTGTACGTGGACGAGAGCTCGACGGCTCCGCTGCGGCCGACCCTGGCCCTGGACCAACAGGCGTCGGAGCGCGCGGGAGAAAACCTCGAGATCGAGCGTTTCTTGAACCGCGCCCTGGAGCGCGTTGACGATTCTTTCCGCCAGCTGAATTTCAACACGGCCGTGGCGGCGATGATGGAATTGCTCAAGGAAGTGTTGCCGCGCGCGGCGGCCTTCGACCGCGGTCAGGCGAGTCGCTTCGTGGCGATGCTCGCACCGTTCGCACCGCACCTTGCTGAGGAGCTGTGGAGGCGACTGGGCTACGGAACCTCCGTGCACCTTAGCCCCTGGCCGACCCTGAACCGGAGTTTCCTCGACGACGACGTGATCGAGATTCCGGTTCAAGTGCTCGGCAAGCTGCGCGCGCGGATCAAGTTGCCCAAGGACTCGGACGAAACCGTCGTGGTGACGGCGGCGAAGGATGCGGTGCCTTCGTGGCTCGAGGGCAAGACCCTGGTCAAGACGATCGTAGTGCCCGGCAAGCTGGTCAACTTCGTTGTTCGCTGAGAAATCATGGGACTGATCACGGGCGCTTCTGCGCTGGAAGTCGCGGCGCAGATCGTTCGCGAGAGTCCCGCGGCGGAAACTGAAGTCACGCTGGAGCACGGTCTCGAGCGCTTTGCGCGATTCGCCGCGGAGGGGCCAACTCAAAGCGCGGATCGTGAGCGCCATGAGTTTGCCGTTCGCGTTCGCCTCGATGAGGGCGGCGGTCTGCGCGAAGCGCGCGCCAGCGTGGCCGGAAATTCCCTGGCTGACGGCCGCCGTGCCCTGGCGCGGGCGATCGAACTGGCGCGTTTCGCGCCGGTCAATCCAGAACTCGTTCCCATGGGCGGTGCGGTGGACGTGCGCGAGACCTTCGCGCCACCGCAGACCCTGGCGCACTCCTTCGAGGAGAAAGCGCGCTGGATTCGCGCCGCGCTCGCCGCATGTGAAACTGCAGAGCTCGAACCAGCGGGACTGATCCAATCCACGGCTCTAGCTCGGGCCATCGTCAACTCTCGGGACCGCGCGGTCTTCGGGCAGACCGGGCGCCACGGATTTTCTCTGACTGCCAGCGGCGGAGGGGGCGCGGGGCTGGCCCAGTCCTTCGGGGCGGAGCCGGACCAGGTGGACCACGCGAGTGTGATCCGAAAGGCCGTGGACAAAGCGCTGGCGAGTCGCGCCCCCCTCGCGCTCGAACCCGGCGAGTATCCGGTGGTGCTCGAACCGCTGGCCGTCAGCGCAATCCTCCTGTTTGCCGCTTACCAGGGATTTGGCGCCCGGGAGGTCGAGGAGCAGAGTTCGTTTTTATGTGGACGTGATGGAGCAAGACTCTGGCCCGCCGCGCTCAGCATCACGGACGACCCGCAGAATCCTCTGATGCCAGCCTTGGCCTTCGATGGCGAGGGCACGCCGAAGTCGACCGTGAAACTAGTCGATTCAGGTCGCCTGTGCGCGCCTGTGACCGATCGCCACTATGCCCGGCGACGAGGCACCAGTTCGACCGGACACGCCCAGGCGCAGCCAGCGGTCTGCGGACCTGCGCCCCAGAACATGGTTGTCGCTTCGGGGAATTCGTCACTTGAGGAACTGATCGCCGGAATTGAGCGCGGACTCCTGGTGAGCCAGTTCCACTACACCAATGCCATCGATTCGAAGGAGCTGTTGCTGACGGGCATGACGCGCAACGGTACGTTCTTGATCGAGGGTGGCCGCGTGGTGCGCGCCGTCAAGAATTTGCGTTTCACGCAGTCGTTGCTCGAAGCCCTGGCCGGATTGACCGACCTTGGGCGCACGGGCGAAGCGGCTGGGGCGCTCTTCGACGGTGAAATCGTCACGCCGCCCATGTCCCTGGCTCGTTTTCGCTTCACTTCTTCGACCGACTTCTGATCGCGATGAACGAACTCGCACGTCTAGCAGTGGACAGCGCACAGCGCGCGGGCGCTGCCTTCGCCGATGCGCGCGTGGAGCGCGTGCTCGTGGAAGATCTTCTAGTTCGCAATGGCGAGCTCGCTCTATCGAACGCGCGCGAGGAACTGGGCATTGGCGTCACGGTACGTGCCCATGGTGCGGTGGGCTTCGCCGCGCAACCCCTTGGAGGCGCGCGCGACACGTCGGGCGCAGTGGCTGCCGCGCGCCGCGCACTGTCGATTGCGCGCCAACTGGCGCCGGCGATGTCGCGCGCGCAAGACTTCGCTCCGGAGCCTGCGCACCGCGGATCATTCCACACGCCGATGGAGATCGATCCCTTCAGTGTGCCGCTCTCCGAGCGTATCGAACTGTTGCTGGCCGCTGAGCAGAGTCTTTGCGGTCGCCCCGAGGTCGTCGCTCGCGAAGCTGGACTGTCCCTGCGGCGCGAAGAGCGCTGGCACGTCTCCAGCGACGGACTCGACGTGCACCAGACCTTGACCCGCACCGGCGCGGGCATCGCTGCCACGGCAATCGACGGCGGTCAGTGCGAACGGCGCAGCTATCCCGCGTCATTCGGCGGCGATTTCGCGGGTCGCGGTTATGAGCACGTGCTCGAAATGAACCTGATGGGCCACGGCGAACGGGTGCGCGACGAAGCCATCGCCCTGTGTCGCGCTCCGGCATGCCCGGCTGGCGAACGCGACCTGATCCTGATGGGCAATCAACTGATGCTGCAGATCCACGAATCCGTTGGCCACCCCACGGAATTGGATCGAGCCCTGGGAGCCGAGCGCGATTTGGCGGGTGGGTCCTTCGCGACTCCCGCACAGCTTGGGAAAATGCAGTACGGCTCGTCGATCGTCGATTTGATCGCGGACTCCACCGTGGCTGGCGGGCTGGACACGCGCGGCTGGGACGACCAGGGGACCCAGTCAGGTCGCTGGCCCATTGTCGAAGGCGGGCGCTTCGTGGGATTTCACACCAGCCGCGAGTGGGCCGCGCGCATCGGCGAGTTGCGCAGTCGCGGCGCTGCCCGCGCGGAGAGTTGGTACCACCCGGCAATCGTGCGCATCACGAACTTGTCCCTGATGCCGGGGACTTGGAAGCTGGATGAGCTGATTGCCGACACGGAAAACGGCGTGCTGTGCGATACCGTCAAGACTTGGTCGATCGATCAGCAGCGCGTGAATTTTCAATTCACGACGGAACTGGGCTTCGAGATCAAGAACGGCAAGAAGGCGCGGCTAGTGCGCAGTCCGACCTATCAGGGCCGCACGCTCGAATTTTGGAATTCTTGCGATGCCATTTGTGATGCGGATCACTGGCGTCTGTGGGGCGTGCCCAACTGCGGCAAGGGAAATCCGATGCAAGTCGCCGAGATGAGCCACGGCGCCGCGCCGGCGCGCTTTCGGAAAGTGAACTTCGTCGCGTGAACACTCTCGGACAGGGGCGGCACGTGGCGGCGCTGTTCGCGGTCGCGCTGGCGCTGCGCATGATTCTGCTCTTGGTGCTCGCTCCCCACGAGGCTGCGGCGGGTCAGAGCACCTGGGACTTTGGGCATGAGGCCGCGTGTCTAGGGGAGGCGCTGTATCAAGGCCGCGGGCTTGCTGACCCCTGGTCCCTTGGAACGGGCGCGAGCGGGTGGTTGACTCCGCCCTATCCCGCGTTGATTGCCGCGCTGATGTGGGCGTTCGACGGCGTCAATCCGTCGATGGCCTTCGCACTGTTCTCGCTGCAGGCGCTCTTCAGCGCTGCGACCTGTGTGTTGCTCACGCGCCTGGGGCAGAATCTCGGGGCTGCGCGGGCGGGATGGTGGGGGGCCGTGATTTTCGCGCTGTACCCGCCCGCCCTGTGGAATGCGGTCAGCGTCGTGTGGGACACAACCTTCGTTGCCTTCGGGACGGTGGCGTGTCTCGTGGTGGCGACCCGCAAGGGCGCGTTCGAGAGCACGCGTGCAACCCTTGGCGCTGGCCTGTGCTGGGGCGCGTTGGCCTTGGTCAACCCCGCGCCCCTGTCGTTGCTACCGGCTGTGTTCGTGTACATCGCGATGTCCAGCGGAAGCGTTGGCGCACGGGCGGGAAGGTCGGCGCTCTTTGCATTCGCATTGCTGGCCGTGTGCGCGCCGTGGATGCTGCGAAACGCGCGCGTGCTCGGCACGGCCAACCTGCGGCCCAACTTCGGAGTCGAGTTGCGCCTGGGGAACAACCCCGAGGCCAACGGCCATCCCGTGCCTTTCAAATTCCATCCTTCGCACGTGGCGTCGGAGTTGGCCTTGTACCGCGATCTCGGCGAGCGCGCCTACGCCGCGGATTGTGGCGCACGGGCAACGCAGTGGATCAGCGAGCATCCTGGAGATTTCCTCGTGCTGTGCCTGCGGCGCGTGCAGTACTTCTGGATTGGCGACCTGCCGCTATTCGACCAGCGTTCGAGCGCTGCGTCCCGGGCTGGATTTGATCCGAATTCCTGGGCCAAGTTCCTCTCCTTCGCCGTTTTGGGCGTCCTAGGGTGGATCGGTGCCCTGCGCTGGGGTCCCGGCCTCCGTGAGCGGCGACTCCTGCTCCTGGCGCTCCTGGGTTTCGGACTCGCGTACTATGTGACCCACGTGTCCGAGCGCTATCGCTTTCCGATCGACCCACTGCTCGCGCTGCTCTCGGCCAGCGCGCTGCTCCGAATCTTCTCCAAGGGGCGCGCCGAGCCCGAGGCCCAATGAGTCAGCCCGGCGACCGCCCTCTGAAGAATTTTCGAGACCTTGCGCGCGCGCGCGGAATCGAACCCAAGGCGCCTGAATCCACGGGAAAGGACGGCGAGCGCGGTTTCACGTTCGACGGTGCCGGCGATCCCGATGCAGACTTCGACATCGAGGCGCTGAAGCACGGAACGGCGCGCGAGAAGATCGCCGCGCGGCCGCGCGCCTTCGGACCCATGACCCACGGGCCGGGAATTTATCGCGAGGAAGACTCCGAGGAAATGCAGATCCTCGCCTCGTTTCGAGTGCGCACCGTCTTTCCGCGCGATGTTCGCGAGGAGATGAAGAGCTTGCCTCCAGATCCGGGGGCAGCGGACTTGGTGGGCCGCCTGGACCTGCGCGCGAACACGATTTTCACCATCGACGGCGATGACGCGAAGGACTTCGACGACGCGATCTCCATCGAGCCGCTGGATGGAGGAGGCTATCAGGTCGGGGTGCACATCGCCGACGTGGCCCACTACGTGCGGCCGGGCACTGCACTCGATGCCGAGGCGCTGACGCGCGCCACCAGCGTCTATGTGGCCGACCAGGTGATTCCGATGCTGCCGGAAGAGCTGTCGAACGGACTCTGTTCCCTGGTCCAGGGCCGCGATCGGCTGACCTACAGCGTGCTGATGGATTTCAATGCCGCTGGCGCGCGCACATCTGCCCGCGTGCACAAGAGCGTGATCCACAGCCAGCGCCGTACGACCTATCGCGGTGTGCAAGAGGTTCTGGACAAGAAGGACACCGAGGAAGCGCAGTCGCTCGAGTTCTTACGCAAGCCCCTAGAGCAGTTTCGCGCCTGGACCCTGGTGCAGCAGAAATTGCGCGACGCCAAGGGCTCACTGCGGCTGCCATCTCGCGAACGAAAGTTCGTCTTCGATGACAAGCATGAAGTCCTGCGCGTGATCGATTATCCGCGCTACTTCTCGATGACCCTGATCGAAGAGACCGCCCTGGCCGCCAATCAAGCGGTCGGCGATCTGTTCCGCGAGCGCGGGCTTCCGACCATTTATCGAGTGCACCCGGAGAAGAGCCCCGAGGAAATCGAAGCGGTTGCCAAACAACTCGAAGAGCACGGGATCCACGTGCCGACCAAGGAGCGCCTCAGCGGCCGCGACATTGGCCGCATGATTCGTTCGGCGCGCAAGAAACCCAATGCCGAGGCGCTGATCCAGCGCATCCTGGGACTGATCGAGCGCGCGGTCTACGAGGTCCACGACCACGAGGACGTCGCCACGCACTTCGGTTTGGCGCGCAAAGCGTATTTGCACTTCACGTCACCGATTCGTCGCTATCCCGATTTGATGGTGCACCGCTGGTTGTGGAGCGTCGAGAATCGCGGCGAGGAAGCGGCGCTAGAACTCAAGGCCGAGGCCCTGCTCGCGGACATGAACGAAGTGGCCAGCCACTGTTCGGCCCAAAGCGAGGTGGCCGAAATGTGCGAGACGGCCATCGGCGACTTGAAGGTCTGCCAGTTCATGCACCCGCACGTGGGCGAGAAGCTCGAAGCCAAGATCGCGCGCATTTCGCACGCGGGACTGGAGTTGCACCTCACGAATTTCAACGTCAATGGGTTCTTGCCAGCCAAGAAAATCGGCGATCGAGTCGAAGTGCGCGGACCGACGATCCAAATCAGCCGCGGCAAGCAGCGCTTCTCCTTTAGTGAGGGATATCCCATCGCCGTGCGGCTGGTGGACGTGGACTTTGTCCGTCTGCAGTTGATGTTCGAGCTCGTTTGAAGTTCGACGGCGACGTTGCGCCCCTGCTACCCTTGGCGACAATGGAACCGCGTTTCGTGCAGGCGATCTGTGCACTGGCCCTGGGACTCTTCGCTTGTGACGGAAAGCAGTCGAGCCACTCCGGTGAAGCGCCGCGGGTGCAAGCTCCGCAAGTTGACCAGGCGCCTGCTGGGACGATCGAAGGCCGCGTGCTCTTCGATGGTGTCCCGCCGCCGCGTTCGGCGATCAACACCGCTGCTGAGGGCGGCTGCGCAAGCCATCCCGAGGAACCGGCGCTGACGGAAACATGGGTGGTGGACAACGGCCGCATGGCCAACGCGATTGTCTGGCTCGTCAATCCTCCGCCGCAGGCGGCGGACTCGGCCCCCGACTTAACCGTTGAGCGCGAACCGATCGTCCTCGCCCAGCGCGGCTGTGTTTATCGTCCCCACGTTCTCGGTTTGCGCATCGGCCAGACTCTGCGCGTCACGAACGAGGACCGCGGACGGCACAACGTGCGCTCGATCGCGCGCAGCGAGCAAAATCCAAGCGTCAACGTCAACCAGGCCGAAGGTGCCGCGGCGCTCGAATTGGTTTTCGCCGCCCACGAAGTCGCCGTTCCGATTGTCTGCGACCTTCATCCGTGGATGAAGGCCTGGGTGGGCGTGTTCGATCATCCGTATTTCGCGGTGACAGGGGCCGATGGCAGTTTTCACTTCGGCGATTTGCCGCCCGGTGATTACGAGGTCCGTGCCTGGCACGAGGTCCTGGGCCGGCAGAGCGCAGAGGTCAGGGTCACGGCCCACAGCGGTTCGCGGATCGAATTTCATTTTCACAAGCAGCCCTGACCTTCGCCGACACCCGCCCTAGCATGGACTCTCTCGCACAATGGTCGCTGCTCGCTGACGGTCTGGACTACGACCAACTTCTCTACCGCTGGGTGCACCTGATCGGCGGCGTGATTTGGATCGGAATGCTGTTCAGTTTCACCTTGGTGCATCAGAACGCCGTGGCGGCCCTCGATCCCGCAGAGCGACCTAGAGTCGTGCCCGAGTACGTCCTGCGCACGATGTTCTGGTTCGAGTGGGCTTCCCTGGCCACTTGGCTCACCGGCGTCGCGCTGTTGATGAAGTTGTACTACTCATCGAAGTCGGCGCCTCTGATGTACGCCTCCTCCAGCGAGTTTGCGGGCGTCAACATGCCTTGGAGCGAAATCTCCGTGGTGTTCGGCCTTCTGTTCGCATTGTTCCCCGTGTACGAGCTCTTGAGCCGCTGCGCGGGGAAGCATGCGGAGCTGTCTCACCTCGCCTGGTCCGCCGTGACCGTTGGCTATGGGGTCTACCTCGATTCCTTTCTGCAGATGTCGAATCGAGCGATCCTGATCCACATCGGAGCGCTGCTCGGCACGACCATGGTTGCCAACGTCTGGCTTCACGTGGCACCTCTCCTACGCCGCAACGCCTTGGCGGTTCGCGAAGGTCGCGCTCCACTGGCCGCGGACTTGGAGCGCGCCGGCATTCGCGCGCGCCACAATCTGTACATGGCGACGCCGCTTCTGTTGCTAATGGTCTCAGTTCACCAGGAACGTCTTCTGGGGTTCGAGCGCTGGCAGGCGCCCGTGGCCGTGCTCATGGTGCTGGGTCTGGGCGTCGGCTGGACCTTGCGCGCCGCAAGTGCGCACCTCCGCCCCTGATTTCGCAGTTGCGCCAAGGGCCGACCACGGTGCGCGCGGATCGGATGCGGCAAGCCAGCGGACAGCGTGGCTTGGTGCGCTGCCTTACGGGGCGATCGAGTACTCGAGCGCGTTCGTGAAGTTCGGCTGACCCGTGAAACCGGGCACTGGATCGCTGGACCACCACTGGCAACCGACACGAACCCCCGGAACCGAAAGACTGGGATCGCGTGAGCCCCCGAGCAGGCCGCGTGCAAAGGCATTCATGTCGATCGCCAGCGCGCCGCTGCAATCCAAACCGCTGGGCGCGCCGCCAGAGTTCACGGCTGGCGTGCGACGGATCGGCCCTGCGACGCACAGTGTTCCGCCGCCGATGGGCAGACTCGCGCGCCCGTTCAAGCTGTAGAGCAGCACTCCAGGACGCTGATTTCGGATGCCACTCGAGCTGACTACGAAGCCTGCGCTGGCCGAGGCCGAGGGGCTGCCGCTGGCCGAGATCGCGGGCAGGCAACCCAGGGAGTTGATCTGTGCTGTGCAGTACACAAGTTGCTCGCACTCATCGGGCACGCCATTTACGTCGAGGTCGAGCGAGAATCCGCTTGCGATCTGCGCCGGATCGTAGATGCCGTTGTCGTCGCAATCTGACTGTGCGAGGAGCGTGAGCGCGGCCGAGGCTGACAGTCGCCCCCAGCCCGTCGAGTTGTCGAAACCCGGCGTACCGAGATCCGCGGCCGAGCGCCGCAGAATATCGCGCGCATCGTCCGCGGCGAGGCTCGGCATGGAAGCGAATAGGAGGCAGATCGTGCCAGACACCATGGGCGCCGAAAACGACGTGCCGGTGGGGCTGGCGAAGCCCGAGGAGGTGCTGGTGGTGGTGATGCTCTCACCGGGAGCGAGCAGCCAAAGCTGGGGTCCGAAGGCCGAGAACGTTGAGCGCGCATCCGTGCGGCCGCTGGATCCCACGGCGATCACCTGCGGTTGGTTCGCGGGGTAGTTGATCGGACCGGACACATTGCCCGCGGCGGCGACGATCGCCACCCCGCGCACATCGTGGGCGTACACGAGAGCTGCGTTGATCGCCGCGGTGGTCGGAACTTGCAACGACATGTTGATCACACGCGCGCCGTTGTCCGCTGCGTAGATGATCGCGTCGTCGATCAGCGCTGACTGTGGCGCGCTGTTGCCCACGGCGAGGATCATGCCGCGACAGCCGCCGACGGCGCCGAATCCGCCAGCGACACCTGCCACACCGATGCCGTTGTTCGTGCGCGCGATGGCCACGCCCGCCGTGTTCGTTCCGTGGGCAGCAGTGACCGTCACGTTGGGACTGCCCAGTTCGAAATTCCATCCGACCACGTCGTCGATGAACCCGTTTCCGTCGTCGTCGATTCCGTTGGCCGGAATCTCACCGGGGTTGGCCCAGATATTGGAGGAGAGATCCGGGTGCGCGACCTGGGTGCCGGAGTCGATCACGGCCAGAACCACGTTCGGATCGCCGACCGCAAGATCCCAGGCGCCGACAGCGCCGATGTCCGCGCCCGGTGTGCCGCCGCTCTGACCGGTGTTCCTCAAGTGCCACTGGGTACCGAAGAAGCCGTCGTTGGGCACGGCGTCGTAACTACCGTACGCGGACAATTCCGCGTTGCGGACGCGCTTGTCAGCTCGCAGGGCGGCGATCACCGCGAGTCCGTCGACGTTCGCCGGAACGTCCACGTCGATGAAGCCAAGCCGATTCGCGCGGAGCGGCGTCAAACGCCGCAGGATCGACCCAGAGGGTTGTGCCGCGCGCCACGAAGTGAAGTCTGCGCCTGCGAGATCAATGGTCGCGACGCGCTCGTTCACGGCCCAGCGCTGAGTTCCCTGCCGCTGCCAGACCTTGGAATTCTCGCGTGTGTACTCGCTCACCTGCGCGCCCGCAGTGCCTGAGAGCACCAAGGCGAAGATATAGGCCCGCAGTGGCCCCATGCTGCGCCCCATGCCGTGCTCCATACCCTTGATCGCGGTGTGTTGTGGTTCTTGCTGCATGCCTTGTTGGCGGGGCACTGGAACCGTTGGCCGCCCTCGGTTCGCACGCACAGGTTCGCGGGGCTCGATCATGAACTGCGCCCGATCCAAGCTTATCCCAAGGATCGCCAGCGGGGGGGGCGGGGCATGCTGGCCACCTCAGGGGCCCGGCGCCAACCGAGAAGGAATTTCCGCTGTGGGCCCGCCTTGAGACGCTGAGACGTATGGTGGCCCGACTGCCGAGCGCTTTCCCCTCCGGAGCATCCCATGGTCTCGAGTTTCCTCCGTCTTTTCCTCACGAGCTTCGTCTGCTGCCTCCCACCTCAGAACCAGGAGCCGGCACCCACCGCGCCACCTAGCGAAGACGCACGGAGAGCCGCGCGCTTTCATGGCCTGGAATTCACGGATGCGCAGCTGACCCTCGCCGGACCCGGGCTTGAAGAACTGCGCCAGGGATTTGAGCGCCTAGGGGCCCTGGGCGCCGTCGCGAAATTGCCACCGGCGATCGGATACACGGTCTTCATGGCTGGCCTGCGGCCCGACGCGGATTTCAACGGATCAGTGCCGCGGCCTGTGCCCGCGACTTCGGTTCGACCCGCGACCATAGAGGCCTTGGCCTTTGCTTCGATTCCAGAGCTCGGGGCACTGCTGCGCCAAGGCGCGGTGAGCTGCGAGGAGCTCGCGCAGCTTTCCCTGTCCCGCCTGCGCCGTCTCGATCCCAAACTTCTGTGTGTCGCGACGCTTTGCGAGGCGCGCGCACTCGAGCAAGCCAAGCGCCTCGATCTCGAACTGGCGGCGGGCAAGGATCGCGGCCCGCTGCACGGGATTCCCTACGGTGCCAAGGACCTTTTGGACACGGGCGGCGTCGCCACCAGCTTTGGTTCCGTCATTTTCGCCGGCCGCGTTCCCGAGGCGGACGCCGCCGTGATCGAGAGACTCGACGCGGCTGGCGCCGTGCTCGTGGCCAAGCTCTCCTTGGGAGAACTGGCATGGGGCGACGTGTGGTACGGAGGCAAGACCAAAAATCCGTGGAACCTCGAGCAGGGATCGAGCGGATCTTCCGCTGGTCCCGCAAGCGCGACCGCCGCTGGTGCGGTCGTATTCGCGATCGGATCGGAAACCTGCGGCTCAATCCTCTCGCCATCCACCATCTGCGGTCTCTCGTCGCTGCGGCCGACATTCGGGCGCGTTAGTCGCGCAGGTGCCATGGAACTCGCATGGACCATGGACAAGATCGGTCCCATGTGCCGCAGCATCGAAGACGTCAACTTGGTCTTCGCGGCCATCGTCGGTGAGGACGCGCGCGATCCGAGCACTCTGGGACAACCGCTTTTCCGACCCACGGGGTTGTGCGCAGCGGGCGGCCGAAAGCTCGGCTACTTGAAGGGCGCCTGGGCCGCTCCTGAAAGCGAAGCCGCGGTGTTGGCCAGCCTCGTGAAGCTCGGTTTTGAACTGGAGCCCGTGGCCCTGCCGGAATTGCCGATTTCTGAACTGCTGTCGATCCTGACGGCCGAGGCCTCCAGTGCGCTCGATGATGTCACCCGCAGCGGAGAGGACGAGCGCATGGTGCGCCAGGTGGCGGACGCCTGGCCCAATGTCCTGCGCCAAGGCCAGTTGATTTCCGCGGTCGAGTACTTGCGCGCACAGCGCGTGCGCCGCGAGTTGGCGCGCCAGCTGGACAAAATCCTCGCGCCCTACGACGCCGTGGTCCATCCCTCGACCCACGGCGGCTGGCTAGTGGCCACCAACCTCAGCGGCCATCCGACACTCTGCGCTCCGACGCGGCGCAACGGGCGCGGCCAGTGGGAGAGTCTGGGTTTCACCGGTCGCGCCTTCAGCGAAGCACGGCTCTTCGCCGTGGCAGAGGTGTGGCAGCGCTCAGGCGACGCGCACCTGCAACACCCGGATCTCTAGGATTCTCGGCCTGCGCGCGGCCGGCCCCGGCCATCCGATGGCGCGCCCGGGTGGACTCGAACCACCGACCATCCGATTAGAAATCGGATGCTCTATCCAACTGAGCTACGGGCGCATGGTCGGGGAGATGGGACTCGAACCCACGACTGGAAGCACCCAAAGCTTCCCCTCTACCAACTGAGGTACTCCCCGCGGGACGCAGAGGGTAGCGCGCGCAGGACCCGGGAGCGAGAGACACAGAGCGCGCCCTAGCGCCAAGCCCCGAGGATCGCGTACGCTCTTGCGCTTGGCCGAAGTGGCGCGAATGGCAACGAGAACATGAGTCTTGACCGATGAAAGTCCTGGTCGTCGGTTCAGGCGGACGCGAGCACGCACTGTGCTGGAAGATCCGCTCCTCGCCCCTGGTCAGTGAGGTTCTGTGCGCCCCTGGCAATGCCGGCACGGCTTCCGTGGCGCGCAACCTGCCCGTCAAGGCGAGCGACATCCCCGGCTTGGTGGAGCTCGCGCGGCGCGAGGCCGTGGGTCTGGTGGTCATCGGTCCCGAAGAGCCCCTGTGCCTGGGCCTGGCCGACAAGCTGCGGGCCGCGGGGCTTTTGGTCTTCGGTCCGGATGCCAGTGGCGCGCGTCTGGAGGGCTCGAAGGTCTTTGCCAAGGAATTTTTGACGCGCCACCGCATTCCAGCGGCCCAGTCGCGGCGCTTTGATCGCTCAGGTACGGCCAAGTCCTACCTCGAGGCCTGCTCCCAGTGGCCGCAGGTCATCAAGGCCAGCGGACTGGCTGGCGGCAAGGGCGTCACGATCGTGCGCTCCGCGCGCGAAGGCTGCACCCTGATCGACGCCCTGATGGAGGAGCGCACCTTGGGTGAGGCCGGCGTAGAGGTTGTCATCGAAGAATTCCTCGTGGGCGAAGAGGTCTCCGTGCTGGCGATCACCGACGGCGAGGCGCTGCTGATCCTCGACCCGGTCATGGACCACAAACAGGTTGGCGACGGCGACAGCGGCCCGAACACCGGCGGCATGGGCGTGTGTTCGCCCGTCACCGTGCTGTCCCGGCGCATGATGCGCCAGATCGAGCAGCATGTCCTGGTCGCGACCTTGCACGGAATGCGGCTTGAGGAGCTCAGTTTTCGCGGCCTTTTGTTCGTCGGCCTGATGCTGACCGAGAGCGGCCCGCGCGTGCTGGAATACAACTGCCGCTTTGGTGATCCCGAGGCCCAGGCGTTGATGCGCCGCATGCGTTCGGACCTCGTTCCGTATCTGATCGCCACGGCCCAGGGCAAGTTGGGTGAGCTGGAAGGGCCGGAATGGGACTCGCGCGTCTGCGTGGGCGTTGTCGGTGCGGCCGAGGGTTACCCGGGCAGCGTGCGCCGGGGCGATCCGATCCACGGACTGGCGCAGGCCGAAGCAGTGCCTGATGTGGTCGTATTCCACAGCGGCACGCGCTTTTCACGGGGACTGGAGCCGGAAGTGCTCACCGATGGCGGCCGGGTTCTGTGCGTCACTTCGCTCGGCAAGGATTTGACCGAAGCGCGCGAGCTGGCCTACACGGCCTTCGACAAGTTGCAGTGGGAGGGGCGCTTCTGTCGCCGAGATATCGGCTTGCGGCACCTCACACGGCCGGCCCAGACTTCGGCGGACGCTGCTCCGGGCGCGAGCGCAACGCGCACTGAGGATCCCGAGCGTCCACTGCGGCGGCCCGGGCCGCGCTGAGCTGTCCGCAATTGCGCTCGGACTTGCGCGAACGGCGCTGATTGACGATTCTCGATCCGCGGCGGCGCGGGTCATCTTCAGGATCCGCTCGACGCGAGAGCGTCCATGAAGCAAGCCGAGATCAAACGTGCGTTCGAGGGTTACCTGCGCAGGCGCTCGCTCAAATTGACGACGCAGCGCGCGCGCATTTTCGACCGCGCCTTCGCGACCCACGAACACTTCAGTGCCGAGGTTCTGTACGACTGGCTGTCAAAGGAACCGGGGGTCAAGGTTTCGCGCGCGACTGTCTACCGCACCCTCAGCCTGTTGCAGGACGGCAGGTTCATGAAGTCCCTCGACGTGGGCCGCGGCGAAATGGTCTACGAGCACGTCCTCGGCCACGGGCACCACGATCACATGGTCTGCACGGACTGCGGGCGCATCGAGGAGTTTCACGACGAGCGCATCGAGGACCTCCAACTGGAGGCCGCGCGCAAGAAGGGCTTTGAAATCGTCAGCCATGACCATCGCCTGATCGGCTACTGCCGCAGCTGCTCGGCCAAGCGCAAGAAAGATGCGACGGCGGCCCACGTTTCGCGAGCCGCCGCCGCATCTTGATTCGAGATCGCACCGGGCTGGGCCCCGGCGCAATTTACCTCTGGGAAGTCACTTGAGCTTCTCGAGGCGCAGAACGATGCGCTCCTGGACCATTTGCGCCATGTCGGCGTCGTTGACCGTGCCCGCGAACTTGCTGGCGCGCGTGCGCATCACGGTCTTGTCGAGATCGTAGGCCTCACAGGTCACCGTCACGGAAACGCCGTCAACATTGGCCTTGGCCATGCGGACCATTTCGTCCACTGAAATGGTCTCCATCGAGGTGTCGGACAGGGTGGTCTTGACCGTGGGCCAGACCTTGTCCACGTTGAGGTTGATGCGCGTCTCGTAGACGTTGGTGCCGCCGACGGCACCTTCGCTGATGACGAGACCGCCGATGGCTCCGGCGACCAACGCCGCGGCGCATCCGGTGAAAAGGGGCAGGGCGAGAAGAGTTGCGAATACTGCAGTGCGCATGGAAAACAGTCCTTGTAACTAGGCGTTTGTTGGAATCCGCCCGGATCGTGTGGCCGCTGACTGCGACGCGGCCACGACCATTCGGCGGTAGAAGTCGAGCCCTTCACCTTCTGTTCGCGTGCCCGAAAGTCGGGTCCACTGCGGATGGTGCCAGGGTGTGATGTTGCGTTCGGGATGGGGCATCAGGCCGATGATGCGGCCCGTGAGGTCGCACAGTCCGGCGATTTGATCGAGGGAGCCATTCGGGCAGACCTCGAGCTCGTCTGCGCTCGTGGCCCTGGTTCCATCCGGCCGCACGTAGCGCAGCACGATGCGCCGCTCGCTTTTCAGGCGCTCGAGCACCGCGTCGTCACGCAACGTGACGCGGCCCTCGCCGTGGGCGATCGGCACCGGCCAAACGCGACCCGCCGGCAGCCAGGTGCAGCGCGAGTCCTCATTGATCAGATGCACCCAGCGGCATTCGAAGCGGCCGCGGACGTTGCTGGACAACGCAACCTCGCGCTTGCCGGCCTGCGGTAGGCCTTCGAGCAATCCCGTGTCTACGAGCACCTGAAATCCGTTGCAGATGCCGAGCACGAACCCGCCACCCGCGACGAATTCAAACAGGGCCGGGGCCAGGGACTGGCGGACTTCGAAGCCCTGGATGCGCCCCGCGGCGACGTCGTCGCCGTAGCTGAAGCCGCCCGGGAAAACGACCATGCTGGCCGCTTCCAGGCGCGCCGGTTGCTCCAGCAGTCGGTACAGGTGCGTCAACTCAACCTTGGCGCCGGCCCGCTCCAGGGCCATGCAGGTTTCGCGGTCGCAATTCGTGCCGGCGGTTCGCACGACGATGGCCAGGGGGGCGCTCTTCATCCTCGGAACCCTCCTTGGTGAGCGGCGCGCAGTTCTTCGATCGCCACATCGATCAATACGGTGTTTGCAGCCGAGCGAATCTCCAGCCGCGGCAATTCGCTGACCGTGCCGATGCGCGCGCAATCGTGGTCGGCGAGCAAGTTCTCGAAGGCCTCGGAGTGGCGCGGACGCACTTCCACCATGAAACGGGTGCAGGACTCTGAGTAGAGCCGCGTCGCCAGGGGGTCATAGCCAGGTGGCAGCTGCGCGCACAGACTGCGCGACAGGTCCACGGTGGCCCCGAGCCCGCCGGCGAAGGCCATTTCCGCCAGGGCCACCGCCAATCCACCCTCAGAGAGGTCGTGGCAAGCTCGGACCCAGCCCTCGGCCATCGCGCGGTGCAGTGCCGCGAGCCGTCGCGGCGCCAGGGCTAAATCCGGGCGCGGAACGCGTCCGCCCCCAAGGCCCAATTGCGCGCTGTATTGGGACGCGCCCAATTCAGCGTGGGTCATGCCGATCTGGTACAGGGCGTTGCCGGCCTCCTTGAGGTCCATGCTCACCGCCGTAGAGATGTCGGGGACGATTGCCACGGCGGTGACGTAGAGAGTCGGCGGAATGACGATGGTCTCGTCGCCGAGGCGGTATTCGTTGTTGAGGCTGTCCTTGCCAGAAATGAACGGCGTGCCGAAGGCCTTGGCTGTGGCGTAGCAGGCGCGCGAGGCTTCGACCAGCGCGCCGAGGTTCTCGGGGCGCTGGCAGTTTCCCCAGGAAAAATTGTCGAGGATCGCCACGCGCGCGGGATCGCCGCCCACAGCGACCACATTGCGCAAGGCCTCGTCGATGGATGCCGATGCCATGGCCCAGGGGTCCAATGCACCCTGACCTGGATTTGCGCCGCAGCCAATCGCGAGTCCGCGGCGAGAATTTTCCAGGGGCTGCAGCACGGCTGCGTCGCCCGGGCCGTCGTCCTTCACGCCGACCAAGGGCTTGAGCACGGAGCGGCCCTGCACTTCGTGATCGTATTGGCGCACGATCCACTCCTTGCTGGCGATGTTCGGCCGCGCGAGCAGCGTCAAGAGCATGCTGCGGTGATCCGTGCAGGCGGGCGCGCCGGGATCCTCGAGCCGCATCGGACTCCAGTGGGCCTTGCGCAACGGGCGCGGCGTGCCTTCGTGCAAGAAATGCATCTCGAGGTCGGCGACGATTGCGCCGCGGCACTCGAGGACCAGTCGGTTCGTGTCGGTGAACTCGCCGATGACCGTGGCATCGACGTCTTCCGCAGCGCACAGCTCCAATAGGCGCGGAACCTTGTCCGTCGGGACTGCGAGCACCATGCGCTCTTGCGCTTCACTGATCCAAATCTCTGCGGGCGTCAGTCCGGGGTACTTCAACGGCACGAGGTCCAAGCAAACGCGGGCGCCACAGTCCGCGCCCATTTCGCCGACCGCGGAGGAGAGTCCGCCGGCGCCGCAATCGGTCAGTGCACTGTAGAGCCCTTCGTCGCGCGCGCGCAGCAGAGCGTCCTGGACGCGCTTCTCTGTAATCGGATCGCCGATCTGCACTGCGGCGCTGGAGATCATTGCGGACTCGTCGTGCAGCTCGATGGAGCTGAACGTCGCGCCGTGAATTCCGTCTCTGCCGGTTCGACCGCCGAGCACAACGATCTTCTCGCCGGGCGAAACTTTCTTGAACGCCATCCCATGGGGGATCAGGCCCACCGTGCCGGCGTAGACAAGGGGATTGCCCACGTAGTCGGGGTGCACCCACACGCCGCCGTTGACGGTGGGGATGCCCATGCGGTTGCCGTAGTCGCGCACACCAGCCACGACGCCGCGCAGAATTCGCCGCGGGTGCATGCAGCCCTTGGGCAGCTTTTCCTCGGGCAAATCCAGGGGCCCCACGAAGAAGGCGTCGCTGTTAGCGATCGGGCGAGCGCCCATGCCCACGCCCAGAATGTCGCGAATAACACCGCCGATCCCGGTGCCGGCCCCGCCGTACGGATCGATTGCGCTGGGGTGATTGTGTGTCTCGACTTTGACGCAGATATCGAAGCCCGCGTCGAACTCGACAATGCCCGCGTTGTCACTGAACACGCTGACGCACCAGGGCCGCGCGAGCTCCACGGTCGCTTTCTTGATTGTCTGCTTCAGCAGGTTGTCGATCAGTTCGACGCCAGCGGGCGACGTGAATTCGATCAGGCCCGCGAAGGTCTTGTGCTTGCAGTGCTCCGACCAGGTTTGTGCCAGTGTTTCGAGTTCGCAGACACTGGGCTCGCGACCGACCTCGCGGTAGTGCGCGACGATCGCGCGCATCTCCTCGAGAGACAGCGAGAGTCCGCCGTGCCGGGAAATGCGCAGCAATTCCTCGTCACTGGCGTGAAGCAGCTGCACCGCGCCGTCGCTGCGCTCGCTGGAAGCCTGAGGGAAGTCGAAGTGCAGGTCCTCGCGATCGACCAGCAACTCCTCAATGACCTCGTTGGCGAACAACTGTCGCGCGGCGCTGGCGAGCGCGGCGGTGTCCAATGCAAGGCGCAGTTCGTAGGCCGTGAACGTCAGCGCGCGCACGCGCTCGGCATTGGGGAGTTTCGCAAAACTCGCGCGCGCCAGCGTGCGCTCGACGGTGACTGCCGTGGGATCCATGACCCCCGGACGGCGCATGACCAGAAGCCGGTGCACACCCGCGGGCGCAGGTGGCGTCGCGACCCGGGGCGCGACGATGCGCGCTTCCTCGAGCACAGGATCCACAAGCAATTCGCGCGCGATGCGCTCCACCTGCTCCGCTCGCAAATGAGCGGATAGCAAATAGCCCTTGCCCACGCGCACGCTGTTCTGCGCTGTGTTCCATCCCAATTCGCAGAGCGCAGCCTCAGCGCGCCGTCCCTCGGGATCGTCGTGCGCAGATTTGCGAAACACTTCGATGCGCCAAGCGTCCACGGACGCGGTACGCGAAGCTGCAGCAGTCGGTGAAGTCGTCACTGAGGTCAACATGCGGAAATGGAACTGCGCCGAATCCCCCCGGCGCTCAACGGAAATCGGGCGGGCAAAAGCCCGTCGCCGCTCGCGCACCCACCCGCGTTCAGGTGGCCCCCGAATACGCAAGTGGTGGGTGCAGTGCCGAAGATGTACACAATTCGTGGGGGCTCCTCCAGCCTTGAGATCGCCCCCAGGCCACGGGAAACGGGGCCCAGGCGCCTGGATGCGCCGCCCCCCCAAACACCTGTTGCGCGCCCGGCTTCGGTGGACCAGCATGGGAAGCGGACAGCGGGCCGTGCTTTCTGAACCTGGACTCGGCGGAGGTTGAATTGACCAAGCAGCGCGATCGACAGAATGAACCCATGGTCGCCGGAATGGCGTTCGAGCATCCGATTCAGGAGCTTGAAGCGCAGCTGGCGGAACTCGAGGCTCTGGCTCTGCGGACGCGACTCGACATCTCCAGCGAGGTCGAGGCCCTGAAGAAGCGACTCAGCACGGCTATTGAGGACACCTATCAGGCGCTTTCTGCCTGGGAAACCGTCAATGTCGCCCGGCACAACGATCGGCCGATGACCGGCGACTACATCCGTCACATGCTTGACGACTGGGTCGAACTGCACGGCGACAAGGCCTTTTCGGATGACCGCGCCATCGTGACCGGGCTGGCGACCATGGACGGCCTGCGGTTTCTCCTGGTGGGCCACCGCAAGGGACGGACGACCAAGGATCGCTTGGCCTGCAACTTCGGATGCGCTCACCCCGAGGGCTACCGCAAGGCCCTGCGCAAAATGAAACTGGCAGAGCGCCTTGGACTGCCTATCGTCTGCATGGTCAATACGCCCGGCGCCTACCCCGGCATCGGTGCAGAGGAGCGCGGCCAGGCCCAGGCGATCGCCGAGAACATCCTTGAGATGCTCTCGCTCAAGGTGCCGATCCTGGTGATCGTGATCGGCGAGGGCGGCTCCGGCGGGGCCCTCGGAATCGGCGTAGGCGACCGAGTCCTGATGTTGCAGTACGCCTACTACTCCGTCATCAGCCCCGAGGGCTGCGCCGCCATCCTGTGGAAGGATGCCGAACGCACGGCGGACGCCGCCGCCTACCTCAAGTTGACCTCTGAGGATCTGCTCAAGCTCAAGGTGATCGACGGAGTCATCCCAGAGCCCCCGGGCGGCGCCCATCGCGCACCGACGGTGACCATGGACGAGGTGCGGCGCACGATTCAGCGCGAGCTTGACCTCCTGATTCGGATCCCCCCCGAGACGCTAGTGGCCGAGCGCCGCCGCCGTTATCGCCAGTTGGGGGTCTTGCCGGGCCGATTCCCGTCCGTGTCTGCCACCTGAGGCCGGTCTTCAGGCCAACACCGGCCCGGCCGAACCGTAGTCCTAAGGCTGGCCCATTGGGTCGGCTCCCATGGCCACCCAGGCACGCATGCAACGCTCCCCCCAACCTCCGCCGGAGCCCACCCAGACTCCGGGCGCCGAGAAGGTCGCCCGCGGTACGCCCGTACCGGGGGATCGCGCGGCAGTGGTCGGAGCGGAGGGCCAGGTCACAGACCATGACCAGGTCGCAGACCATGAATGGGTGCGTCGGGCCCAGCGCGGCGACCAGGATGCCTTCGGAGTCCTCGTACGCCGGCATCAAGCGCGAGCTCTGCGAGTAGCGCGCAACCTCGTCGCCGATGCGGATGAAGCGCAGGACGTCTCTCAGGAGGCATTTCTGCGGATTTTTCGCTCATTGGAGCGCTTCGACTTCAACCACGAGTTTTCCACCTGGCTCTATCGAATCGTCACCAACCTGGCGATCGATCACCTGCGGCGCCGGCGCGTGGCTCGCAGCACAGGAACGGCGCTGGACGACGACGGTCCGGGCTTTGACATCGCGGACGATTCGGTCCCGGCCCCCAGTCGCGCCATGGAGGCCAACGAAATGGCCGTTCGCGTCCGGGCCTGCATCGCCAGCCTGGCTCCTCACTTTCAAACGGTGCTCGTGCTGCGCGAACTGGAAGGTCTCGCCTGTACCGAAATTGCCGGCATTGTCGGCGCCACCCACGTGACGGTGCGCTGGCGACTGCACCGAGGACGAAAACTTTTCCAGGAGGAATGGGAGCGGCGCGAGCGCCTGGCCGCTGCGGGCTTTCTCGAGCGCGCCAACGAAGCCATTCCTCAGGACGTAGAAGAGGGCCGCGAGCCCACAGATGGGCAAGGCACCGAATAATGACCCAAGTGACCATGGACTGTCCGAAGGCACGCCAACACCTGGCGCTCTTTGCCGGGCGCGACCTTGAGGAGGCCCTGAGCCTTGACCTCGAGCGTCACCTCGAGCAATGCGCGACATGCCAGAACGAATTGATGCAAGTTCGGGCGGCGCGGGAGCGTATCGCAGTGCTCGGAGCACAGACCGCCGCCGAAATGCAGTCCGTGGATCTTTGGCCAGCCTTGCGCGAGCGCTTGGCCGCCGAGACACGCTCCCAAAGCTCTGCTGCTGCGCGCGGTGGAATGTGGCCGGCCGTCCGCCGCTGGATTCCAATCTCTATCGCGGCTGCGGCACTGGTGGTGATTTCAGTGCGCTGGTCCATGGATCCCATGGACAGCGTCAGCGCGCCCCCCGGAGTCGTCGCGGTCGAGAGCGTCAATTCCGCCGCGGTCGAGGCGCCCAACCTCGCTTCAACACCCGCGCCCCAGGTCCAGATTCCCACGGGGATGTTGCGGCCCGCCGGGCCCGGTGACGAGCGCCTGCGCGACCTTTCGCGTCCCTGGTGGCATGAGGGTGGGGCGGGTGCGCCTAACGCGCTCGTGGGCGACAGCGGCTTGCGTTGAAGATCGAGATCGGTGCAGACCCATCGAATCCATGGCGAACCCATGGCGAGTCCGCTGAAAAGGCCCCGACTATGTCAGGGCGCGTTTCGCCGCCGCGGCGTTGCGCACGGACCGCCAGTGAGACAACGAGAGGTGCTAGCAGCATGAAGTTTTTCGGATGGAATCACGTGGCGGCCCCTTGCCTGGCGCTGGTCGCTTTCAGTTTTCCCGCCCACAGCAATGGGCACACCATCACCCTGCTGGCTCAGGCGCCAGTTCAGGACGTCAAGAGCCCCGCCCAATGGCGCGAGCGACTGACGAACTCCGATCTCGACCAGCGCGAGGGGGAATTCGAATCGCTCGTCGAGAGCGCCCGCGTGTCCAGTGAATTGCGCGCGCAGTTGCAGGAGTGGTCGAAGGATCTCGAAGACTGCGAGTTCGCCTGGACCTGCCGCCTGGCCCTGCGCGAGGTGGATCGCAATCGGCGAACGGATCCCGCCAGTGGTTTGAGCGGCGACCCCCTTGAGGACTTGCACCGGCAGCTGCTTTCCGACCGGAAGGGCTTGGGCTCAATTTCTGGATTCATGCGCGCACCCGCCATTCGCGGAATGACCCTAGGCCCGGGGATCACCGCGCGATCGGAGCAGTTTCAACTGGAACTGCGACCTGACGGCGTCAAAGCTCGCGTCACCCGCGACGTGAACGGCGAGCAGCAGGAACAGGTGTATTCCGCCTCAACCATTGAGGAGTTGCTGAAGGCCCATCCCGAGTTGTCCGAACATGTGCAGGGCGGTGCGGGTGTCGCGGTGACCCGACTGCGACTGCCAGGCTTCGAAATCGAGCCGAGATTTTCCGCGGGACCGCGCACGGACGTACTCGGTGTCTACGTCAGCGAGCCGTCGGATGTGGCGGGCGATCCCTCAGGGCTGCGAATCATGGGCGTGCAGTCTGGCTCTGTGGCGGAGCGACTTGGCCTCGCGCGTGGCCAGACGTTGACTTCTTTGAACGGTCGTCCGCTGCTCACGCGCGACGACATCAGCGCCGCCCTGCGCGAGCGCGCGCCTGAGCGATCGATCGACGTCGAACTGCGCGACGTCGACGGAACCCTCTCCACACGCACTTGGCATCCGGCCAAGGACGGTCGCGGCAAAGCACTGCCCCTGCAACTGCCATCATCAGCCGGGAAGCGCGGCATCTAGTGACGCGGCGCGCAAGCACAACGAACTAGTCGGCGCACCTGCGCCTCCCTGTCTTGAGTGGGCACTGCTCCCATTGATGCAGCGCACCCACTCCCGAACTTGCAGCGAGACCCGCCCAGGGCTGACCTTGAATTCGGGCCCGCATTGTCGAGGGCGCGAAGCGCACTAAGGGCCCGCGCAAGCATAACTTGACCATTTCGCCGGCCCTCGCAGCCGCTGGCTGCGTTGCACCTCCTCGGAAACCATCGAGGTTGCCTGCGTCGGTGCGCCTTGCCAGCAGCGACGATGGCTCGGCGAAATGGCCAACTTATTCTTGCGCGAGCCCTAACCTCGTCTTCGCACGTAGTGCCTCCAGCCTGGCAGCCTCAGCCGGGCTGCGCGGATCGGGCAAGCTCAGGACCCTAACGCGCGGTCACCAGGCGTTTCTCGCACTCCGTCTTGGTCTGGAAGGCACGTTGCACATCCTGATGATCGAAGGGCAGTTCCGTCAGACGCAGGAAGTCGTCCAAGTTGGCGCTGGCCTCCTCAAAGCGGCCGAGTTCGAACAGGATCTGCCCGCGTCGGCTGTAGGCCGCGGCTTTCGACGGGTCGAGGAGCACCACGCGGTCGAGGTGCGAGGCCGCCTCGGTCTTTCGCCCGAGCTTTACGAGCAGCGAGGCCGCCGAAAGGTGCGTCCCGACGGTCAGTTCGCGTGTGTTGTTCATGCGCGACCGCAGGCGCGCTTCCTCGGCGGCGCGAACATCCGTGCGCTTCAACTGTGTCTGCCAGAACTGAACCTCAGCCTCGACCTGAGTGAGCAACTTTTCAGCCCACTCCAAGCTGTCTTCTGTGCGCCCCATCAGGGCGAAGGTCCGATGCATGCCTGCCATTGCCTGGCTCTCCGTGGGCTTTGATTCCAAGACCGCGCGATAGTGCGTCAGCGCTTCGGTCCAGAATTCCAGCGCGTCCCCGCGCAGCTCATCGGCGCGCTTGACGGGATCGGGCGAGTCGGTCTCTAGTTTGCCGGAGAGAATCTTCTCCGCGGACTCCGTGTACAGCACGCCCTTGCGCTCGAGGCATTCCCCCAGACCAAGTAGCGCCCGGTAATCCTCGCGCGGCGCGAGATCGCGGAAAACGCGTTCGGCCACCAACAAATCGTCGCGCGTTCCGCGACGCTGGCGGCACCAGCCGAGCATCAACTTGAGCAGATCGTCGTCGGGGTCGATGTCCAGTCCCTTGCGCACCTGATCCTCGGCCTGCTCCAGGGCTCCCGCTTCGTAGTAGCCCAGCGCCTGTTCGCGATAGAGCTCCAACATCTTCTGGGGATCAGGCTCGGGCGGGCTCGATGCGCATGAGCCAAGGATCAGGACGGCGCTGCAAGCGAGCGCAGTGCAGGTGCGATCGACGGAACGAAGCAGTTGCAAGATGCGCATGGGGCGAACTTCGGGAGAGTGAGCGAATCGGGTCGAGCGTGGGGTGCTCAGGCGTCCTGCGGTGGGGACTCTTGGGTTCCGGGGGTTGCCCGCAGGGAGGAAAGTAACCGCCGAAGCCGCTCCGGTTGCATGCGCACTTCGAGAGTTTTGCCTCCGGAGAGCGCCACCAGCCCGGGCTTGGCCCCGCGGGGCTTGTGCACCTGCTTGCGCCGGGCCACGTGGACCGCCGCCTTGGTTGCTTCCGCAAGGGGCGAGAAGTGCACCGCCAGGGTTGCGGCGTCGAGCACTTCCTCAGGATCGGGCTCGGCGCCGCGCTCGAGGCGCAAGATCACATGGCTGCCAGGTGTGTCGCGCGTGTGCAGCCAGAGGTCGTTGCCGCGCGCGAGGCGCAGAGTCAGTTCGTCGTTGTCCTTGGCCGTGCGCCCCACGAGGATCGAGCCGCCGCGCAGGGCTTTGAATTCACGGAAGGGCTTGCGCGCCGGCGCATCCTTGCGTTTGCGCTCGTCGGGCTCCTGGGGAGGATCGATCCAACCGGCTGCGATCGCAGCGGATTCGATCTCGGCGGGGTTGCTCTCCGGTGCGCTCAGCTGACCCAAGGAGTTTTCAAGGGCGAGTGCCTTCGCGCGCGCCAATTGCAGTTCGTGCTGCACGCTCGCGGCGCTGCGTTCGAGCTTGTGGTAGCGCTCGAAAATCGCATTCAAGTTCTCCTGGGGCGAGCGCCGCGGATCCACGGAGATGCTGCGCGTTGTCGGTGGATCGGCGAACCAATCCTGGACTTCGATCGACTTCGCCCCGCGTGCGATGCGCGAGAGATTGGCTTTCAACAGTTCGCCGTCCTGCAGCACGCGCTCGGAACCTTCCACGGCTTGCAGGCGTTGTTCGAGTCCTGCAACCAGACCTCGGGCGCGGTCGAACTTGCGCTGCAGCCGCTCGCGCAGATCGCGGGCCGCGCGCTCGCGAGCCATGACACGCAGGATTTGCCCCAGGGTCTGCTCCACGCGCCAAGACAGAGGAGCGGCGCGCCCGCCAAAGCACGCCGGCGCGGGCTCTTCAGGCGCGGCGATGGCATCGCAAAGCGGAAGCACCTCGGCCCCGGCGTGGGGCCTGCCCGGCGGCGCGACCCATGCCGAACCCAAGGCTAGGCGCTGGGGCTTGGCGCCCGAAGGCGGCGGAGGAACGAGCCAGTCCAGGAGTTTTTCTCCGGGTCCCGCCAGCAGCAGGTTGGCGTGGCGTCCGACGAACTCGGCGAAAAGAACTCGGCGCTCGCCAGAAGGCGCACCGCCAAACTCCAGGCGCAGAATGCGGTCCGCGGCCACTTGCTCGAGGCGCGTCAACCGCGCGCCCGTGAGTTCGCCAGCCACCTGACGGAAGAAGGGGCCCAGTGGCCCAGCGTGTCGCGGGACGCGCTCCGTGCGCAGGAACACCCGCGGGCCGTCCGGGTCGGCGCTGAGCACCAGGCGCAGCGGCGCCGCGCGTTCCTCGGACGCTCCCTCAGGTTCGAGCACCAGGACCAGATCGCGCGGCGGAACCGCGAGCACGTCCAGGACTCGCCCGCCAATCACGATGGGCGCTATCTCGGCGACGAGTTCCTGGAGCTGCGAAGCAGCGAGATTCAGCGGAGTTCTTCCTCAATGGAGTAGATCCAACCTAGGTTCGACGGCTCCCAGGCGACGGTTTCTTCGGGTGCGCCGAAGAACAGCGCTAGCTCGGTCTTCGCCGACTCCGCGCTGTCCGATCCGTGGACCAGGTTGTTGGAGAACGACATGCCCAGGTCGCCGCGGATCGTGCCCGGCTCGGCCTGGCGAGCGTTGGTCTTGCCCATCAGCTTGCGCGTAACCTCGATCGCGTCCTTGCCCTCGAGTGCGATCGCGACCACGGGGCTCGAACCCATGAACTTGACCAGGTTCTTGAAGAACGGGCGCTCGCGGTGGGGGGCGTAGTGCTGCTCGAGCACGGATGCGGGGAACTGACGCAGCTTCAGGCCGACGATCTTGAGGCCCTTGTCCTCGAAGCGGCTGATGATTTTGCCGATCAGTCCACGTTGGACGGCGTCGGGCTTGAGCAGGACTAGGGTGCGTTCCATGTCGATTTGTGGGCGAGAGTGACGGCGTACGGGACTGGGGTCACCCCGTCGGGGGCCTGAACCGTATTAAAAGCGAAGCAGGGTAGCCGACGGTCCCCGCGCTGTCGATTCGCTGCGCCGTCGGCCGTGCCTCGGTGGGCACTCTCACGGCATTGCGGATTTTTTTCGCCCGACATTTGACCCTGTTGGCGCGATGACTACATTGTTGCCCCCGAACGTGAACTGGGGGCTTGGAAACTCCTCGCGGAGGCGACAAGTCCGACCGGTGCACGGGCGGAATTCATGTCCTCACTGGGCTTCGAACCGGGCCGACCGAGGCGCGACGACGGGCTATCCCGCTACGGCGCGCTGGGCCTGCAGTTCGCGGCATCTGTGGGTCTCATGGCCTGGGGCGGGCACTGGCTCGACGGGCGCCTTGGAACACATCCTTGGCTCCTGATCGGCGGCGCCTTCCTGGGTTTCTTTGGATCGCTCATCGCCATCGTGCGCTCGGTGCCGCCCCCGCGGCCGCCGCGCTGAAATCTCGCCACACCTCCGTCCCAACCGTTCATGATCCTGCCCAAGACCACACTCGGCCTCGCCGTCGGCGTGCTCGTCAGTGCCGTCGTAGGCTGGGGACTCGGGGGAGCCCAGGGCTGGGGTGCGTTCGCGGGTTTCACGTTCGGTGCCACGCTTTCGGGGCTCTCCGTCGCCTGGCAGGCCCACTGCATGCGCTACCGGCCGGAGCGCGTGATGCGCGCTCAGATGGAGGGCTTTGCAATCAAGCTTGGCGCCCTGGGCGTCTTCGCTCTGACGCTGAGCATGGTTGAGCCGGTGGCCAATGCCCTGAACTGGCGCGCGTTTCTTCTGGCGTACGCGGCTGCCGTGGTGATCGTGCTGCCGCTCTCGACTTTGGATCTCTCACGTCTGCTGGCACAGGCCCGAGCGCCTGCTCTTGGATCCCGGAGGACGGCCTAGATCATGTTCCGCTGGACCCTGATTGCGGCGATCGTCCTTGTGCCGGTGGCACTCTGCTTCTTCTTCGTGCCCGCTCACGACACGGGCAACGTCTTCACGACGTTGTTCATGCACTTGATTCCGGCGGCGCTCGTGGACGGATCGCACCATCCGTTGGTCTCGTTCGCCGTCCCGAGCCTTCCCGCGATCTTCGACATGGACCATGCAGCTGAAGGAGTTCAGCTGGTCGTCACGAACCTGCAACTGTTCCAGATCGCCGCGGTGCTTTTGATCATCGTCGGCTTCTCGGGAGTGCCCGCGCACCTGGCCCGCGGCGGTGGCGACGTTGTCACGCGCACTTTCGCGGGTTTCGCGTCCTGGGTTCGCGACGAGATGGTCTTTGCGTCCATGGGCAAGGAGCGCGGACAGAAGTTCCTGCCGTTCTTCCTGACGCTGTTCTTCTTCATCTTGTTCATGAACCTCCTGGGCCTCGTGCCCGGAGGCGCGACGGCCACCGCCAGCATCTGGGTCACCGCGGCGCTGTCGACGATCACGCTGTTCGCGATGCTCGTGTGCGGCATGGTCGTGCAGGGCCCGCTCGCGTTCTGGAAAAACCTCGTTCCGCATGTGCCGCTCGCGCTTTGGCCCCTGATGTTCCTGATCGAAATCGTCGGCCTGGTGATCAAGCCCTTCGCCTTGACCATCCGTCTGTTCGCGAACATGAACGGCGGTCACATGGTCGTGCTGTCGTTCCTTGGACTGGTGTTCTTCTTCGCCAAGGCCAACGGCGACGCCGTGGGCTGGGGCGTGACGCCCCTGGCGGTCGGCTTCGCGGTGTTCATCATGATCATCGAAGCCTTCGTCGCCGTACTGCAGGCGTTCATCTTCACCCAGCTTTCGATCCTGTTCATCCAGACTTCCGTCCACCCCGAGCACTGACAGCTCGGGTCGATCTTCCACCGCCTTTTCAACCACCATTCAGTGTCGAGCGGCCACGGGCCGCCCCCCAGGAGAAATCAATGATGCTCCCCGAAATGATCCAGTCCGCGAGCGATGCCGCCATCGAACTTGCCAAATTCAACGACGGTCCCGGTCTGGCCAAGCTCGGTGCCGGAATCGGCGCCGGAGTCGCGGCGATCGGCGCCGGCCTCGGCATCGGCAAGATCGGCGCGGCCGCCAACGAAGGCATCGCGCGCAACCCGGAAGCCTCGGGCGAAATCCGCGGCTCGTCGATCATCTTCGCGGCCTTCGTCGAGGGCGTGGCCCTGTTCGGCGTGGTCGTGACGCTCCTGATCGCCCTCGGTTGATCCTGCGAGCGGGTTTTCCGGGGCGTGCTTTCGCGGACGAGCGTCGTCCGCGAGCGCCCTGGGCGAACCCATCCTGCAACCAACAACGGATGCCCTGTCCATGATTGCGATGCTTCCACTGCTCCTCGAGGATCAGCACAGCGGGGGATTCAACCCACTGGAGTTGTCCCACATGGGCAACTTCGTCTGGACCCTGATCATCTTCCTGCTGGCGCTGCCGGTGATCTGGAAGTTCGTCATGGGGCCGATCACGAAGGCGCTGAACGAGCGCGACGGTCGTGCCGAGCGCGCGATCGAGGCGGCCCAGAAGGCCTCCACGGACGCCGAGCGCGCCAAGGTCGAAGTTGAAGCCAAGCTGGCAGAGGCTCGTGCCGAGGCCGGACGCATCGTGGCCGAGTCCCGCGCGCGCGCGGAGACCGTGGGCAAGCAAGTGGAAGCCGCGTCGCGCGCCGAGGCGGGCAAGCTGCTCGAGCAGGCCAAACGCGAGATCGGCGTCGAACGCGAGAAGGCTCTGGCCACGATCCGCGGCGAAGTCGTCGACCTGACCATGTCCGCGGCCAGCGCCGTGCTCAAACGCAATGTCGGCGGCGAGGACGATCGACGTCTCGTGGGCGACATGATGCAGAAAATGAAGACCGGCTCGAAGGCCTGATCCCGTGAGCGGCTCACTCCAATCCTCCCAGTCTTCGGCGCGCGTCGGCCCCGTGGCGGCGCGCTACGCCAATGCGTTGTTCCAACTCGCGCGCGAGAAGGGCCAGCTCGAGAGCGTGGCCCGCGACATGGCGAGCATCGAGGCGCTCCTGGCGAGCGAGGCCGAGTCTGGCTGGATCTTCGACGCGCGGGTCACGGCCGGCGACAAGCGCGCGCGCATCGAACGCGTGGCACAGGGGCTTTCCACCATCACTGGGAACTTCCTGCGACTGGTGGCCGACAAACGCCGCATCGAACTACTGCGTGAACTGCCGGCGGCCTTCAAGCGCTGCCTGCTCTTGGAGCGCGGCGCCGTGGAAGGTCAGGTCGAATCGGCGCGTCCGATGGCCCCCGGCGAATTGGCTGAACTCTCCGTGGCCCTCGGCGCTGCGCTCAAGAAGGAAGTTTCCTTGAGCGCCCGCGTCGTGCCCGAATTGCTCGCTGGCGTGCGGGTCCTGGTGGACAACCGCATGCTCGACGTCTCCGCGCTGGGCCGCTTGGAAGCGCTGCGCAGTCAACTCAACTCTGCTCGCCTGCATTGAACAAGGATTAGTCAAATGGATCTGCGACCCGGTGAAGTGACCTCGGTGCTCAAGAAGGAGATCGAGTCGTACAAAGGCGAATCCTCGCTGCAGTCGGTGGGCACCGTGCTGTCGGTTGGCGACGGCGTGGCGCGCGTCTACGGCCTCGACGACTGCATGATGAACGAACTCCTGGAGTTCCCCGGCGGCGTGCGCGGCGTCGCGTTGAACCTCGAGGAGGACAACGTCGGCTGCGTGTTGCTCGGCTCGGCCACCAAGGTCAAGGAAGGCGACCTGGTCAAGACCAGCGGGCGCATCATTTCCGTGCCCACGGGTCCGAGCCTTCTGGGCCGCGTGGTCAACGCCCTTGGCGATCCGATCGACGGCAAGGGGCCGCTTGCCGTGACCCAGGCCGACTACTTCCCGATCGAGCGCCCGGCGCCGAACGTGGTCGAGCGCGAGCCGGTCAAGGAGCCGCTTCAGACGGGCATCAAGGCCATCGACGCAATGATCCCGATCGGCCGCGGTCAGCGCGAACTGATCATCGGCGACCGTCAAACCGGCAAGACTGCGCTCTTGATCGACACGATCCTGAACCAGAAGACCACCGCTGGCGGCGACCCGAGCAATCCGGCCCAGGTGATCTGCGTTTACGTCGCCATGGGCCAGAAGCAGTCCACGGTCGTCGACGTCGTGCGCCGCCTCGAGCTCGGCGGAGCCATGGCCTACACGATCGTCGTCTGCGCCAGCGCCAACGACGAAGCTTCGATGCAGTACCTGGCCGCCTACGCCGGCGTGACCATGGCCGAGCGCTTCCGCGACGAAGGTCGCCACGTCGTGATCATGTACGACGACTTGTACAAGCAGGCGCTCGCCTACCGTCAGGTCATGTTGCTCCTGCGCCGTCCCCCGGGCCGCGAGGCGTTCCCCGGCGACGTGTTCAACCTGCACAGCCGACTTCTCGAGCGCGCGGCGAAGCTCTCGCGCGACGCGCACACGATCAATCCCTCGATGTACAAGGCCGGCGGCGGCTCGATCACGGCGCTGCCGGTGGTCGAGACGCAGGAAGGCGACGTGTCGGCCTACATCCCGACCAACGTGATCTCGATCACCGACGGCCAGATCTTCCTCGAATCCAGTCTGTTCAACTCCGGCGTGCGTCCCGGCGTCAACGTCGGGATCTCGGTTTCGCGCGTCGGTGGTTCGGCGCAGATCCCGGCGATGAAGAAAATCGCCGGCGGATTGCGCATCAACCTCGCCCAGTACCGCGAACTGCAGGCTTTCGCTCAGTTCGGTTCGGACCTCGACAAGGCCACCCAGGCGTCGCTGACGCGCGGGGAGAAGCTGGTGGAGATCCTCAAGCAGGGCCAGTACGAACCCGTGCCGGTCGAAGAGCAGATCGCGATCATTCACGCCGGCACGAGCGGCGCCCTCGACGATTTCCCCACCAAGCGCGTGCAGGAATTCGAGAAGGCGTTCCGCGCGTATTTGCGCGAGACCCAGGCGGCAGTGCTCAAGGAGATCCTTGACACCAAGCAGGTCTCCGACAAGTCGAAGGCGGCCCTCGACCAGTCGATCAAGTCCGTCAAGCAGCAACTCCTGGGCTAACGTGGCATCAGTTCGCGATCTCCGCGTACGGATCAAATCCGTAGGCAACATCAAGCAGATCACGCGCGCCATGGAAATGGTCGCGACGACGAAGCTGCGTCGATTCCAGGGCCGCGCGATCGCGTCGCGTCCCTACGCGCAGGAGATTGCGCAGCTGCTCTCCAGACTGGCCACGGCGGCGAACGAGGATTTGGCGGAGCAATGGGCCTTCAGGCCCGGGCGCGGCAAGGCGGTTGCCGTCTTGTTCGTCACTTCCGAGCGCGGACTTTGCGGTGCCTACAACTCGAACATGTTCTCGGCGCTCGAGCGCTGGCTCGCATCTCGACCGGGCATCGACGCGCGCTTTTTCATTTACGGTCGCAAGGGCTACCAATACGCCCAGAAGCGCGGCTTCAAGGTCGAGCGCTTCTTCACCGAGCCGCCCCTGGAAAAGGTCGACTATCGACTGGCCAAATTCACGGTGCGCACCCTGAGCGAAGCATACGCCTCGGGCGATTACAGTGAAGTCGTCGTGCTCTACAGCGCCTTCCAATCGATGGCGAAGTACGTGCCGACGGTCGCGACGCTCCTGCCGGTGCAGAAGAGCAACGAGGTGGCCACTGCGGAATCAGCGAACGTGATCATGGAGCCGGACATCCCGACTCTGATCGACAAGCTCGTTCCGCGCTATCTCGAAACGCGCGTCTTCAACGCGCTGCTCGAAGCGATCACGTCCGAGTACGCCAGCCGTCGCATGTCGATGAAAAATGCGACCGACGCAGCCACGACGATGCAGTCGGAGCTGAAGAGCGTCTACAACCGCAAGCGCCAAGAAGGCATCACTAAAGACCTGCTCGACATCGTCGGCGCCGCCGAGGCGCTGCGCTAACACCGAGCGAGCCGAGAGAACACCGCACATGAGCAACGCTAATACTGGATCCGTCGCACAGATTTTCGGCCCGGTGGTCGACGTGCGCTTTCCCGCTGGGAAACTGCCCGCAATCTATTCCGCCGTGGTGGTCAAGGACACCGCGAAGGGTATCGATCTGACGCTCGAAGTCGCCCAGCACCTCGGCAACGACGTGGCGCGCTGCGTCGCGATGTCGACCACCGACGGTTGCCGCCGCGGCATGGGCGCCGTGGACACCGGGGGGCCGATCATGGTGCCGGTGGGGGAAGTGACCAAGGGTCGCATCTTCAACCTCCTGGGCCAGGCCCTGGATCAGCAGTCGGCGGGCGCATTCCACGCCACCGAGCACTGGCCGATCCACCGTCCGGCTCCGCCCTTCGATCGCCAGAAGGCGATCTCCGAGGTGTTCGAGACCGGCTTGAAGGTCGTCGATTTGCTGTGTCCCTTCGCGAAGGGCGGCAAGATCGGACTGTTCGGCGGCGCGGGCGTCGGCAAGACCGTCTTGATCCAGGAGCTGATCCGCATCACCGCGGTGGAAAAGGGCGGCTTCTCGGTTTTCTGCGGAGTCGGCGAGCGCACACGCGAGGGCAACGACCTGTGGCTCGAGATGTGCGACGCCACCTACAAGACCCCTGACGGCAAGACCGCGCGCGTGATCGACAACGCCGTGCTCGTCTTCGGTCAGATGAACGAGCCCCCGGGTTCGCGCTTGCGCGTTGCTCTGTCGGGCTTGACCATGGCCGAGTACTTCCGCGAAGTGAAGAACCAGGACGTGCTCTTGTTCGTCGACAACATCTTCCGCTTCGTGCAGGCGGGCTCGGAAGTGTCCGCGCTCCTTGGACGCATGCCGTCGGCTGTGGGTTACCAGCCCACCATGGCCAGCGAGATGGGCGCACTTCAGGAGCGGATCACCTCCACGTCCGACGGTTCGGTGACTTCGATGCAGGCCGTGTACGTGCCGGCCGACGACATCACCGACCCCGCGCCCGTGGCGACCTTCGCGCACCTGGACTCGACCATCATCCTCGAGCGCAAGATCGCCGAGCTGGGCATCTTCCCGGCGGTGGACCCGCTGAAATCCACGTCGCGAATGCTCGACCCGCAAGTGGTCGGGCAGGAGCACTACGAAGTTGCGCGCGCTGTGCAGCAAATTCTGCAGCGCTACAACGATCTGAAGGACATCATCGCGATCCTTGGTGTCGAGGAACTGTCCGATGAGGACAAGCGGGTCGTCGCGCGCGCGCGCCGAATCCAGCGCTTCCTGTCCCAGCCGTTCTTCGTCGCCGAGCAGTTCACGGGCACGCCCGGTGTCTTCGTGTCCCGCGAGGACACGGTCCGCGGTTTCAAGGAAATCGTCGAGGGCAAGCACGACTCGCTGCCCGAGCAGGCGTTCTACATGTGCGGCAACATCGAGGCCGCCGTGGAGCGCGCCAAGAAGCTTCAGGGCTGACAGCACATGGCAGGCCTGCTCACACTCAGGGTCATCACCCCCGATCGCATCGCACTCGACGTTCGCGTCGAGAGCCTGCGCCTTCCCGGCGTGGACGGCGCGATCGGAATCCTTCCGCGACATGCGCCAATGGTCGCCGCGATTTCCGTCGGCGAGTTGTTTTACGTCGCGGACGGCGTGCGCAAGTCGCTGTTCGTTTCCGACGGATTCGCGGAAGTGCACGCCAACACGGTTCGCGTCGTCTGTGAGGCAGGCGAATTGCCGGAAGAGATCGATGAAGCGCGGGCCAAGGAGCTCGAGCAGCGCGCCCGCGAACGGCTGCAGCACACGGGCGCGACGATGACTCAGGCCGAGGCCCTCGAGCAGACGCGCGCAGAGGTAGCCCTGCGCCGGGCTCTGCTCAAGTTGTCCGTGCCCGGCTCGAGGGCCGGCGGCGACCGCGACCGCAGCTGATGGCTACCCCGCTTCCAGGCGAATGGCGGCGCACGCACACCTGCGGTGAGCTGCGCGCTTCACACGTCGGGCAGACCGTCACGTTGAACGGCTGGGTCCAGGCGCGCCGCAATCACGGTGGCATCTACTTCATCGATTTGCGCGATCGCTACGGCGTGAGCCAGGTCGTTCTGGATGAAAAAGTCGCGGCCACGGTCCGACTTGGCCCGGAATGCGTGCTCAGCGTGCGGGGCAAGGTCAACGCGCGCTCAGCGGCCAACGTCAACAAGGAGCGCGACACCGGCGAGATTGAACTCGTGGCCGAACACGTCGAAGTCCTTTCGCCCTCGCGCACGCCTCCGTTCGTGGTGGACGGCGACGAGGAGGTCTCGACCGAGACCCGGCTCAAGTATCGCTACATCGATCTGCGCCGGCCCCAAATGCAAAAGAACCTGATCCACCGCGCGCGGTTGATCAGCGCCATGCGTCGCGCCTTCGAGAACGAGGGCTTCCTCGAAGTCGAAACGCCGATTCTGACCAAGGCGACGCCCGAGGGCGCTCGCGACTATCTGGTCCCCAGCCGCGTGCACCCGGGCGAGTTCTACGCGCTTCCGCAATCACCGCAGATCTTCAAGCAGATCCTGATGGTCGGCGGGATCGACAAGTACTTCCAAGTGGCCCGTTGCTTCCGCGACGAGGACCTGCGTGCGGATCGTCAGCCGGAATTCACGCAGCTCGACATGGAGATGAGCTTCGTCGAGGAAGACGACGTCTTCGCGGTCTGGGAGCGCGTGATGGCGCACACCTTCCGCGAGTCGATGCAGATCGAGCTCACCCTGCCGTTCCCGCGCTTGCGCTGGGAAGATGCCATGGAGCGCTTTGGCGTCGACAAGCCCGACATGCGTTTTGGGGTGGAGCTCAAGGACCTCGCTCCCTGGGCTTCGACCTCGACTTTCGGCGTTTTCACCGCGGCCCTCAGCGCTGGCGGCCGGGTCATGGGCATTGCCCTGCCGGCGGTGCACGCCCTGTCGCGCAAAGACATCCAGGCACTGGAGGAGGTTGCTAAATCCCTCGGTGCCCAGGGGCTCGCCTATTGGAAGGCCGCCCGCGAAGGATCCTCCGGTCCTCTGGCGCGGTTTGTTCCGGACGCGGCTTCGGCGGAGCACTTGATGGGCCTGCTAGGCGCGAGCGCTGGTGACACCTGCCTGTTCGCCGCGGGCAAGGAGTCCCAGGTGCGCCGCGTGCTCGGTGAGCTGCGCACGCAGCTGGGCAAACGCTTCGGCCTTGCCGACCGTGCGATCCAAGCATTTGCCTGGGTCACGCACTTCCCGCTGTTCGAATACGACGCTGACGCCGGTCGTTGGTTTTCCGCGCACCATCCCTTCACCGCACCCGAGGACTGGACCCTCGGAGGAGACGGTGCCGATCCCGGCAAGTTGGCTTCGCGCTCCTACGATCTGGTCTACAACGGCTGGGAGCTCGGGTCCGGCTCGGTGCGGATCCACCGTCCAGACGTGCAGGAAAAGGTCTTTCAAATCCTTGGCATCGGCCCGGAGGAACGCCAACGCAAGTTCGGCTTCTTCGTCGAGGCCCTGGCCTCCGGCGCGCCACCGCACGCGGGCTTTGCCATGGGGCTCGATCGCATCGTGGCGCTGTCGCTGGGCCTTGACAACATCCGCGACGTGGTCGCCTTCCCGAAGACCGCATCCGCGACGGACCTGATGTGCCAGGCGCCGTCTACAGTGGCTCCCGAACAGTTGGCCGAGGTGCACGTGAAGTGCATTCCGGCCCCTTGAACGCCCTCGAGCAGTCGTCTGAGCCACACGCGCGGCCCGACTCGCGGGTCGCCTGGGGACGCGTTCAGAATTTCCTCGACTGGCGCGCGCGGTCCATTCGATCTATCTTCGAAGGACACCCGTCCCATTTACCCTTGATCCACACCCCAATCCACTCGACGAACTCCGCCGACCGCAGAACCACGTGACCTCAAGACAATTCCGAGTCAATCGCCAGATCCGCATCCCGCAAGTCCGTTTGATCGACGAAAACGGAGAGCAACTTGGAATCGTCAACGTTGACGATGCCCGCCGCCGGGCAGAAGACGCGGGTCTGGACTTGGTGGAGGTTTCGCCGACGGCTGTCCCTCCGGTCTGTCGCATCCTGGACTTCGGCAAGTTCAAGTACGAGCAGCGCAAGAAGGATCGCGAGGGGCACAAGCACCACACGTCGCAGCTGAAAGAGCTTCGCGTGCGGCCGATGATCGATCCCCACGACTTGGAGTACCGCGTGAAGCAGGGCCGCGAGTTTCTCGAGGACGGTCACAAAGTGCAGGTCGTTTGCGTTTTCAAGGGCCGGCAAATGGACCATCCGGAGCACGGCTATCGCGTCATGAAGCAGGTCGCCGACACGCTCGCGGATGTGTGTCGAGTCGAGTCCACGCCACGCATGCTCGGCAAGCGCATGACGATGCTCTTGGCGCACAAGTAGCGCGTCAAACCGAGGGGCATGCTCTCCGCTGTTTGCTTGAAGAGCGGCGACAGTCTCTAGCGAGCGCGCTGGAAATGACGGTTCGCTCCAGAGTTGGGCTAGCATTCGAACCTGGTCATCCGCGCGAATTTTCGCCGTGTCGATGAGTGTCGAGTGAGGATGGACGGCTGACGGCCGTCGATCTGTTTGCCTAAGAAGGGCCGCAACGCGTGCGTGCTCAGCTGCGCGCCGCCCCGGCTGGAGCACTGTCGAGCTCGCGAGCTTGCGCTACCGTCGAACACACGCGCCGTGGCAAGCCTGAATGCCGCTCCCGCGCCACCCCGCCTCGCGAGCCCTGTTGCCTCCGGAGACGCGGTCACGTTTCGCCCCGCGGGGAGGGCGTCTGGTCCGGGCCGCGAACGGCACCGTCGGAAGGCCAGAATGCGGGGTACGGGGGCTTAATCCAAAGGCGGACGATTGGAGGGCGCTCCTAGAGCCCCGGAAGCCAGCTCCGGGGTCTATTTCGCAGCCAGGGGGGCCTGGGACGCGATCCTTCGGAACTTGGCCCCGCAGGCCGTTGGCCCTTCGGATGTCTGGGATGCCCGACCATCGGCGGGGCTTGTCCCGCTCGTTCATCGGGTTCGCAAACCCTATGACGCTTCACTCATGCTCACTCGGTGTTGCAGCAGTGGCCTCGTGCCTCTCCTCGTCCCCGCTGCCCTGTCTATGGCCGCGCTCGGATCTTCAGCGTTCTTCCGTTGCCAAAGCCCCGGCGCTGGGGATTCCGGCGGTTCGGTCGGCCCTCGGACGTTTCAGCGTCCCCCTGGCCAACGCCGAATTCGCGCGGCGCGCCCCTGTTCGCGGACTCAGCGCATCGGGCCCCAGACCCTAGGATCGGGCCTAGGCCGCTTCCCGCCCCGAAGTTCCGTAGGGGACCGGACTTGCGCCAGCGGTCCGCGCCGATAAACTTCTTGGCCCCAGGATCCGAATCGGGTTCCCAAGTCGCGGTTTTGCCCGCGCTCCGCCAAGGTCCGGTACGCAAGGCACCTCAATGCCCAAGATGAAAACCAAGAGCGCCGTGAAGAAGCGCTTCCGGATCTCCAAGCACGGCAAGGCCGTGTGCAGCCACCCCGCCCGCGGCCACGGTCACTCGCCCTACCCGGGCAAGGTCGGGCGCACGATTCGCCGTCGCATGGTGCTCGACAGCACCTGGTCGACGCTCATCCGCAACATGATGGGGGGCTAGGCCCATGACACGCGTTACCTACGGCCCGCCGAGCCGTCAAAAGAAGAATCGGCGCCTGAAATTGGCCCGCGGATACCGCGGCGGACGCTCGCGCCTGTGGCGCACGGCGACCGAGACCTTGCTGCGCGCCTGGGCCTACGCCAGCCGCGACCGCCGTACACGCAAGCGCGTGTTCCGCGCCATGTGGATCGTGCGCTTGAATGCGGCGACGCGCATGCGCGGCATGCCCTATTCGCAGTTCATCGATGGCCTGCGCAAGGCAAAGATCGAACTGAACCGCAAGCAGTTGTCCGAGATCGCGATCAACGACGCGGCGGCTTTCGACGGCCTTGTGGCCGAAGCCAAGGCCGCCCGCGGTTAGTCGACGAACTTTTTGAGTCTCACCGCGGCCTGGGAGTTTTTCCCGGGCCGCTTTTTTTGGAGCATGGTGGCGATGGAATCCGCGAACACCCTGACGAGCACAGTCAAAGCGCGCATCGAAGCCGCGGGCTCCGACACGGAACTGCGAGCGATCGAACGCGAGTACCTGGAGAAAGGCGGCGTGGTCGCCGGACTGCTGGCTGCCGTGCCGAGTCTTCCTGGGCCGGAGCGACCGGCCGCGGGACGCGCGGCAAACCAGCTCAAGCTGGAGATCGCGGCTGCGCTTGGCGCGGCACGGGAACGCCTGGCCAGTGCGGATCTCGACCAAGAACGCTCCAGCGCGGGTTTCGACGCGTCCCTGCCCGCGCAACATTCGCCGCGAGGATCGCTGCACCCGATCGTGCAGCTCACCCGCGAACTTTCGGATCTGTTCCACTCCATGGGATTCCTCGTGCTCGACGGTCCTGAGGTCGAGACCGACGAGCACAACTTCGAGGCCCTGAACATTCCGCGCGATCACCCCGCGCGCGACATGCAGGACACGTTCCGCTGCGATCCAGAGGGCAAGCTGGTGCTTCGCACGCACACCTCCGCCGTCCAAGTGCGCGCCATGCGCCAACTCAAGCCGCCCATGCGAGCGATCGTGCCGGGCAAGGTGTTCCGCCAGGAGACCACCGACGCCAGCCACGAGCACACCTTCCACCAGATGGAGGGCATTGTGATCGACAAGGACATCACCGTGGCGCACCTGATCAGCACGATGAAGGTCTTGCTGCGCGGCGTGTTCGGCCGCGAGATTGAAGTCCGGCTGCGGCCCGGATACTTCCCCTTCGTCGAGCCCGGCTTCGAGCTCGACGCGCGCTGCCCGTTTTGCAAATCGGGCTGTAGCGTGTGCAAGCAGTCAACGTGGATCGAACTTTTGCCCTGCGGCATGATCCACCCCAATGTGCTGCGCTCCAGCGGCATCGATCCCGAGACGTGGGGCGGTTTCGCCTTCGGCCTGGGCCTCTCGCGTCTGGTAATGCTGCGCTTTCAGATCGACGACGTGCGCCACTTGCTCGGCGGCGATTTGCGTTTCCTCGAGCAGTTCTCCTAGCCATGCACCTTTCCTATCGCTGGCTCGCGCGCCACGTGGACCTGAGCGGCATTACGCCGCAGCAGGTGGCGGCGGACTTGACGCTGTCCACGGCCGAAGTCGAGGGCCTCACGCGCTTCGCACCTTGCTTGAGCGACGTGACTGTCGGGTTGGTGAAGACGCGCATCAAGCATCCGGATTCCGATCACCTGAGCGTTTGCACCGTGGACGTCGGTCAAAGTGAGCCACTGCAAATCGTCTGCGGCGCGCCCAATGTCGCCGCGGGCCAACTTGTTGCCGTGGCTTTGTCGGGCACGGAGCTTCCCGGCGGGCTCAAGCTGAAGAAGACGAAGATTCGCGGCCAGGAATCCAACGGGATGATCTGTTCGGAGCGCGAACTCGGTCTTGGGGAAGAGCACTCCGGGATTTGGGTGCTTCCGGGCGCGCCGCACGTCGGACGTCCCGTGGCCGAGGCGTTGGCCCTCGAAGATTGGGTGATCGAGATCGACAACAAATCGGTCACGCACCGGCCGGATCTCTGGGGCCACCGGGGTTTCGCACGCGAGTTGGCCGCGATCTACGGCCGTGCCCTGAAGCCGCTCGATGTGTCGTTGCCTCAGGCGCCGAATGCGAGCGCAGCGATTGCGGTGCGAATCGAGTCCGCCGCTTGCCCGCGATACTTGGCGGTCGCGATCGAGGGCGTGCAGAACGGACGCTCGCCCGATTGGCTGCGGCACCTGCTGCTGGCTGTCGGTCAACGGCCGATCGATTTGCTAGTGGACCTCTCGAACTTCGTGATGCTCGACCTCGGTCAGCCCAATCACCTGTTCGATCGCCGCCGTCTGTCTCCCGCGGGCATCCTGGTGCGCGGCGCGAATTCGGGCGAGCGCATGACGACCCTGGACGGCGTCGAGCGCGCGCTCGAGCCCAGCGATCTGTTGATCACCTCCGGCGGATCTGCAGTGGCCCTGGCCGGCGTGATGGGCGGCGAAAGCTCCAAGGTCGAGCCCGACACCTCGGCGCTGGTTCTTGAGGTCGCCTGCTTCCAGCCCGCGGGCATCCGCCGCACGAGTTCGCGCCTTGGCCTGCGCAGCGATTCCTCGGCTCGCTTCGAAAAGCATCTCTCGCCGACCCTCGTCGCGGAGGCCGCCGGCCATCTGGTGCGCACCCTGCAATCGATCCAGCCCGACGCGCGCATCACTTCGCAGGTATCCGATGTGGGCGCCTGGATGGACCCCGCGCTCCGAGTCAACTTGCGCCCCGCGCGCGTGCGTGCGGTGCTCGGCGCTGCGCTCCCAGACAGCGAAATCCGCAGCATCCTCGAGCGCCTGGGGCTCGCCGTGGAGGCCGCGGAGAATTCGTGGTCGGTTGCCATCCCCTCGATCCGCGCCACGAAGGATCTGACCGCGGAACACGATCTCATCGAAGAGGTCGGTCGCATTCATCGCTACGGCAATATCGCGGAACGCGTCTTGGTCGGGGAATTGACTCCTCTGCCGCGCGACCCCCGTCAGGATTTGGTGCGCCGCGCGGAAGACCGGCTTGCAGGCGGCGCTCGCTTTCATCAGACAATCAGTTACTCGTTCATCGGTGACGAACTGCTCGACCAACTGGGACTGGCGGGCGCGGAGCACGTCAGCGTCGTCAATCCCGTTGCCGACGGATTCTCGAGCATGCGGCGCAGCGTGCTGCCGAGCGTGCTTGGGACACTGCATGGCAACCGCAGGCATCGCGCCGATGTGAGGATGTTCGAGTTCGGCAAGGGCTACTTGCCAGAGGAGCGCAACTCTTCCGGTGAACCGCGCGAAGTCCACGAACTGGCGCTGGTGTGGGCACGCCCGAAGGCCGCGACGGAGCGCCCTTGGAGCGCCGACCTGCTGTTGCACATGCAGGGCGTGGTCGAGGACTTGTTCGTGCACCTCGGGCTCGACGTGGGCGCCGAATCGCTGGGCGCGGCTGCAGTCGAGGCGGGCGCCAAGATCCCGAGCTGGGCAAATCCAGGACGCGTCAAGCGCCTGGGCAAGGCCGGCTGGATCGCCCAAGTCGATCCCAGGGTGCTGCGCCGACTGGGACTCAGCGGCGAACTCGCGAGCGAAGTCGTCGGAGCAGAGATCAACGTGGATGCCCTTTTGGCCGCGCCTCGCCGCAAGCTGGGCTACACGCCGACGCCGCGTTTCCCGGGATCCAAAATCGACGTGGCCCTGGCCCTGCCGACGGAAATCAGTGCGGCACAGGGCGTCGCGGCGATCGAGCGCGCGGGGAAAGGACAGGTGGCCCAGGCGGAATTGTTCGACGTTTACCAGGGGCCGAATCTGACCTCAGGGCGCAAGTCGCTGGCCTGGCACGTGCTCCTGCAGGCCGAGGGCCGCACGCTCGACGAAGAGGATGGACAAAAGTTCCTGAAGCGCCTGCGCCGGGAAGCTGAGCTTTTGGGCGGCGAGCTGCGGAGCGAGTAGGCTTGGGCTGTCGCCCCGTGAAGATCGTCCTCGTCAATCCTCCCAGTCCGCCGGAATTCCGCGTCAGCCGCGGGCTGATGGGGGGCTTTGGCATGGCGGTCAATCCTGGCCTGCTCTACCCGCCGATTGAATTGGCTCACGTGGCCAGCGTGCTCGAGGCCGATGGCTTCGAAGTCGTGCTGCTCGATTGCGATGCGCGCGGGTTGGACACCGCAGCGGCACGCGCCTCGATCCTCGACGCAAAGCCCGACTTCGTTGCCCTGGATTCGTCGAGTACGTCGCTCGACAAGGACCTCGAACTCGCCCGCGGCGTGCGCCACGGAGCGCGGGTGCCCGTGGCGATCCTGGGCTCTCAGGTGACCTACACACCCGGTGAGATCTTCGCCAACGACAACGTTGACGCCGTCGTGCGCGGCGAGCCGGAAGCAACGGTGCTCGAGCTGGCGCAACGCGTGCGCGAGAAGCGCGGGTTCGAGGGTGTGGAGGGCATTTCGTGGATGAAGCGCGCCGACGGCGGCGCCACGGAAATCGTCCACGAGAAGGAGCGCGAGAAAATCCGCGACCTCGATGCTCTGCCGCTGCCGGCTCGGCATCTGCTGGACAATCAGGCCTATCACTTTCCCGGCATCGCTGGGCCGGTGACCACGGTCAAGAGTTCGCGCGGGTGTCCGCTGGACTGCAGTTTCTGCGGCTACACCTTGGCCCAGGGATTGCGCTTTCGCTTTCGCTCGCCGGAGAGCGTGCTGGCGGAGCTGGAAGAGATCGTCAACAAATACGGCGTGCATCAGGTCGTGTTCCGCGACCCGATTTTCACCACGCAAAAACCGCGCATTCACGCGATCTGCGACGGGATCATCGCCCGCGGATTGAAGCTCGAGTGGCAATGCGAAACCGCGGTCAAGACTCTGGACAAGGAGTTGATCGAGAAAATGGCGCGCGCCGGATGCACGCACATTTCGCTGGGCGTGGAATCGGGCAACCTGGAAATCCAGAAGAAGCACTGCGGCGCGAAGCTCATGGACCACGACAAGGCGGTCGCCGTTTTTCGCGATTGCCGCGCCGCGGGCATCGAGACGCGCGCGTTTTGCATGGTGGGCTTTCCGGAGGAAACACCTGCCATGGCCGAGGAGACTTTCCGCCTCGTGGAACGCTGCGATCCTGACCAGGTCCAGTTCTGCGCCGTGACGGCCTACCCGGGCACGCCCTTGTACAAGATGCTGCGCGGCGAGCGCGACTTCGACTACGCGACGATGACGGGTTTTCAGGCACTCGAGGGCAACGAGCACATGAGCGCCGCGCAGATCGAGGCCAAGATCCGCGAGGGCTACCGTCGCTTCTACGGTCGGCCGCGGCGCTTGGTGCGCGAGTTTCGCCACCCGATTCGCTTGGCGAGCAAGGTCGCACGTTACTTCACGCTTTTTGCGCGCCGCGCGGGAGCCTGAGCCCCTCTCGCTGGGTTTCAGGCCGCCGCTGCTGTAGTTTGCGCGTGTTGATCCGAGAGATCGCGGGCGGATGACGGAGCACCATGGGCGACCAAATCGAGAATGTGCTGCACGAGACGCGCAGCTTTCCTCCCAGCGCTGAATTCCGCGCTGATGCGCGGATCAAGACTGACGCCGTCTACGAGCGCATGCTGCGCGAGTCCCTCGACAACCCGGAGTCCTTCTGGGGCCGCGTGGCCCGCGAAATCCCATGGATGAAACCCTTCGAGCGCGTGCTCGACTGGTCCAAGGCGCCCTTCGCACAGTGGTTCGTGGGCGGCAAGCTCAACGCCTCAGTGGTGTGCGTCGACCAGCACGTCAATTCGGTGCGCAGCGGCAAGCGAGCGATCATTTTCGAGGGCGAGCCCGGTGATCGGCGCACACTGACCTACACCGAGCTGCAGCTGGAGGTCTGTCGTTTCGCAAACGCTCTCAAAGCGCGCGGGATCAAGCGCGGCGATCGCGTCGCGATCTACATGCCGATGATCCCCGAGGTCGTCGTGGCCATGCTGGCCTGTGCCCGGATCGGAGCCGCGCATTCGGTGGTGTTCGGCGGGTTCAGCGCCGTCGCGCTCAGGGATCGCATCAAGGACGGCGGCTGCACGGCAGTGGTCACGGCCGACGGCTCGTTCCGGCGCGGGGCGGTACTCGCCCTCAAGCCCCAGGTGGACGAGGCTCTGACGGAATGCCCGGACGTGCACGCGGTTTTCGTCGTCCAGCGCGCGAAGAATCAGATTTCCTGGCTCGCTCGACGCGATGTCTGGTGGCACGAGGCTTGCGCGGTCGCTCCCAGCGAATGCGCACCCGAGGCCATGGACAGCGAGGACCTGCTATTCCTGCTGTACACCTCCGGTTCCACTGGCAAGCCCAAGGGCATCGTTCACACCACCGGCGGCTACTTGGTGGGGACGTACTTGAGCACGCAGATGGTGTTCGACCTGCGCGACGAGGACGTCTACTGGTGCACCGCCGACGTTGGCTGGATCACGGGCCACAGCTACGTCGTCTACGGCCCCTTGGCCAACGGGGCCACAGTGATGCTCTACGAAGGCGCGCCCAACACGCCCCATGCGGGGCGCTTCTGGGAACTGATCGAGCGCCACCGGATCAACATTTTCTACACCGCACCGACGGCGATTCGCTCGTTCATGCGCTGGGGCGACGAGCACGTGACGAAGTACGACTTGTCGTCGCTACGCTTGCTCGGAAGCGTGGGCGAGCCGATCAACCCCGAGGCCTGGATCTGGTATCGGAAGATGATCGGCAAGGAGCTTTGCCCGATCGTGGACACCTGGTGGCAGACCGAAACCGGCTCGATCATGATCACACCGCTTCCGGGAGTGACCACCACCAAGCCAGGCTCCGCCACGCGTCCGTTTTTTGGCGTCGATGCCGCGATCGTCGATGAACAGGGCGTGGAACTGGGGCCCAACGAGGGTGGCTTCCTTGTGATCCGCAAGCCGTGGCCTTCAATGCTGCGCGGAATTTGGGGCGACTCCGAGCGCTACATAGAGACCTACTGGAAGAAGTTCGGCGGACGCTTCTACTTCGCTGGCGATGGTGCGCGGCGCGACGAGCACGGCTGCTTCTGGATCGTCGGGCGCATTGACGACGTGATCAAGGTCTCGGGACATCGCTTCAGCTCCATGGAGGTCGAGAGCGCCCTGGTCAGTCACGAGTCCATCGTGGAAGCGGCGGTGGTCGCTCGCCCCGACGAGCTCACTGGGCAAGCGATCTGCGCCTTCGTGACCCTCGGTCCGGGGAAATCGCCGTCTCCAGAATTGCGCGCGAGCATCGATGCCCACGTAGTGAAGGAGATCGGCAAGGTGGCGCGGCCCGCGGAAGTGCGCTTCAGCGAAGCGTTGCCCAAAACGCGCTCGGGCAAGATCATGCGCCGCCTGTTGCGCGACATCGCCGCCGGCGTGGAGACGGTGGGCGACACAAGCACGCTCGATGACTACTCGGTGCTCGCGAAGCTGCGCCAGCACGAAGAGTGATCGTTTCGGTGAGGCAGCACGCCGCGGTGGAGCCGGCCTGCGCTCGCCCGCGATTAAAAAGCCCGGAGTGAAGCAGGGCCTGTGACTGCGCCGCAGTAACGCGCGCTGCCTGAGTCGGAATCTACTCGGCGCTCTTCTAGGGCTGCCGGCTGCGGATCAGACTCTTCCATTCGGCCGGGACCATGGCGATCGGCGTGATCAGCCCTACGAGTCCGGTTCCATCGCTGACGTTCGCCGAAGGGATCCCCACCAGTCGACCGCGCGCGTCGAGGGCAGCGCCACCGGAATTTCCAGAGATCACGGAGGCGTCGGTCTTGAACAGCAGGCCAGCTTGCTCCTGGGTGAAGCCCGAGAGCACGCCGTGAGCCGCATGGATCGAAACGCGGCTGCCGGTGCCGCCGAGCAAGGGGTAGCCGACGACCCACAACGCATCGCCAACTTCCAGTTCGTCCTGAGGAGCGAACTCCACCGTGGGAAAGCGATACTCCTGCGGCAACGGCGCACCGTAAAAGCTGTGCTGCACTTGGATCAACGCCAAGTCTAGATCAGCGTCAAAGCGCACGACCGTGCCGCGGAAGGACTCCTGCGGGGGTCGGCGCGAATCGAGATTCGCCGCCAGGATCACCTCGGCAGCCGGCTGGCGATCGCCGCGGTCGACGACGTGGGCGTTGGTGAGAGCCAGTCCGTCGGGAGTGATCAACGTCGCGCTTCCACCGCCTTGCTCGGTAAAGACCTCGAGCACCGCGTTCAGTCCGCGCGACAACGGCTTGGCGGGGTCGCGCACTGGAAAGCGCGGCGGCGTGTTCCACTCCGGCGTCGGTTCGGTGCTGAACGCCACACGGATGTCGAAGGGCGTGTTCACGTTGGCGGAGGCGACGTCGATCACGTCGATGTACCACGCGCCCGCCAACAGTTTGGGCCGCGACGAGGGTGTAAGCAGCAGCGTTTCGGCTCCCCATCCGTGGCGCGCACGAGCGTGAGCTGTCTCCAGGGAAGTCATCGGCGATTCCCGGCGCATGAACAGGTCCAAGTTTGCGGGCACACGCTGCAGGTCCACGCGCAGGGCCTCGGATCCCTCAGGGACATTCACGCGCAGGGTCCGAAAGCCGCCAGACTTCGAGTCGAGCGCGAAGCTGTGCACGACACCCGGCGTGAGCACGGCATCCGTGCGGGTCGACAAGAGAGTCAATTCAATGGAGTAGTCCAGCGTCGGTCGCTTCGGATCGCCGCTTCCCAGGGGATCGTCGTCGCCGGCGACCACCGAGAACCACCAGGTTCCCGGAGAGATCGCGGGCTCACTGAGCCGGTCGAGGATCAACTCCTCGAAGCCCAGGTCGCTGACAGATGTGAAGTCGTCCGTGTAAGGGTCATCGGGCGCATCCCCGAGGCCGCCGAACAAGTCGATGTCGCCATCGCTGCTCATGGCGCGCACCTTGAGGAACACGCTGCCCTCGGGCACCTCGACTTCGAAATCCTGTCTTCGAAGCGAAATCGTGTGCAGTTGGCCCCTAAGCGGCGCTCCAGGGCGCAATACCAACGGATCTTGGGTCAGCGCCACGAGCAGGCCGACTCCGACGAAGATCACGCCGGGCTCCCGCTCTTCCACCAGTCGCCCTGGGCCACCTCGCGAATGCCCTCGGCATAGGTGCGCGGTTTCCAATCCAGTTCGTCCAATGCGTTCTGAATGTCGTGCTCGTGGTGCAGATTGAAGTAGGTCGACGCCCGGCGCTGTTCCGTGACATCGGTGAAGAGCCCTTTCACGAAGATCAGGCTGTCCACCAGTTTGCGCGGAATGTTTCGGCGCCGAATCGTTCCGCCCGCGGCGGCGATCGTCAGGTCGATGAACTCGTTGTAGGGAATGCCCGCCGGCCCGGCGAGTTCGTACACGCAATCGATGCCGCGCTCGAAATGGAAAAAGCGCAGCACGGCGTCGACCACGTCCTCCACGTGCACGGGGTTGAGCTTCGACAGTCCGTGGTGGGGGACCCAGAACGTGCCGCCTTTCTGGGCACATCGGCGCAGCAGTGGCGCGGTGTGGCGCACATCGCCGACGCCATAGACCAGCGTGGGTCGGAAGGAGGCCCAGTCGATGCCACTGCCGCGGATGATCTTCTCCTGCACGCGCTTGGAGTCGCGGTAGTAGCTGTAGCCGGGCACGGTGATGGCGGCCGAGCTGATGATCCAGATGTTGAAATTCGGCGGGGCGCGACGCTTGGCCTCGGCCACCAGGTGCTCTGTGCCGCGGATATTCACGCGCTGCATCTCGTCCTGACCGAGGTGCTCGTGGGCGCTAGCCAGGTGCAGCATGAGGTCGCAGTCGTCGAGGAAGCCCTTGAGTGACTCGGGTTCGGTCAGGTCCCCGACGTGGACCTCGCAGGGGCCCTCAGGTGGATGTTGGACCGCCGCTTCGCGCCCCTTGCGCGCCAGGACTCGCACCGTGTGGCCAGCCCGCGACATCCCGCGGACCATGTAGCTGCCGATGAAGCCTGTGGCTCCGGTGATTGCGATGCGCATGGTCGGTGTCGATGAACGCACGCGAAGCCGGGTTGAAAACGCCCGCGATGGGGACGCGCGTGGTGGCGCGCGATGGTACGCGCCTGGCACGTTTCACTCCAGCGCTCACTGGCGCGAGGACCATCGCGGAAGGCCGCTGCTCGGGGCACAATGTGCGGATGGCGCAGGACACCGACGCTGCACCGCCCTACGCGATCCTGGCGGCGCTGCCTGAGGAGTTGGACGCGCTTTCCGAGTACGTGCACGCGAAGCGTCGTCTGCAGGGGCTCGAAGTCTGGGATCTGAACCTTGGGCCGGCGCAAGCCGTGGCCTGCGTCGGCGGCGTAGGCAAGGTGAACGCAGCCCACGCCGCCAGTGTGCTCCTGTCCCAGGCTGGGGCTCGCGGATTGTTCGTGGTCGGAGTGTGCGGCGGTCTGCGCCGGGCCCTGACACCCGCCACCCTGGTGCATTGCGAGCGCGCGGTCCAGACCGACTCGGCCCTGCGTTCGGAGCGCGAAGTCGCCAGCGATCCAGGGCTGCTAGGGGCCTGGCGGACCGTCGCCCCGGGGCCGCAGGGGTGGTTCCTCACGGCGGACAGACCTGTGCTGTCGCTCTGGCGCCGCGTGAGGCTGGCGCGGGCGTTCCTCGGGACGTGTGTTGCGGATATGGAAACCGCTGCGGCCGCCGCTGTGGCCCGCAGAGCGGGGGTTCCGTGGGCCGCCCTGCGCGCTGTGACCGATGGGGCCACCGAGGGCGCCATGGTCAGTTTTAGAAAAAATTTCGCGGTCCAATCCGGCCGGGCCGCGTCCAGCGTGCCCGCCCTCGTGGTGGCACTCGAAAACAGCCGACATCGCCTGCTGCGGCCGGAGGGCGGGGCTTTGGCTCACCCCGAGGGGTCGCAGTAGAGTTTGCACCAGCACTCTCTGGGTTCGGTCTCCGGCGTCGCCCTCGCGGGCCTGCCGGCGCCCGATGGACGAGGCTCTCGTTTCCGCCTGCGGCAACGGGGCGCGAGTTCGGATGGAGCTCACTTGGGTCGGTCACCGTTACGCATGCACCCCAACCGCGATCAGGTCCCACACACGCCGCGCACTGCGCCAGCGGCGACCGAACCCTCCCCGGGCGGGCTTGCGGCCCGGGGCCAGAGCCAGTGGTGTTCATTGAAGCAGCGCACGCTCGTCCACAGAGCCTTGGGAGCGCTAGCGTGAGCGTTGCGGGCACTTTTCTGCGGCGCAACTTCGAGCCGTTGGTGCTTTCGCTCCAGGTGCTCGTGGATTTGGGCGTGGTGCTGTTCGCCTGCTGGTTGGGTTACACCGTGCGCGAGTACGGGGCCACCCATCCCACATCCCTCAGCGACTATCGCGAGATCTTCCTGCTGACGGGTGCCGTGTCGCTGGTGTGCTTCCACGCGTTCCGCATGTACTCGCCGATCAAGAGCCTCTTGAACGTCGAAGAGTTCGCGGCGATCGCCAAGAGCACGGCCATCGCCTTCATGGTGGTCCCGGCGCTGATCGTTTTTCTACGCAGCTCAGAGGCGCTAAACCCCAACGAATCCAGTTGGATCGCGGCGCTGCACCGGTACGTGGACCTGTCCACGGACGCCGGGCGCTACTCGCGCACAGCCGTCGTGCTGGCGTTCGCATTCATCCTGGTGTTGATGACGGTGAACCGCTTCATCACCTTCAAGTTGATCCAGATGCTGCACCGCCGGGGGATCGGCAATCGCAACGCGCTGATCATCGGGACCGGCCCAACGGCGCTGAAGCTGCAGAAGAAATTCGTCCTTGTTCCGACCTTGGGTTTGAATCTGATCGGCATCGTCAGCCTCGATGAGGCCTCGGTCGGGACGATGATAGATCGCTCGCGTGTCCTGGGCACGGTCGATCAGCTCGAGTATCTCGTGCGCCAGAACAAGATCAGCGAAGTCTTCGTTGCCATGCCCGAAGTCGATGAAGAGCCCGTGATGCGCATCGTCGAGCAACTCGAGCGCCTTGGCGTGATTTATCGCGTGGTGCCGCGCCTGTACCATTTCGTCTCGCACAAGGTGCGCATCGAGAGCCTGGACTCCATCCCGCTGTTCTCGCGTCCCGATCGCGAACTCGGGGTGCTTACGCGCGCCGTCAAGCGCGCCCTGGACATCGCGATCGCGATGATCGTGCTCGCCCTAACGATGCCGATCTTCGTGATCAGCGCCCTGTCGATCAAGCGCGAGTCCAAGGGGCCCGTGTTCTTTCTGCAGACGCGCATCGGCAAGGACGGCGTTCCATTTCGAATGATCAAGTTCCGCACGATGCACGAGCATCTGAGCTTCGACGCGCCCGCGCCGCGCACGGAGCGCGATCCGCGCGTCACGAACATCGGTCGTTGGTTGCGCCGCTACAGCCTGGACGAGCTGCCGCAGTTGCTCAACGTGTTGCGTGGAGAGATGAGCATCGTCGGTCCGCGACCGGAAATGCCGTTCATCGTCGCCACCTACGGACCAATCCAGCGCGAGCGCTTGCGCGCCAAGCCCGGCCTGACGGGGCTGTGGCAGATTTCCTGCGCGCGTGGCGAAGCGATCCACGAGAACCTGGATTACGACCTCTACTACATCGAGCACCAGTCGATCATGCTGGACTTCGTAATCATCGGGCTGACGGGCTTTGCCGTGTTCAAGGGCACGGGCGCGTACTGATCGCCGGTGCCTGTGCGGATCTTGCACGCGATGGAGTGCACGGTGGGCGGCACGCGCCGACACCTTGTAGACGTGGTCCGCGGCCAATTGGCCAGGGGCCATGAGGTCGCATTGGCTGTGTCCTGCGAGCGCGATGCGGAATTCAGACGCGAGCTCGAGGCTCTCGCAGGCGAAGGCGTCGTCGTGTTCGAGATTCCAATGTTGCGCTCGATTTCGCCCTGGCGCGATTTCCGACATCTCGCCGAGCTGCGCCGGAGGCTGAGGGATTACGCGCCACAAATCGTGCACACGCATTCCAGCAAGGCCGGCGTGCTAGGCCGATTGGCGTCGTTGCTCGAAGACTGCGGGGCGCGCGTGCACACGCCGCACACCTTCGCCTTCCTGTTTTCCGCGGAATTCAGTGCCCACAAGCGCGCCGCGTTCCGCCGCATCGAGCGCTACCTGGCCAGCCGCACGGCGCGCGTTGTGGCGGTCAGCGAAGGCGAGGCGGAGACTTTTGCTGCCAGCGGTGTGGTGGACATGGGCCGCGTGCGCGTGGTGCGCAACGGCATCGACCCGGGGCCCTGGCTGAGGGCCCTGCCGAAGGACCGCGCCAGCCTTGGAATCCCGGTGGACGTCCCGCTGGTGCTCGTGGCCGGGCTGCTGCACGTGGCCAAGGGGCAGGACTTGGCCCTGGAAGCCCTGACGTTTCCAGGACTGGAGCGCGCGCATCTTTTGGTGCTCGGTGACGGTCCCCTGCGCCTGGCCCTCAATGCACAGGTGCAGCGCAGCGGGCTTGCCAGTCGCGTGCATTTCGGCGGCTGGAGCGACGAAGTCCCGGGCTGGATGGCGGCCAGCGACGTCGTGCTCGTGCCCTCGCGCTGGGAAGCCATGCCCTACGTCGTGCTCGAAGCCATGGCCGCGGCGCGGCCCCTGGTGGCCACGCCCGTGGACGGCGCGCGAGAGATGATCGTTGATGGCGTGCACGGCGCCCTGTGCAAAATTGGCGACGCGGGCTCAATCGCCGCGGGAATGTTGCGCGTCTTGCAACTGGACGCGCGCCAGCGGACGGAGATGGGCCTTCGCGGGCGCGAGCGCCTGCTGCAAATGGGCACGGCCGATCGCATGGTCGATGAATTGCTTGCACTGTACGGTGAGTTGCAATGAACATCGTGCACCTGATCACGACCCTGGACATCGGCGGGGCCGAAATGCACGTGCTGGCCCAAGTGCGCGGGCAGGTTGAGCGCGGCCACCGAGTGCGCGTTGCCTACCTCAAGGGCGACGGACGCCTCAGTGACGACTTCAAGACCGCCGGCGCCGAGGCCGTGGCCAGGATCGGCCTCGGCCCCAGCGGACTTTGGCGCCTGTGGCAGCACCTGCGCTGGGCGGACATCGTGCACACGCACCTGTTGAAGGCCGACATTTTCGGCGCCATTGCGGCGACGCTTGCGGGTCGTCGCGCGAATTTGATCGCGAGCAAGCACAACGACGAGGCGATTCTGCTGCGGCCGCTTGTGAGGCAGATCCACGGTTGCATTGGACGCCTGCCCAGGCGCACGATCGTGCTCTCTGACCACGTGGGCCGCTTCATCGCCGAGCACGGTCGCGTGCCGCTCGCCCGCCAGCGGCGAATCTACTACGGCCTGGATCCGCGTCCCTTCGAGCTGGCGGCAGCGATGTCACCGGCCGAGCGCACAGGCGTGCGCGCGGAGTTCGGTTTTGGCTCGCAAGATGTCGTTTTCATCTGCGTCGCGCGCTTCGCCGCACAGAAGGCCCACGACGTCCTGTTGCGCGGTTTCGCCGCCGCGTTGAAGTCGCGCGCCAGCGGTGATCCGCAACTGCGCCTGTTGCTCGTGGGTGACGATCCCTTCGGCTCTGGCCGCGTACGCGCCGAGAGCCTGGCGCGCGAGCTCGACCTCGGGGGCTCAGTCCACTTTGCCGGCCTGCGCCGCGACGTGCCGCGCCTGGTGGGCGCAAGCGATGTCTTCGTGATGACTTCGCTGTGGGAAGGACTGGGCCTGGTGTTTCTCGAGGCCATGGCGGCTTCGCGGGCGGTGCTCGCCACGGGCGTTTCCGCCGTGCCGGAAGTCGTGGTGGACGGCGAGACCGGCGTGCTGATCCCGCCCCGTGAGAGCGCTCCCGTGGCCGAGGCGATGCTGCGCCTGGCGCGCGACGCCGACCTGCGCGAGCGCCTCGGGATTCAGGGACATCGGCGCGTAGTCGAGCGCTTTGCTTTGGCGCGCATGGTAGAGGAGACCTTGGAGGTCTACGGTGACCACGCCCGCCGCCCGCCTGCGGCCGGGGATAGGATCAAGATTGGCTTCCAGGCGGGTCGATAGCCCAACCTCGCGCGAACCCCGTGGATCGAGTGGAAGTCAATATCTCCCCGCAGGCGCAGGATGCCCCTGGGGCACAGGCGCAGCCCTCGCCCGCCACGCGCGGTCCAGATCGCCGGCGCAAGCCCACCCCGCGCTGGTCCCGCTATGTCCTGTGGGGCGGCAGGAGACGCGAGCCGCGGCGGGTGGAGGAGCGCGAAGGCAGTTTCGTGGACCAATACTCAGGCCGGCTCTTCCTGCTGATGGTCTGGGTCGGATTGATGAACATCGGCGACAGTTTTTTCACCTTGCTGCACCTTCAGGCGGGCGGGATCGAGCTCAATCCCTTCGCAGATATGTTGCTCGGTACCGGCCGCACAGGATTCGTAGTGGCGAAGTCGGTCCTGATCAGCGTGCCGCTCTTGATTCTGTGCCTGCACAAGAACTTCCACCTGGCACGCGTGGGGCTGTGGGTCGCGGCGAGTTGCTACAGCCTGCTGTTTCTCTACCACATCTGGCTCTTCTGACCGTCGACAGGCGTGGCCGCGGGTCGCCACACTGTGGCCCCCCCCATGGATTCTCCCCTGCGCATCGCCCGCATCATCGCGCGGCTCAACTTAGGCGGCCCCGCGCGCCAGATCCTGGCCAGCGATCCGTGGCTGGCCGAGCAGGGCCATCGCGTGCGCGTGTTCACCGGGACGCCGGAGGCGGGCGAGGGCGACCTGTTCGATGTGGCGCGCTCGCGCGGCATCGACGTGGTCCGCGTGCCGGGGCTGGTACGTGGTCTGTCGCTAACCATGGATTTTCGCGCGCGCGCTTTCCTGCGCCAGGCCCTGCGTGAATTCGATCCGGACGTGGTTCACACCCACGCCTCCAAGGCCGGAGCACTGGGGCGGCGGGCGGCGGCAATTGTCCCCAACGCCGCGCGCGTGCACACGTTTCACGGCCATGTGCTCGAGGGCTACTTCGGCGCCACGGTATCCCGCGGACTGGTGGCCCTTGAACGACGCATGGCGAGCCGGACCGATCGGATCTTGGCCGTCTCCCACGCTACGGCCGATGACCTGCTGCGTCTGGGCGTGGCCCAGGCCGAGCAATTGGTGGTGGTGCCGCCGGGGATCGACCTCGAGGAGTTCTTGAATCTGCCCCTGTCTGGTCCCGCACGCCGTCACGGCGGGTTGCGCCAACTGGTCGGAGCCGGCCCCGAGGACGTCCTGATGGGCGTCGTTGGTCGCCTGGCCGAGGTCAAGCGCCCCGAGTGGGCCCTGGATGTGTTCGAGATGTTGCGCGCTCGCTATCCGCGCTTGATGCTCGTGTTCGTCGGCGACGGGGATTTGCGCGGGATGCTCGAGCGGCGCATCACGGCCCTGGACGCCGCCACGCAGGCACGAGTGCATTTGATCGGAGCCCGCGAGGACATGGCCGCCGTGTTGCGCGATCTGGATCTCGTGCTCGCCACGTCGCGAAGCGAGGGCATGCCCGTGGCGTTGATTGAGGCCGGCGCCGCAGGCTTGCCGGTGGTGGCCACGCGCGTTGGGGGCGTGGCCGAACTGATCGCCGAGGAGCGCACGGGTTTCCTTGGGGAAACCGTGGACGAGCTGGCTTTCGGCGTTTCGAAACTGCTGGACACACCCGCTTGGCGCGCGCAGTTCGGCCAGCGTGCGCGCTTGCGTGTTGAAAAACGCCATTGCGCCCAGGCCTTGGGAACACAACTCGAGCGCGTTTACCGCGCAGTGCTGGCCGAGCGCCGGGCCAGGGCCTGATCCATGCGACTGTTGATCATCACGCAGGTGCTCGATCGCCAGGACGCCGTGCTGGGATTTTTCCCGCGCTGGGTCGAGGGCTTCGCGCGCAACGTGGAGCGCGTGCGCGTTGTTGCACTGTCCGTGGGCGACATCAGCGGACTGCCGACAAACGTCGACGTGCGCGTGGTTGGCCGCGAAGGGACGATCCTGCGCTACCTGCGGTTTCGGAAGTTCCTGCGCGAGGCTTTCGGGCGCGACGGATTCGACACCGTGTTCGCGCACATGATCCCGCGCTATTCGACTGCGGCCGCCGGCCAGGCGTCGCGGGCGGGGGCGCGACATTTCCTGTGGTACACCCACGGCGCCGTGGACGAGCGCTTGCGCAAGGCAGAGCGCGTCGTGGAGCGCATTTTTACCGCCAGCGACGAGTCCCTGCGTCTTGAGACTCCAAAGAAGCTTGTCACGGGCCACGGCATCGACCTCGAACACTTCGATGGGCGTGGCACGGGGCCCATGGGAGCGCCGCGGCTGCTTTCCGTGGGGCGCATGACGCCGTCGAAGGATCCGCTGACGCTCGTGGAGGCTCTGGGGCACCTGCGCAGCGAAGGCCGCGACGTGGTGCTCGACATCGTCGGCGGCGGTCTGGCGCCGGGCGACGGCGAGTACGAGGCGATCGTGCGCCGGCGCGTTGATGAACTGAACCTTGGGGACTCAGTCGTCATGCACCGCAGCATCCCGTACCTGCGAGTCCCAGACAATTTCCGGCGCGCCACGATCTGCGTCAATTCGAGCTTCACCGGCAGTGTCGACAAGGTCGTGCTGGAGGCCATGGCGTGCGAACGCCCCGTGGTCTCCTGCAATGATTCGTTTCCGCGGGTGGTGGCGTCCCTGGGCGCCGACGCGCGCCAATTGACTTTTGCACCGCGCGACGCCGCAAACCTCGCCGCGAAGTTGCGTGCGCTGCTGGACCTGCCCTTCGAAACGCGCGCGGCACTGGGCGCGCGGCTGCGTGCCATCGTCGAGCGCGACCACGAAGTGGATGCACTGATGGCGAGACTGGTTTCGCACATGGAGCGGCCCCGTTGACGCGCGTCGCAGTCGTGGTCCCGGCGTGGAACACGAGCGAATTGCTCGCGAAATGTCTGGGTGCGCTGGGGCGCTCCAGCATCGCGGCCGAAATCGTTGTCGTGGACAACGCCTCGGACGATGGTTCAGCGGACATGGTTGCCCGGGACTTTCCCGAGATAAAACTGATCCGCAATCCGCGCAACGAGGGTTTCGCGCGCGCCTGCAATCAAGGCAGCGCGGCCACACGCGCGCCCCTGGTTCTGTTTCTGAACAGCGACACACAAGTGGAACCGGAAGTGCTCGCGCAATTGGCGGAGTTCCTGGAGCGCAACGAGGACTATGCGGCCGCGGCGCCACGGCTGCTGAACTTCGATGGTTCGACCCAGCGCGCCTGCATGGACTTTCCGCGCCTGGCCACCGCGCTGTGGTTTGGCACGCCCTTCGAACGCTGGTTTCCTGGCAGCCGTGAGTTGCGGCGCTATTTCGCGCGCGACTTCGACTACGGTCAGGACGGCGATGTGCTCCAGCCGCCGGCAGCTGCGCTGATGCTCCGTCGGTCCGTGCTCGATTCACTGGGCGGCTTCGACGAACGCATGTGGCTGTTCTTCAACGACGTGGATTTGTCGCGAAGACTGTGGGATTGCGGCGAACGCACGCGCTACTTGCACGGCGCTAGCGTTCTGCACGTGGGCGGCGCGAGCACGGCGAAGTTCTCGAGTTTCGTCGAGCGCTGGCACTACGATCGACTGGCCTATTACCGCAAGCACCACGGCTGGCTTGCGGGCCCCTGGGTGAAATTGTGCGCGAGTATCGCCTGGGCCGATTTCGTCTTGGCGAATCGCCGGCGGCGGGCCGGTGGCTCGGCCGCGATTCCCCAGTTCCTTGGGCCCACCACGCGCGCCTTCCTGCGCTACCTCGTGCACGGATGAGCGGGTGTCATATGGCACCGGTCGTGGGATAGACTGCCCTGCAGTAGACGTGTCGATCTCCGCCCACTCCCCCGCGCGCGCCCCTGGCTTCGCGACCACCCTGCGCGCAGGCCTCAACGCCGGCCTGATGAACGGGATGCTGTTTGGCCTCGCCGACGGCCTGGTGGCGGGTATTTCCACCCGCCCCGGCGGCGCTTTCGCCTGGCTGGGGTGCCTGGGCCTTTCGGTGATGAGCTACGGGGCGGTGTGGGTCACGGTGCTGCTCTTGCTCTCGCCCCTGTCCCACGGACTGCTCAAGGGCCTGGACCTGTATGGTCGGTTCCGTCGGCAGCTGACCTTGGCGGTGGGTTTGGGTCTGTTCCTCGAACTCTACTGGTGGACGCGCCCGTACATCTTTTCGGGCCACTCCGCCTTGGACCCGCGCCGACTCCTGGCCGCCGTGGGCTTGCTCGTCCTGGGCTTTGGAGTGGCACTGGCTCTCGCCTGGTGCGCGCGCCTGCTTCCGGGTGTTTTGCGCATGGCGGCTACGGTCAGCGTTCCGTTGTTGTGGGTCATCGGAGCGAGCTACGCGCTGATTTCCAGCGGCGGCGCTTCGGCCCGCGGCGAACTCAATCCGCGCAATCGCGAGCTGCCCAATGTGCTCTTGATCGTCTGCGACGCCCTGCGCGCGGACGTGCTCGGCGCCTACGGCAACACGCGTGTGAAGACGCCGGTGCTGGACGATCTCGCGGCGCGCGGCGTCCTGTTCGAGAACACGATCGTCACGGCGCCATTCACCTGGGCCAGCTTCGGGTCGATCCTGACCGGCAAGTACCCGCGCCGTCACGGTCTGGTGAAAATGGACCCGCGCCATTACATGCGCACGGACAACGTGACGCTGCCGTGGCACTTGAAATCGGCGACCCTGCTCGGCGGTCAGACACAGCTCCTCGACCAGGATTTCCTGAGCGCCACGTTCATGACTGGAACGCTCTCCCACGGCTCGGGGTTGGCGCGGGGATTCGACCTTTACTACGAAGCGCTGGTGGGGCACGACATCGTCGACACTGCCTCGGAGTGGAGCATTTTCCGCTCGCAGCTCGTGCTCTCGATCCTGCGCGACAAGCTTGCGCAAAGCTTCGACTCCAGTCGCGTGGTTTCCGTGGCGCGCCAGTGGTTCGACGGCCGTGCGGGCAAGCGCTTCGTCGTCATGGTGCACTTGTATCCAACCCACACGCCCTACGATCCACCCCAGGAATTCCGCGACATGTACTGCGACCCGGCGTACACAGGGCCAGTGACTGCGTTCTACGCCGAGCATCGCCATGACATCGAACGCGGCACCGCGGTGCCGACGGAAGCGGACAAGAATCAGATTCGCAACCTGTACTACGCCGGCGTCAGCCAGGCCGATGCGATGATCGGCGAACTGCTGTCTACGTTGCGCTCGAGCGGCGTGCTCGACGACACGTTGGTGCTAGTCACCTCCGACCACGGGGAAGAACTCGGCGAGCACGGGCTGTGGGAGCACAATTGGCCATTCCAAACCAATCTGCAGGTGCCCTGGATCATGTCCTGGCCGCGGCGGTTGCCCCAGGGCTTGCGCGTTGCCGAGGGCGTGCAATCGATCGACATGATGCCGACCGTGCTCGACTTGATGGCCATCGAACTTCCTGCCCAGGCCAAGGGCGCGGATCCCCGCGGGCACATCGACGGTGTCAGCCTAGTGCCGCTGATTCGCGGGGACGCGTCGGGGCTGCGCCCCTATGCGTTCTGCGAGAACGAGGTGTTCCTCTCCGTTCAGGACACCGCTGCCACGGGTGCGCGCTTCAAGCTGATCGTTGCCGCAAACGCAGATTGCCAGGCGCTGCTTGACCCGGGCGTCGTGGCCTCGATTCGCCCCAAGCTCTACCGAGTGGATGAAGATCCGGGGGAGCACGTCGATCTTCTCGCCCAGGAGCCTGCACACGCTCAACGTCTCCTGGAGGCCCTGTGCGCCTGGGACAGGTCCATGCCGATCCGCCAGGATGAAGTCCTGGAGTCAGAGCGCGATTCGGTCGATCGAGATCTCCTCAAAAAACTTGGGTACTGAGTGCCGACCCGTGGATGGCTCAACGCCCGTGGGTGACGAGCGCGCCCTAGTGTTGATTGCGAACACGCGCCTGCCTTCCCAACGCGCGCAGGCGCTGCAGGTGGTGCAGTCCAGTGCTGCCTTTGCGCGCGCAGGCGTGGCGACGACCTTGATCGCTGCGCACCGACGCAAGACCGCTCCGTTGCCAGTGGGGATCGACTTGTTCGACTACTACGGAGTCGCGCCCGGACCGCGGCCTGCGGTGTTGCGAGCGGGGTGCGTGGATCTGATCGATTCCGTGCCCACGGCGCTGCAGTTTTGGCCCTCGCGCCTGCAGGAAATGAGCTTTTCCAGTTCAGCCGCTCGTATGGTCCTGAAGGACTTTCCGCGGGCGCTGGTGCTCACGCGCGAAATCGAGTCCGGCCGCATCCTCGCGCGCGCGGGACGGCGGGACTTCTTGTTGGAGATCCACCGCGTTCCCCAGGGCTCCCTCCGGCGGCGTTGGCTGTTGGAGACAGCGCGCAAGGCCCTGGGCACCGTGGCGATCTCAGGCGGCGTGCGCGATGACTTGCTGCAGCTTGGGCTGGCCGCCGAAAGCGTGCTGGTCGAGCACGACGCGATCGAGCCGGCGCGCTTTGCCAATCCCCTGACTCCGCGGGCGGCGCGCGCGGCCTTGAACTTGCCTGCGGAGGGACCCGTGGTGGTCTACACCGGCGGGCTGCTGCAATGGAAGGGTGTCGATTTGCTCGTGGATGCCGCGCGCGAATTGCCCTTGGCCCAGATCGTGATCGCCGGCGGCATGGACGCGGACGTGGCGCGCCTGCGCGAGCGCGCCGCGGGCCAGGCCAACGTGCGCATCGACGGCTTTCAGGCTCCCGACCGCGTGCCACTGTATTTGGCGGCGGCGGACGTCGGCGTCGTGCCCAACCGATCGCAGCCCGCCATTAGCTCGCGCTACACCTCTCCGCTCAAGGTGTTCGAAGCCCTGGCCGCTGGCCTGCCCCTCGTGGCCAGTGACTTGCCCTCCCTGCGCGAGATCTTGACCCACGGGGACGACGCCTGGCTGGTGTCGCCCGATGATGCCAGCACTTTGGCGCGTGGCGTCGCACGCCTGCTCGGGGACGCGGGCTTGCGCGCCAAGCTTCGCGAGGGAGCGCTGGCGCGCGCGGCGGGCTGCACCTGGGACGCGCGGGCAGTGCGCATTTTGGATTGGGCGCGAGAGCGCGGTTGCTCCGCCCGCGCCTGAGGGCGATCATTCCAAGTCTTCGATGCGCGTTCTGTTCCTTACTGACTCGCTTTCCGACTTGGACGGAGTTGGACGCTATTGCATGCGTTTGATCGCCGCCCTCGAGGAACTCGAGCCTGGACTTGAGGTGGAGATTCTCCTGGCACGCAAGCACCGGCCGACATCATCGGCAGTGCCCGCGCATTGGAAAGTGCGCATTGGCCTGCCGCCCGATTACTTCTTCAACATGTCCGCTCCAAAGTTCTGGGGGAGCTTGGCGAGCGGCGCGTGGAATGTGTACCGCGCTGCGCGCCGGGCCGATCTGGTGCACGCAATCAAGGACTACCCGCACAATTTCGCGGGCGCCATCGGCGCGCGACTGGCGCGCGTGCCCTGCATCGCCACTGCCCACGGCACCTATTCCGTGCAACCGCTGCTCGACCGGCGCCACGCCGCGCGAGCGCGTTGGATGTACCGCCGGTTGTTTGGCTTGGTGTCCGTCAGCCGCTACACAGCGCGCCGACTGGAACAGTTGCTCGCACCGCAGGATCGCCCGCGCGGTGGCTGGGTGGTGATCCCCAATGCGGTGCAGTCCGAGCACTACGTCCAGCCGCGGGACCTCGGCGGGCCACGTCCCTGGCACGGACTGTCGTACACCCTGGGGATCGGCGAGCTCAAGGAGCGCAAGGGCCATCATTTGGCACTGGCCGGCTGGATTCAGGCGGCTGCGCGCTTTCCTGACTTGCAGCACTTCATCGTCGGCAAGAGTTCGGCCGACGAGTACCACCGGAACCTGCGGGCCATGGCCGCCGCGGCCGGCATGGAACAGCGCGTTCATTTTCTGGGCAATATCAGCGAAGACGAGAAGATCGACCTGTTGCAGCGCGCGCGCCTTTTTCTGCACACGCCAGTCACTGCCGAGGGCGGAGGCTTCGAGGGTTTTGGCATCGTCTACTTGGAAGCCGCCGCGGCAGGAATCCCCTCGATCGGCACCTTGGACTGCGGGGCTGAGGACGCAATCGTGGACGGAATCACGGGCCGGCTTGTGCCTCAGGACGCCAACTCCGTAGCGGCGGCACTGGGCGAGATCTTGGGTGACGAGAGCCTGCGCACGCGCTTTGGGGTTCAGGGTCGCGAACACGCACGGCGATCTCCCTGGGAGGAGAATGCGCGACGAGTGCTCGAGCTGTACCGCCGCGCCATGGGGGAGCGAGGTTGAAACTGCGCGGCAAGCTTGGATCGCTAGTTCGCGGCAAGTTCGTGCGCGATGTCGCGACCTTGCAGGTCTCGGGCATGATCAACCAGGGCAGTCAGCTGGTTTCGTCGATGGTGCTCGCGTTCCTGCTGGGCTCAGCCGGCCAAGGCGCCCTGGGCGTGGCCGTGATGCTGCAGAGCCTGATCTACAACCTGATTTCGGTTGGCGTCATTCAATCGACGGTTGGGCAGGTGGCGTCGGCCACCGCGCGCAACATGCCGGGGAAGGTGGCCGCGTGGCTGGCCTTTGTCGCCAAGGTCTACGTGCTGTTCAATCTGCTGCTGATCATCGGCGGGTTTTTCTTGCTGCCCTGGGCGGGCGAGCTCTGGTTCGACAGTGCGCAGGTCGGCTGGTGGGCTTGGTGGCTGACCTTGTGGCCCATGATCGACACCCCGCGCTCCGTTGTGTTTGTCGCCTTACAGGGCACGCGGCGCATGCTGCCCCTGGCCCAGATGGAAACGTCCCAGGAATTGGGCCGGGTGTTTCTGGTCACCGTGGGCGCCGTGGTCACCGGCAGCGTCGAGGGCGCGATTTTCGGCGAAATCGTCTCGCGCATCCTGGGCCTGTTCGTGTCGATCGAGATCTATCGCGAGGCGCGCGCCGATGGCGGCAGCTTCCTGCCTCCCTTGCGTGAAGTCTGGAGTCACGCGCGCGAAATTCCCCTGCGCCGTGGCATCCCGCTCGCGATCAAGGTCGGATTCGTCAAGAACATCAGTTCGATCTTCCTCAAGTCCCTGCCGCGCCTGCTGATCGGCAGCGCGGCGGGCATGTCCTGGGTCGCGTACTTTCAGATCGCCCAGCGCATCATGGACGTGCCGATGACCTTCCTGCAGGGACTTTCGCGCACGATGCTGCCGGCACTGGCCGAGCGGCGCGGCCGAGGCGATGTCCGCGGCTTCGCGCGGCTGTTCCTGCGCAGTTCCCTGATCGGCGGCGGCCTGGTTGCCCTGGGGATCCTTGCCCTGCTGCCCTGCGTGCCCTGGATCGTAGATCGCTTCTATCCTGAGGACTACCGGCGCCCGGTCTTCATCGTCGCGTCGATCCTGGCATTCGGGTACGTGCCCATGGCCTTCGCGGTGGGCTTGGAGGCGTTCTATTTTGTCACTGACCAAATGCGTGCCAGCATCGTGCTGACCATCGTCGGCTGCATGGTCACCATCCCAGTCAACGTGTTCCTCGTGCGCCACGATCCGGAGACCGGCGCGATCTGGGGTTTGTCGTTCTACATGTCCTGGGTGCTGGTGCACTTTGGCTACATCGCCTGGTGGTTCCGGCGCGCCGCGCGGACAAGATCACTCGCCTGATGCGCATTCTGTTCCTCAACGACCTGTCGGATCCGCGCATCGGATCGTCGATCAGGCAGATGTATCAGGAGGCGACGTGCCTGCGCGGCCTGGGTCATGAAACTGCGCTCGTAACCGCGGTTCAGTCGCCTTCCGAGGCTAGCCGTGAGTGGGGGAGCATCGAAGGCTGCGCCACGTGGAAGATCCACTCGGACTACAACCTGCGCTTTCGCTCGTTCCGCAGCCTGGACAATCCGGCCGTTACGGCGCCGCTCGCGCGCGTGCTCGCGGAATTCAAGCCTGACGTTGTGCACAGCCACCTGTTGCACACGCACCTTTCCTACGCCGCCCTTGGACAGGCGCGCGCTGCGGGTGCGGGCGTGGTGTTCACGGCCCACGACGTGATGACCTTCTGCTATCAGAAGCTCACGTGCTTCCATGGGGGCGCCGAAAATGGCGGTCTCCTGCGCGACTACCGAGCCGATTGGCAGAAGTGCATTCCTTGCCAACGCCTGCGCTACAACCCCTGGCGCAACGCGAGCATTCGCGCCGTGTTGGAGCGCGACGTGGATCGCTTCACGGTGGTCAGCGACGAACTCGGGCTCGCGATTCGCTCCAATGGCATTCGCGTGGATCGCACCATCCACAATGCGATCCAGCGTCAGCCGACTCTGCCCTCGGCCGCGGCGGTCGAGTCCTTCCGACGGAAATTCGGCCTCGCGGGCCGCCAGGTGATTGCCATGGCCGGGCGACTGCACGAGCAGAAGGGCGTGGCTCAGTTGTTCGCGGTGCTTGCGGAGCTTGGCGGACAATTCCCCGACCTGCGCCTGATCGTCATGGGCAAGCGCGAGGCCTACGAGAACGAGTTTCGCGCTCTGGCCTTAGCCGCGGGAGTTTCGGACCGCATCGTTCCCACAGGTTGGCTCGATGGCGAAGAGCTGGCCTGTGCCTACGCGGCCACTGATGTGTTCGTGACGCCTTCAATCTGCTTCGACACCTTCGGCTTGGTGAACCTGGAGGCGATGGAGCATTCCAAGCCCGTGGTCGCGACCACCTTTGGCGGCAGTCGCGAGGTGGTCGAGCACGGAGTCACGGGCTTCATAGCCAACCCCTTCGACGTGGCGGAATTCGCGGGCTTTGTGGCACGCCTGCTCTCCGACTCCTCGCTCGCTGCCCGCCTGGGGCGGGCCGGGAGGCGCCGTCTGGAGCACAAATTTTCGATTGAGCGCCTGACCGCTGAGTTCCTCGAAGAGTACGAGTCGGCGCGGGGCAGCGCAGCGATGCGTTCGGGCATCAGGGATCCGATCAGGGGTTGAGTCGGGGCCCCCGGGAGTGCCGATACCGCTAGGGTCGGGCCACGTCGGAAGCGCCTGTAATGCCGTTTCCTGCGCCGGTTACAGGGGCTTGGCCCAAACCGATCGGTTGCCGCATCCTCCCGTGTACGGTAGAGTTACAAACCTCCTCGCCCGTGGCCCTGGCAGCTCCTGATCTCGCCTCCTCGGGCCCGCGACGCCGCTCCAACATCGAGACACACACCGCGATGCGCAAGACACTGATCACCTACGTCAAGCCCCACGTCCAGGAGGATCCCCTGGCCATGATCCTGGGCATCGCATACCTCGGCGCCAGCCTCGAGAAGCGAAACATCCCGGTGGAGTGCCTCGACGAGCGCATCGTCACCGACCAGGAGATGAAGGCCGCTATCGAGCGCAACGACGTGATCGGTTTTGGGGCGCTGACGCCCAACATCCGCCGTGCGATCGCCTGGGCCAAGTACGCCAAGGAGAAAGGCAAGATCACGGTCATGGGCGGGCCTCACGCGTCCGTGGACCAGGGGATCTTCCTCGATAGCGGGCACTTCGATTACGTGCTCAAGGGCGAGGCCGAGGAGACCCTGCCGCAGTTCCTTGAAGCCCTCGAAGGCGGCCGGGACGCTGATCTGTCCGCCGTGGCCGGACTCGCGGGCGTGCGCGATCGCCAGGTGTGGGTCGACAACGCGGCGCCGCCGCTGATCAAGAAGCTCGACGAGTTGCCGCTGCCGGCACGCCATCTCTTGCCGATGGAGAGCTACTTCAAGTTCAACCCCGAGCGGCTTGCATACATTTTCACCACGCGTGGTTGCCCCTTCAAATGCATCTTCTGCCAGAAGGAACTGACCGGACGGGGATTCCGCGTGCGCTCAACGCAGATGATCGTCGATGAGCTCGAGCAAATCGTAAAGGTCTACAACCCGGGCGTGATCCTGTTCGTGGACGAGATCTTGACCCTGCGACGCAAGCGCATCCACGAGATGTGCGATGAGATCTTGCGCCGCGGTTTGAAGTTCGAATGGATCGCGAATACCCGCGCCGATTGCGTGGACTATCCGCTGCTCAAGCACATGCACCGCGCCGGCTGCCGGCGCATCTATTACGGCTGGGAATCGGGTTCGCAGCGGATGCTCGACGTGCTCAAGAAGGACCTGACGCCCGAAGTGATCGTCGAGGCCGCGCGCATGACGCGGCGCGCCGGGATCTGGGCCAAGGTCTACCTGATCGTCGGCAGCCCGGGCGAAACACCCGCGGACATCGCCGAGACCGAGAAAGTGCTCAAGCTCGCCGGTCCGGACCTCGTGCGCATTTCGGTCTTCAATCCGCTGATCGGCACTGAGTCCTGGGACAACTACCAGGCGAGCATCGACGTCTCCGACTTGCGCGAGAACTACGTCTCCTCGAATCGCTCGGCCTACGTGCACGAGCACTTCACTCAGGTGGAGCTGGAGGAGCTGCGCAAGAACATGGTCCGCTCCTACGAGAAGTGGTACTACGGCTATCCCCAGCGTGCACGGCGCTTCATGGAGCGCTCGTTGTACTACATGGAAAACCCGCAGTTCGGGAAGAAGCGCCTCGGTCGCGCGGTGGGCTTGGTGCCCGCACCCGTGCGCCACAACAGCGTCGCCTGAGGGCAGACGCAAGTCAGGGCTTGTTCGCGGGCTCGCCCTGAGGCGATCATGCCGGTCCATGTCTGCCCCCGAGGCAAATCCAGTGGCAACGGAATTCGAGCTGCGCTCCTGCGGGCCGAAGGATCGCGCTGAACAGGTGCGCCTGTACAACGCGTGCTTCAAGAAGCCCCTGGATCTCGCGGGGCTGGTCTGGCGCTACGACGAGAATCCCTGCGGGAGGTCGATCTCCTACCTTGCGCGCACCCAGGGCGGCGACGGCGTGTCGGGCTATGCCTGCAACGCGAGAATCGCCGTGGCGCGCGGGGCGCACGCTGCACCGATCGGCGAGACCGGCGACGTGATGACCCATCCCGATTGGCGCAAGCGCGGGATTTTCAGTCAGTTGGACCGCGCGGTCATGGCCGAGGCCAAGCAGTTGGGCTGGCCCCTGGTCTTTGGCCTGCCCAACCGCCGGTCAGCGCACATTTTCCTCGAGTTGGGTTGGGAGAAGGTCGGGACCTTGCGGCCCTGGAGCGCAGTGCTGACGGCCAATGCCGCCGCACGGGCGGAGCGCGCCAAAGAGGGGCGCCTGGCGGGCTGGGGCACTGGCTTTGCGCGCGCCAGGACCGCGCGCGCACGCGCCGTCGCACGCACGCATGCTGTTGGCCACAGCCTTTCGCCGATTGAGCGTGGTTTCCCCAAAGACACGGACGCTCTCTCGCAGGTGATCGAAAAGCAGTTCGCCTTCATGATCCAGCGCCAAAAGTCCTACCTCGACTGGCGTTTCCTGCGCGGCCCAGCGCGTCTGCATCGCGCCTTTGAGGTCCGCGACGCCCAGGGTGAATTCGCGGGCTACGTCGTGGTTCAGTTGCCGCGCGAGGGTTCCGCCGTGGGGTACTTGGTGGACGTGCTGGCCCGCGACGACTCAGCGCTCGCTGCGGCGATCGGTGGAGGTCTCGATGTCCTCGAACATGCAGGCGCGGCGATCGCCCAGGCGACCGCCATCGACGGTTCGTGGTGGCAGGGCAAACTCGCCGCGCACGGATTTGTGGCGCCACGCAAGGAAAACTTCCTGACGATCATCCTGCACGCCCACGACTCGAACCATCCGCTGGTGGCGGCTGCGCGCGATCCGCGCACCTGGTACTTCACCGACGGCGATCGTGACGACGAGACCATGGGGTAGGATTTGCGCACGGGTGGTGGCGGCGCGCGCGCCCAGCCGTTTCACGGCCCCCAGACTCCATCGTGTCCCTCAAACACCGCCTCAAAGTCACACTGCGCGAAGTCTACGCGCGCGCCCTGTTCCACACGGGACTGTGCGCCGTGGTGAATCGGATGATGCCGGTGCGCCTGACGATTCTTGCCGGCCATTGTGTGGCACCGGGCTCTGCCCTGACCGAGGGGTTTTTGCCGGCGGACATGCAGATCAGCGAGGAGAAGCTCGAGCGCATCCTGCGCTGGTTTTCCGGTCGCTACCAGCTGTGCACCGTGGGCGAGGGCTGGAGCCGTTTGCGCTCGGGGAAGTCCGCGCGCAGCATGCTCGCGCTCTCCATGGACGACGGCTACCGCGACAATTGCCGCGTGATGTTGCCGCTCCTGCGACGCGTGAAGGCACCGGCGACCGTCTACCTCGAGTCGCGTCCTCTGGACGAACGCCGCGTCAACTGGTCACACAAGTACTTTTGGATCCTGTCGCGCATGGATTTTTCGACCGTGGCCCTGCGCTACGCCAAATTGACGCAGGACCCGACGATCTCGAAGGCCATCGAAGGCGCTCTGAAAAAGAGCGGGCACGATCCGCGCTACCACGTGAAGCGCGCGCTGAAGTACGACGCCGAGCCTGCAGACCGCGATCGCGTAATCGATCAGTTGTTTGCTGAGGCAGGCGGCGACGAAGCGGCGCTGTGCGACGAGTTGTACATGGATTGGGACGAGGCCCGTGAGCTTCAGGCCGCGGGCGTGGAGTTGGGCGGACACACGATCAATCACGTCATCCTGTCGCGCTGCGATCGCGACGTGGCCAAGCGCGAGATCGATGACGGCGCGCGCTCGATTCGAGCTGCACTGGGTCAGCCCACGCCTTCATTCGCCTATCCCTGGGGCAGACGCTGGGATTTCAACGCGGAATCCTCGGCCGTGGTCCTGGAGAGCGGCTTCGAGAGCGCGGTCACCATGCACGCGGGTGTCAACTTGCCGCACACGAAGCCTACGGAGCTCAAGCGATTGGCGATCGCCGACGACGCCAAGCTTCACCTGCTCGCCACGGAAGCCTGCGGCGGCTTCGAACTCCTGCGCCGGATCGGAATCGATCTATCGGAGTGACGCGGCCGGGACCTCAGAAGGCCGGGTACTGGAACGGCGTGGGGGCCGGATCGGTGCCCAGCCATGCGATCAGCGCCACCACGAGCAGCACGACCGCAATCGGCGCTGCGATCCAAATCCAATTCTCGCGCAGTGTCTTCAGCATGGCGTGCCTCGCTGGCTCGTGCGACGCTCAGAGGGGATAGACGAAGGGCGTCACCTGATCGGAGTCCTGGGAGAGCCAAACGGCGACCACCAGCAGGACCGCCATGACGACAATCGGCGCCACGATCCAGACCCAGTTCTCGCGCAGGAACTTGAACATCGTGATCTCCAGTATGCCTAGAACAGCGTGTAGATGAACGGGGCGGCAATGGGCGAGCTTGCGGCCACCACCAAGAGACTGCCTATGGAAAGCAGCACGACCAGGAGCGGCATCAAATACCAATGGCCGCGCAGCACGAACGCCTTGGTCAGTTCAGCGATCGTGCCGATGCGCCGACCAAGTGTGTAGAGCACGAAGCCCAACACTCCGCACACGAACAGGATCACGAGTTTCGGGGCGATGGCCGGGGGCACCAAGCCCATGGCGGCCTTGATCCCCATGAAAAGCGTAAAAATCACCGCGAGCATGCCGAAGACCTTGAGCGGTGGCTGCCACTTAGGTTCGTCGCGGTAGTTGCCGTAGTACAGCGCCGTCAGGCCGACCCACAGGCCGCCGAAGAGCAGCATCCAAGTCTTGGAGCGCGGCGGCGGCGGCCCCGGAGTGAACGATGCCAGCGCGCCCGTGGCCGGCGGCAAGCCGATCTGGGCCACATCCAGTCGATCGTGGATGAAGCGCGCGAACTCCAAGTTGCCGCGAGGATTGAAGTGCCAATCGCGGGCGAAGTAGAGCTCGGGCTCGGGCAGCTCGGGCTCGCCCGTGGTACCAAGCTCGCGCTGGGGAGTGCGCGCCACGGCGCGCAAGTCAGCGGTGGGATCGAAAGCCTTGATCCTTAGGTCGTTGGCCGCCGTCATGAACGTGCGCACGGCCTGATCGGGATGCCAGCGCGTCTCGCGCAAGCAAACGACGGCCTTGAGACTCTCCCCGGCGCCGTGCTGCACTGCGGCCTTCGATGGAATCGGAACCATGACGAGCTGGGTTCCGGTCTTTGCGCACTGATCGCGCAGGTGGGTCAGGGCGCCGCGTGTGCGGGCGATCGCCTCGAGCATGAAGTCCGGCGGCGTGACCATCATCGCGGCCCACTCGCGCGGCAGGAAGCCAGGCTTCTTGACCACGGGCGCCTCGTCCTTCTTGCCGGCGCTCAGCGAAAACTTCGTGTCCTCGAACGGCACCTCTAGGACTCCGCTAGGGTCCTTCGGCGTGCCTTTGAACAGCATGCCGATCGCGCTGCGCTCACTCCAGGGCGCGGGGCCCGGATCGACCAGCGGCGCCGGGTCGAGCGTCCCGTCGGCACCAAAGCGCGGCTTGGGAAAGCGACGATATTTCGATTGCCCGTTCCAATAGAGGTCGTTTTCGTAGGGGAAAATCAACACCAGGTCCGGCTGGTACTTGACGCCCTCGCTCAGATACCAGGCGACCTCCTGGTCTGTGGACCAGCCCTCGGTGCCCGCGTTGATCACGTCAACTGCTCGGCCTTCGCTCAACCAACTGCGCCGAAGTTGATCGACGAAAAGGTCGCGCTCGTCCACCGTGTATCCCAGGGTGAACGAATCGCCCAGGCACAACACGCGATAAGTCCCCGCGGGCTTGGCGTACGACAGCGTATGGCTCTCGCGCAGGCCGAGCGCGTTGATTTCATAGCGCACGTCGAACTCAGAGGTCGACCGGCGACTGCTGGCCCCGGGTATTTTCGACCAGCCGGTGATGGGATCGAACCGGTTGATCGTCTCCTGAGGACCGCGGCCCAATAGGCGCAGGCCGCCTTCGAGCGCCAGCAGGCCGCAGGCGAGGCTGATCAGAATGGCCAGGATGACATTGACGATTCGCATGTCGGTCCTCAGCTCACCATCTCGGTCACGCTGTCACCCTCGTGCCGCAGCGAAAAGCGCGTGTCGGCGATTTTCTTTTTCGCGTCGGCGCGCACGATGTAGTTGTTCATGAACAGGTAGTCCATGCCCGAGAGGCTGAACGTGTTGAATGCGTGACTGGGGTGCTCGACGATCGGCTCGCCCTTCAGGTTGAAGGACGTATTCATGATCACGGGCACGCCGGTCAACTCGCCGAAGCGTTCGATGATGCGGTGATAGCCGGGGCTGACGTCCTTGAAGACAGTCTGAAGACGACCGGAACCGTCCTCGTGGGTAATCGCGGGCAGCACCGAGCGCTTCTCTTCGCGAACGGGGGCGACGTACAGCATGAAGCGCGCGGGGTAGTGCTTCGCGGCATCGGGGATGTCGAAGAACTCGCTGGCAGCTTCCACCGTGACCGAGGGTGCGAAGGGCCGAAAGGCCTCGCGGAACTTGATCGTGGCGTTGAGCTTTTCCTTCATCTCCGCCTTGCGCGGGTCGGCGATGATCGAGCGCGAGCCCAGTGCGCGCGGGCCCCATTCGAAACGTCCGCGCATCCAGCCGCAGACCGCGCCATCAACGAGTTTGTGTGCCACGAAGTCGTAGAACTTCTCGTCGTCCGCGATCTTCTCGAAGGGGATGTCGTACTTCTTCAGGAAGGCCTCGATCTCAGCGTCGGAGTATTCCGAGCCAAGGAACGGCGAACTCAACACCTTCGATCGCGGTTGACCCAGGACGTGGTTGTAGGCCCAGTACGCTGCGCCAACGCAGCCGCCGTCGTCGCCGGGCGCGGGATGCACGTAGATGTCATCGAACGGCCCGTCGCGCAGGAGTTTGTAGTTCGCGACCGAGTTCAGGGCCACTCCACCGGACAGGCACAGGTTTTTCATCCCGGTGACCTTGTGCAGGTGCGTGATCATCTTCAGCAGCACTTGCTCTGTGACGACCTGGATCGAAGCGGCCATGTCGCAGTAGTACGGATCCAGCGACTTGTCGCCGAGTTTGGGATCGCGCGCGGGCTTGCCGAAGTGCTCGCCGAAAGCCTTCGACAGCGTCTGGTCGCGGGAGTAGTGGTACGAGAAGTACTTCATGTCGTGCCAAAGACTTCCGTCTTCGGCCACATGGATCAGCTCGTAAATCTTGTCCACGAATCGCGGCGTGCCGTAGGGGTGCATCCCCATCAGCTTGTATTCGCCCTCGTTGATCTCGAACCCGCAGTAGGCGGTGAAGGCGGAGTACAACAGGCCGAGCGAGTGCGGGAAGCGCAGCTCGTGGGTGATCTCGATCTTGTTGCCGCGACCGACGCCCATGGTGGCGGTGCTCCACTCGCCCGCGCCGTCCACGGTCAGGATCGCGGATTCTTCGTAGGGTGACGTGTAGAAGCTCGCCGCCGCGTGCGACATGTGGTGGTCGGCGAACAAGAGCTTCGCGCCAGGCACGTCGAGCTCCCTCTGCATCATCGACTTGATCCAGAGTTTGTCCGAGATCCAACGCTGCATGGACTCGCGGAACACCGCCGAGGAGCGCGGGAACGTCGCCAGCGCCGTCATCAGCATGCGCTCGAACTTGACGAAGGGCTTCTCGTAGAAAACGACGTAGTCGACGTCGTGGATCGTGATGCCTCCGCGCTTGAGCGCGAACTCGATTGCGAGGGCCGGGAAGCCGGAGTCGTGCTTCTTGCGACTGAAACGTTCCTCCTCGGCCGCTGCGACGAGCACGCCGTCTTGCACCAGGGCCGCCGACGAGTCGTGGTAGAAAAAGGAGAGACCGAGAATGTTCATCAGTCCTGCCTCCGCGCCTGGGCCAGGGTCTCGTTGCGTCTCACCCAGGCGCTCCAGTTGCCCTTCGGTCGGGGTTTGATGTGCAGGGGGTCGGCGAAGAGCTGGTAGATCAGCGAAAACGGCCCCAGCAACAGGAAGTAGAGCACCGTCAACAGCAGTCGGGACAGCATGCTGCCGAAGCGCTCGGAGAACTGAAGCAGGGCCTTCATAGGTGAGGAGGGGGGGGCCGAGGCCCAACCGGGGCGGAGCGTGCCGGATGCGAGGCTTAGGAGACTGCGGAGCTGGACGTTCCTGCACGAAGTGCGCGCTCCCAACCGGGACGTACGGTTGGGCGCGGGGGCGGTCGCGCCGGAAAATCCCCCTTCGGCAGCACGGCTGGGCCCCCTGAAGCGCACCTAGGCCCCGGCGGTCCCATTCAGGGCGGCCAGGGCACGGGCGGTCCCAGGGGAGCCCGGGCCAAGGTGGCGATGGTACCAATCCCTGGGGCCCGAAAAACCGCTCGGCGCCCACGCCCGCGGGAGTTTCAGCGCAGGACCAACCGGCCCTTGAACAGTTCGCCTTCCTCGAGCACGCGGTTGTCGTTGAGGTCGCGAAGGATGTCTATCTCGAGCACGGATTTGACCTCAAGCTCGACCACCAGCTTGGCGAGGGTGTCGGGCTGGTCAAGGCTCCAAGCGTGGCGCGTGGACTCGACGCGGACCGCATCGATGAAATCCCCGGCCAGGAGACCGATGCTCGCCGCGGGGCCATCGGGGGCCAGGCGATCGATGCGCAGACGCACCCCCGGGCGCACCGCCACCACTTCGGCGGTGAATCCGAGGCGGTCGTAGAGGATCCCATCCACCTTGCGCCAGCCGCGCAGCTGAACGTCGCGCTCGCCCTTCGCGCCCTTGAGTCGGAACCGGACGTTGTCGCCAGGGAGCAGTGTCAGTCGCCGATAGCGATACTCGTCCCGTGGTGTGCGCGGCGTGCGTCCGTCCGCTGTAGTCGCGTCGACGGGGATGTCCTCGAGACTGACTCCATCCAGGCTCGTGATCGTGTCGCCGACGTCGATGCCCGCCGCTTCCGCTGGGGATCCGGCGCGCACACTGGCTACGCGCAGTGAGGGGGCGGGCTCGAGTTCGAACCCCAGCCAGGCCTTCTCGTACTTCGGCGCGAACAACTGATACAGCAGTACGTCGCGAACGCGATCCACGGGGATCGCGTAGCCCATGTTTTCGGCGCCCTCGCGCACCACCGTGTTGATCCCGATCAGCTCGCCGTTGATGTTGAGCAGGGGCCCACCGGAGTTTCCGTGGTTGATCGAGGCATCGGTCTGGATCAGATCGTTGAAATGCAAGCGGCTGCCAGCGATCGAGAGATCGCGGTGCAGGCCCGATATGATCCCGGCCGAAACCGACAACTTCTGCTGGAACGGATTGCCGATGGCGATCACGCGTTCACCGATCATCAAGTCTGCGCTGGTACCCAGGATCACTGTGGGAAACTTCCGGTCGCCGTCGATCTTCAGCAGCGCGAGATCCTCGCGCTGCTCGTAGGAAATCAACTGCGCATCGTAGGTCTTCGAATCCACTGCGCTGTCGAATTGGACCTGCAGTTTGCCGCCCTCAGGATTGGCGGCGTTCGAGACCACGTGGAAATTCGTCACAACGAATCCCTCGCCGTCGACCATGACGCCGGTGCCAGAGCTGCGACTCTCCTGACGGCGCGCTTGTCCGAAAATGTCGTAGACCGTGGAGTAGCCCACCGACGTGATGTAAACCACCGCCGGAGAGGCCTCGCGCACGACGATGACTTCGGGCGTAATTCGACGCTGCTCGCGCTCGTCCACAGGCGTGGGCTTCTGAACGCTTGGGCTGGCCCAGGAGTTCGAGGGGCCCCATGCCGTAAGGGCGCACAGAACAATCGCGATTCTCGCAATCATGCGGTGGAGTGGTGGGCCATGTAGGACTTGAACCTGCGACCTCTACGATGTCAACGTAGCGCTCTAGCCAGCTGAGCTAATGGCCCACTCTTTGTCATCCATCGAACCGCGCGCGGTCCGAGGGGCAGAGAGACTAGATCGCGACCCTCGGCCTGCCAAGCCAAAAAGCCAGCCCCCGGCGCCGGACCCTGGTGCCAATCAGCGCTGCCGATCAACTTGGCCGATCGAGTGGGCCAGGCGATATGGGCCCGTCGTTCCGTGGGCCGCGGCCCGCTGCTAGACTTTTCGCCCCCATACCCCAGCGGCGCTGACCAGTCTGCTCGCGAAGCGAGCGAGGTCCGCTGCTGAGCCCCACAGATCGTCCTCGAAGGAGTCTCCGCGTGAAAGTCGGCGTCGTTCGCGAAATCAAAGTCCATGAGAGCCGTGTGGCCCTGACCCCCGCAGGCGCCGAACGCCTCGTGGCCGCTGGCCATGAAGTCCTGATCGAAAATCAGGCGGGCATGGGCAGCGGTCTGGAAAACGCCGACTACGAGGCCGCCGGCGCGAAGATTGGCAAGACGGCCGCGGATGTCTGGGCAGCCTGCGACATGATCCTCAAGGTCAAGGAGCCCCTCAGCCAGGAATGGCCGATGATGCGCAAGGGGCAGACCTTGTTCACCTACCTGCACCTTGCCGCGGATCGCGCCTTGACCGAGGCAATTGCCAAGACCGGATCCCAGTGCTTCGCCTATGAGACGCTGGAGATGGGGCGCACACTGCCGCTCCTGACGCCCATGAGCGAAGTGGCTGGACGCATGGCGATCCAGGCCGGAGCTCAGTGGCTCGAGCGCTCCCACGGCGGCTCGGGCATTCTGCTAGGCGGCGTACCCGGAGTGGAGCGCGCCAATGTTCTGATCCTCGGCGGGGGAGTGGTCGGTACGCAAGCGGCACGCATGGCCTGTGGACTCGGAGCGGACGTGACGATGATGGACATCGACATCGATCGCCTGCGCTACCTAGACGATGTGATGCCGAAGAACTGCCACCTGGTGTTCTCGACGCCGCTCGCGATTCGCTCCTACCTGCCAAAGGTCGATCTCGTGGTCGGCGCAGTGCTGATCCCGGGCGCAGCGGCGCCCAAGCTGATTCGCCGCGAGGATCTCAAACTGATGAAACCCGGCTCAGTGATCGTGGACGTGGCCATCGATCAGGGCGGCTGCATCGAGACCTGCCGTCCGACGACCCACGCCGATCCGGTCTATACCGTCGACGGGATCCTGCACTACTGCGTGGCCAACATGCCGGGCGCCGTTCCGCGCACGAGCACGTTCGCGCTGACGAACGCGACGTTGCCGTACACGCTGCTCTTGGCGAAGCTTGGGGCCAAGGCCGCGATCGAGCAGAACCCGGCCCTGCGCTCGGCAGCCAACGTGATCAACGGCAAGATTGTCTACAAAGCCGTCGCCGACGCCTTCGGAATGACCTACACACCAGCCGAGAAGGCCTTGGCGTAGGCTCCCCCGGAGCCCGGGCTCCCATCGCATGGATCTGTGGCAAGCAGCGCTGCTCGGTTTGGTCGAAGGCCTGACCGAGTACCTGCCTGTCAGTTCAACGGGTCACCTGCTCCTCGCCCAGCGCGCCATGGGGATTCCGGTGAGCGAGGCATCCAACGCCTTCGCAATCTGCATCCAAGCCGGCGCGATCCTGGCGGTATTTGCCCTGTACCGCGCGCGCCTGGCCCAGGTCGCGCGCGGGGTCGTTGGTCGCGACCCCGCCGGGAGGGCGCTATTCAAAAACTTGGCCGTAGCCTTCGTGCCCGCGGCGGTGATCGGCAAGTTGTTCCACGATCCGATCGAACTCATGCTCTTCGGCCTTTGGCCAGTGGTCGGCGCGTGGTTGGTCGGCGGCCTGTTCCTGTGTTGGCTGTCCCGACGCAAGTTTGCTGAGGGCGGAGTTGCCTTGGAGTCCATGGGCTGGACCAGTGCCGCGATCATAGGGCTGTGCCAGTGCGCGGCTCTGTGGCCGGGGATCAGCCGCTCCCTGGCTACGATCGCCGCGGGACTTCTGTGCGGCCTCGGTTTGGCGCGCGCGATCGAATTCAGCTTTCTGCTTGGGCTTTTGACCTTGGGGGCTGCCACGACCTACATGGCCTTCCAACAAGGGCCGCAGTTGTTGGAGGCCTACGGAGTTCTCGCCCCCATGGTTGGCCTGAGCGTCGCGTTTGTGGCCGCCTGGCTGTCGGTGCGCTGGATGGTACGCACTCTCGACGCGCGCACGCTTGCCGGGTTCGGCGTGTATCGAGTCTTGCTTGCGGGCGTGGTGGCCGTTCTTCTGACTCTGGGCGTCATCGAGGCGGGCTGAGATGCAAAAGCGCGCATTGATCACCGGCGTCAGCGGCCAGGACGGCAGCTACTTGGCCGAGTTGCTGCTCGAAAAGGGCTATCGCGTCTTCGGTCTGGTGCGGCGCAGTTCCAACGAGCAACTGGAGCGCATCGCGCACTTGTCCGACCGCATCGAGCTGGTGCGAGGCGACCTCCTGGACCAGACGTCTTTGGTGCACGCGGTCAAGGAGTCTGCCCCCGACGAGATCTACAATCTCGCGGCCCAGTCGTTCGTGCCTACGTCGTGGCAGGAGCCCGTGCTCACGGCGGAATTTACTGCGCTGGGCGTCACGCGGCTCTTGGAAGCGCTGCGGCAGGTGGCGCCGACGGCGCGCTTCTACCAGGCCTCGAGCTCGGAAATCTTCGGCAAGGTACGTCAGTCGCCCCAGGACGAACGCACGCCCTTCTGGCCGCGAAGTCCCTACGGCGTGGCGAAACTCTACGCACACTGGATCACCGTCAACTACCGCGAGTCCTACGGCCTGCACGCCTGCTGCGGCATTCTCTTCAATCACGAATCGCCCCGTCGCGGAGTGGAGTTCGTCACGCGCAAGATCACGCGCGAAGCGGCGCGCATTCGCCTGGGACAGTCCCGTGAACTGCGCCTTGGGAATCTCGAGGCGCGCCGCGATTGGGGTTACGCCGGCGACTACGTGCGCGCCATGTGGCTGATGCTGCAGCGCGAAATACCGGACGACTACGTCATCGCCACCGGCGAGATGCACTCTGTGCGCGAAGTCTGCGAGGTGGCCTTCGGGGAGCTGGGCCTAGATTGGCGTGAGCACGTGGTTCACGACGCGAAGCTTGTGCGTCCCGCGGAAGTCGACCTACTCGTTGGCGATGCGTCCAAGGCGCGCCGGGAGCTGGGCTGGGAGCCTGAGGTCGACTTTGCTGGCCTGATTCAGCGCATGGTGCGAGCCGACCTGCAGGCCCTGCAAGCCCGCTGATCCCCGGCGGCGTTCTCAGCGCACGTTGTCTTTGAGCCAGTTCGTCAGGGCTGGCCCAGGGCACTGGGTGGTCGTGAATTCCTTGTGGGGAAAGACGCGCGCGGCGGGGATCTTGTGTTCTTCACGCAGGGAACTGAGCAGGAGCTCCAGACTCTTGAAGGCCGCCTCGGTCGGCGAGCGCTTCGAAAAATCCCCGAGTAGGCAGACGCCGAGGTTTTGCAGGTTATTGACCCCACCCGCACCACCGGCATGGGCGCCCTGCCACTTCAGTTCGCGACCGCGGAAAATCCGGCCCGCGGAATCGATCATGAAGTGGTAGCCGATGTCGCCCCACTTGTGATCCGGATCCTCCATGTGGAATTTCTGGATCAGCCGCACCACCTCCTCGGATTCCTCGAGCGTGCCGCCAGCGAGGGGACTGCGCGATTCGTCAGAGTGGTGAACGGTGATGCGACTCCAAGCACCGCGCATGGGCGTCAGGCGTTCCGCGCGACCGGCCTTCGCCCTCCATTCGGAGCGCTCGACGATCGAGACGTCGCTGCGGGAAGTGATCGGGGAATCCAGCAGCGCCAAGGTGCTCTGCACACCAATTTTGGCCCGGGCCTTGGATGCGTTGCCCGCGTTGGGATCGTCGAGCACGATCTTGAACCCGTCCCGCGCCGCGGCGATGCGCACGCGCACGGTCTGTGCGGGAGCGCTGCTGCGTTCGAGGTCCTTGCGCGAGTACGTCACTCGGCCTTCGTTCAGTTGAAGCAGCGCCTCAATCCGCAGGCTCTGGTGACTCTTGAGCCCGTCCGTGGCCAGCCAGTCTTCGATAGCCACCAACTTTTCCCATGAGAGTGGCATGTCGAGCCACACCGGGCGGACGCTGACAATTTCCGGCTCCGGCGGAGGCGGCGCCGGGGGCTTGGGCGTGTTGCACGCGGCAAACATCGCTGCACAAAGGAACAGGGGCCAGAAGGTCGGCTGGAGCCAACGCGGGCGCGCCGCGGAGCTGCCTGGGCGGCGGGGCGAAATTCGGTTCATGGAACTCGGAGATAACGCCTCGGACAGGTCGGGGCAACGGTGTTGGCGAGCTTTCGGCAACATATGTGTTCAATTTCGATTTCAGAACGACCTCTGCGCTCCGTCGCCGAGACTTCCGGGACCAAGTCGTCTATCACTGACACGGCAAGAACTCGATCGACTGCTCCATGCCGACCCACGCTTTTCCCTGCCCCTGGTTCCTCCGCTTTGCCCTGATTCTCTCCGTGTTCGGCGGCCTGGCTCTCCGCGCGACGGCGGCCCAGGTCCAAGCCCAGCCCGATGAGCTGGAACGCGAGCTTGAGGCCGAGCGCCTCGAAGCCGATCGCCTGCGCAGGCGCGGTGAGACGGCCAAGGCCCTGCGGAGTCTGACTACCCTGCTCGACGACGACGGCGCCGATGTTGCCGCGCGGATTCTGCGAGCACGGGTGCGAGTTGAGGAGGCGGAGTGGGACCGTGCGCGCGCCGATCTCGTGCGTGGACTCGAGGACGCCACCCGTTCAGGCGTCGCGGCGGTACAGGTCTGGATTGCGGACGGCGCCCGCCAATTGGCGGCGCTCGAGTTGATGCAGGGGCGGCCCGCTGCCGCTCGCGAGGTACTGAGTCGCCACGGCGCCGCCCTGAATCCCGCGACAGATACCCGCGACGCCTGGATCCTTGCCCGCACCGCAGCCGCCCTGGGTGAGCGCGAGCCGGCGAGGCTACACCTGGAACAGGGCGCTGGAGGCTCAGAGCCTGCCAGTTGGGAAGCGCTCCTGGCGAAGGCCCGCTGCGAGCGCGCCTTGGGGAGTCTCGAGGCCGCTTCGCGCTCCCTGATCGAAGCCGATCGCCTCGCGGCTGGGGGCGACGGAGTGGAACCCGATGTGCTTGCGGAACTCGCGGCCATCTACTTCGAGGCCGACGGCGAGATTGTGCACGACGAGGCCCAGGGGCGCTCGCCGGGCGAATTGCTCAAGCAGGCCTTGGTGCTTCACCCGCGCCATGAAGCTGCGACCCTGGGGCTGTACGAGTTGAACCGCTTCAATTGGAACCGACAATCGCGTTCCCCCTCGGACATCCTCAGCGATTGGCTGCGGTCGCGCCCGGCCTCGATCGAAGGACTGCTGGCTGGCGCTTCGGCGGATCTGGACGACGGGCAATTGGTTGCGGCGCGCCAGCGCATTTCTCGCCTGGAAAGCCTGGCCGCTGGGCGGCGCGAATTGCGCACGCTGCAGGCGGCCCTGGCTTGGATCGAGCACGATGGCGATCGGGCGCGCAGCTTGCTCTCGAAGCTTGCCGCTGAAGATGCTGGCGACTCGCGACCAGAGCGCGAAGTGGGGCGCACGCTGTGCGAGTTGTACCGCTTCACGGAGGGGCTCGATTTCCTCAGGCGCGCCGTGGAGATCGACCCCGAGGACTTTGAGGCCTGGACGCAATTGGGCCGGGCCCAGGCCAACACGGGCGACGAAGAAGGAGCGCGCGCCTCATTGGCCAAGGCCACGGAATTGGCGGCCGGCCGCCAGAACGCCTGGCGCTTCAATATGTCGCGCGTGCTCGAGCGCATGCACACGACCTTCACGCGCCTGCGCGCTGGCGATCACACGTTTCTTTGGGCGCCCGATGCGGCGCCCGTGCTGCAGCGCTATTTGGTCCCGTTTTACGCGGCTGCTCGCGAGTCGCTCTCAGCGCGCTATGGCTTCACGCCGGGCCCGGTTCAGATCGAAGTCTTCGAGCGGCATCGTGATTTTTCCGTGCGCTCCACAGGCTTCGAGGGCTTTCCTGCTCTCGGCGTGTGCTTTGGACCCGTGGTTACCGCCGTTTCGCCAGTCAGCGAATTGCGCGGCAGTTTCTCCTGGGCGCGCACGTCGTTCCACGAGTTCACGCACGTCGTGCACCTCGGGCTATCCCACAATCGCTGTCCGCGCTGGATTACCGAGGGACTGGCGACCTGGGAAGAGGTGAACCGCGAGCCGAGTTGGACGCGCAACATGCGCCGCGAACTGATCGATTCTCGCGCCAGCGGGGAACTGATTGGCGTGCGCGACTTGAACCGCGCGTTCCGCGGGCCGCGCATTCTTTTTGCCTATTACCAATCCGGACTGTGGTGCCAAATGATGATCGAGCGCCATGGTTTTGCTTCGATGGTGCAGCTGTTGGAGGCCTTCGACCGCGGGCTGGATCTCGACAGTGCCCTGAAGCAGGTTTTTCAGGCGACGCCCGAGGAACTGGATCGACGGTTCGAGGAATTCGTCGATCGCGAGATCGCCAATCTGCGCATCGAACCGCGCTGGTCCGCGGGGCGGCTGGTGAAACTGCAGTTGGAATTGGCGACGACTGCGCCGAGCGCTCCCGCCGCGCGCGCGCGATGGGTCGAGGACACGGTCAGTCTGGCCTTCGGCCGCTGGCAAAACGGAGCCGTGGTGGATGCCGAACAGGCCCTGAGGCGTATCGATGCTGCGGGTGCGCGCAGCCCTCGGGCTTGCTTCCTGCGTGGCGAGATCGCGATGGCCGCGGGCAAGCGCGACCTGGCCCAGGAAAACTGGCTCGAGGGGCTGGGACTTGGCGGAGATGATTTTCTCGTGCGATTTGCCCTCGCACGCCTAGCCCAGTCCGCGGAGGACTTTGCCCTGGCGGAAGAGCACTACCTCGCCGCTGAGCGCTGCTTCCCGGGCTTCGACGAGGTTCGGATGTCCGCGGAACTTGCCCTGGCGGCCCTGTATCGAAGGACCGATCGCCCCGACGATGCCAATGCAGCGCGCTCGCGCTGGCTGCGCTTCGATTCGGGCGATTATGACCAGCGCATGCTTGTGGCCCAGTGGCACGGCGAGGCAGGGCGCTGGGCCGAGGCGGAGCGGTTGTACGCCGAGGCCAATGACATCGATCCGTTCCGTAGGAAACTGCACGGGCAGTGGGCCGAGTCTCTGGTGCAGCTTGGCCGGCACGAAGACGCGCTGCGGGAGTACGAGGTTTCTGCCCTGGTCCGCGCAGAGCTGGACGCAGACCGGCCTGAGCCCTTAACGGATTCGGAGCGGGCGGAGCTGCTCGGGCTTCAGGCAGGTTGCCTCGTCGACCTGGGGCGCACCGAGGAAGCCGGGGCGCGCATCGAAGCGGCCCTGACCCTCGATCCTGAATGTGCTTCCGCGCGCGCGGCGCGTTCGCGCCTGCCCTGAGGCGGGGTACCATCGCGCACCATGGCGTTTGCCCCTCCCTTGTTCGTCGTGCTCGACGGAATCGACGGCTGCGGAAAGAGCACCCAGGCGAAAAGGCTGGCCGAAGCGCTTTCGATGCGGCGCGGTGCGCCGGCGCTGCACCTGCGCGAGCCTGGCAGCACTCGGCTTGGGGAGCGCATTCGTGAACTCTTGCTCTCGCGGGCGCTGCAGATTGCGGCACCCTCCGAGACGCTGCTCTTCGCGGCCGCGCGCCGAGCCATGCTCGACGAACTGGTGGCGCCTGCCCTGGCTCGCGGTGTCGATGTGGTTTGCGAGCGCTTCCACGCTTCGACTTTCGCTTACCAGGCCTTCGCCGGCGGATTGGACGCCGGGCAGGTGCTCGAACTCCTGCGCACCTGGGCTGGTGAGCCCGTGCCGCAGCTGACGCTGATCCTCGACCTTGATCCTGAGCTCGCCCAGGGGCGGCGACGCGCTCCGAGCGACCGAATCGAGGACCGGGGCCTCGAGTTTCAGCGCCGGGTCGCCAGCGGATATCGCCGCTACGCGGAGTTGGAGCCGCTAGCGCAGGTTGTCGCTGCCGACGGCAGCGAGGAGCACGTGCATCGCCTGGTCCTTGCGGCGGTCAACGCGTGGTTTGCCAAGGAGGCGGCCCGTGGCTGATTTCGAGGCACCCTGGCCCATCCACGGTCACGGGGAAGTCGTCACAGGCCTGTGGCGAGCGGCGGCTGCGGACAGACTGCCCCACGCCCTGCTGTTCAACGGCCGCGGTGGCCTCGGCAAGTTCCGCGCGGCGCTCGCCCTTGCGCAGGGGCTGTTGTGTGCACGTGGTCCGCGCGAGGTGGGACCTTGCCAAAGCTGCGGACCGTGCAAGCGATTCCTCAGTGGCGGGCACCCGGATCTGTTGGTGATCGATCCGCCCCAAGAGGTCGACGCACACATCCGCGTGGGCTACATCGTGCGCCGCGAGGGATCCGGCGAGCCGGAGCTTTCCGCCGAGCAGTTTCTCTCGCTAAAGCCCATGGAAGGCGGCTGGCGGATCGTGATCGTGCGCGGCGCGGAACGCATGCTGGAGCAGGCTCAAAACGCGCTGCTCAAAATGTTGGAGGAGCCGGGCCAAGGCGTGCTGTGGATCCTGATCGCGGAACGCGCTGCGGAATTGCTGCCCACGGTGCGCAGTCGGGCGGTTGTCGTGCGTTTCGCTGCCCTTGCAGACGCGGATTGCATGTCGGTTCTCGCTGAACACGGATTGGCGCGGGACCAATCTCGCTTGCTTGCGCGCTGGAGTGGCGGATCGCCGGGAATGGCCCTGGCCCTGTCCGAGCGCGGCGCGGTGGACTTGCGCGCGGTGCTGGTCGGCTTGTTGTGCGCCCAGGCGGACAGTTTTGCCGCTGCCGGCGCCCTGGAAGCCGTCGATGGCCGCTTCGAGGGGAAAACTCCCACGGCCCGGGAACGCGAGCGCGCGCGCACGGTGCTCGACCTTGCCGCGGCGTTGCTCGGAGATCTGGCGCGTCTGCGCGCGGGAGTCCCGCCCGAGCGCGTCGCCCACGGCGATCTTGGGACGCGAATGGGGGAGATGGCTTTGGCCTCCCATCCCGAACTTCTGTCCCTGGCGCTCGAGGGTCTCGTTCGCCTGCGCGCCGATGTCGAGCTCAATCTCGATCCGGGCCTGATCTTGGAGCGCGCGGCCCTGATCCTTTCGGCCCGTGAGCCGGCCCAACTGCTTTGCTAGCATCGCTCCCGCTGTCCCACGAGGAGAGGCGATGAACGAGGCCCTGCGCAAACTCGCCCTGAGCGACGGACGGTACTCGCCAGAGGCCTTCCGCTTCCTGTACGAATCCTTGGAGCACGCGCTGCGCCTGAGCGGGCGCGAGCACGCGGAGGGCACGGATCGCCATGTCAGCGGCCGAGAAGTGCTGGTGGGAATGCGCGCCTGCGCGACGCAACAGTTCGGCCCACTGGCGGCCCACGTTTGGCGTTCCTGGGGTGTGCGCGAGAGTCTGGACTGGGGGCGGATCGTGTTCCTGCTGGTGGACAACGGGATGCTCAAGCGCCAAGAGGGCGACACGATCGAGGACTTTTCAGAGAACTTCGATTTCGATCAGGTCTTCGAGCACAGCTATCGTCCGCAGTTGCCCAAGCTCGATTCGGGTCCGAAGGAAGCGTAGTTTTTTTTCCGCCGCAGGTACCTCACACCCGCGCACAGGAGATCAGTTGGTCGATCCGAAAGCTTCGATGATGCGCCGCTGGGTGCTTGGCGCTCTGTTCCTGCTGCTGATTTGGTTCTCGTGGACCGTGCGCTCGGTCCTGAACCCGATTTTGCTGGCCTACTTGCTGGCCTACGTCATGAACCCGTCGGTGCAGCGTCTAGAACGACGCGGGATCAGTCGGCGCACGGCCGTGGGCGTCATTTTTTCCGCCTTCGCCCTGTCGCTCCTCGTGGTGGGCTTCGCAGTAGCACTGCAAGCCCAGGCCCTGTGGACCGACATGTCGAATCCCGGTGGGGTGATCGAACAACTCGACGTGCGCCTGCGCGCGGGCATCGAGACCACTTACGGCTACTTGGAGAATTGGGGGCTCGTGGCCAGCGCTGCCGCAGACGAGGGCACGCGGCCAGGTCTTCGCGAGATGCTCGCCCAATCGCGATCCCTCTGGAGCTCGGACGTGGACTTAGCCGCCGCGGGAAGCGCCGGCGCGAAGGCCGCGGGTGGAGCGCTGGTCTTCATACGCGGCTTCTTCGGGTCGATGTTGTCGCTCGCAACGCTGCTGTTCTTGCTACCGATTTACACGTACTTCTTGCTGTTCGAACTCGAACGCATCCATGGTTTCGTGATCAAGTACGTGCCCAATCGCGACCGAGACATGGTCGTTTCGATCTCCAAGCAGATCGGCGAAGTGCTCAGTTCGTTCCTGCGCGGTCGCGTGCTCGTCAGTTTGATGAAGGGCGCGTTCATCACGCTCGGTCTGTGGGTGATCGGCGCGCCCTACGCGCTCCTGTTGGGTCTCGTGGCAGCCGCGCTTTCCCTGATCCCCGTGGTCGGGCCGCTGATCGCCGCGGTGATCGGCTTCCTGCTTGCCATGCAGCAGTTTGACTTCTTCGATGCCCTGTGGCGCACAGGGTTGATCTACCTGATCGCCGAGATTGTCGAGGGCTACGTCCTGACGCCCAAGGTGATCGGCGAGCGCCTGGGCCTGCACCCGGTGGTCGTGCTTGCGTCCCTGACGATCGGCGGGGCAGCCCTGGGGATGTTCGGGTTGCTCCTGGCCCTGCCTCTGGCGGCGACGCTGATCATTCTGACGCGCGAGCTCGTCCTTCCGGCCCTGTCCAAGACCTCGCAGGAAAGAACTTAGGAGGCTCTGAGGATCAGCTCGGATGCTGGGAACGTGTGGTCTCGTTGTCCCCGCAGGGTGAGACGGCCACTTTCGTTCTTCGTCGTTACGCTGAGAAGGAACAGCTCGGCCCGGCGCACACGTAAGGCGGAAGCACATGCCCCTCCGAGGGGCACTTGCTGTCCGCTAATGCCTCGTACCGGCCAGTGAGGCCTGCAGAAGTTCCTGCAGGCGCTCCAGGAGTTCCTGCGAGAGCTTGCCGTCGCCCTTGCGCGCGGCATTGATCTGATCGATCGACTCCTGCAGCGAACCGCGCTCGACGCGCGCGATTTGCAGTCGGCCGCGGGGCGTGGGCGGGATCGTGGCCTTGTATTCCTCGATGTCGGCGGGCGTTTTGCCCAATTTCTCGAGCACGACGCGGATCGCTTCTTGGAGCTGCGCATCCTCGACGAAATCGCCGCCCGGAAATTCCTTGCCGCGCAGATCCTGGACGCGCTTGCGCACGTCGATGCGAACCAACTGACGCACGTCATCCGCCGCGAGCGGCGTTGCAAGCGACGTCATGAACTCCTCGAATTGCGGGTAGCGCGACGGATCGCGCTGGTCGTTTTCGGCGAGTGAGGTGAACAGATCCTTGTTCGCTGCAAAGTGCTGGTCGACGTAGTCGCGGATCTTCTTCGAAGTCTGCAGGCGCACCATCTCCTCCAGGCGCCAGGCCTCATAGCTGCGTGCATCGACCTTGATGTCCGGATCGACGCCACCCTTGCTCGTGATGTTGCCGTCCTTGTCCACCTCGCGGTGGATCGAGCGGCCCGAAGGCAATAGGTAGCGCGAAATCGTCAACTTGATGTGCGGCGCGAAATCGAACTCGCCGTTTTTGTTCCAGTCGCGCGTCAGCTGCTCCCAATTGTCGTGACGGCCATTGCGGTTCTCGTCCGAGGATTCGTCATCGAACAGGCCGGGAACGGTGAGCAGTTTCTGCACCGAACCCTTGCCGAAACTGCGCTGGCCCACCAGGGTCGCGCGCTCGTGATCCTGAAGGGCGCCGGAGACAATTTCGGAGGCCGAGGCGCTGAAGCGATTGATCAGCACAGCCATGGGCATGTCCATGGGGATCAGCGGTGCGGCGCGCGTGCTCTTGCTCTCGGAGGGGTCGACGCGGCTCTCAGTCTTCACCACCACCTTGCCCTTGGACAAGAAGGGCGAGGCCACCGCAACCGCTTCGTCGAGCAGTCCGCCCGGGTTGTTGCGCAAATCGAGGATCAGAGATTCCATGCCCTGCTCCTGCAGACCGAGCAGCGCCTGGCGCACTTCCTGGGAGGCGACGCGCGAAAAACTGAGCAGCGAGATCAGTCCGACCTTGCCCGGGAGCATTTGCGATTGCACCTGAGGGATCTCAATGGATGCGCGCACGATTTCGACCGCCATGTCCTCGGTCGGACGGTCGATCTTTGCCGGCTCCATGCCGCGCTTCCAGATGTAGAGCTTGACCGTTGTGCCCGGCCGGCCCTTGAGGCGTTTGATCACCGCCTCTGAAGTTTCACCGAGCGTCGGCCAGTCGTCCACGCGCACGATCTTGTCCTCGCTGACCAGTCCGGCCTTGTACGCGGGGCCGGAGTAGATCGGGTGCGTGATCGTGAACAACGTGTCCAAGGGATCGCTCTGGACATAGGCACCGATCCCGCCATAGGCACCCTCGAGGTCCTGCTCGAATCGTCCGAACTCCTTGGAGTCCATGTACGTCGAGTGCTCGTCCATGCGATGCAACATGCCGTTGAGCGCGGCATCCAGCAGATCTTCGGTCTTGACCTTGTCGCCCTCGAGGTGACCCTTCTGGATTACGTTCATGACGGTCATGAACACCTGGGCCGGATCTTCACCGTCGATCTGCTTGGCTGTGTCCGGCTTGGCTTCGTACAGCTCGGCCTGACGGCGCAGGGTCGTGCTCCAATGTTCCTCCGTGCGCGCGGTCTCGATGTAGGCGTCGGCCACGCGGCCGAGCGCACCGGGAACGGAGGCCATGCGCCGCAGTTCGTCGCGCAGGGCACCGGTGATTTCCGCGTGCGTGCGCGCCAAGGCCAGTGCTCCCTGCTGGCGCAGTTCCGGATCCTGGGAGCCAAGGAATCCGTTCATCAAGCGCCAGGCGTTTTTGCGGTGTTCGCCGCTGCCTAGGGTGTGCATGGCGATCGCGGATTCCAGGCGTAGGGCCGGGGGCTTTGCGCCGTCCTCCGCAAGTTTCGAGAGGTCGGTAAGCAGGCCGTCGCGCGCCTCGTTTCCTAACGCGCGAAAATTCGCGTCAGCGCACAGCTGTGCAGCCGCCAGTGCAATCTCGGGCTCCTTGCTGCGCAGCAAAGGCCTCAACGTCTCCGCCATCTTCACGGCGTCGGGATCGCTCGCCTGTAGGCGCAAACCCACGGCGAATACGCGTCCGGCAGGGCTAAGGTTCGCTTCCTCGGAGAGCAGTCGTTCCGCCGCAGCGGCGAGGTCTTGTCCCTCCAATCGCCTCGACAGGTCGGCTACGGCGCGGACCTTTTGCCAAATCACCTCGGCGGAGCTGTCGCCAACCTTCTGGGCCTCCTCCGACACCAGCTTGGCCAAGTCTGGGGACTGCGGGACCGGTGCGACAGCGGGCGCGAAGGTCAGGGGCAGGAGAGCAAGCAAGCCGATCAGTGTGGGTCGAAGCATGTTCGCGATTCTGAAAGTGCGGCGGGCCTTTAGCCAGCGGTAGGCGAGGTGCCAGCCGAGGCAAGGCACTATCGACATGGTTGCGGTGAAGACTCTACTGTAGGCTCGCCAGCGGGGCTTCGTTCACGGGGCACGTAAAACCTGCGCAGCCCCATGGCCGAGGTCCGGGGGAATGCCCGCCAGCGACAATTGCGGCACTGTGCCGTTCGAGGTCCACGAGTCCATGGTTGGTAAGAAATCGAAACCTCCCCGCGCTCCGACGGCCAAAGCGTGGACTCACGTGCGGGCCGGCCCCGGGGGAGCCGAATCCGCAATGGTCGATGTTTCGGCCAAGGCTGTCACGCAGCGTGAAGCCACGGCGTCCGCGGTCGTGTGCTTTCCCGCGGGGCTCCTGCAGGAGTTGCTCGACGGCCGAGGTCCCAAGGGGCCCTTGACGGAGGTGGCGCGCGTCGCGGGAATTCTGGCTGCGAAGAACACCGGCCAGTTGATTCCCATGTGTCATCCGCTCGCCATCGACGCGATCGAGGTCAATTTCAGCCCCCTCGACGACCTGCGCTTGGAGGTTCGCTGTCGCGTCGCCTGCACGGGGCGCACGGGCGTAGAGATGGAGGCCTTGGTAGGGGCCAGTATGGCCGCTCTGACCGTGTACGACATGTCCAAGGCCCGTGCCCACGGGATCGAGATCGAATCCGTGCGCCTCTTGGAGAAGCGCGGCGGCCGCTCAGGGCATTGGGTTCATCCGCGCGGCGAACCGTCCTGATTCGTGGGGAAACGCCGGGGCACTCGGTCTTCGGCTCACAAACTCAGGGCCCGAAACTGGGTCGGGATCGGCCAGCGCGACCTCAAGCTGGCGCGCCGCAAGGCCGCTTTGGCTTTTTCTTTGGATCGCGGATTGCCTGTGCGCGTTGCTATCCTACGCCACGCCCGTTCTGCCGCGGGCCAATGAACCAGCCATGGAACTGCGCCTGATCCAACGTCTCATCGCCCTGATGCAAAAGGGCGACCTCACCGAGCTCGAACTCGAGGACACTACCGCCGGCACGCGCCTGCGCCTGCGCAGAGGCCAGGATGCGCCCGTGGCTCAGGCCCCGGTGGTGCACGTGACACACGGCGGAGTCGCCCCCGCGCCCTTGGCCCTAGGCGTCCCCGCCCCTACGGCGTCCGCCAGTGAAGCCGCCCCAGCCGCGCCCGCGGTCGCCGCGGGCACGCCGTTCCCAAGCCCCATGGTGGGCACCTTCTATCGCGCCAGCGCTCCCGGAGCCGAGCCCCTGGCCCAGGTCGGCGCCAGTTTCGGCCCGGACACGACCCTGTGCATCATCGAAGCCATGAAGGTCATGAACGAGATCAAGGCCGAGAGCTCCGGAAGGATCGTTCAAGTGCTGGTCAAGAACGGAGAGCCGGTGGAATTCGGCCAGCCGTTGTTCCTGGTCCAGCCGAATTGACGCGCGCCGCATGTTCAAGCGCATCCTGATCGCCAACCGCGGCGAGATCGCGCAGCGGATCATTCGCACCTGCCGCGAGATGGGCATCGAGACTGTCGCGGTCTATTCCCAGGCCGACGCGGACGCCCTCTACCTGCGGCAGGCTGACGAGACGATCTGCATTGGCGCTCCGCCGGGCGCGCGTTCGTACCTGAACATCCCCTCGATCATTTCCGCGGCCGAGATCGCCGACGTCGAGGCCATTCACCCCGGCTACGGATTCCTGTCGGAGAACTCGCATTTCGCGGAGGTGTGCAACTCCTGCAACATCACCTTCATCGGCCCGAGTCCTGAGTCCATCGAAGCCGTCGGCAACAAGGCCAATGCACGCGCCCTGGCCAAGAAAGCCGGCGTTCCGATCGTGCCTGGATCGGACGGTCCGGTGCCCGATGAAGCAGTGGCCCTGCGCACGGCGAAACGGCTCGGCTATCCAGTCATGATCAAGGCCGCTGCGGGCGGTGGCGGACGCGGCATGCGCATCGCGCGCAACGATCCCAGTCTCGTCAGCGGATTTCACGCCGCCAAGAGCGAAGCCGAGGCGGCATTCGGCGACGGCACCGTGTACCTGGAGAAGTACATCGAGAATCCGCGCCACGTCGAGTTCCAGATCCTCGGCGACCAGCACGGGGAGTTGATCCACCTGTTCGAGCGTGATTGTTCGATCCAGCGCCGGCACCAGAAGCTGGTCGAAGAATCACCTTCGCCGCTGATGACACCCGAGCTGCGCGAAGCCATGGGCGCCGCCGCGATACGGGTGGCCAAGGCCGCGGGCTACCACAATGCTGGCACCGTGGAGTTCCTGGTGGACAAACACCTGAACTTTTATTTCATCGAAGTCAACGCGCGCATCCAGGTCGAGCACTCCGTCACCGAACTGGTCACGGGGCTGGACTTGATCGAACAGCAGATTCGCATGGCGGCCGGGGAACCGCTTTCGCTGCGGCAGGACCAGGTGGAGCAGCGCGGACACGCGATCGAGGTGCGCATCAACGCCGAAGATCCCGACCGCGATTTCAAGCCTTCGCCAGGTCGGATCGAGATGTTCGTGCCCCCGGGCGGGCCCGGCGTGCGCCTCGACAGCCACGCCTACAGTGGCTATCGCATTCCGCCGAACTACGACTCCATGATCGGAAAGCTCATGGCGCACCGACCTACCCGCGAGCACGCGATTCGCTGCCTATCGCGGGCCCTTGGGGAGTTCATCATCGAGGGGCCGAAAACTACGATCCCGCTGTTGATCAAGGTCCTTGACCACCCCGAATTCCGCTCGGGCGACCATGACACCGGATTCGTCGCACGCCACTTTGGAGTCACACCGGCAAAAGTGCCGATCAAGGAAGCGCGATGAGCACCATCACCCGTTTCGCCTGCCGCGGCGCACTGCCGTTCGCGCTCCTGGCTCTCGGTCTGACTACGGGCGCATGCTTCTTCCCCAACACGCAGCGCTGGCCGCCGCCCATGACGGGCGAGTTCGAAACCTTGCCCCCAGGCGACGCCGGCACTCGGCGCGAGGGCATCGAAGAGGTCACCGTGATCCGCCACGCAGATCCCGTGCGCGTGCGGCCCGTGGGGGCCCTCTCGGGTCAACCGCTGATGTTCTACGACAAGCGCATGCGCGCCAACGCCGGGAGTTCCGTGATCGTCTCCCCGGGCGGCCGCGCGGAAGTGCTCTGGCCTTCGGGTTCGTCGATCGTGCTGTTCGGACAGGGACTTGCATGGATCGGTTCCCCGGGTCGCGGCGAGCCGATGCTCGATTTCCAGGAAGTGGACCGAGCGCGCATGGTGCTCAGCGAGGGAGATCGAGTGCGTCTGATGGGCGGCGCCGAAATCAGCGGCTCATCCGGACCCTACGTGATCGAGCGCATGAAGGACCGCAAGTTGGTGGTGGTCAACCAATCCCAGGGCGACCTGCAGGTGGCGTTTCGAGAGGAGTTGTTCACCCTCGGGCCGGGACACAAGGTTGTTCTGCCGCTGCTTTCCGAGAGCGGCGCGCCGATCCGACCCGATCCCGCTGCGAAGAGTATCGCCGGTCCAGGTTTCCAAGTGCGCATTACGGGCGACGTCGAATCGATGGGGGACTCACAGAGCATGGCCTTTGGATCCGCGGGCGAGAGTTTGCTTGAGGGCCTCGGCCAGCGAGTGAAACTCGCGCCAGGGGAGTCCACGCGCTTTGCCGACTTCAGCGCAACCGGGGACAAGCGTCCGTGAGCACACGTCGCGCGCTGATCACCGGCGGAGCCGGCTTTCTAGGCAGTCACCTGTGCGAGCGCTTCTTGGCCGAGGGCTACGAAGTGATCTGCATGGACAATTTGTTGACGGGTGATCTGCGCAACATCGAGCACCTGACGTCGCGACCGGACTTTCACTTCCATCACCAGAACGTCACCGAGTTCCTGCACGTGGCCGGCCCCTTGGACGCCGTGCTGCACTTCGCATCGCCGGCCTCGCCGCGGGACTACCTCGAGTTTCCGATCCAGACGCTGAAGGTCGGTTCCCTGGGAACGCACAAAGCCCTCGGTTTGGCCCACGCCAAGGGGGCGCGGTTCCTCTTGGCTTCGACTTCGGAGTGCTACGGAGATCCGCTGGTGCACCCCCAGCGCGAAGACTACTGGGGCAACGTCAATCCTGTGGGGCCGCGCGGCGTGTACGACGAAGCCAAACGGTTCGCCGAGGCCATGACCATGGCCTACCATCGCTTCCACGGAGTCAAGACGCGCATCGTGCGCATCTTCAACACCTACGGCCCGCGTATGCGTCTGAACGACGGCCGCGCACTGCCGGCCTTCATGTCCCAGGCCCTGCGCGGCGAGGACGTGACAGTCTTTGGCGACGGATCCCAGACGCGCTCGTTCTGTTACGTGGACGATCTCGTCGAGGGGATTTTCCGCCTGCTGCACTCTGACGAAGTGCTGCCCGTGAACATCGGCAATCCGCGCGAGATGACCATCCTGCAGTTTGCCCAGGCAGTAATCGATCTGTGCGAGTCGCGCTCGAAGATCGTTTTCGAATCGCTGCCCGTGGACGATCCCAAGGTGCGCCAACCGGACATCACCAAGGCGCGCACCCTGCTCGGCTGGGAGCCCAAGGTCGAATTGTCGGTGGGGCTCGCGCGCACCATGGCGTACTTCAAGAAGCGCCTCGACCTCGTGCCTCCCAAGGGATAACCCTCGGCCATGTGCGGAATCGTCGGCGGAATCTCCAGTTCGGGCACTGTGCTCGCGCACTTGGTTGAGGGTTTGCGGGTGCTCGAGTACCGGGGCTACGACTCCTGCGGCGTCGCCGTGGCGGAGGGCGGATCGGTCACCGTGCGGCGCAAGGTAGGCCGGTTGGCTGAACTGGAGCGCGTGCTCGCCGACGGTGCCCTGGGCCAAGCGCGCGCGGGCATCGGGCACACGCGCTGGGCGACCCACGGGAAACCGTCGGACGAAAACGCTCACCCGCACTCCGACGGCAGCGGGAAACTGGCCCTGGTGCACAACGGCATCATCGAGAACTACCTCGAGTTGCGCCGTGAACTTATTGCCGAAGGCCGCAAGTTCCACAGCGAAACGGACACCGAGGTACTGACTCTGCTCGTGGGGCGCGAGTACGACCTCGGCAAGTCACTCGGCGACGCGGTGCGCGCCGCCCTGGCCCGGGTTCGCGGTTACTACGCGATTGCGGTGATCTCGACCGGGGCGTCTCCCGCACTGGTCGGGGCTCGCCATGGTCCGCCGCTCGTGGCGGCGCAGACCTCCGACGGAGCCTGGCTCGCCTCGGACGTGCTGGCACTCATGCCGCACACGCGCGATGTGATCTACATCGAGGACGGCGAAGTCGTGGAACTTTCGCCGGGCAAGGTCGCGATCACGAACCTCGCTGGAGAGCCGGTCACGCGCGTACCGCTGCGCATCGAATGGGACGCGGAAGCCGCCAGCAAGGGTGGCTTCGCGCATCACATGCTCAAGGAGATCTTTGAGCAGCCCGATGTGCTCGCGCGCACGGCGTTCGATCGCATCGCCTCGGTGCACGGGGACGTGGCCTTTGAAGGTGCCGGGTGGGACGACGCGCTCCTGAAACGCATCAAGCGCGTGCAGGTCATTGCCTGCGGAACGGCCCTGCACGCCGGGATGATTGCGCGCTACATGATCGAAGGGCTGGCGCGCGTGCCCGTGGACTTCGACTTTGCCTCCGAGTTCCGCTATCGCGAGCCGTGCCTCGCGCCGGACACCTTGGCCTTGGCGATCACGCAGTCCGGCGAGACCGCGGATACGTTGGCGGCCCTGCGTCTTGCGCGCGAATTGGGTGCCTATCCGGCGTCGATCTGCAACGCGATCGGCAGCACAGTGGTGCGCGAGAGCGAGGCGACGATCCTGACCCACGCTGGACCGGAGATCGGCGTGGCCAGCACGAAGGCCTTCACCGCCCAAGTCGTGGCCGCGTTCCTGCTTGCTGTACGCCTGGCCCGCGCGCGGGGAATGATCGACGAGGCTCGCGGTCGCGAGTTGCTAGACGATCTGCGCCGTCTTCGCCCGCGCATGGAAGGCTTGCTCAGCGACAACACCGTGCACCGCGTGCGCGCGATCGCAGAGCGGCACCTCAAGGCCAAGGGGTTTTTCTTCCTCGGACGCGGGCTGAATTTCCCGATCGCTCTCGAGGGCGCGCTCAAGCTCAAGGAAATCAGCTACGTACACGCAGAGGGCTACGCAGCAGGCGAAATGAAGCACGGGCCGATCGCCCTGATCGAGCCGGGCATGCCCGTGGTCGTGATTTCTTCCACGGGCCGCGTCACCGACAAAGTTCGCTCGAACATCGAACAGGTCAAAGCCCGCGGCGGGCACGTGATCGTGATCGGCTCCGACGCCGACAGTCGCTCCCTGGGGGACGAATCGATCGAAGTGCCCGAGGCCAGCGAATGGCTCTCGCCTGTGCTCAACGTCATCCCGCTGCAGTTGTTCGCCTACCATCACGCGCTGATGCGCGGCTGCGACATCGACAAACCGCGCAACCTTGCCAAGAGCGTCACCGTCGAGTGAATCGCCCCCCGCAAGGCCTGATCCATCCATGTCGAAGATCCTGATCACCGGTGGCGCCGGTTTCATCGGCAGCCAAGTGGCGCGCGCGCTGCTCGCGCGCGGAGACAGCGTGTGCGTCCTGGACAACTTCAATGACTTCTACGATCCCGCACTGAAGCGCGCCAACGCGGCAGACCTGACCGGTGCGACGATCGTGACTGGAGACATTCGCGATCGAGGTTTGCTTTCTACGCTCTTCGCCCAAGGCAACTTCGACGGCGTGATTCACTTGGCAGCCATGGCCGGCGTGCGCCCGTCGCTCGACGATCCGCTGCACTACGGCGACGTCAACGTTCGCGGCACGCAGGTGATCCTGGATGAACTGAGACGGCGACCCACGACGCGCTTCGTGTTCGCCTCGAGTTCCAGCGTGTACGGATCGAATGAGCGCGTTCCGTTCCGGGAGGACGACGACATCCATCATCCGGTCTCGCCCTACGCAGCCACCAAGCGCGCCGGCGAACTATTGGCCTACACGCACCATCACCTTTACGGCATCCCAACCACTTGCTTGCGCTTCTTCACCGTCTATGGCCCACGCCAGCGGCCGGAGATGGCGATCGCGAAGTTCACGCGCGCGATCATGGACGGCAAGCCGGTTCCGTTCTTCGGCGACGGCACCACGCGTCGCGACTACACCTACATCGACGACATCGTCGACGGTGTCGTGCGTTCGCTGGATCGTTGCAAGGGATACGAGATCTACAATCTGGGCGAGTCCGCCACGACCACCCTGAGTGAGCTCGTGGAATTGATCGGTGCCGCGGTCGGGGCCCGGCCGATCCTCGACCGCCAGCCGATGCAGCCCGGTGACGTGCTGGTCACCTACGCCGACATCTCCAAAGCGCGAGCGAAGCTCGGCTATGCGCCGAGCACGGCCGTGTCGGAGGGCGTTCGGCGCTACGTGGACTGGGTCAAGACGCGCTAAAGCACGTCCCAGGACCCCTGAAAACCCGCGTCGTTTCGGTCTTTCCATGCTCGCCAGTCGAGCGGTTCTTCCGGCGCGCGTTGGCCGACGCCGGAAGCCTGGGATAAACTGCCCTGCTCGACCCTATGGGTCGGGTGCTCAAGCTGCCCCCAGTTCTCCCTGCCCCAAGTTCCCATGAAAGGTGTGATCCTCGCCGGCGGTCTCGGAAGCCGGCTCTACCCGCTGACGAAGATCACGAACAAGCACCTGCTGCCGGTGTTCGATCGGCCGATGATCTACTACCCGATCCAGGCCATGGTGAACGCCGGGATCACCGACATCATGATCGTGACCGGCGGGCGCAAGTCCGGCGATTTCCTGTCGCTCCTGGGCAACGGTGCGGACTTCGGGTTGAAGCACCTGAACTACACCTACCAGCAGGGCGAGGGCGGCATCGCAGAGGCCCTCGGATTGGCGGAGCACTGGGCCAGCGGCGACAGCCTGTGCGTGATCCTTGGGGACAACATTATTCAGTACAACGTGGCCAAGGCCCGGGCCGACTTCGGCAAGCAGGGGCGCGGCGCAAAGATCATCCTCAAGGAAGTCCACGATCCCGAGCGCTTTGGGGTGGCGGAAATTTCAGGCGGCAAAGTGCTGGGCATCGTCGAGAAGCCCAAGGCGCCGAAATCCAACCTCGCGGTCATCGGCATCTACATGTACGACCCGCGCGTGTTTCAGATCATCAAGACGCTCAAGCCCTCCGAGCGCGGCGAACTCGAGATCACCGACGTCAACAACTGGTTCATCCAGGACGGCTCCATGAGCTACGACGTCCTGCCCGGATGGTGGACGGATGCGGGCACCTTCGAGTCCTTGCACCGCGCCAGCACCTTGGTCAAGGATGGCGGCGCCAACTTGATGGAAGTGCCGCCGCAGGCGTGAGCGCGGTACAGCTTCCGTGACCAACGTCTTGAGACGGGTGTTGATCACCGGCGCGGCCGGGATGCTTGGACGCCAGTTGTTCGCCGACGCGCCAACCGGCGTGACGGTTGTGCAAAGCGATTTGGCGCAAGCTCCGGACTTGCTCGCTCCGGGGGTTGACCTGGCGGACGCCGCTGCCGTCGCGCGCGTGTTCGACGCGCACGGTCCGTTCGAAGCAGTGATCCACTGCGCAGCCTACACGGCGGTCGATCTCGCCGAGACCCATGCCGAACTCGCGCGGCGCGTGAACGTCGAGGCCAGCGGCGTGCTCGCGCGCCAATGCGCGCGGACGGGAACGCGTCTGGTGGCGGTCTCCACGGACTTCGTCTTCGACGGGAGCGCCTCGCGCCCCTACCTCGAGACCGATACGCCCAATCCGACATCCGTCTACGGAGCGACCAAGCTGGACGGCGAGCGCGCGGCCCTGATGGCGCACCCCAGTGGCACGCTGATCGCGCGCACCCAGTGGCTCTACGGTCCCCGCGGGACGCATTTCCCGCGCACGATCGTCGGTGCGGCGCGCGCGCGAGGCCGCCTGAAGGTCGTTGACGATCAGCGCGGGGCACCCACGAGCACGATTGCGCTTTCACCTGCGCTCTGGGACCTGGCGCGCGACGGCGCACCGGGCATTTACCACGCCGCCTGCGAAGGCGAGTGTTCGTGGCACGGATTCACGCGCGAAATTCTCGATCAACTGGGCCTGTCCGCGGTGGTGCTCGAAGCGTGTTCCAGCGCTGAATTCCCGCGGCCCGCGCGGCGCCCCGCGTATTCGACCCTCGACTGCTCCAAGCTTGCGCGCTTGCGCGGTCGCACCCTTGGACCCTGGCGCGAAGCACTGGCAGCCTACCTCGCCATCGAACCCCTATGAGTCACTCTGTGCTCGTCACCGGCGGCGCCGGCTTCATCGGCTCCAATTTCGTCCATCTGCTCATGCGCGAGCGTCCGGACTGGAACGTGGTCAACCTCGATTCGCTGACCTACGCCGGCAACCTCGAGAACCTAGTGGCGCTCGAAAACAACCCGCGCTATCGCTTCGTTCACGGGGACATTCGCCGGCCCGCGGACGTGGCGCGCGCCTTCGACGCCTGCGGCAAGGGCGAGATCCGAGTCGTGCACTTCGCGGCGGAGAGCCACGTCGATCGATCCATTGAATCGGGACTGCCCTTTGTCGAGACAAACGTCGTCGGGACGCAGGTACTGCTCGATGAATCGCGTGCGCGCAAAGTCGCGCGCTTCGTGCACGTTTCCACGGACGAGGTTTACGGTTCCTTGGGCGAACAGGGCTTTTTCACCGAGGACTCGCCGATCCAGCCCAACTCACCGTACTCGGCGAGCAAGGCCGCGAGCGACATGCTCGTGCGCGCGGCGGTGCACACCCACGACTTCCCGGCGCTGATTACGCGCTGCTCGAACAACTACGGGCCGTATCAGTTCCCAGAGAAACTGATCCCGCTCTTGATCGCGAACGCCAGCGAGGACAAGTCGATCCCGGTCTACGGCGACGGCATGAACGTGCGCGACTGGTTGTACGTGGAGGATCACTGCGAGGCGATCCTTGCGGTGCTCGAGCGTGGCTCGGCGGGGGAGGTCTACAACATCGGCGGGCACAACGAGTACCCGAACCTGGCCATTGTGAAGCGGGTTCTCGCGGAGCTAGGCAAGCCGGACAGTCTCATCCGCTACGTCAAGGACCGGCCGGGCCACGATCGACGCTACGCGATCGACGCTGGGAAGATCGAGCGCGACCTGGGTTGGAGGCCGCGGCACACCTTTGAAGTGGCACTGCCCTTGACCGTGCGGTGGTATCAGTCCCAACATGCTTGGCTGCAACGAGTTAGGAACGGCGCGTACCGCGAATACTACGCGCGCCAATACGGTTCTTGACCGCGCCTTCAACCTCCTGCGTGATCTGACCGATCCTTAGGGCACCCGAGTGGGCTCCAAAGCACTCACGGGGCTCGGCACCACCCCATTTGCCCCATGACCTTTCTGCTTTACCGCACGAAGCTCTCCGTTGCGCTCGCGCTGCTTGTCGGCCTGTGCGTGGCGCTGGGCGGATGTTCCAGTTCGTCGCCTGACAAGCGCCTGATGCAGTACCTCAATCAGGAGGGTTTCGGCAACCGCTACACGGGCAACGCCGAGGAAGAGAACTACATCACGATCGGCGACTCGCTCGACATTTACGACAGCTATCACCCGCTCGAGCTGACCTTGACAGGTCTGGTGGTGGAGATCGACGGCACCGTCGTGCTGCCGGAGCTGGGCGCCGTTCACGTGGCTGGACAGACGCGCAGTGAACTGGAGGCCTACCTGCTCGAGAAGTACTCGCCTTACTACACCAAGCTCGACCTGCAGGTGAAGATCCGCACCAAGGGCAAGGTGTACTTCATCTTCGGCGAGGTCGGAGCCCAGGGCGCGCAGAATTTCCTAGGGGACCTGACCGTGTTCGAAGCCGTAATGGCCGCCGGACCCGATCCGCGCACGGCCAACCTCGGCCGCGTGCAAGTGATCCGGCCCGATCCCCGCGACGGCTACAAGATCTATGTGAACATCGGCGACATGTTCAAGCACGACTCCACTTCGAACGTGCACATTCAAGAGCGCGACATCATCTACGTGCCGCCAACCATGGTGGCCGAGTTTGGCTACTTCCTCTCGGCCATGATCTTCCCGGTCACACAGGTGATGAATGACCTGCGAGGTTCGCTGTTCATCTTCGGCTACGGTGGTCGTGGTGGCCGCCGCGGCGGGACGATCTACTAGGACACGGGGAGCGAGTTAGCACAGTGGCCTTGCAGCGTCAGTCAACCAACCCGCTCTCAGATTTCGGCGCCCTCGTGCGCCGACAGTGGTGGAGCATCGTGCTGCCCTTCGCGTTCGTCACGGCCCTAGGCGTGATGATCGCCCAGCTGATGCCGCGGCGCTACAACGTCCAGACCTCGGTCAAGATCCCGGAAAGCGGGATCATGGGCACAGGCGAGATTCAGCGCGACGTCAGCTCTGCGACTCGCGATATGGTCGCGGAACCCTTGGTGCGCTCGGTGATCGAAGCCCAGGAATGGCCCGACTACATCGGCCTGGGTGACAAGGAGAAGCTCGATTTTGTTCGGCGTGTGGCCGCCAACATCGTCCCCATGGTGCGCACGGCGGGCAAGAACGCCGCCGGATCCAGCTACATCGTTGTTCAGTATCACGACTCCGAGGGCTCGCGCGCGGAGAAGTTCCTCAACAGCCTGCGCGATCGCTACATCGAAAGCGTGGTCGAGGGCGTGCGGCGTGAAGCGAAGTCCCGGCGCGACACTCTCAAGGATTTGCGCAAGGACTACCAGGACGCCTACATCGAGGCCGAGAAGGTCAAGTCCGAGCTGGTCAAGAGCAAGAACCTCGCCGTCGCGACGCAAGTGCCGGGCTCGGGCCAAACGCGCGCGGAGGATCCGATCTACGGCCGCCTGATTCAAAGCCAGACGCAGCTAGCGACGGCAGATATGGCCCTGAGGAGCGAAGAAGCCAAGCTGGTTACCATTCAGAACTTCTTCGATGCGGAATCTGAGACGATTCCCGAGAGCGCCGCGGCAGCCATTGCCAATGCCGCTGCCAAGCCGGCGCTGGCCGACGACACCGACAATCAGGTGCGTGATCTCGAAATGTCGATCCTCGACATGCGCGAAAAGCTCAAGGACTACCGCCCCGCGGCCAAGGCCTACCAGAGGATCGAAGACGACATCTTTAAGGCGGAGTCGCGCATCGCGCTGCTGCGCGGAGAGAGTGATCCCGAGCTCACCAAGGCGGATCCCACTCGGTTCGTTCCCAATCCTAAGCGCGCCCTCTACGAAACGCAGATGCGCGACGCGGAGACGGAAATCGAAGGACTCAAGGTCCAGATCAGCAGTCTCAAGATCACGATCGAGGACCTGAGTAGCGAGTACGCCTTGCGCCAGGATTGGTATCTGCAGCTTTCCTACCTGACCCAGGACGTGCAGCGCGCGGAAGCAGCCTACCTGGCGGCAGACTCAAACTACGCCGCCCAATCGAACCGCGTGGCACTCCTGGAGGGCCCCCACGCCAACCCTTTCGACGTGGTTGAAGTGGCCACGGCCTCCGACGTACCCAATGCGCCAGTGGTTCCCATCGTGGTGCTCGTCTCGGCCATCGCCGGACTTGCCCTCGGACTGGGCTGGGCCCTGACCAGCGAATTCTTGCGCAATGGCTTCCGCAGCGTGCCCGACCTGACGCGCGGCCTCGCGGTCCCGGTGCTCGGCTCCGTCAACCTGATCACCACCCGCGCCCAGGCGCGTCGGCGCCTGTCGCGCCACATCATGATCGCCGTCTCCAGTGCGGTGATCGTCGGTTCGATCCTGTGGGTCACCTGGGCCTACCAAAACGACAGCCTGCGGCTGCTCGGTCCGCGCCTGACGGAGATGATCGACGACCTCCGCAAAGCGTTCCGGCCCTAGGAGCCCTTTGAAGATGTCGCCCGCTCGGCTTCGCGCGCTTCGGCAAAACTTCGTCGCGGCTCGAAACATCGTGCTCGGAGGCCATCAAGGCCGCCTGTGCCGCTGTCGCGTCGCGCTCGGCGTATCGCCATACCGCGACATGCCTCGCGCCAGCGCGTTTATGAACGTGATCCATGGAGTAAGCCAGTGCGGCGCGGAGGCGGCTTGGTCAACGGACTCCTAGGAGTTCGTCCCCAAGCGAGGGGCTAGCGAATGCGCGACCTCATCTTCTCGATCATCGTGCTGGGGCTGCTGCCGGTCTGCTACCGGCGCCCGTTCATCGGTCTCTTGACGTTTTCTTGGCTGGCCTACATGCGGCCGCAAGATCTGTGCTGGGGTTTTGCTCGCCAACTACGCTGGTCGTTCCTTGTGGCGATCGTGACCGTGCTCGGCTACTGGGCGCTGAAGCCTGAGTCCTGGTTCCGGCGCAACTTCCGCTCCAGCCTGATGATGCTTCTGGTGGCGATGGTGACACTGGGCATCATCGTCGCAAACCAGTGGTCCCCGGGCCAGGTGGACCGCTGGGTCGAGTTCGTCAAGATCATCGGCGTGGCGCTCTTCACCACCGCAATCGTGCGCACTGCTTCGCAACTGCGCGTGGTCCTCTGGGTCATAGCCCTGTCACTCGGTTTCTACGGCGTGAAGTCCGGATTGACCGGCGTGTTGACCGGAATGAGCGCCCAGGTGCTCGTGGGGCCCGGGGGCATGCTCGCCGACAACAATGACTTCGCACTGGCCATGGTCATGGCCATTCCGATGTTGCTATTGATCGGGCTCTCGGAGGCCAACGCGAAGCTCAGGCGCGGCATCTTGTTCGCGGTGCCCATGACGGCGATCACCGTGATCATGACCCACTCGCGCGGCGGGTTCCTGGCCCTGGCCGCAATGTTCTCGGTGCTGGTATGGCGCTCGAAGAACCGCGTGGCGGGCATAGTCATTGGCGTGTCGTGTCTTGTGGGCGCCTACGCCATCGCTCCGGCATCCTACTTGGATCGTCTGAACACGATTCAGGAGTACGAGGAGGACGGCTCGGCCATGGGGCGGCTCGCGGCCTGGAGGACGGCAGTCAACATGGCAACGGACAACCCGGTGCTCGGGGTTGGGCTGACCATGTTCATTCGCAACTACCGGCAGTACCAGACCGGTGAGGCGTTCCAGGGAAAGCGTGTGGCGCACAACAGCTACCTGCAGATCTGGGCCGAATGCGGAACGATCGCCCTGGCCACCTACCTCATGATGTTGCTCTTGACCCTGGTGTCGCTGTGGCGCATTCGCAACCGCGCGCGAAAACGCTATTTCACGTCGTGGATCGTCAACTACGCGACGATGTTCGAGGCCACATGGGTGGCGTTCATTGTTGGCAGCACCTTCTTGAATCGCGCTCACTTCGACCTTGCATACCACTGGATCGCGCTGGTGATCGCGTTTGAGGCCATCGCTGAAAAGGAGATGGCGGACACCACGGCCTATCCACTGCGCCTCGGGCAACACCGCAGCGAACTGCGCAGCGTCCAGACCAGCGGATTCAGGCGGCGTCTGGTTTCAGATCCGAGTCCCGGGCGCCCCGCGCCGCAAGGTAGCGCCTAGGGCGCCGCCACTGGAGTCATCAGACCCGTGTGCGGACTCTGCGGTATTGCCCTTGACGATCCGGCCAGCTCACCGGAGCGCCAGTTCATGCTGGATGCAGCGCGCAGCTTGCGCCTGCGCGGTCCGGACGATGAGGGAGTCCATGTCCAAGGGCCCATGGCAATCGCCTTTAGGCGGCTGTCGATCATCGACGTTGCCGGCGGCCACCAGCCGATCGAGAACGAGACCCGCGACATCGCGATGGTGCTCAATGGTGAGATCTACAATCATCACGCGCTGCGCGCGGAGCTGATTTCGCGCGGGCACCGCTTCCGGACGAACTCCGACGTCGAAGTAGCCGTACATCTGTACGAGGAGGTTGGCGCGAAACTCGTCGAGCGCCTGGTGGGCATGTTTGCTTTTGCGCTGCTCGACTATCGCGACCCCGCGCGGCCACGGGTCTTGCTGGGGCGCGATCGACTGGGCATCAAGCCGCTGTACTGGGCCAGGACCTCCCGCGGACTGGCCTGGGCCAGCGAACCCAAGGCAATTCTTGCCATGGGGGACACACCTCGCGTGCTGCGGCGCGAGGCGCTGCTCGAGTACTTGATGCAGGGTTACGTTGGCGGCGCGCACTCCGCCTGGGCCGGCATCGAGCGTTTGCCCGCAGGTCACACGCTCGCCTTCGAACCCGGCGGCACGCCGAGAATCGAACGCTACTGGGATCTTCCGTTGGATCGAATGCGCGAACCCGCCAGCGAAGTGGATCGCGGTCAGGAAATCCGTGAGTGGGTCGATCGCGTGGTCGGTGAGCACCTCGAGAGCGAAGTGCCCCTCGGCGCGTTCCTCTCCGGCGGAATCGACTCGACCGCGGTGGTGGAGAGCATGTCGCGCGCAGGGGGTAGGCCCCTGATCGCATGTTCCGTGGGATTTCGCGAGAAGAGCCACGACGAACTGGAGATCGCGCGAGAGAGCGCCAAACGCTTTGGCGCAGAGCACCACGCTCGCGTGCTCGAGCCCGACCCGCTCCTAGTCGTGGACACTCTGCCCTGGGTGTTCGACGAGCCCCTGGCCGATCCATCGACGGTACCGACCTTCCTCGTGTCCAAGATGGCGCGCGAGCACGTGACCGTTGCGATCTCTGGCGACGGCGGTGACGAGGTTTTCGCCGGATACCGCCGCTACGTGCACGATTCAGCGGAAAACCGCATGCGCCAAAGCCTCGGCGCGCCAGGTCGCGTGGGTGCGCGCTGGTTGGGACGGGTCTATCCGAAGTTGGATTTCGCGCCGCGTCCGTTGCGCGCGAAGACCTTTCTCTCCAACCTCGGACGCGAACCCGGTCGCGCGTACTACCACAGTGTCTCGCAGCTCTCTCGCGGCGAAGTTATGGAGCTCCTCGCGCCGGAATTGGCGCGCTCGCTCGCGGACTGCGATCCATACGAGGCCTTCGCCGCGCACTACGAGCGCCCGCGTGTGGACGATCCGCTGTACCGGGCACAGTACGCTGACATCCACACCTACTTGCCCGATCAGATCCTGACCAAGGTCGACCGCGCCGCCATGGCAGTATCGTTGGAGGTACGACCGCCGCTGCTCGACCACCGTTTTGTCGAACGCTTCGCCACGCTGCCCGCGCGGGAGAAGATCCGCGCGCGGCGCGGGAAACACGCGTTCCGCGAAGCGCTGCGCCCGCGGCTGCCCGCTTCGATCCTCGATGGCGCCAAGCGCGGGTTCGACATCCCCTTGGCCGCCTGGTTGCGCGGCCCCCTGGCAGAGTCCTGTCGCGACGCTCTGAGCGCGTTGCCCGCCCAGTGGTTTGCACCCGGCGTGCTCGCGGCACGCCACGCCGAGCACCTCTCCGGTGCCCGCGACCACTCGCGCCTCCTGTGGAGTCTCCTGGTGCTGGAGCACTGGCGGCGCGCCCATGGCGTTCGCGGAGTCTCAGCGTGAGGATTGGGGTTCTAACATCGCTGTTTCCTTCTACCGTGCGGCCTCAGGAGGGAATTTTTGCCGAACGCCGCTGGGCGGGCATGGTCAAGCGCGGACACGACGTGTTCGTGGTCCAGCCGCTTCCACGGGCGCCCGTTGGGCCCCTGGGCTCGCTGCTGGGAAGGCCGCACTGGAGCGAGATCGCGCGCATGCCGCGACAAGAGTTTCGCGACGGCATTCCGATCGAGCGTCCGCGCTACCTACACGTCCCCGGGCGAGCCTTGGCCAATGCCGATGGGTTTGCACGCGCCGGCTGCTCACGCCTGTTGGGCGCAGCGACCTGCGATGTGGTCGTGTGCGACTATGCCTGGCCAGCCGCGCGCGCGGCTGCGCAATTGCGCGCAGCGTGCTTGCCCACCCTGATCAACGGCCGCGGCAGCGATGTGTTGCAGGTGGCCGAAACACCTAAGTTGGCCCAGGCCTTGGGGCAGTGCTTGAGGGACGCTGGCAACTGGTGCGCGGTTTCCCAGGATCTCGTCGACGCCATGGATCGCCTCGCGGGCGGGCCTGCGCGCGGTGTGCTCGTACCCAACGGCGTGGATCTCGATCAGTTCGAAATGCGCGATCGCAGCTTTGCGCGCCAGCGACTGGGTTTGGCGTCCGAAGGGACCTTGGTCCTCGTGGTCGGGCACCTCATCGGGCGCAAGGATCCGCTCCTGGCGTTGGATGCCTTCGCCCGGGCGGCACTAGCGAACGCGCGCATTGCATTCGTCGGTGCTGGAGCCCTGCGCCCCGCGCTGGATCAGCGCGCGCGCGAACTGAATCTCGGCGATCGATTCACTCTTCGCGGCGAGGTACCTTCCGCGTCCCTTTGCGATTGGTACAACGCCAGCGACGTGTTGCTGCTGACCAGTTCGCGCGAAGGTCGCCCCAATGTCGTGCTCGAGGCTCTCGCCTGCGGACGGCCCGTGCTCGCCACGGATGCGGGTGGTACCGCCGAGTTGCTCGTCGGGCTTCCGCAGTGCCTCGTGGACTCGCGCGATCCCGAGGTGATCGGCCGCGCGCTGGTGTCCTTGCTGCGAAACCCGCCCACGTCGCAGCGCTGTCGCGCCCAGGTCGAGGGCTTGTCATGGGAGCAGAGCCTAGACGCCCTGGAGGGCTGCCTCGCGCGTGCCCGCGCTCTGGAGCGCGCCGATTGAAGATTCTCTACCACCATCGCACCCAGGCCGAGGACGGACAGGCCGTGCACATCCGTGCGCTGCAGGACGCATGGCGCGAACTGGGACATGAGGTCGTCGAATTCAGTCTGGTGTCGCGCTCGCGGCCGTCGGAGCCTAGCTACTCGGGAGCGAATTTGCCGGCGCCCTCGCGCTGGAGCGCGGTTGGGCGGCTGCCCCGGTTCGCGCGCGAATTGGCTGAGTACTCATACACCGCCTTCGCCCGGCCGCGCCTGGCACGCGCGATCCGACAGGCAGAACCGGATTTCGTTTACGAGCGCTACGCCTTTGGCAACGCCGCGGGTGTGATGGCCGCGCGACGCACGGGCGTGCCGCTGGTGCTCGAAGTGAACTCGCCGATGGTTCATGAGCTATCGCGCACGCGCGGGTTGACGTTCGCGCGCACCGCGGATCGCATGGAGCGCTACATCCTGCGCGAGGCCACGCGTGTGTGTGCCGTGACAGAGGTCCTCGCCGATATGCTCGTGGACCTCGGCGTCGATCGTCGGCGAATCCTGATCACACCCAACGGCGTGCACCTCGAGCAATTCGAGTATGAAGACCGCGCTGCAGTGCGCGCGATCGCGCGCAGAGATCTGGAGCTTCCGGAAGGCGCCTTGGTGCTTGGCTTCGTGGGCTATTACCGCGATTGGCACCGATTGGACCTGGTGATCGACGCTCTGCCCAAACTCCCAGGTGCAGTGCTGGCTCTGGTGGGGGAGGGGCCTGCGCGCGAAGCATTGGAAGCGCGAGCGCGCGAGCGCGGCGTGACGGCCCGCGTGCGCTTTTGCGGACGGCGCGAGCATGTGGCGATCCCTGCGCTTTTGCCGGCATTCGACCTTGCCCTGGTTCCGGCGATCAACCCCTACGCTTCGCCATTGAAGCTGCACGAATACATGGCTGCCGGCCTGGCCACCTTGGCTCCGGACCAGCCCAATCTGCGCGAGGTGCTGACCCACGGGGAGAACGCCTGGCTGGTCACTGCGGACGACGGCGCGGCCCTCGAGGCGGCGCTGATGGCGCTGGCCAGTGATCCCAAGTTGCGCGCTAACCTGGGAGAGGCCGCGCGGCGTACGATCGAGGAGCGCGGGCTCACTTGGCGCGGAAACGCAGAGCGCGTCGCTCGCGAAATCGCTCGCATGCGCGACACTGGAGAGGCCCCATGGTGAACTCCGCTCGTCTGCACGCAATCTCTTTTGATGTGGAGGAGTACTTCCAGGTTGCCAACCTGCGCGGGCACTTTTCGCGCGAGGACTGGGACGAGGTTCCGACGCGCCTCGCGATCGGAATGGACAGAATTCTCGACTCGCTCGCGCGCCACGACGCCCACGCGACGTTTTTTTTCCTGGGCTGGATCGCGGAGCGACATCCTGAGTACGTTCGGCGCGTGCTCGACGCGGGCCACGAGGTAGCGAGTCACGGCTACGAACATCTGTTCCTATGGGACATGGACCGCGCGCACTTCATCGAGGATCTCGCGCGCACCGAGCGCGCCCTGATGGACGCTGGCGCACCGCGTCCGATCGGATTTCGGGCCTCGACGTTCACGCTGACGCGCAAGACCTGGTGGGCCTTCGATGTGCTAGCAGAGCGCGGCTATCTCTACGACTCCAGTGTCCATCCCGTGCGCCATCCCGTGTACGGCGTGCCCGACTTCGAGCCGGGCATCTCGCGTGTGAAGACCGCTGTGGCTGACGTGATCGAGTTTCCCGTTTCCACCTATCCACTGGCCGGTGTCAATCTGCCGGTGGGGGGCGGCGGCTACTTCCGCCTCTTGCCCGGGGCAGTGACGCGCGCCGCGGTTCGTTCGCTGCAGCGCCGCGGTCGGCCCGCGTCGCTCTACTTGCATCCCTGGGAATTCGATCCTGACCAACCGCGCTGTCCGGCCCCGGCATTGCAGCGCTGGCGACACTACCTGAACCTGGGGCGCACCCTCCCGCGCCTCGACGCGCTGCTCGCGGAGCACCGCTTCGGTTCCTTGCGCGCGGTGCTCGAGGCCGAGGGCGCTCTCAGTTGAGCACTGGGGCCGACTCGGGATTCAGCGCGTAGCGCGCGCAGGAATTTGCGCGGCTAGCAGCGCCAAAGCATCAACGAGGTTCTTGCGCGCGCGATCGTTGGTGATCGCGGCGGAGACCTCATTTAGGAGGCTCGACGCGAGTTGTCGGTCCGCAGGATCGGCGCGCTGAACCAGTGCCGTGCCATAGAGCTGGCCGATATCGAGGTCCTTGATTCGGCCGATGGCGGCGTCGCGCTGCTGCCACAATCCTTCGAGCACCTGCAGACCCTGCGTCATGCCCTGTGGTGTGCTGGTCAACTCTCGAGCAAGTAAGAAGAGCAAGTCGACGTCAGGTGCCGTGCGCCCTTCCACGAGCACGGCCGCCGCGATGCTGGCCTGCACTTTCGCCGGCACTGCACCTGTACCCGCGTAGAGGTCCGCAAGGGCTCGGTGGGTCTTCCCGGCGGGCACCATGCGCGCCATCAACTCGAACAGCCGCGTGGCCTCCGCTCGTCGGCCCTGGGCCACCAGTGCCTCGCAGAGCATTCGCCACAGTTCGAGGCTACCCGGACTGCGAAGAAGTTCGCTGCGAACGAATGCCTCGGCCCGCGCCGGCTCAAGACTCTGATAGAAGTCCTTCCAGGCACCTGTGGATCCCGGGCGCAGTTGATCCAGGGACTGACGCTGGCCCTTGGCGGGCCGCAGCGTCGTCGCGCGACTTGGGATCAGCATGTCCATCACGGCCCGCGGCGTGGGGTTGCGGCCCGCCTTCCCGCGCGCAACGGGCTTCGCCAGGGCTGCGGCTCGCTCTGCCTTCAGCTGTGCTGCAGTTGCGATCGCGGCTTCATCGAGGCGCGCGAGAAACCTGTCGAGTCGGTCGTAGGCGCGCGCGACGCGCACCGCCGGCGCGATGTCCTCCTGATCCAACTCCGCGCGCGCCTGGGCCAGGACCACGCCGGGATCGTTCGGAAAGCGCAGCGCCAATTCCGCAAGGTCTGCGCGCACCGATTCAGCTGAAATGCGCTCGGGGAGAGCCGCGCGTGCGTCGCGCAACACGGACACGAATTCTTCGACGATTGGCGACGCGGTCTCCACTTCCGCCGAACGCGCAGCTCGGCGCATGGCGGCGATCGCGCTATCCCATTCGGCCAATCGATGGCAGAGCTGGCCGAGCTTGAACCAGGCGGGAGCAAGTTCTTGATCCAACTCGACGGACGCGCGCACGCTCTCCAGCGCACCGGTCAGGTTGCCGGCAATTTCGCGCGCCCAGGCCTCCGTCAGCAATTCCTCGGCCGCTTCACCTGGCCGCGCGCCGAGGGCCAAGCGTCGATCGGCGCGCAGGCGCACCATATCGACGTGATCGAATCGACGGAGGCGCTCCAGCCGCGCCTTTTCTAGGGCGTCCCACGCCGGCACAAACGTGGGCCAGGAGCGCAACACGGTGCGCCAGGTGCGCTCCGCATCCTGGGCCATCCCCGCAGACGCCTGGCCGCGCCCTGAGAGGTAGCTGGCCCACATGGAACCGGGCACTGTGGGCTTGAGGTGGGCGAAATCGGCCACGGCCCACAGGCGCCAGTCCGGACTCTCCAGCGCCAGAAGGCGCGCGTACATAGTGCGCGGATTGCGTTGGTTGTCGCCGGCGCGCAGCAAGAACAGCGTCTCATCCGCGCCGGTCGAATCCACCAGTGCCGACAGATCGGGATTGCGGCCGGCGAGCACCTCGAGCGAAGCCTCGAGCAAGGACCAGTTGGGTTCGCGCGGTTCGAGTCGGCGCCCCTCGCTAATCAGGTAGCGGGCTTCGTCGACGCGCTCGTCTAGGATCGCCAGGATCGCAGACTGCAAGCGCGTGGGCCGGAAAGACGTGCTGTACAGCGCGCGCACGAAGATCGGCAAGCGATTGTAGATGCGGGACTCCAGCACAGCGAGCAAACGCCCGAAAGCGACCGCGCTGCCGTCGTCGAAGACCTGGGCGCGATCGAGTTCGTCCTGCGCGCCGACCGGGTCGCGGTTCAACAGCGCAACCGCCGCACGACGGAGCATCACATCGCGCGTGCGCGTTTCCGCCTGGGCGTCCAGGAAGTCGAGCAGCGCGCGTGCCGGAGCGACCTGTCCATAGGCGAGCATCGTGTCTACGCGTTGCATGATCGTTGCCGCGTCCAGGCTCGAGACTTCCGGTGGCTTGGCAATGATCGACAGCAGCAGTTCGTCCTTGCCCGAGAGCCGCGCGGCATCGAGCGAGAGTTCGAAGGCGCGCGCACTCCGCTGGCGCTGGGGCGTCAGGCGCGCGAGCATCGCGAGGGCCTCCTGGGCCTTTCCGACCTCAATCAAGAGCTCGCTCGCAAGCATCACACCCGCGTCCCCCAGTGACTGCAATGGCAGTGCATTGAGTCCGGCCAAGGCATCATGGGGGCGCTTGTCGGCCTTGAGGGTTCGCGCGACCTCGAGCCGGCCAGTGTTCTCCGGGTCGATCTGCATCAATTCGATCAACTGCGCCGAGCTCAATGACTCCGGTGGCGAGCGGGCCAACTTGCGCAACGTGGCTTCGTCTCCCGGCGCGAGCTTGAGGCGATCGATCCACATCTGTGCGGCGCCGGAGAAATCGCCCATTTCGCGCAGGGCATCTCCGAGGAGATCCATGGCTGGAATGAAGCCGGGGTAGTTCAGCAGCATGCGTCGCGCGCCGGCTGCAGCAGCCGTCGGTTCCTTTGCGTCGCGGTGCATCTCGGCGAAGCGGAACAACTCGTAGGGTCCCGCGCTCGGTGAAAGTCCGATGCGGCCGGCCTTGCGCTGGTCGGCCATCAACAACTCTAGCTCCATGCTCGAAGCACGCATGCGGCGGCGGCCCACGTCGAGCCAGGTCGGCATCAGCTCGTTGGTGCGTTGCGGCAGCAGGCAGAGGGCGTTGGTGAGGTACAACTCAGCCTGGCTCAGGCTCTCCGGTTCGCTTTCCTGCAGCAGGTGGAACAGGCGCAACCATGCTTCGCCGTCCGCCTGCGGCGCAAGACGCACGGCCTCGAGCAGGGCGCCGTTCTCATTCGCCGGCTGCTCCATGGTGCGCAACGAAGCAGCCAGCGAGCGCCAGGCGAGACCGAGGGCCCCGGGAAAAGGTTCGACCGGGCCGTTCCGGGTGTAGAAATCGAATGCGTCCTCAGCGGCCTCGGTCTGGTTCGAGTTTGCGCGCGACACCCCGAGGTAGAACACGGCGATGGACCTGTGTGCCTCGTCGCCAGCGGATCGCAGCAGCGAGGCGGCAAAGGCCAGGTCCTTCCAGCGCTCTGACTTGTGCAGGGCTTCACACCACGTCAAGTAGAAGGACTGTCCGGCCTGGACGTTGCGGTTGAAGTGCTGCTGAATCGCCTCGCAGGCGGCCCGAGGGCGCCCCGCATCGATCAGAACGCGGGCCAGCCGCTCCATGAATAGTGGCGATGAATTGACCGATCGCTGAGAAACGACGGCCAGCCCGAAATCCACGGCGTCCTGTGTGCGCCCTGAGCGCCAGAGCAACTCCAGGTACGAGCGCACCGCGTCGCGATCCAACTCACCGGCGAAAGATCGCACGAGGGCATCGCGCGCGCTTGAACTTGCGGAGCTGGCCTGGTCGGCGAGCGCAAGGCTACGCAGGGAATCCGCCTGATCCGGCGGCGAGTACAGCGAGCGCAATCCCGCCAGTTGAGAGACGCGCAGCGGATCGTCGGCGTCCATGCCAGCGGCTCTGCGCGCGTAGGCCACTGCTCGCGCCGCGAAGGCATCGGAAAGATTGGCGTCGCACACCGCCTCGAGCTCCGCGAAGCGCTGCTCGGACATGCGCGTCAGGATCTGACCAGCGTGGGTCCAGCCTTCGAGGCGCGTCGGATCGCGCTCCGTGATCCGCATTGCGCGTTCTAGTGCGGCATCTAGTTCGCCAGTCTCCTCCTCCAGGGAGACGAGTTCGAGTTCGAGTTCCAAGGCACCCGGGCGATAGCGCGCCAGGGCACGCTCGAAATCGGCGCGCGCAGGGCCGTAGGCCTCAACGTCGCGCAGCACGCGACCGCGGGCGATCAGAATGTCGGCGGCGAGTTCGTCGTCGGCGCTGGATTCCGCCGCGCGCAGTGCCATGTCCAGTTCCCCGAGGGTGGCCTCGGCGTCCTGCTCCGGACCATTGAAGCGCCGTAGAGCTGATTCAAGCAAGTCACGCGGCTCAGCCTGTGCGCCGGAGAGCATCAGCCCCCCGATCGCCCCGAGTACCACCAGGGCCGCAGTCAATAGGATCCAGGCAGTTAGCTTCACGGGCGCCGATGTTCGCCAGCCGAGCGAGCCGGCCGACCTTGACCTTGACCCTCACCTGCCCCGGGGCCTCGGGGGGTGATCTGCTCCTTGGACCGAATGCAGGACTTCAACACGCAGCGACTAGCCTGCGGACTTGCCGCGCATGTGTCCAGGGCGGTGCTCGCGCCCGGGTGTTGGCGCCAGCAGGCCGTACTTGCGCATCTTGTTGAACAACGTCCCGCGGGTGACGCCGAGCAACGCGGCGGCGCGCATTCGATGGCCGCCAGACAAGAGCAACGCCCGTTCGACCAATTCGCGCTCGGGCATTTCCAGCGCGGTCCGCAGGGGCATCAGGCCAGACCCGTCTCGAGTGGGCAGCGGCCCGCGGGGCAGTTCCGCGGCGGCATGGGGCGACGACAACTCGAATTCCTCCGGCCCCAAGGTTCGATCGCGCGCCAAGAGCACGGCGCGCTCGACGGCGTTTTCAAGTTCGCGCACGTTTCCCGGCCAGGTGTGAGCGATGAGGGCGGCACTGCCCTGCGGTGTAATTTTCAGTCCTTCGCGACCATGGCGCTGCGCGAATCGCTCGAGGAAGTGCTCCGCCAAGAGCGGAACGTCCGCGCGCCGCTCGCGCAAGGACGGCAGCCGCAGGTGAATCACGTTGAGGCGCCAGAACAAGTCCTCGCGAAAGCGGCCGAGGCTGACCTCCTGTTCAAGGTCGCGATTGCTGGCGGCGATGACGCGCACATCGACGGTCCGCGTGCGCGTTTCGCCCACGCGCTCGAAGCTCCGGTCCTGGATCGCGCGCAGGAGCTTGACCTGCAGGTCCAGTCCAGCGCTGGCAATCTCGTCGAGGAACAGCGTGCCGCCATCGGCGACTTCGAAGCGACCGGGCTGATCGCGCAGGGCGCCCGTAAAGGCACCGCGCGCATGGCCGAACAACTCGCTCTCCAGCAGCGTGGCGGGCAGGGCGCCGCAGTTGATTTCGACGAATGGGCCGCCGCTGCGCGTGCTGCTCTGATGGATCGCACGAGCGAGCATCGTCTTGCCCGTGCCGCTCTCGCCAGAGATCAGCACGTTCGCGCGCGTGTCGGCCACGGCGGTGACGATTTCCGCGATGCGCGCCAGGGCCGGGTCGCGGGAGATCAGCTGGCCCAGTGAAAAGCGTTCACCGAGGTCCCGTCGCAGTCGGTTGTTCTCAAGGGCCAGCTCGCGAGCCGCGGCGGCTCGTTCCAGAGCCACGGCGATTTGCTCGGGTGCCTGGGGGCGTTCCAGGAACTGTGCGACTCCGCTGCGCACCGCCTCGACCGCATCGCGGGCTGAGCTGAACTCCGCCAGGACGACGATTGCCGGGGCCGAGGGCAAAGTCGCCGCTACCGTGCACAGGTCGCTTCTGAGTTCGCTGCTGTCCGCGAGAAGCACGTCGGCGTTCGTGCTTCCTAGGAGCGTCGGCCAATGGAACGGCGGCGGGGCCAGGCTGATTCGCAACCCTGCGCTACCTAGGCTCATGGCCAGTGACTCGGCCTCCGCGGATCGCGCGAGGCACAAGAGGACGCGGGGGCTTTCCATGGAAGTCCCCCGAATCCGGGGCTTCCATAGATCGACGCGCTCCCAAGGCCCCCTTGACCGGCGAGCGGATCTGCCCCTCATCGGGTTGCACGGGGCCCGCCCCGACCCCTGGACGGCGTGCGGCTAGGGCGGACCGGAGTCCCGGGAATGGGCGGCTATCCGGGGGAAACGGCGAGCTTGGCCGCGTGGCGCTCCGCAAGGGGTGCGGAGACGTCAAATTCAAGCAGTGCCTGGGCACCGACCACCCGGTGAACTTCCAGGAGCAGGCCGCGCTGGGCACATAGCCGGGCTAGGGCGCACAGCTCGCTGGGGCCGACCCCCGGGACGCGTTCACCCAGTCCGGCTGGCATGAGCAACTGAGCCGGGGATAGATCCGAGAGGACGCCTGCCGGAGCCCGTACGCGGACGATCGCCCGCGCGAAGCCTGGCTGATCCTGGTCGATGGGTGCCGCGAGCGTGCGAACTTCCAGGGCCTCACCCTGGGGAGCCAATCCGCGCGCGAGGTCAAGGAGCATCCCCAGTGCGTGGACGAGCAGAGATCGATCCGCGCGCACCGGCAGAGCTTCACCGCCGTGGTAGCGCACGCGCGGCGCGCGGCGGCTTTGGAGCGCAAGTACCGCAAGTTCTTCCTCCACGAGGCAGTCCAAGTCCATGGCTTCCGCTGGCGCAAGCGGACGTTCGCTTTCCAACAATAGGCCCCGGGCTCCGCGCTCCAGGCGCGTCAATTCGGCGCCTAGGTGCAGGCTTTGCGCAGGGCTCATTTCTCCGCTGGCGCGAGCCGACTCCAGGGCATCGCCGGCCCGTCTAACCTGGGCGAGCAATTCGACCAGGGGCGAGCGCAGGTCGGCCACCTTCGGTTCCTCTCGCGGGGTTCCCAGCGACGACCGCTCCGCGGCATCTCTCCCCGCGGCCCCAGCAGTTTGTGTGACCCGAACTGGCCGCAGCAGGCTCTCCAGTTGGACCAGGTCCTGTGGCCAGGGATGCCAGTGCACACCCTCCATGGCAAGCAGGCTGCGGCTCACCGGGGCCGCGCGATTCGCCCCAAGAGCCTCGATCGATGCTCCAGGCCGGGCCACAAGGAATCGGCGTACGATGCCGATGTCCTCCTGCGGAAAATGGTCAGCATCGAGTACCACCCGGTCCCTGGGGCCAGACAGAAGCATCTCCGCGACGTCGGACCAACGCGTAATTCCGGGGCTCTCCGGCATGTCGCGGCCGAGGGCTTCGAGCAGTGCAGCGAGCTTGTCGAGGCCGCTGCCGGGGCCAATTCGTATTCCCGGCAGACGGCTTTCGCTCTGGGTGTTTTCCAAGGTGTTGCCCGGCGGGGGTGGCTGACGATTCCTGCCCAGCCCGGTGTGCCGATCCTAGCTGCCTTGGCCCGTCGGACAAGAGCACAGAGGCGCGCCGATGCCAGGGAATTGACTCTTTGCGCGTCTGTGGCTCAGGTAGCCTGCCCACAGCGCGAGCGCACGCGATGAATCACGCAGCGAAAGTGGAACTCTCGATCGTTGTGCCGGTGTTCAACGAGGCCGGAAGCCTGCGGGCCTTGCACGCAGAGATCACCCAGGCCCTGGCTCGCGTGGGGCGCACGAGCGAAGTGATCTACGTCGACGACCGCTCCACGGACGGCAGCCTCGAGCTGTTGCTGGAATTGCGCGCCGAGGACCCGCGCGTGCGCGTGGTGCGCTTTCGGCGCAACTTCGGCCAGACCGCGGCCCTGGCGGCCGGCTTCGAACAGGCGCGCGGCAAAGTCATCGTCACGCTCGACGGCGATTTGCAGAACGACCCGGCCGACATCCCGGCCATGCTGGCGGAAATCGACCGCGGCTGTGACGTGGTCGCGGGCTGGCGCAAACATCGCCACGACGGTCTGTGGCTGCGCCGGATTCCCTCGCGCATCGCCAACCGGCTGATTTCCTTCGTGACCGGCGTGCAGATTCACGACACAGGCTGCACGCTCAAGGCCTTCCGCAAGGACTTGGTCGCGCGCCTGGAGATCTACTCCGAGCAACATCGATTTTTGCCGGCCCTGGCCATGGGCAGCGGCGCGAGCGTGCGCGAACTCGTCGTCAATCACCGCCCGCGCGTCAGCGGCCAGTCCAAATATGGCATCGGGCGTGCGTCGGGCGTGCTGCTCGACTTGCTCTCGATCCTGTTGATCGCGCGCTTCAGCCACCGGCCGCTGCACTACTTTGGCCTGATGTCGCTTTTCTTTACTGCTTGCGCGCTGGCGCTCTTGTTCATGAGCACCGTGAATTACAACAGTTTCGAACTGGTCGAGACCTGGTTCGCATTCTCGTTGTTCACTTTTCTCATGCTGTTGGTCTTGGTGGCCTATTTCGTTTTGCTTGGGCTGTTGTCCGAACTGGCGGTCACCGCCAGCGGCATGCACCGCCGGCGCGTCTTCGATCGCCTGCTGATCCGTTCCCAGTGATCCCGTGACAGAACCCCGCGCACAAACCACAGTACACGAACGAACGCCCGCCCAGCACGAGCTGGCCACGCGGGCGGCCCTCGCTCCTTTGGCCGTGTCGGCGGCCGGAGAACATCTCGGACCGCGCCAATTCGCTACCTTGGATGTGACCGTGATCGTGCCGGTAACTTCGCCCCTTGCGGAAGTAGTCGATGTCGTCGCAGGGCTCTCGCGCGAACTCACGCGCGATGGGCGCAGCTTCGAATTCATCCTGGTTTTCGACGGCGTGCGGGGCAAGGCCTACACCGACGCCCAGGCCCTGGCCGAGAAACGCGGCGAGCAAGTGCGCCTGATTACCTTCGAGAGTCCCTTCGGCGAATCGGTGTGCCTCTCCGCTGGATTTGAGATCAGCAAGGGCCGGGTGATCGTGACCTCACCCCAGTACGTACAGATCGATCCGCTGGAACTGCCGGTGATGCTCGCGGCCCTGGACGCGGGCGCGGATTTCGTCACTCCCTGGCGTCGGCCGCGCGTTGACCCGCTGCTCAACCGCGTGCAGTCCGCGTGTTTCAACTGGGTGATCCGCCAGATCATCCGCATGGAGTTTCACGACCTCAATTGCTACTTCCGCGCGATCCGTCGCGAGGTTCTGAGCGAAGTGGCGATCTACGGCGACATGTACCGCTTCCTGCCCGTGATCGCGCACCGTCAGGGGTTCCGCGTCCTTGAGGTTCCGGTGCGACACCTCAAGGAGTGGGGCCACAGCGGTTTCTTCGGTTTGGGCGTCTACGTGCGCCGCTTTCTGGACGTCCTGGGCGTCATGTTCCTGACGAAGTTCACGCTGAAGCCCCTGCGTTTCTTCGGTTCCGTCGGCGCCCTGTGCTCGTTCCTCGGTGCGGCGATGCTCGCCGTGGTCATCTATCAGAAGCTGACCCAGGAGGACGCCGGACTCTACGGCCGACCCGTGTTCCTGATCGCGATCATGCTCTTGGTGCTTGGCGTGCAGATCATCGGATTTGGTTTGGTGGGGGAGATCATCATCTACAGCCAGGCGCGGCACCTGCGCGAATACCGCGTGGAGCGCGTCTACGAATGAGCGCCGTCGGAATCGTCGCGGAGTCGCCGGCTGCGCCCCCTGCGCCGGAGACCTTTTTGCCGATCGACATTCGTCCGGGGCGACCCGAGGACGATGCCGCCCGCGACCGCTTCGTGAACTCCCACGCACGGGGGACGTTTTTTCATTTGAGCGGTTGGCGCAGGGCCGTCGAGCGCTCGTTTGGGCACGAACCGTCGGATTGGATCGCGTGGCGCGGCAACGAAATCGCTGGTGTGCTGCCGCTTATGCGCACGCGATCCCTGTCGATGAAACGGCATTTGATTTCGATGCCCTATGCGGTCTACGGCGGCGCATTGGGGCAGACGCAAGAGATCGAAGCTGCCTTGGTTGAGGTGGCGCGTGCCGAGGGTGGGCGCGAGCGCGCTGGACGCCTGGAGTTGCGTTACCGCGAACCTTCGGGGCTCGACCTCGCACCCGTGTCGCTGTACTCGACCTTTGTTCGCGATCTGCCCTCCACCGTCGACGACGTGTTGCTCTCGATCCCCAAGAAGGCCCGCGCCGAATGTCGCAAGGCGCGCGACAGGCACGGACTGCGCCTGAGCGAAGGACTGTGGTACACGCGCGATCTGCAGCGTCTGTTCTCGAACAACAAGCGCAACCTGGGCTCACCCGGTCTGCCGCTGGAGTGGTTCCAGGCCCTTAGCGACGAATTCCGTGCTGACGTCGTCGTGCATATGGTGCATCTGGGCCGCGAGCCCCTGGCGGCGGTGATGTCGTTCGTTCACAAGGAGACGCTGCACGCCTATTACGCGGGCACCGCGGACGAGGTCGATCGCAAGTACTCTGCCTCGAACTTCATGTACTTTGCCCTGCAGGAGTGGTGCGTGGAGCGCGGGCTCACGCGCTTCGACTTTGGGCGCAGTCGGCGCGATTCGGGGGCCTACAGTTTCAAAGAGCACCAGGGTTTCGAGCCCAAGGAGTTGCCCTACCAGGTGGCGCTCCTGCGCGATCGCTCTCTACCGAACTTCACGCCCTCCAACCCCAAGACGGAGCGCCTGCGCAAGACTTGGAGCCGATTGCCGGCGTGGCTGGCCAACGGGCTCTCGAAGCCGCTCGCGCGCTACTTGCCCTGAGTTGCTACGGGCGCGGGCTGCGACATGAGCAGTTCGACCGCGGCCAGCACAGTGTCCACGACCGCGAAGGGTCGCTCGGCGTCGGGCAGAGCTGCGATGCCCAGTTCTTCACGGCGCCCCTTGCCCGTGCGAACCAGGATGCCGCGCGCCCCAGCGGCGCGGGCCGAAGCCACGTCCCGCAGTGCGTCTCCGATCACCCACGAGCGCTCAAGATTCAATTTCAGCAGCTCGGCCGCATGGAGCAGAAGGCCCGGCTGCGGCTTGCGGCACGGGCACGGACGCCAGTGCGGCGGCAGTCCCGTGGAGTCCAGATGCGGGCAGTGCAGAATCAGATCCAGTTGAGCGCCCTGGGCGACCAGGCGCTCTGCGAGGGCGCCGTGGATGCGTTCGAGTTCGAAGGCGTCCATCCAACCGCGCGCGATGGCACTCTGGTTGGTGATTACGCAGGCCGCGAATCCCGCGCGATTGACGCGACCCACCGCCAGAGCGGCGCCGGGCAAGACTTCCAACTGCGAAAGCTGACTGAGGGCGCCCTCGACTTCGCGCACCAGTGTGCCGTCGCGATCGAAGAAAACAGCCGGGCGAAGCTGCCCTTGGGGCCCTTGACTCACGGCACGGGGGCCGGGCGCATGCGAACGAATAGGCGTTCGGGCGAGTACGTTTCTTCGAAGCGCAGGGGCACGTAGAAGTCGTAGAAGTTCAAGTACATCGGGAACCGGTACGTGCTCGGCCCTAGGTAGCCGTCGTTCCAGTAGATCAAGTACGTGCGGCCGTCGCCGTTCACAACCCGCGAAGCGGTTTGGTAGCCGTCGAGAACCAGATCGATGCGCTGCTCGCGGTCGTCGATCGCCAAGCAGCAGGGCGTTGCGAAGCCCGAGTCCTTGCCGTCGATCAAGACGCGCGCTCCGAGCGGCTTAGAGGAAACGAGCACGCCACGCGACTCCGGCCGGGAGTTGGCCACGGCGGTTACGACGTAAAGTCCAGCGCCAGCGAGGAGCGCCCCGTTCAGGGAGCTCGCGCTGGCTCTGAGGACCGGCGTGTTGATGGACTGGCAACCGGAGCCGGCGCCAATCAAGAGGGCCGACAACAGGAGCGCGCGGGCGGTGCTGGTGATCAACGGGTGCATCTCGATTCCTCGGAGTGGCCCCAGAGAGCATAGCCTGGGCTGCGTCCGGTTGCCTTCCTCGGCGCGCTTCTGCACGCTGCTGGAGTGAGCGACCCGGAAAGCTTTTCAGAGCACAGGCACCGTGTAGGGGATCCTGCCCCCTTTGCTCCGGCTACGGACGCACCGAACGTTGATCTCGGGCGCCCGAGTCCAGCCCTCAGCGTCCTGCGCGAGCCGCTGTTCTGGCTAGCTCTGTGCCTGGCAATGACGCGTTTCTGGCGTCTTGGAGATTGGAGCCTGTGGGAAGACGAGGTCTTCACCCTCAGCGACGCGCGCACGATCATGGCCGACGGCGGCGTGCCCAAGAATCCACTGGGGTACTTCCTGTTCGCGGGCCTGATCCACGGGCTCGGGACGGTGCCCGGCGAGTTCGGATTGCGCATTCTGCCGGCGATCCTCGGCGTCCTTGGCATCGCCGCATGCGGTCTGTGTTTCGCGCCGATTTTCGGGGCTCGCAGAGCGGCGGCCACGGCCCTGATTCTCGGGGCTTCGACGTGGCACCTGTATTGGTCCCAGAACGCGCGCTTTTACACGCTGGCCCAGGATCTGGCCCTGCTCGGTGGCGTGTTCGCCGCGCGTGCGTTGTTGCGCGCCAGGGGCGAGCGTTTTTTCCTGTGCGCGCTTTGCGCACTCGCCCTGCTGATGCTGGCGGCACTGGCACAGCCCGCGGCGCTGTTGCTGCTGCCGGCCTGGCTCGCCGCCGCTGTCGCGGTCTCGCGCATCCGGACACAACCGCCCTTGGCATCGCTTCCGATATCGCGCACCTCAGTGATCGCTGCTGGGATCCTGGGGGTACTGATCGCCGCTTGGGTAGGTCCGATCTGGTTGGATTTCTACCGCACGAAGCACGACCCCACGGCTCTGCACCTGTTGCTGACCAGCGGCTGGTACTTCACCCCGGCGCTGCTAGGCGCGGCCGCGTTCTCGATGGTGTGCGCCGTCCGCAGGCGCAGCGCTCCGGACATCGTTGTGGGACTAGCGTGTCTCTTTGCGGCTGGACTCGCTCAGGCGAACGCGCTGTTCGTGCGGGCTGCAGCGCAGTACCTGTTCGTGCTGCTGCCTTTCGTCGCTGCGCTGGCAACCTGGCCGATCGTGCAGTCGCGCTTTCGGCCGTGGTGGCGGGCCGCATGGCTCGCGGCCCTGGTGCTGCCTGCGGTGATCGATCAAGGGCTGTACTTCACTGCGCGCAACGGTGACCGGCCGCCCTGGCGCGAGGCCTTCGCCGAGGTGCACAGGCTTCGGGAACCGGGTGACTTGGTGTTCACCAACAATGCCAATGTGGGCGAGTACTACTTCGCACCCCTCAGTCTCGATCTGCGCCACCCCTCGCACGTGCAAAATCTGGACCGCTACACCTACGCGTCGGAGCAGCACTGGGCGCGCCAACCTCGCCGGGCGTGGTTCGTGGTCAATATCGAGCGGTTGGACGAATGGCCCATGGCGGCGCGCGACGCCTTCAAGGCCATGCTCGCTGATAGGGCAACGCTCGTGAAGAGCTTCGACCTCGATGTGGGCGTGCGCGACCTCGACGTGCTGGTCTACCTGCGCCCCTGAGGGCTCAGTTCGAGCGGCCCTGAAACTCGCTATCGGCGGTGCGCACCTTGACCATGTCGCCCACGGAGATGTGGATCGGCACCTTGATCTTCAGGCCCGTCTCCAGGGTCACCTCTTTCTTGACGTTGGTGGCGGTGTTGCCGCGCACCGCGGGCTCTGCCTCCGTGACCTTGAGCACCACCGAAGGCGGGACTTCGATGCCGATCGGCAGATTGTCGTGGAAGGTGATCGCGACCACGGTGTTCTCCTTCACGAAGCCCATTTGCTCGGCGATCATCTCCGGCTGAATCGTCACTTGCTCGTACGACTCCTGGTCCATGAAGACGTACCCGCCGTTGACTTCCTTGTAGAGGTACTCGCAGGGCTTTTTGTCGAGGTAGGCGACCTCCAGAGACTCGCTGGCGTTCAGCCGCATCTCCTTGCTGGAACCGCTCTTGAGCGACTTCAACTTGACATGGATGACTGCGCGCAGGTTGCCTGGCGTGTGGTGCATGTACTCCGTGATCAGGAGCAGGTCGCCGTCCACTTGAATGACCACGCCCTTGCGCAGTTCAGTTGCCCTTACGCCCATATTCTTGTCCCGGTTCGAGTTTTTCCCCGCCGACCTCGGGCCGCGGGCTGGAGTGGCAGGCGAGCTGTGGCCGGCCGTCGATCAACCTCACAGAATACCAACTCGCGGGCGATTCGTCAGGGCCCCTGGGCGCGTTCCTAGAAGACGCGCCGCTGCGAAGAGGAGGGAATCGAAAGCGCCTTGCGGTACTTCGTCACCGTGCGCCGTGCGATGCGGATGCGGTCCCTCTTCCCCAGCAATTCAGCCAGTTGATCGTCGGAGAGCGGATTCGCGCCGTCCTCCTGGCGCACGAGTTCTGCGATGCGGTTCTTGATCGCCGCCTGGCTCGCCACCTCGCCGGATTCCTTCGTTGTGCCGCCAGTGAAGAAATACTTCAGCGGAAAGATCCCGCGCGGCGTCTGTGCGTACTTGCCGGAAACGGCGCGGCTGACCGTGGAAATGTGCACGCCGACTTCATCGGCGACTTCCTGCATGCGCAGGGGCTTGAGCCCGCGCACGCCCCGCTCCAGGAATTCGCGCTGGCGCTGGAACAGGCAGACGGCGATGCGTTCCAGGGTGGATTGGCGCTGCAAGACGGCTTCGATGAACCAGCGCGCATTCTCAACGCGCTTCTTTACGAATTCCGCCAGGGCGCGGTCCTTCTTGTTGTCGCGCAGCAACTGCTTGTAGGTGGGCGACAAGCGCAATTCCGTGGAGCGCTGGCGCGTCAGGGACACCTGAAATTCTCCGTCCTGCTCGTCGACTGCCACGTCCGGAGTGATCACGGCCGCGGTGTTTTCGCCGTACTCGCCGCCTGGGGCCGGGTCGAGGGCGCGCAAGGACTCGATCGCGGACTTGACCTCCTCAAGCGTGCGACCGGTGGCCTTGGCGATGCGCGGCAGGCGATTGGTCGTGATGTCCTCGAGGTGATTTTCAATCAGAGCCCGTAGCAGCGGAGTCTCCGCGCCGCTGGATTCCAATTGCAGCAGCAGGCACTCGCGCAGGTCCTGGGCGCCGAGGGCCGGGTGAATCACGCTGCGCAAATCCTGCAGCACCCGTGCCAACTCCTCGACCGTGGTCCCGGCGGTCTCGGGCATGGCCTGGCATTCCTGGGCGATCTCCTCCAGGGTTTCTTCGAGGTAGCCGCGCGAATCGAGGGAATAGACCAAGTACTCCGCTTGAGCACGCCCCCGTGCATCGAGGTCGAGGAACGCCAATTGATCCAGCACCGCCTCGGCGACGCTCTTGGGCGCGTCGGGCGTGTTTGCCATGGCCTCGAGCTTGCGGTCGCCATCGCCGTTGTCGCGCGTGCGACGCACCGGATCCCATTCGCGCTCGTAGCGTTCGAAGTCCTCGCCGGGTCCATCGGGTGCGATGTCGAGCCCGCTGCCCGCTTCCGGAGCTGCGGTGGTCCCCGCGGGTTGCACGCCGCCATCCGAGGACCCGACCTCGCCTGCGGCGTCCTGGCCAGGTTCGATCATCTCCAGGAAGGGATTCTCGCTCAGCTCCTGCTCGACTCGATCCGCAAGATCCTGGCTCGAAAGCTGCAGGATCTGCATCGCCTGAATCATCTGCGGCGACTGAACCATCCGCTGTTCCATGCGCGCGGATTGATGCAGGCCGAGTCTCATGTCAGTGACGTCACTTCGAGGTCAAGTGTAAGTGGGTGAATTCGCGGGGGCCGAGGCCAAGAGGCGCAGGCAAGTCTACACCGCCAGACCGTAGCCGTCCGCAGGAGCCGGGATCCACGCGCAAGCGAGCGTGGTTAGCGCCACTTTGCCGCTTCCTCGGGCTTGCCCCAGTCCCCGTAGAGCTGGAGAAGCAGTTGGCGCGCCCGCGTCAAGTGTTCGGCGCCCGCCGCTCCGGCGCGCGCAGCGGCAGTGCGAAGTTCCAGTGCCACGGGCTCAGCCTCCTCGAAGCGGCGCAGTGCTAGGAGCGTTCGGGCCTGCAAGAACAGGGAAACTCGCAAGCCAGCGAGGTCGACGCCGACGAGCCGCCGTCGCATGGCCACCGCCAATTCGAAGGCCGGCAATGCCGCGGCGAAGTCCTTGTCTTCATAGTGCAGTACTCCCAGTTGGTGCTGCAGGTAGCCGGACTCTTCATCCTCGAGGCCCAAGGCGCCGCGCACTTCCAGCGACTCCGCGTAGGCGAGCGACGCCGCCGCGCGATCCCCGGACTGGAATTCAAGATCCCCGAGAGTCTGCAGGCAGGAAGCCACTTGAACATGGATGTCTCCCAGGGCCGCGCGGTTTAGCTCCAGGGCTTCGCGCACCGTGTCCAGGGCGTCAGAGGTCTTGCCTTGGGCTTTGAGAACCATGGCAAGGTTGAATGTGGTCTTGGCCACATCGGGGTGTCCGTCGCCAAGGACACGCTCGCGGGCCTCGAGCACTTCGCGAACGATGGCCTCAGCCTCGGCTTGCTTGCCCTGGGTGAAATACACGTTGCCCAAGTTCTCGTTGCAGATCAGCGTTGAAGGGTGATCCACGCCTAGCACCTCGCGGTTCAAGGCCAGTGCTTCGAGGAGCAACGCCTCGGATTCGTCGAGTCGCCCCAGAGCGCGCAAGGCGAGCGCAATCGTGCCCATGGAACCTAGCGTGTCGACGTGCTTGTCCCCCAGCACTCGCCGTCGCGCCGCAAGTACGCCCTGCTCCATTTCCAGGGACTCGCGGTTTCGGCCAAGACTCTGGAGCGTCGAAGCCAAGTTGTGCTGTGCCAGCAACGTCAACGCATGATCTGGGCCGAAGCGCTCGATGCAAATCTCCAGACCCTCCGAGATCAGCGCGCGGGCCTCGCCGAATCGTCCAAGGCCGGAGACGACGTTGCCCAGGTTGCCCAACTCCTGAGCCACCATCGGATGCCGCGGGCCCTGCACTTCGCGGCGCAACCCGAGTGCTCGCCGCGAGAGCTCTTCGGCCGCCGCGAAATGCCCCATGTCGCCCAGCACTGTGGCCAGGTTGCTCATGGCAATGAGGGTCTCGGGGTGACGCTCGCCTTCCGCGGCGAGGCGCCGTTCGAAGACCCTCTGTAACTTCGCCCGCGCAGGCTCGAAAAGTCCCTCGCGCTGATCGAGCAGCGCGAGGTTGTTTACCGTCGACAACGTGCCTTGGTCGTTCTCGCCATGCACGCGCTCCTCGATCGGCAAGATGGCCTCGTACAGTTGGCGCGCCTCGCGCAGTCTTCCGATGTCCCCGTAGACGATCGCAAGATCGTTGGTCATCGAGAGCGTGCCGCGCGCCTCCTGGCCCAGGATCTCCCGCGCCAATGTGATCGCCTCCTCGTACAGGGCGATCGCCTCCGCGCTGAGGCCGAGTTCGGCCCAGACCGCAGCCACGTTGTTCATCGATTCCAGGGTCGATTCCGCGCGGGGACCCGCGTGTGTCTTGCGCAGTTCCAGGGCGCGTTCGAGGTGCTTTCGGGCGCCCCTGTACTCGCCGATGCGCGAGTAGCTCGTTCCGATGGTCGTGCGCAGGGCGGCCTCCACTTCCGGTTCGTCTGTGAAGCGCAGTTCAAGACGTGCGGCCGCGTGGTCGAGCACCTCGCGCACGGTGACGTCGATGCCCTCATGCTCGGGTGCGATCGACGCCAAGAGGTCGTTGTTGAGGAAGTCGTTCGCCTCTCCGGCGATGAGCGCCTGTCGGCGCGCGCGGTCGGCATTCGCATCGGCCTCGAATCGGCGTTCTTCGGCGAGCAGGGCGCTGTCCTCGGCGCGATCTGCAAACACCAGGCTTGCAACGAGTCCGACGACGAGAATCAGGACCGCCGCGGCCAGGGCCGCCGACAACGGTCGATTGCGTCGCACCCACTTGCGCGCCTCGGCGAGTGCGCCGACCTCGTAGGCCTTGACGACGCGACCCTCCAGAAAGGCGCGAAGGTCGTCTGCGAGGGCGAGCATGTTGGCGTAGCGTTCTGACGGATCGCGGGCCATGGCCTTGGCACAGATCGCGGCGAGTTCCGCAGGCGTGTCGCGCGCCAAATCCTCCAGTGGCACGGGCGGCCCGTTGAGCACGCGCAGCAGAATCGTCGTCGGTGCCGCAGCTTCTCCGCGCTGCATGAACGGCGCTGCTCCGCACAGCAGTCGGTACAGCATGGCGCCCACGGCGTAGACATCCGCGCGCTCGTCCAACTGGCCCACCTGACCGCGCGCCTGCTCAGGCGGCATGTAACACGGCGTACCGACAACCGAACCGTCCATGGTGAGCAACGCGTCGCCGCTGCCCAGGGCCGAAGCCTCGCGCCGATCCGTTTCGACCCCGGGCAGGGAGTGCAAGCCAGTTTCCGCCGCGCTGGCAGCGCTGCGAGGTGTCGACCGCGCGGCAGCCGTCTTCGTCGCGGTGTCGGCGTTCTCGGGTAGGCGAATTCTCAGATCGTGCCTGTCGGCCTGCTGGGACACGCGCGCCAGCCCCCAGTCCATGACGTAGACCTCTCCGAACTGGCCAACCATGACGTTGGCAGGTTTCAAGTCGCGGTGGACCACACCTTTCGCGTGAGCGTAGGCCATGGCCTCGCAGACCTTGAGCAGCACCCCGAGCGCCCGCGTCTGCGACCATTCGTCTCGCCCCGACGCCGCAAGTTCGAAGATGGCCTCGAGGTCGCGTCCCTGGACCAAGCGCATGGTGAAGTACGCCTGCCCGCGCTCGTCGAGGCCCAGTTCGTGCACCGGGACGATTCCGGGGTGATCGAGCTGACCGGTGACCTGGGCTTCCTCGAGGAAGCGCGCCAGAAGCGCCGGATGAACGTGTTTCGTGTCCACGCCGGCTTCGCCCGTCCGATGATCGAGGATCACTTTCATCGCCAGGCGACGCCGCAGGTCTTCGTCGAAGACCTGCAAGATCGCGCCCATGCCGCCGCGGGCAATTTCACCGTCGAGCCGATAGCGCGACGCGCTCGCACCACGCTCGCTCAGACGCGAAAGCACGCCCGCGGAATGTTGAACCCCGGACGCTTGGCGTTGAGTGTGAGAATCCGGCACCGTGTTGGGGGAGAGTTCGACCCGAGGGTCAACGTCGGCGCCATAGATTTCTCTCAGGCGCGCGCCCACGGAAGGTTGAGAATTCGGCGAATGCGGAAGGGGCACAGGCATTCGCCGGAGTCTAGCGTCGCGCGACTCCCGCCGCGTCGCAGGGGCGCGGCGATTTCTCTCTGAGAGAGACTCAAGGAAAATTCGCGCCCGCGCTCAGAGTCCGCGAACAGAAATCGTAAGCGCTGAGGTTGTGCCGCTCGCGATCTCCGCCGACTGCCCAGCGCGAACCTCGCCCCGGGAACTGCGCCAGGCGCGGCGCTGAACTTCCAGTCGGCCCAGGGGAACGACCGCGCGCTCCAAGGTGCGACGCTCACTGGTCCCTGCCACCCACGCCGTGTAAGTCGTCAATTCCGTACTCGACAGCCCCTGAGCGCAAAAGCCCTCCAGCGAGCGCTCCACGCGCGGTCCAGGCATCCAAGTTTCCGGCGCGATTTCGACGTCGTAGTCGAGAACCGCGGTCGTTTCGTCGCAAATCAGCACGCGCCACTGGGCGCCGCCAGCCACGGGCAGTCGAACCGATCCGGCGCCGCGCTGTACCTGGATTTCTACGTTGCGCGTGCGAGAGGCTTCGAGTGCTCCGTGGAATCCGTCGATGGCGGCCCAACTCTCTTCTTCGGAGCTTGGGCCGAGCACCACGTTCTCACCTGCCACGAACAACGGCCGCGAGCGCGAAGCACTGGAACGCGCCACCTCCGCCTCTTTGGCAATCAGAGTCGCGGCCACGGGTGCAGGTCCCTCTGCGTAGGCACCAAGCTCCGCGATCGAATCGAGTCCAACTCCGGGAGGCACAAGCGGAAGTTCCCAGGGCAGTGCAGAAAGCAGCGCAGTGTCCATCACGCGCCAGCGTCCCTCGCGAGCGTCGGGCGTGGCGCGCGGGATGATCCATAGCGAGCCTTCGGTCAGGGCCTCAGAAGTTCCCATGCCCGACCAACTGACGCGCAGGGGAGTGCCTGAGGCGACCGTTCCGGAGAAGGCGACCTGAAATGCCTGGACGCGCGGCTGGTGAAGGGATCCGAGGTCCGGGGCGGAAAGCGCATATTCGTCCATCGATACCAGGCGCGACAGATCGAGCAGGCCGTCGATGTACACCGCCGTGCCACCTCGGGCGCGCATGGCGCGCAGGTGAACGATGTCTCCCGTCAGCGCTCGGCCGATGACTGGGGCCGCCACGCCCGAGTCCGTGGCAACTTCGACGGAGTAATTGTGGACGTAGCTCTGTGCCGCTTGCTCGCCGAGCGTCGTCTCTCCGCCGGAAATCAGGCGCGCGAAGCCCCAAGGAGCGTCCTTGGGGGCGACGGCTTGGGCCGCGGACGCGCCGCTGGCGCGCACCAGCCAGACCGAGAGTTCGACTTCCAAACCGCGCGAGGCGCGGTCGATCTCGGCGCAAAAGTCTGCTGCGGATTGGCATCCGGAGTCTGGACCATTGACGAGCAGTGGCGGAAAAATCGGGTGCACGCTGACGTTCCACCCGCTGCGCCTGCTCTCCTCGGAGAGCAGGCTGGCAAAGGCTGCAGGGTTGAGGGCCGCGACGGCTGCCGCCGAATTGCCCGCCCATGGGGGGGTGATGAGGTGGGATCCGCCGACGAGACGCGGCGGAACGACGGCGGGAGGGGCGCTTCGACACAGGCCCGGCAGAGGCAGGGCGCGCCAGCTGCCGTTCGCGCCCGGGGATCGGTCCTGGGGCGCGGCACCGGACAAGGCAAGGCACAGGAGGGTGGGGAGCAGCATGGCTTGGTCTTCTCCGGGCAGCGTCCAGACGGCGCGGGCGTTCAGGGAACTACTCGCGCGGGCACGATAGTCGACCGCGCGCCGGCGAACTACATCCCCGGGCCGGCGATGGAATGTGTGCGTGCGGGCGGCGCGACAATCGGGTAGGAACTGACCTCCCATGAGCCGTGCCTGGTTGATCCTCACCGCAAGTCAAGGCCCCCCGGGGGAGTTGCGCGTCGATTTGAAGCCCGGCTTGACCATGCTCGGCGGTCCGCGGGCGGACGTGCGCGTCGAAGGGAGTGGCCACGACTGCGTGCACCTGTGGAGCGAACCGCCCAAACTGATTTTCGTTGGAGGCGGCGAAGCGCCCCGGGTCAACGGTCAGGCGGCCCAAGAAATGGGACTGCGCGGCGGCGATCGAATCGAGTGGCACGGACTGACGGCGACCTTCGGATACGACGACGGCCAGGCGCAACTCGAGGAGGTCAAAGCGACCCCTGCGTTGCCCGCCACGGCCAAGCTCACCCCAGCGCCGTCACCCGCGGCCGGGTCGGGCGCCGCTCGATCGCCGGGGCCGTGGCGCTGGCTCAAGGCCGGGCTCGTGGCCGAGCTGGCCCTCGGCGATCGCGAGGTGCTCAAGCGCTGGCAGCAGTCCGTGACCCGCGGCGAGTTCGAACCGGAATCCGCTGCGCGCGATCTCCTGGCCAGTGCGCCGGGGCTCGCCGACGACGACCCGCGCTTGGCGGAACGATCCACGCGGCTGATGCGCGACCTATTGATGTCCTCGGTGACACGCAGTCCGATGCGCCAAGTCCGCAAGGCGGCGCGCACCGGGGTGGCCTTCGTCCTTGTGCAGTTCATGATCCTGGCCATCTTCACCGCGCTCGTGCTCTGCGGCCTGCTGTTCATCCACACGCGTCTTGGCCACAGCATCGACGCCTTCCTGGAGCGCATCAACCCGTTCTGAGCGCGGGGCCTTTCCTGCAGGAGCCCGCCGGACGTTCGGATCCCGACGCACCGCTGAGTACACTCTTGACCGTCGCCTCCCGCTTCCGGAGGCGCAACCATGCCGCAAGAAACGCCGCTACAGCCCGCCGAGCCCGAGTCGGGCCTGTTTTCGCTCGCTCAGATCATGCACTTGATGCGGATCGAGTTCGGTCGTGCACAGCGCTACAGCTATCCGATCTGCTGCGTCATGGTGGCCGTGGATCGGCTGTCGGAGTTGCGCGATCTCTACGGCTACGACTCGAAGGAGGCAATCCTGGACGAGGTCGTCAAGCTGACCAAGACCCACGTGCGCCAATGCGACTTCATGGGACGCCTCGCGGACGATCGATTGCTGATCGTGGTGCCGCACACGGACCTCAGCGGCGCGCGATCCCTGGGCGAGCGGTTGATGGGCGGCGTCCGCGATCTGAAGTTCGAGAGCGAAGGTCGGCGATTGCGGGTCACCCTGTCGATCGGCCTCACGCGCTCCTCCGGCAATGACACGATGTTCTTCGATTCGCTCCTGGCAGCCTCGGAAGGTGCTCTGAATCAAGCCCTGCGCGCCGGCGGCGACCGCATAGCCGATCGTGACCCGGGTTCCGCTGACAGCTAGCAGACCACCCGCGGGCCACGGCCCGCAGCCCACATGCGCGTCCTGCTCGCCGAAGACGAAATTACGATCGCGGTCACGCTGGGCGACGCCCTGAGCGAGGCGGGCCATGAAACCCGAATCGCAGCGAACACTGACTCGGCCTTGGAGCTGTTGGATTCCTTCCAGCCCGACGCCCTGATCACCGACATCCGCATGCCGGGCAAGGGCGGCATGGCGGTCCTGGCGCGGGCGATCGAACTCGATCCCGAGCGGCCGGTGATCGTGACCACGGGTTTCGGCTCGATCGATCAGGCCGTGGAAGCGATGCGTTTGGGAGCGCGCAACTACATCCAGAAACCCTTCCGAAACGAGTCGATCGTCGCGATGCTGTCGACCTTCGCGCAGGTGAAGACCCTTTCGGCGGCCAACGCGGTGCTCAGGGAGGAGCTGCGTACGCACGGCGCCTTCCAAGGAATCGTCGGCTCCTCGTCATCGATGCGCGCGGTGTTCGACCGCATTCGCACTGTGGCTCCCAGCGACGTCACCGTGTTGATCGAAGGCGAGAGCGGCACGGGAAAGGAACTGGTGGCCCGCGCCCTGCACAACGCCAGCGCCCGCGCCGACGGACCGTTTGTCGCCTTGTCCTGCGCGGCGCTGCCGGAATCGTTGCTGGAAGCCGAACTGTTCGGACACGCGAAGGGGGCGTTCACCGACGCTCGCAAGGAACGCCGCGGCCGCTTTGAATTCGCGGACGGCGGCACGTTCTTCCTCGACGACATCGACGACATGCCCCTGTCCGTCCAGGTGAAAATGTTGCGCGTGCTGCAGGAGCGCACCGTCGAGCGCTTGGGCGAGGACAAGACGCGCCACGTCGACATCCGCGTGGTCGCCGCCACCAAGGAGCCCCTGGCGGAACTCGTGCGCAGCGGCGAATTCCGCGAGGATTTGTACTACCGCATCAACGTTGTACCGATTCAGCTGCCGCCCCTGCGCTCGCGCGAGGGCGACATCCCGCTCCTGCTCGAACATTTCATCGCGCGCCACGGCAAGGGGCGGCGATTCGGCGTCAGCGCCTCGACCCTCGCGACTCTTACGCGCCACCCCTGGCCCGGGAACGTGCGCGAATTGGAAAACGCGGCGCAACGCGCCATCGCCCTGGCTGGCGAGAACACCGAATTGGCCCTGGGAGATCTCGTCCCCCTTGATTCGCGCTGGCGCGGTGCGACCGAAGTCTCGACCGAGGTCCGACCGCTTCGCGAAGTCCTGCGGGAGCACGAGTCGGCCCACATCGTGCGCGCACTCGGAGCCTGCGGCGGTCATCGCTCCCAGACCGCCGACATGCTTGGCATCTCGCGCAAGGTCTTGTGGGAGAAGATGCGCGACCTGGGCCTCAATGCGCCGGGCTCGGCCAGTGGCTGATCCAGGCGGCATCGAGTTGCCCCCGGGCGCCGTGGTCATCGCTGACCTGCACCTCGATGCGGCCCGCGCCGACGGACACGAGGCGTTCTTGGAATTTCTGCGGGGCGTGAGCGCGCGGCCCGCGCTCTTGATCCTCGGCGATTTGTTCGACGCCTGGGTCGGGCCGGCCCACGGGCGATTGCCGGGTGCCAAGCTGATCCTCGCTGCCTTGAGGCGCGCCAGCGACAGCGGCGTGGCCATTTCCCTGGTGCCTGGGAATCGCGACTTCCTCTTGGACTCGAACTTCACCGACTCCACGGGGGCGCGACTGTTCCCCGAGGGCGTTCGCGCCGTGCTGCCCTCCGGCGAGCGCATCCTGTTCCTTCACGGAGACGAGTTGTGCACGCTCGATCTGGGCTATCAGCGCCTCAAGCGCGTGGTGCGTTCCGCGCCCGTTCGCTGGCTCGCGCCGCGCCTTCCCGATGCCCTGGCCCTGGGCATTGCTCGGCGCCTGCGGCGCGCCTCCACGAGCGCTGTACAGCACAAGCCTGCGCTGACCAAGCGCCAGCAGGAGGCTGAGGTCCGGGCGCGGGCAGCCCTTGCGTCCGCCGACACCGTGATCTGCGGCCACGCCCACGAATTTCGGGACGAACGCCTCGTGCCGGGCCCGCGCTGGATCGTCCTCGACGCCTTTTTAGGGCCCCGGGACATGCTGCTGGTCGGCGCGGCAGGCGGCCTCGAGCCGGGATCTTCACGGATCTTCAGGGGTACAGCCACGGCCTAGGTGCCACCGCGGACTTGATCCTGGGCGGATTGCGCGTATCCTCTTTCGCCCCATCTAAAGTGGGGGAGAGTCCACCCTTCCGCAGCATGATCATTGCCATCGACGGGCCTGCCGGCGCCGGAAAAAGCACCGTGGCCAGGCGCGTCGCCCGCGAACTCGGGCTCGTGTTCCTAGACACGGGCGCCATGTACCGCGCGGTCACCTGGCGCGTGCTGCAGCAGGGGCTCGCCCCCACGGATGAGGAACAGTGCGCCCGCGTGGCGCAGACAACTCAACTCAGCTTCGACGAAAACGGAAACATCCTGATCGACGGACGTGCGGGCGAGCCCCACATCCGCAGTGCGGAAGTGACCGCCAACGTCTCCGCAGTCAGTGCACACGGAAAAGTGCGCACCGCTGTGGTCCGCGAACAGCAAGCAGTGGCCGAGCGCCGCGGTGGACTGGTCGCGGAGGGCCGAGATACGACGACCGTTGTGTTTCCGCGTGCGGAGCACAAGTTCTTTCTCATAGCAACATCCAAAGAACGTGCCCGAAGGCGCGCTGAGGAATTGGGCCAGCCCGAGCGGCAGGCCGAAATTCAGCGCGAGATCGAGGCGCGCGATCATCTGGATTCCACACGGGCCCATTCGCCACTGATCCGCGCGCCGGACGCGCTCGTGATCGAGACGGACGCCATGGACGCCGCAGGTGTCGCCAGCGAGATCTTGCGCAAGGTGCAGGCGAAGGCCGCCGTTCCGCGGGCCAGCGCGCGCGCACAACCCGCTGAAGAAATCCTGACCCACGCCACGTTTGTCTATCGACTGACGCGCGCGGTCATGAACCTCTGGTACCTGCCCTACTTCCGGCGAAGTTGCCGCGGGCAGGAGCACCTGCCGCGGACCGGTGGCGTGCTGATCGCGGCCAACCATCAGTCGTTTCTCGACATTCCGTTGATCGCCATCGCCGCGCCGCGCCACGTCAGCTTCGTCGCGCGCCGCAGCCTCGCGCGCTCGGCGCCCCTGGCCTACGTCATGCGCCGCTGCGGCGCTGTGCTCGTCGAGCCCGGCAAGGCAGATCGCAGCGCCCTGCGGGCCATCGCCGCGCACCTCGAGGCCGGCGATTGCGTCGCGATCTTCCCCGAAGGCACCCGCTCGGACGACGGTTCGCTCCAGACCTTCAAGGCAGGCGCCTTGATAGCGGCGCGCTCCGCCGGGGTCCCGATCGTTCCCTGCGCGATCCGCGGCACGTTCTCCGCCTGGGGCAAGGGCAAGAGCATTCCGCGCCCGAAGCGAATCGAGATCGAGTTCTGCCCGCCGATCGATCCGGCCCAGTCGAACGCCCTCGAGCTTACGCGCGCCGCCATCGCCGCCAAGCTCTCCCCGGGCGCGCACTGAGCCCACCTCCGTACACCTCGCCGCCGGCACATCGCCACGCGGCGGGGCGTTTTCTATCTCCACCCTTTTTCAAACCCGACCCCTAAGGACCTCTTTTCATGGCTCTCGCTTCACGCCGCATCAAACAGTTCGAAATCGACTCGCAGGATCTGGAACGCCAGGTCCAGGCAGCGATGGGACTGTTTTCCGAAACTGACCTGCACACTGCGCTGACCACTTCGGTCCGCGACATCCGTCCCGGCTCCATCGTCAAGGCTCGCGTCGATTCCGTCGACGAGCGCACCGGCATGGTGGTTATGGACATCGGCGGCAAATCCGAGGGCTCGATCGCACTGGCCGAATTCGGCGAAGTGCTGCCCAAGACTGGCGAGAGCTACGAGGTCTTTTACGACGGTCTCGACGAACATGACACCGCGCAAATTTCCAAGCGCCGTGCAGATCGTCTGCGCGCCTGGGAGCGCGTCTCCACCAAGTACAACGAGGGCGATGAGGTCCAGGGCGTCGTGCAGCGCAAGATCAAGGGTGGTCTGCTCGTGGACGTCGAAGGCGTCAACGTCTTCTTGCCCGCATCGCAGGTCAACCTGCGCCGCACCCACGACATTTCGGACTTCCTCAACGAGCCGATTCGCGCGCGCATCATCAAGATCGACGCGGAGCGCATGAACATTGTCATCTCGCGCCGCAAGCTGCTCGAGGAAGAGCGTCAGAAGCAGAAGGAAATCCTGCTCTCAGACATCAAGGAAGGCCAGAATCGCCTGGGAACGGTCAAGAACATCGCCGACTTCGGCGTGTTCGTGGACCTCGGCGGCATCGACGGTCTTCTGCACATCACCGACATGACCTGGGGCCGCATCAATCACCCCTCGGAAATGGTCACGATCGATCAGCAGATCGAAGTGCGCGTGCTGCGCGTCGATTCCGAGCGCGAGCGTATCGCCTTGGGTCTCAAGCAGAAGCAAGCTTCGCCCTGGGAAGGCATCGAAGCGCGCTACCCGGTGGCCTCGAAGCACGTGGGCGAAGTGGTCAACATCATGTCCTACGGTGCCTTCGTCAAACTCGAAGACGGCGTCGAGGGCCTGGTGCACATCTCCGAAATGTCCTGGACGCGACGCATCAACCACCCGTCCGAGCTGGTCAAGACCGGCGACAAGGCCGAGGTTGTGGTGCTCGAGTACAACAAGGAGAAGCAGGAGATTTCGCTCGGCATGAAACAGGCCGAGACCAATCCCTGGGACCTGGTCGAGGAGCACTACCCGGTCGGCACAGTCATCGAGGGCACGGTGCGCAACCTGACCTCCTACGGCGCGTTCATCGAGATCGAAGAGGGCATCGACGGGCTGTTGCACGTCACCGACATGTCCTGGACGAAGAAAATCACGCACCCGTCCGAGATGGTCAAGAAGGGCGACAAGCTGCGCTGCGTCGTGTTGTCCGTGGACACCGCGAAGAAGCGCATTGCGCTCGGCCTGAAGCAACTGGCCGTGGACCCCTGGATGGACACGATTCCTGCCAACTACCACGTTGGCGATTTGTTGACCGGCTTCGTGACGAAGATCACGAACTTCGGTGCCTTCGTGAAGCTCGAGGACGATCTCGAGGGGCTGCTGCACGTCTCCGAACTGTCCGACCACAAGATTTCCAGCCCCGAGGAAATCGTGAAGCCCGGTCAGAAAATCGAAGTGCGCGTGATCCGCGTCGACACCGACGAGCGCAAGATCGGCTTGTCCTTCGTCCACGCGGACTTCGAGGAGAACAAGGCGATCCTGGCGGAGCACGAGCGCCGTCAAGCCCAGGAGGCGGAAGCAGCCAAGACCGCGGAGGCGCGCGGGGACGGTGGCGATTCGCGGCCGGCGCCCGAAACTCCGGCCTGATTCGAGGCTACTGACACCATGCAGCGGGCCCTGCTCACGGCACTGACGATTTTTTTCGTCATCGCCTGTGCAGGGCCCGCTGACCATTTCATACCGGGGTCGCCTGGGTCCCTGGCCCAGATGACGCCCGCCCAGCGCGAGCGCGCCCAGAGTGAGCTGGAACCCTTCGAGGCGGGATTCGCCAGTCTCGACGCTGCCCTGCGCGCGCGGGATGACAGCCTGGCCCAGCGCATTCTGTTGCGTATTCACGCTCGCGGTCCCCGCGGTGCCGCCCTGGCGCGCGCCCGCGCCTACGACCGGATCCTTGAGGGCCGCGAATGGGTCGCGTCCCTTGGAATTCGTCTCGAAGCCAAGCGGCAGTTGCCGGGCGACCAGTGGATTGTGAGCGCCCTGGCCTCGAACATCGGAGCTGACGATCTGACCCTGCGCGGCGCGCCCCCGAGCTTGCGCATGTCGCTGATCGGCGTCTCGCCTGAGGGGCTCGAGCAGCGCTATTCCGTCGGCACGATCGTCGAGTCGCTCTCGCGCTGGCACCTGCCAGCTGGCGTCGAGACCGCGCAGGAGGTTGGCCGCTTCGAAATTCCCCCCGGGGAGGCTTTGGCGGTGCGCGCCAATTTCACCCTGGAGTTTCTCCCGGGCGACGTGTGGAAGGGCAGCGAAGTGCGCCCAGCGGCGGAGATCCCCATCGCGCGCGCGGACGTGATACGGCTGGCCGATTTCTTGCCTACCGAACCCGTGGATCCCCAAGAACTGGCGCGCTACGTGCGCGAGGAGATGATCCGAACGGCGCCGCTACTGGAGCGCGCAGTGCGCATTCCGGTGGACCAGCGCGCCTTGGCCCTCGATCTCTTGACGGTGTCCGCCATGGCACTGCCCTCGGGCGAATTAGAAAAAATCACCGTGGCCCTGCGCTGGCTCTCCGGTCGGCAGGAACTCGGCGCCGACTCGCGCAGTTGGCGTCAGTGGCTCGACGAGCGCGCCAGGGCGCGAGCGCAGTCAGCAAGTGAAGCGTTGGGCGAAGGATCGGCCCTGGAACTGCCCGATTCTCCGACGTACCGTCGGTGAGCGCAGCGGCGCGTCCCACGATGAGCCTCAAGCACCTCGAGCTGTTCTCCCAAGGCGCTATCGATCTGATCGAACGCGCGGACCTGTCATTGCGTTTGGGGTCCGGCCGGGCCCTGCGGGTCAAGTTCGGAATGGACCCTTCCTCGCCCGACTTGCACCTGGGCCACTGCGTTCAGTTGTTCAAACTACGCGCCCTGCAACGCGCCGGGATGCAGATCGTGCTGATCGTCGGCGATTCCACCGCCATGGTCGGCGATCCCTCGGGGCGCAACAAATTGCGGCCACAGCTGACGCGCGCTGAAGTCGAAGCGAACTTGGAAACCTACATCAGTCAGGTGTCCAAGGTGCTCGACATGCAGCGCACGGAGGTGCACCGCAATTCAGAGTGGTTCGACAAGATGCGCTTCGAGGATGTGCTGCAGCTCGCGTCGCGCATGACCGTTGCGCGCATGCTCGAGCGCGATACATTCCAAAAGCGCGTCGGCGACAACGAGCCCATCGGAATCCACGAATTCCTCTACCCGCTCATGCAGGGTTGGGATTCCGTCATGATCCGCGCGGACGTGGAGCTCGGCGGATCCGATCAGCTGTTCAACTTGATCGTCGGCCGCCACCTTCAGGAGCAAACCGGCCAAACGCCGCAGGTGGTGCTGACCCTGCCGTTGATCACCGGCTTCGACGGCCGAAAAATGTCGAAGAGCTACGACAATTCGATCCCCTTGACCGATTCTGCGCGCGAGATGTTTCACAAGGTCTTGCGCGTGGAGGACAAGAACGTGAAGCAGTGGCTCGAGCTGCTTACCGAGGTTGAGCCGGCGGAGATCGAGCGCCTGTGCGCTGGCGATTGGCGCGACGCGAAGGACCGTCTCGCCAGCGAGATCACAGGCTTTTTTCACGGCCGACAAAGCCTGGACGACGTGCGCGAAGCCCCAAGCATGCCCTGGCCGGACCCCACGGCGGATCGCATGCCGCTGGCCAATTTGATCAAGCAGCTGGGGCTCAGTGCGAGCACTTCGGACGCGCGACGCGCGGTTCAGCAAGGCGCCGTGACACTCGACGGAACGGTGGCCACGGACCCGGTGTTTCAGGTCGAGCGCGCGCGCCTTCCGCTGCTGCTTCAACTCGGCAAGCGCAGGGCAGCGCGCATTCTGCCGCCGACCTAGCGGCCCGCCCGAAAGCGTGCCCGGCTGCGCGCTCGTCGCCGCGGCGTCGTCACAGTCGTCGCGCCGTGCTCAGGGGCCAGGGAAGCCGCCTCCGCCGTTCCTCACTCGCGTTCCTATCCACGACGAAGCTCGCTTCGCTTCGCGACAGGACTTTCTCAACGGGCCGCTAGGGGTTGAGCTTGCGCTGGTAGGGGATGCGCATGATTGGCGTCACCGCATCGTCGAGG